>DAINOH010000050.1:3006-34143 GCA_036735485.1 Draconibacterium sp. | reverse complement strand
GAAAAGAATATTCCACAGATAGTGAACAGGCGCAACTCAATTACATGCTGGGGCAGGCTTTGTTTAACCGCGCGCTTGCATATTGGCACGGGCAGATTTTCTTCGAAATAAAACCCGATGGCTGGGGATTTCCGCTTTTCGATAAAGTGGCTACCGATCTCGAAACCATGAAAAGACCGCGGGCAACGGTAACCGACACCTGGAAATTTGTGATTAAAGACCTTGAAGAAGCGATTCCATTACTTACCGGGCACAATGACAAATACCGGGCATCGGAGTGGGCTGTAAAAGGTTTGTTGGCGAAAGTTTACATGCAGTCGCTCTATATTTTTCCTGAAAATAAGGCCAAAGCAAAATCACTGATGGAAAATATCATCAACGCAAGCGGGAAAAAACTGGCAACCCCTGAAGTTTACCACGATATGTTTTATGGTAATGAAGCCAACGAGTTTAACTCCGAGTCGCTGTATGAACTGAGTATGACCATCAACTGGAACCAGAGCGGGCCATGGGCCGGATATACCACCGGCAGCGGAATGCCGATGGTAATGGCTCCGTGGTACATGGATCTTGATATTCGCTTTCGTCCCAATGTGGAAGGAGCTGTTGACCCGCTTTCCAAGGAAAACGATATCATCACCTCGAAAAAAAGCAGTGAATGGGGTAATAATTTTATTCACGATGCCAACATCCGTCGTTTCGGATTTTATGGAATTGGAGGTGATACAGTGCCGAGAAGAACTTTCAGCGAAACCTTTGCTTCCTCCAAACCACGTGCAATCGACAATTATCCTTATCGGACCGAAGATGCTGAATACAGGCAGAAAAGCCTTTCACTGAAAAACAATGCTGATCTGGTTGATCCACGGTTAAAACTGGCAGCTGGTCAGCCTTACGTGGATGAATACATTAACGATAAGGGGAAAATTACTTTCTACGACCGATCGAGCGAGGTGAATAACCGTCCCGATTTACTAACCTGGCAACATCGGAAGTTCACCAATATCCGCGGTGTGGAAATGGGGCCAGCACCGTTTGGCAAAAACCAGAGCAGCGACGCCAATTATCCGGTTGTACGTTTGGCTGATATTTATTTGTTGTATGCCGAACTGATAAAAGATGAAAATCAGGCGGTGGCGCTGGAATACATCAACAAAGTACATCGCAGGGCTTATGGTTTTTCTACTGACGCACCGTGTCCGTATGACTATAAAAGTTTGTACGACAGAACGAAAACAGCCGATGAGACAGATCATCTGGCACACGATGTCTTAAAATACGAACGCTGGGCGGAACTTTTTGCCGAAGGTCAATGGTGGTGGGATGTCCGCCGCTGGAAAATCGGCCCTCTTGAAGCTGAGTTTTACAAGGAAACCCGTCATGGCAATATTACCTGGAAAGGTGATGAATCGTATGTTCAGCCTATTCCTCAACTTGAACTTGAACGTAACGAAAATATCCAGCAATCAAACGGATATCCGGGTGTAAGATAAACAAGACTAACATATTACTATGAGAAACAAATTTCTGAAAATCAATATTCTGTTGATTTCGGTGGCTCTTTTTATGGCTTGCGGAAATAACAAAACTGAACAGCTTACATCACCTGACGGAAAAATTGCAGTGACTTTTTCCTTGTCTGACGGGATCCCATTTTATTCGGTTCAGAAAAATGGTAAAGATGTTATTGCCGCTTCAAAACTTGGCTTTAAACTGAATGTTGAAGATTCGCTTTGTTCCGGTTTTAAAATTATTGATGTTTCGGTTGATTCGCTTAACGAAACCTGGCAGCAACCCTGGGGAGAGGAAATTGAAGTACGAAATCATTATAACGGGTTAAAAATCAGTTTGCAGGAAAATTCGGGCAAACAGCGGTTGCTGAATATTGTTTTCCGTGCGTTTGATGAGGGAGTGGGATTTTGTTACGAATTTCCGGAGCAGCAAAACCTGCATGAGTTTGAAATTGCGGATGAATTGACAGAGTTTGCTTTAGTGGCCGATGATTCAGCCTGGACAATTCCGGCATACAAAGGCGAATATTACGAAGTGATCTGGAAAAAACAGCCAGTAAGTAAATCAGATACAGTAACCACGCCGGTTACAATTGAAACTTCCGGCGGTGGTTTCATACTTTTACACGAGGCAAAACTGGTTGATTATGCCAAAATGAATCTTTACCCGGTTTCAGGGACGACACTGAAAGCAGATCTGACTCCCTGGTCAACTGGCGTGAAAGTGTATGCAAAAACACCTTTTACCACACCCTGGCGTACCATTGTTTTGGCTGACAACCTGAACCAACTTGCAAATGCCCGTGTGATGCTCAATCTTAATGAACCATCAAATATTGAGGATACTTCCTGGATTCGTCCTTCGAAATATGTGGGAATCTGGTGGGGAATGCACATGGCAAAATATACCTGGGCACAAGGACCAAAACATGGCGCCACCACCCAAAATATGAAAGAATACATTGATTTTGCGGCAGCGCATAAAATTCCGGGTGTTCTGGTTGAAGGCTGGAATTATGGCTGGGACAGCGATTGGGTGGCCAACGGTGATAAATTCAGTTTTACAAAACCTTATCCCGATTTTGATATTGATGAAATCGTAAAATACGCAAACGAAAAAGGCGTCGAAATTATTGGACATCATGAAACTGGCGGGGCAACAATTAACTATGAAAACCAACTTGATTCGGCTTTCACTTTTTTACAATCAAAAGGGATTCATTCGGTAAAAACGGGATATGTGAATGCATTGCTCGATAAAAAAGAGCGTCACAGTAGTCAATATGGAGTCCGTCATTACCGCAAAGTAATTGAGACTGCGGCAAAATACCAGATTATGGTGGATAATCACGAACCGGTTATGCCTACTGGTTTGCAGCGCACATATCCGAATTTTATGACACAGGAAGGAGTTCGCGGGCAGGAATATGATGCATGGTCGCAGGATGGAGGAAATCCTCCGGAGCATACCTGCGTGGTTCCGTTTACACGCGGTTTGGCTGGTCCGATGGATTTTACATTCGGAACTTTTAATTTTAATAATCCTGTTTTTCCGAATACCCGTGTTCAAACTACTCTTGCCAAACAATTGGCTCTTTATGTGGTTATATACAGCCCGTTACAGATGGCATCAGATTTACCGGAAAATTATTCTGATAAACCGGAATTTGAATTTATCAGGATTGTTCCGGTAGATTGGGCAAAGACGATTGTTTTGGAAGGGAAAATTGGAGATTATGTAGTAACGGCGCGCAAAGACAAATATTCGGGAGATTGGTATCTGGGCGCCATAACCGACGAAAATGCACGTTTGCTGAAAATCAAGCTCAGTTTTTTGAAAAAGGGGAAAAGGTACAGGGCAAAAATCTTTAAAGATGCACCCGATGCCCATTGGAAAACAAATCCTTATCCGGTTGTGATTGAAGAAATTGAAGTGGATGCCACATCTGAAATTGAATTGAATCTTGCGCCAGGTGGGGGCACGGCAATCAGTTTAAAGGAATTATAAAGTCAGATGTTCAATATTTTATAGTGTTTAGTTAGAAAAAACAGATGCACTGTTGGAGAGGCTGCCCGAATGGGCAGTCTCTTTTTTATTGTCTTGATTTATAAAGTTTCGTGTTGTATTCCATCAATATAAACCATGTCGCCAGTTTTCAGGTTGGCGGCATTGGCTTCATCGGTATCAATATGCATCGCCAGTTTGTAAGTCGGACTAACTCTGATCAGAACATCGCCAAAAATCAGTTCGCGGTCACCCATTACTTTTACCCTCACAGTGGCTTTATCTTTAACGCCATATTTAAGTGCATCTTCGGGGTGCATGTGAATGTGTCGTAATGCGCAAATTACACCTTTGTCGATGATCACTGAGCCGGCAGGCCCTTCGAGGGTGCATCCGGGTGTACCACCGAGGTCACCCGATTCGCGAATCGGCGGATGAATTCCCAGCTTAAACTGTTCGGTCATTGAAATCTCAATCTGGGTTTCTTTTCGCACAGGCCCTAAAACCCGCAATCGCTCTATATTTCCTTTTGGGCCCACTACTGTGAGCTGCTCTTTGCAGGCAAATTGTCCGGGTTGCGAAAGGTCGCTGTGCCATGTAAGTTGATGTCCTTTACCAAACAAGGCTTCAACATGTTCCTGCGACAAATGAATATGATGTGCTGAAACTTCCAATAAAAAAGGTTCAGTCTGTTGTGTTTTTCTGACTTCTTTTAAATAAGAACGACTGATTGCACGCAGCGTTTCACGGGCAATCATTTTCTCTTCGTCGGTTGGTACAATCAATACTTTTACAGGCGAATCATCAGCCGAAATCACGCTCACGCCACCATTAAAACCATCAGCTTCGCGGTTTTTCTGGTCATCGAGATGAATACCCATGCACTGCAACCCCTGCAGGGCAAGCGACCTGACCCCCGGACTACCTTGTCCGATGCCCCCGGTGAAAATCAGTACATCTGTACCTCCCATGGCAGCCATGTAGGCACCAATGTATTTCCTGATCCGATAACTGAATGCTTTTAAGGCAATAAGAGCACGTGTGTTTCCGTTTGCTGCTGCTTCCTCAATTTCACGCATATCACCTGAAATTCCAGAAAGCCCGAGCAATCCGCTTTTTCGGTTCAGCAACTGATCAATATCGGCAGTCGAAAGTCCTTCTTCACGCTGAAGATACGTAATTACACCCGGGTCCAGATCTCCAGAACGGGTTCCCATTATCAATCCCTCACCGGGCGTAAATCCCATGGTTGTATCTACCGAACGACCGTGTTCC
The DNA here is from genome assembly GCA_036735485.1 of Draconibacterium sp. GTDB lineage: Bacteria > Bacteroidota > Bacteroidia > Bacteroidales > Prolixibacteraceae > Draconibacterium. Next base: position 29,352 of record DAINOH010000050.1, on the reverse strand, counting down.
ACCGCAGCAATTGATGCGCCGTTGCCCAAATGACAACTGGTTATTTTCAGTTCATTGATTCTTTTCTGAAGGAAACGCGAAGCTTTCAGACAAACATAAGAATGTGAACTTCCGTGAAATCCATAACGACGGACACCATGTTTTTCATAATATTCATAAGGCAAACCATACAAATAGGCATACGATGGCAACGTTGAATGAAATGCTGTGTCGAAAACAGCCACGTGCGGAACCGAAGAAAACACTTTTCTGGCTTCCCTGATTCCGGCAATATTTACCGGGTTGTGCAACGGAGCCAGCGGGTTCAGTTTTTCAAGTTCGTCCAGAATCTCGTCGTTTACAACAATCGATTCGCTGAATTTTTCTCCGCCATGAACCATTCTGTGACCAACCACACTGATGTCAGCCGGATTTTTTATTACCCCCGTTTTTTTATCCGAAAGAACTTTTAATATCGAATGAAGAGCCTCGGAATATCCGCCTTTTTCCAACTCCAGCTTTACTTCACCGCGGGGACCTTTAAATTTCAGCAAAGTACCTGACATCCCAATCCGTTCAACACCTCCCGATGCTCTGTTTTCTTTATTTTCAGAATCGAAGAATGCGTATTTTATTGATGATGAGCCACTGTTAATAACCAGTATTTTTTCCGGTCTTTCGCCTTTCAGCATTAACGCAGTGGGGTCATCTCCGGTTTGTAATGTGAGTGAAGCTTTATTCGGGTCTTCGGCGAGTTGTTTGATGCGGTCCATAATGGTTTTTGAAACATATTGTAAAAATACAGGTTCCGACATCAGAACCGATTGAAAAATTTCTACCGGTATTCGTAATATTTTACAATGTGAATTGGCAATTAAATCAGCAATGATTCTGTCGCGCGACATCAAAGCCATTTCGCCAAAAGTGTCTCCTTTATTAAAAAAGCCAACCTGTTTTTGAATACCACCTTCGGCAACACCTGAAATTTTCAGTTCGCCTTCGAGTATTACTCCCAGAAATGTAGCCTCTTCCCCTAATCTAATTACGGGTTCGTTGATTTCGTAATAAGCTACTCTTGAAGCTTTAACAATCTCAATAATACGTTCTTCTGAAAGTTCTTTAAATAATAGAACTTTAGATTTCAGAAATTTTGCAATCGTGCCCGTCATTTTTTAATGCTTTTTAATTAGATTCCGAAATCGGAATTAAAACGTCCTTTAATAACTTTACTAAACCCTGAATTTTCAAACTTATGTTGAAATTTTAACAGCGTTTTTTAAAAGCTGCAAAGATAATCAACATTCCCGTTTTGATGTTTTCAAATGATATTAACTTTTGAGTAAAATGTTCAAGAAATCCGTAAATCACGAGACGGAAATCTATAAGTAATATTCTGTATAAAGGAGCCTTAATAAAACTGAACATGCGCAACTACCATAATTGCTGATTAATATCGGTTAGTTGCTCCCGGATTTTTGAAAAAAAACGGGGACTGAATCAGCCCCCGTTTTATATCGATAATGTATTAAACCGTTTCTACATTGATAGCCACCGGTCCTCTGTCGCTTTCTTTTGTTTCGAATTCGACATTCTGACCTGCTTCGAGTGAAAAAACATTGTCTTTCACCCCGGTACGATGCACAAAGAAATCTCTATTGTCTTCCGATTGAATAAAACCAAATCCCTTTACCGTATCGTACCATTTTACGGTACCTTTCATTTCTTAATAGCGTTCTCTGCGGCCGCCACCAAAACCACCACCGCTGTTACGACGATCACCGCCACCATTAAAACCGCCACGGCGTTCTCCGCCAAAACCTCCGCTGCGACGTTCGCCACCGCCAAAGCTGCGACGTTCACCACCACCACGGCTTTCGCCTGCAGGTTTCGGAAGCGACTCGTTAACTTTAATGTTACGTCCGCTGATTTCAGCATTGTTCAATTCTTTAATGGCATTGTTTGCCTCTTCATCGTTCGTCATTTCAACAAAACCAAAACCTTTGCTGCGACCTGATAGTTTATCAGACACAATTTTAGTTGTTGTTACTTCACCGTACTCTTCAAAAATTTCTTTTAAATCTTCAGATCCAAGATTGAATGGAAGATTTCCAACATAAATGTTCATTTGTTACAATTTAAAAATTAATACCAGAATTTTTAACTACACAACAGTAGCACCACCTCTGTGTTACTTTCTGGAACTGTAAAATCATCTGAAAAGGAAACCCTGTTTTTGAGAAATACCGTGAAGAAATACCAGGAAAGGAGAACTGCCCGACTGCCTTAAAAAATTCAGTAAAAAAAAGACCATCTTGTTAAGATTCTGACAGCGACCAGTGATAACCAACTACTATCATCAAAATAACGTGCCAAAGGTAAACTTTTATTCCTGATTACCAATTTTTTATATTTCAATTTCTTCAATCGACAATAGACTTATTTAAGCTATTGAATATAAACACTTTAACTTATTGGAAATAGTATCAGAATCTACTGATCAGCGAACTTTCAACCCGATTGAAGTTGTTCCAGACTTCCTGTGCCAGTAAATAGGGTGTCACATTTTTCAATTTTGCGGCTTTGTTATAAATTTCCTGAATGCTCATTTTGGCTTCATCGGTTTCAAAAAAAATTCTTTCCATGGGCAACCATTTTAACGATTCGATGGCTTTTGCCCGCGTATTAAACAAAATTTTTCCAAACGAAAACAAAAACCCTCTTTTGCCGAATTGTTTTGTTAACTCCAATCCTCCGGTATAACCATGAAAAATCCAGGGCATTTCGGGCCGCATTTTCTGGTGAATCTCCAGAATTTCATTGTACGCTTTCACACAATGAATGATCAGCGGACGTTTAAATTCATCGGCTAAAACTGCATGAGCCCTGAAAACCCGAATTTGCTCGGAAAAGTCGCCGCCTTTTAATTTATCGAGTCCACATTCACCTACAAAACAAACATGATCATTTTCAAGCGCTTCCTTTACCATCGAAATCAACACATCGTTCACTTCTTCAGCACTTATATTCCACGGATGTAATCCCACTGAATAAAAATTTCTTCCGCTAAACTTTTCAATTTTTTCGTTCGGTAAAATATTCTGAACCGTGATCGTTTTCTCTTCTATTTCCGGTTTGTGCGTGTGTATATCAACATAAGGAACCAAATTCATTTTATTTAGATTTTTCAGGAAAGTGCGATTATTTTCTTTACAAGTTTTTCAGCTCCGTCGGCAATCTGGTCGATGGTTGCATTGAGCATATAACAGGGAGTTGTTACCAGTTTGTATTTTGCGTCAACCACAATTTCTCCGTGTGTTGAATTAATATGAGTTGCTCCCAGATTTTCGATCGCTTCTGCTGTTCCCTCATCATTTCCGATGGTAACCTCAACTTCTGTGAGAATTTTCGCAATCAGCACCGGCGAAATGCAAAGTGCACCAATGGGTTTTTCGGCAACTGCAGTGGCCCGCACAGCCTTTTCAACGTCGGGATTTACTTTACAGTTAATGCCATCGAAAGCAAAAGTGCACAGGTTTTTTGCCACTCCAAATCCTCCCGGGAAAATGAGTGCATCAAAATTTTCAGCTTTGTATTCCGAGAGTGGTTTGATATTTCCACGGGCAATCCGGGCAGCTTCAACCAGCACATTTCTTTTTTCCGGCATCACTTTTCCGGTGAGGTGATTCACCACATGCGCCTGTTCGATATCGGGGGCAAAACACTGATATTGAGCTCCATTGCGGGCAATCGCCAACATAGTTAATGTGGCTTCATGAATTTCAGCTCCGTCGTAAACACCGTTTCCTGCCAGAACCACAGCGATTTTTTTCATTTTTATTTCGGTTTAATTGATTCTCAAAAGTAAGTCAAACCTCAAAAGAAAAAAAGCAACGGCAGCAGTTTTAAACAGTAAAAGCTAATTTATTTCTTCGAGATTGTAAGGCGTTTCCTGGTAAACGTAATAATTCAGCCAGTTTGAAAACAATAAATTAGCTGTTGATTGCCAGCGCATTACCGGTTCTTTTTCTGTGTCATCCGACGGGTAGTAATTTACTGGTATTTCGATAGGCAGATTTTTTGCCAGATCGCGACGATATTCACCATCGAGTGTATGACGTGAATATTCGGTGTGACCGGTGATAAAAAGCTGCCGCCCATTTTTGGCTTTCACCATACAAACACCGGCTTCCGGTGAAGTGGCAACAATCTGTAACTCGCTAACTTTCTCCACATCTTCGGCTCTGATTTCTGTGTGGCGCGAATGCGGCACAAAAAACTCATCGTCGAAACCGCGCAAAATCGGCAGTTTGTTTTTGGTGTGTGTATGCCTGAAAACACCAAACATTTTTTTGTCGAGCGGGTATTTCGGGATGCCATAATAATGATACAACCCTGCCTGTGCAGCCCAGCAAATGAAAAGGGTGGAAGTTACATGATGTTCAGCCCAGTTCATAATTTGTTTCATCTCCTCCCAATAAATCACTTCCTCAAACTGCAACTGCTCAACCGGCGCACCGGTAATAATCATACCATCGTATTTTTTGTTTTTCAGTTCGCCGAGGTCGCGGTAAAACATTTCCATGTGTTCCGACGATGTGTTTTTTGGCGTGTGCCCGGCAATCTTCAGAAAATCAATTTCAATTTGTAAGGGTGAGTTTGATAATAACCTCAACAAATCAGTTTCTGTGGTGATTTTTACCGGCATCAGGTTGAGGATGATAATTTTCAGCGGACGAATATCCTGGTGCGATGCCCGTGTTTCGTTCATCACAAAAATGTTTTCCTCCTCAAGGATTTTTATAGCCGGCAACTGATCCGGAATTTTTAGTGGCATCTTTTTAAAGTATTTAGATTTTTAGTAATGAGTAGCGAGTACGGAAACAATTTGCCCCGTTCTCACTACTCTGTACTCATAGCTCACGACTACAAATTAACCAACTTTTGCCAAAGCCTGTTCAAAATCGGCAATAATATCGTCGATATGTTCAAGTCCGACACTTACGCGTAACTGGGTCGGATAAACCCCGGCAGCAATCTGTGCTTTTTCTGAAAGCTGCTGATGCGTTGTAACTGAAGGCTGTATGATCAGTGTTTTTGCATCACCAACATTGGCCAGATGACTTACCAATTGCAGGTTGTTCACCACCTGGTTGGTTTCTTCCTTGTCGCCTTTCACGATAAATGACAACACTCCACCTGCACCCTTCGGGAGGTATTTTTTTGCCAGGTGATGTGTGGGATGGCTTTCAAGTCCGGGGTAATTCACACTTTCCACTTTCGGGTGTTTTTCGAGCCATTTGGCCAGTGCAAGCGTGTTTTCGATGTGCCTGTCCATTCTCAGCGAAAGGGTTTCGAGCCCCTGCAACAAAAGGAAAGAGTTAAACGGACTGATGGCAGCTCCGTAATCGCGCAACCCTTCAACACGTGCTTTTATTATAAAGGCAATGTTTCCGAAAGGTCCGTCGAAATTGAAAATATCCCAGAATTTCAGTCCGTGGTAACCCGGTGATGGTTCGGTAAACCCAGGGAATTTTCCGTTGCCCCAGTTGTAGTTTCCACCATCCACAATCACACCGCCAATGCTGGTGCCGTGGCCGCCAATCCATTTGGTAGCCGACTCTACAACAATATTTGCCCCGTGTTCTATCGGGCGGAAAAGATACCCGCCACCGGCAAAAGTATTGTCAACCACCAGCGGAATATCATACTTTTTCGCCAACGCTGCTATCGCATCAAAATCAGGGATGTTAAATCCGGGATTTCCGATAGTTTCTAGATAAATGGCTTTTGTTTTTGCGTCAATCAGTTTTTCAAACGACGCCGGTTCGAGGTCAGCCGCCAGACGGGCTTCAATACCCAGACGTTTGAATGAAACGGTAAACTGGTTGTAACTTCCGCCATATAAAAATGGCGACGAAACAAAATTATCACCCTGGTCGAGAATGGTGCTGAAAACCAGAAACTGCGATGCGTGGCCCGAAGCAACTGCCAAAGCTGCCACACCACCTTCAAGCGCAGCAATACGCTGTTCAAAAACATCGGAAGTTGGGTTCATAATCCGGGTGTAGATATTGCCAAATTCTTTCAGTCCAAACAAATTGGCTGCATGTTCTGCGCTATTGAAAACATAGGAAGAAGTCTGGTAAATCGGGACAGCCCTTGAATTGGTTGCCGGATCGGGTTTCTGACCAGCATGAAGCTGGAGTGTTTCGAAATTTAATTTTTTTGTTGTCATTTTGTTAAATCTTTTTTGTTAGTAATATGAAGTAATTCTTATTGTTATCCTTGATTTCTGAAATTTCAGTCGTTAAAGAACATGTTGTAAATAGCCTGCACACTTTTTTCTTTGTCTACACTTTGAACCACCAGGTAGCTCACCAAATCGGAAGCACCCGACCCACTGAGCACCACATTGATTTTGTTTTGGGCCACGGCGGTGAAAATTTTTGCCGAAACACCATAATTGGTCTGCATTCCATGGCCAATCACCCCGATTAATGAAACATCTTTTACCAGGTGAATTTCCTTTACGGATGTAAAACCCAGTTTTTGAATCTCTTTCAGTGCCTTGTTACCTGTTTTCCGTTCAAGAATGAAGTTGATGGAAATCTGCGAGGTAATAACCGATTTTACGTTGATACCTGCATCGTTTAAAGCGGTGGTCACTCTTGCAAGAATTCCGGGTTTCAAACCAACACCCGGCCCGTCGAGTTTCAGCAGCGAAATATCGTCGGAGCAGGCCACACTTTTTACAATTTTGTCGTCAACAAAAGTTTCGGTATTGATGACCGTATCCACTTTCCCGGGGTTGTTCAGCGTATTCAGCACCTGAATCGGGATATGCTTGTGTTCAAGCGGTTCCACCGTGCGCGGGTGAAACGAATAGTGGTCGAAATAAGCCAGTTCGCTGGCTTCGGAATACGTGAGCCTGTCAATCAGCGGCGGATTTTGAACGATGGCAGGGTCGGCTTTATAAAAATCGAGGTCAAGTCCCCAGAGTTCGAGTTTTTTTGCATCGAGCTGGGCGGTAAGAAACGCCGCGGTATAATCGGCGGCTGTTTTTCCGGTACGCACCACTTTGCCATTTTCAGCAATTCCATACGAGCCCGGAACCAAATAAACCGACGCTGGCAACGAACCAATGAACCCGGTATTCACCGAAATAAAAGTTGCATTGCCAAAATCGCTTGTGGCTGTCAAACCCAGTTCCTCCGGTGAAATGGCTTTCAGCACATTACCCGTTCTTTTCAACTGGGCCAGCAAAATCTCAACCGAAAGTTTCTCGGCGAAAGTGATAACCTGGTCCTTCAATGCCGATGAGTAATCGCCAATCAGGGCAATTCCCTTCAACAAATTCACCAGCTGTTCCGCCAGATTGCTATAATTTTCGGTAGGCTCTTCCAGAATCCGTTCGGTAAAAAATGAAGCTGCTTTTTCGCTGAGTTCACCGGATGCCGGCTGTGTATTAAAAATCTGTTCCAGCGTTTGTTCAATCCACTCCAGCAATTCTGGAATGGCAGAAACCACCACAAAGGTTCTGGCTGGTTCTTTCTGCAGATAATTCAGTAAACTTTTAACAGAATCGTGATACGCTATGTAACTGCCACCAAACCGGACAATACGATTTGACATAGATGTAAAATTTTAAAAGATAAAAAAGTGTGAAATTTCGCGCTGTATTTATTTGCCTTCCATCCGTTTCGTTAACAGAAAGAAGGCGTGCGCATAAACATAAAACCTGACGGCATCATGAAAACACAACAACAGGATTTGATTTCCCTGAAGATGCTGCTATGTTTTTTGCTAATATTCATTTCCTGCCGGTTTTGTTTGAGGCAAATATAAATCGATTTTTCAAAAATCAAAACTTATGTGGAATGAATTTAAATAAAGTTAATATTAGGTGGGGAAAAATCACCTTCTCATTTTCACCTCAATGCCGTTGGATTGGCCGCCAAATTTATTTAAACGATAAGTAAACGAGAGCATTACAAAACGCCCGATGCTGTTGGAGCGAATCTCGCGAAGGTAGTTGAGTTCGCCAAAACGTTGAACAATCTGGTTGCGGTTCAGCAGGTCGAAACCTTTTACGGCCAGCGTACCCCGTTTGTATTTCAGGAAAAAATAGCTGACCTGTGCACCAAGCAGCGGAATTTTCTGCGAATCGGGAAAAGTTTTGTCGAAGTAGTTGGTAAAGTCGGTGTTCACTTCAAAATCCCAGGTATCGTTGGGTGTGTAGCGCGCTTCGCCAAACCATTTCAAATCGAAATATTGGTTGCTGGTTTGGTTTTGCACCGAATAGCGCGAATTCGAAAGCGTGGCTTCAAGTCCCGTGTTTACATCCCATTTCTCCTTTTTGCGATTGTCGAAACTTAGCGACGCGCGGGTGCTGTTGCCCGTGTATTCGTTCTCCGCCCCGTTAATCATGCTGAATCCGCGGCTCCACGATTCTTCAATATTAAAATTGATTTTCATTCCCAGTTTTTTGATGGGTGTCGAAAAATCGATATTCCCGCGAAAACTCAGGTCGTTATCAAAATTTTCGAGTGTGTTGATTTTTACCAGGTTCTGGTTTACTGTCTGTTTCCAGTTGATTTTGTCTTTGGTGTAAGTTCCGCTCAGTGCCGCCATTAGCGAGGTAAACGAAAACTGGTCGAACAGAATGTAATGCAGGTTCATCCGGTGCGAAATCTCGGGTTTCAGGTTGGGGTTGCCAATGAACTGCGACAATGGGTTGATGTTGTTGATGACCGGCAGCAACTGTGTAACAGTCGGTGTGTTTACATTTGAATTGTACGAAAGCATGGCGCGGCGGCCGGTTTGAAACTGGTATTCGTACCAGATATTGGGCAGTAAATAGTTGTAGATTTTGCTGTTTAGCTCGGTTCCATTTAACGTGTTTTGCATTTTCCCCGACTCCAGTTGCAAACCAAGTGTCAGACTGGTTTTTCCTGCGGTGTATTTGTAAGTGAGTTTTGGCCGCATCCAACTGTATTTTTTCTGAAATTCGGGACTCAGAGAATCGGTTACCACCTCAGGATTTCCGGGAATTCCCTGCGTTCGGTCGAGGTCTTCGATGTCGTTTCCGGCAGAAATGGAAGGAATCAGGTACGAACCTTTTCCCAGGAACCGCGAAAGCGAAGTATTTACCGAATACCGCAAATCGTCGGGCCTGTCATCCTGAAACTGCAGAACCGGCGTAATACTTTGCGGATTAAAAATCTCGGTTTCAGTTTGAATTTCATTTTCGGTGATTCCCTGCGAAAGCGATAACGTTCCACCGGCTTCGAAAACGGTTTTTCCACTGCGCGATTTTTTCATGTACGAGGCATTTCCGCTTCCCGAAATCCGCTCCGAATTGTTGACTGTCAAATCATTCATCCGGTTCACCTGTGTACCGTTGTACCAGCTTTCAACAAAAGTTTTGCGGTTGTTGCTTCCCGAGGTGATGGTAAAATTTCCGTCGGCAATAATATTCTGTGTCGAATCAATGCGGTTGCGCCAGCCGAGGTTAAACCGGTGTGCCTGGTCTTTGTCCGTTTCGTCGAGTTCCTGTGTTTGTTCGTACTTGTCGCCTTCCACAAAATTCCGCGTCAGTGTGGATTGTTCCAAATCTTTTTTCGAGCCGCTGCCAAGGTAGCTGATAAAAACCCTGTCGTTGGGACTTGTGGAATACGAAAAATTGGCGCCGCCTGCTCCGGAAGTATTCAACCCGGCTACCGGTTCGCCAAAATTGATAGGAAAACTGCCGTCGTTGGTAATACGAATCGAGGCTGAACCGCCGCCGTGCATCATTTGTCCGATGCCACCCAAAAAATTCATATAATCGTTAAAAGAAAACCCAAACTGGTTGATGTTGTTGGCCATTCCGAGCGCTGCCACCTGAATTTTATCGGTAAAACGATAGGCTTTTGCGCTTCCCTGCCAGCGATTGTTCGTACCAACTCCGCCCATAACATCGCCAAAAAGCGCCTGTTTTTTATCTTCTTTCAGTTGCAGGTTGATGGCTTTGTCCCGGCTGCCATCGTCGATACCGGTAAACATGCTCTGGTCCGATTTCCGGTTGTACACCTGCACTTTATCCACCGCGTCGGCAGGTACGTTTTTGGTGGCCACCATGGGGTCGTTTCCAAAAAATTCCTTCCCGTCAACATACAGTTTTTTTACGTCCTCGCCCATCGCTTTGATGTTTCCGGCGCGGTCAACTTCAATACCCGGCAGTTTTTTGAGCAAATCTTCGGTTACCGCGTCGGGCCTGAGTTTAAAGGCGGCGGCATTGTATTCCACCGTATCGTTTTTTATCGCAAGCGGCACATATTCACCCGAAACCTGCACCTCGTTCATCTGCAAAGGTTTTGTTTTTAAAACCACTGCACCCAGTTTGTTTCCTTCAACCGGAATATCTAGGGCCCGATAATAGGTTTCGTACCCCAGGAAAGCTGCCTGCAGCAGGTAGTTCCCTTTTTTGATGTTTTTGATATCAAAATTGCCCTCCTTGTTGGTGATCCCGAAAGCCTGCATGGTTGAGTCAGCCGGATTGAGTAACACCACTGAACTGTAAACCAGCGGCGAGCCGTCGTCGGCAAAAACAGTTCCTGAAAGACTGAAATTCTGGGCAAAACCGGTTACAGCAATACCCATTAATATTGCGAGGTACAAAAACTTCATGTGGCTGATTTTATCGTTTGATTTGAATCATCATGTGGGTGCCGCCGGTTTTTCCACCGTTTTCAACCCCCATTTCCTTCATTTTTTCGGCAACAATGGCATCAAATTCTTCCTGTGTTACTTTTTTGCCTTTGTCGGGTTTTTGGAGTGCGTCTTTCGGCAATTCCGAAAAATCGACAGATTGGGCAGTGATGGTATTCTTTCCGTTATCGGTGTCGATGGCAAGAATCAGCCCCGGCAAACCGTTGTAACTGCCTGGTCCGGCCTGCGACTGAATAACTGGTGTAAACCACGCCGTAATCCGGCTGCTGTCTTTTTCCATCACCGCTTCCTGGCAAGGATAATCAAGAATCATTTTTTGTTTGCCTGTGAGTTTCCACTGGTTTTCGGTTTTCCGCTCAATCAGAAAAACCCGCGACATAAACTCACGCTGTTCGATTTGTTTTGTGTCATTCAGTGCTGTATAAACTTTATTGTCAGGTTCTTCCATCCGAATCATCACATTCGAACCGCCGTGCTGCATCTGCATGGGGTCGGGTGCCTCCGATTTTCCATTTTCGTACAGCGATTCTTCGGGATTGAAATACAAAACCTTATTGGTTTTCCGCTCTTTGGGAAGCATGTCGGCGTACTGGGCGGCATCGCCTTCGAGCTTGATTTCGAGTTTTACCACCTGTTCGTAAATCACTTTTCCGGAGTTGTTTTCCTGTGCCGATGATAGAAATGCCGAAGCAAGAAGAATTCCAAGGATGTACCAGATTTTCATGTTTATGTAATTTTAAGTTCAGGCCAAAAGTAATTTGCTGCAACCTGAATTTATGTTAAGACCTTGTTAAAATATGGGATGGAGAAAGTTAAATAGTGACTTTTCGAAGGGAGTTGGTTTTAGTTTTTTAAAAGAAAGATGCGAGTAGCTCAACGCGCCTGCAGGAATTTTTCCATCATTATAAACTATTAAAAACTAATAACAGACCAAGTATAATTGCCAGAATAGAACTTATAACACCTTGTAGATTATATTTATTAGTGTCATCAGCAGGATTTAATGGTTTTTTTAAAACTGTAATAAAAAAATAAATTCCAATTGTAATGGCAATAACACCTCCTAGTAATTTTATATAACTGATTTTTTCCATGTATTACTGTTTTTTATTTGCAGTTACTTAAGCTGATGCCAATTAGCAATTCATTTCAATTAAAAAACCGAAATTTAATTCTATTCGTTGCCGGAATTTTTGAATTGTACAGAATGTTTTCCTCATAAATACTCATTGTTAAGCCTGTTTTCAAATATATCCTGTTTTTTGGGTATTTGCAAACGTGGTGTAGTATTAATACAATGTTACTAATTCCTTAAAAACCAAATACACTCCAATAGCAAGCAAACAAATACTAGCAATTAAGTACTTCCCACTATAACTATTTCTTTCCCTTTTATTTCTGGGCACACTATCAATAAGGCCAATAATACCAATTATAACTAAAATGCTTCCTATTAATAAGTTTTCTGTTTTCATAGAAATATCAATTCTAAACTGTCCAACTCCCTATCACAGTATTTGTTAAAGACGATTTTCAAAAAGCTGGCTAATGGTTTTCAAGGGTAAAAACATTTTCCCACTATCGGGTAATTGAAGTCTATAATTCATTGTGCCTGCGTTCAGCAGCTACCAAATCAGCATTGGGTTCAGAAGCGTTTACAATGGAATTAAAAAAGATTTCGCTGTCTTTTTGAGATTTAATTACAGTCTGTTTGTCAGGCGAATTTTTCAATACTTTTTTAAACTTGTTCATCGGTTGCATGTAAGATTAGGTAATATCAATTTTAAAATGCTATAATACTTTCAGGAATTCCTTTGCTGTTTTTTCCCTGATTTCACCCTGCTCAATAAGCTCAACCTCATTGAGTCCTTCTTTTATGTTACCCCATATTTTACGCTTTGACGCTGAAAGTTTTTCTTCCTGTTGCAGCAACTTATTCTTCGTTTCGTCAATTTTTACAAAAGGAAAATTCTTAATTACCTTCATAAAAAACCGGTACTCATTAGCGGGAATATTTAAAACAACTTGTTTCATTTTCAACATATTTCATAAAATTAATCTATACAAAACTAAAGAAAATCCTTCTTTAATGAAAGCAATAAATTTATCTCCTTTATAAATCCCCCTTGTCAATCAAATATATAAACGAAGCCATGGCAGCGCTACCTAATTGGAACTCGCGGAGGTGAACCTGTTCGAAAGTATCGTAACCCGAATGGTGGACATCAAAATATCGCTGCATTTCGGGGATAAACGACGAAAGCGGTGTACCAAATTTCCCCAGCGGACCAATGTCGACACCACCGCCGCCTTTTACAAAATCATCAATTCCGTAAGGTTCAAAATACTTTTGGAGCGCCAGCATTTTTTCGAGCCTGTCATCGGGTGCCGAAATACCAAAACCTTTGGGCATGTATGCGCCACGGTCGGCTTCAAGGGCAAAATAATGGTTTTCCTTTTTTATTTCAGCCTGACGGGCATATTCCTTGCCGCCCCGCTGCGCCACTTCCTCATCCATAAAAGCCACTGCACGGATGGTTCGTTTGGGATTGATTCCCAGTTCCCTAAAAATCCGCAATACATCCAGACTCTGCATACAGCCAGCCCCGTCGTCATGCGCGCCTTCGCCGGTTTCCCAGGCATCAAGGTGACCACCCACCGTGATTATCTGGTCCGGGAATTCAGTACCTTTGATTTCGCCAATTACATTATATGAAGTTGAATCGGGTAATTGGTAACTTGTGGTGCGAAATGAAAACTGAGTTTCAGGATTGCTTTTCAATGTTTTACTCAACAAATCGGCGCCTTTTGTACTGATGGCCACTGCCGGGATTTTCGGGATGGTATCGTTGTAACGCATCACACCGGTATGCGGAAAATTATCGGAAGCCGTTGTGAGCGACCGCACCACAACTCCCACTGCTCCAAACCTGGCAGCCTGCGCCGCACCCTGGCTGCGCTGGTCGCCGGCACCACTGTATGCAGCAAATGTGTTAATCAGTGTCGGGTCCATCGGGCGGTTAAAAAACACAATTTTGCCGGCAATATTTTTTGTACCCAGCGCTTCCAACTCTTTGAAATTCTGCACCTCAATAACCGGTGCTGTCAAACCCTTTTCTCCTGTGCCAACCGACATTCCGAGCGCCGAAACCGGAACTTCAGTTTTAATATTTCCACCAGAAATAATAAAAGCTTTTTCGGCTTCTCCACGCACCCAGCGCGGAACTGTAACCGGCTGTTTTTCAGAGCGGTCGAGATTCATTTGGCGCATAATTTCAACCACAAAATCCACGGCTTTGTTGGCTTCGGGTGTGCCGGTAATTCTTCCTTTGTGGTTTTTACAAAGCAACCGCAAATTTTGGTACGCCGTTGTGTCGGTCAGCGCCTCATCAAAAATTGCCTTTACAGTTTTTTCCTCCTGCGAAAAAGCAGCAGTTGTTACTATCAGAAAACCAGCTGTTAAAAGAGATTTTAATTTCATTGATATCAGGTTAAAAATCCGAAAATACAAACATCGGCCACTAAATTGCTTTATGACGGAAAATAAATGTGAAGAATTAATTTTTCGAACCAATTCGAACATTTTTTGAGATAATAAGTTAAATAACCCTGTAAAGCTTCAGTTTTAAACCTGAACCGAAACAATTTATTTAAACTCAATTAATTTTGCAGCACGAATTTACTTTAAACAAAAAATATGAGTTACAACCTTTTAAAAGGAAAGAAAGGCATCATTTTCGGGGCATTGAATGAGGATTCGATAGCTTGGAAAGTTGCCGAAAAAGCTTATGAAGAAGGCGCACAGATTATTCTCACCAACGTTCCGGTGGCCCTGCGAATGGGTGAAACCCAGAAACTGGCTGAAAAACTGAATACTGTTGTTATTGGCGCCGATGCCACGAATGTTGACGATTTACACAATCTTTTGAGCCAGTCGATGGAAATTTTTGGCGGTAAAATTGATTTTATCCTGCACTCCATCGGCATGTCGCCCAACGTACGAAAAGGCCGTCATTACAGCGACCTCGACTATAATTTTCTTGAAAAGACACTTGATGTTTCAGCTGTGTCGTTTCATAAGGTTTTGCAAACTGCCCGGAAATTAGATGCCATCAACGAGTGGGGTTCGGTAGTTGCGTTGTCTTATGTGGCAGCACAACGTACTTTTTACGGTTATAACGACATGGCCGACGCCAAATCGCTGCTCGAATCAATTGCCCGTAGCTTTGGGTATATATACGGACGGGAGCGCAATGTAAGGGTCAATACCGTTTCGCAGTCGCCAACTGTAACCACTGCCGGCAGCGGTGTAAAAGGATTCGACAGGTTGCTGGATTTTGCTGAAAGAATGTCGCCACTGGGCAATGCCACTGCCGACGAATGTGCCGATTATTGTATCACACTGTTCTCTGATCTGACGAAAAAAGTGACGATGCAAAATCTTTTCCACGACGGCGGATTTTCGAACATGGGCATGAGTTTGAGCGCTTTGCAGCAATACGAAAAAGGGTTGCACAAAAACTGTCATTGCGACGATCCGGAAGACGGGCATAAATACGACTAGTTGAAGAAATAATATTTTTTTGAAAGGGCTGAATTTTTCAGTCCTTTTTTGTTACAAATTGTTCGACAAATCGTCTCTGAATCAGTTAACACGATTTCAAAATTTTTAAATTTTATTTGCTTTTCGATTTATTAATTTCGCTGAAAAATTTTAACTGCCATGAAAAATCTGATTTTAGTTCTGTTGGTTCTGACCGCCGGATTTTTGAGTGCAAATGCACAGCAAAAACAGACAAAACCGGAAGAAAAATCCATCGTTAACAAGGAGTATGACGAAAATGGAAACCTGATAAAATATGATTCTACTTTTGTGTGGAGCTGGAGCGGCGACAGCGCTTTTCAGTTTGAATTTCCGATGAACGATTTTTTCACAGGAAAAGATTTTCCGGGTTTTGGCGAAATGTTTTCAGATTCGGTTTTTGCCAACCATTTCAACCATCCGTTTTTCGATTTCAAACAATTTGATAATGACGAATTTTTCGGACAATTTGAAAACCAGTTTCCGGATTCAGCCTTTTCGCAGCATTTCGAATTTTTCGGCGATTCGGCTTTTGTTTTCCCATTCGATTTTGGAGCCGGTTTTGACAACGATTTCTTTTCTAAAGATTTCGAGCAATTGCATGAGCAATTAGAGCGTCATCTGGGTGAACAGCATTCTGCAATGCCCAGGTTTGAGTCGGATCAGCAGCGAAAAGAATGGGAAGAACTGATGCAAAAACAACAAAAAGAGAAAGAGGAACTTCTGAAAAAGTGGCAAAAACAGGATTAAATAAAAGTTAATCAGCTTACAATTTTTATATTGAAAGCTCCATTATTGGTTGCTCCGTAAATACTCAGCCACAAAGGCAAATACATTTCGAGCCCTCTTGATTTGGTAATATCGCCAAGGTCAAGAATATTTTTCCCTGACCAGCCAAAAGATTTTAAAATATCTTGTACTTTTTCTTTCGCAGCAGCATCATTTCCGGCAACGAAAGTGTTATGATCACCATTATTTAACATACCGGGATTTACCATTAACCCACACCACATTGTATTTAATGCTTTTACAACTTTTACAAGTGGAAATTTCAACTGGATTTCTTCTGCCAGTGAATTTGTATTAACCACAAAAAGTGACGGTGGCATACCTTTCGAAAAATCAAGCGGATTGGCAATATCCACTAATATTTTCCCATTCAGATCATTTTCGCTGGCTGATTTCAGCGCCTCAACCGAACCAAGCCCTGAAGTACAGTTAAATAATATTTCACCGTGTCTGGCAGCATCGGCAAATGTTCCGGCTTTTGCCTTGTTGTTGTGTTTCGCAATAAATGCCTGAGCCTCTTCATTTTGTGGTGTGCGTGAGCCCATCATCACATCGTGTCCGAGTTCAACCAGTTTCGAACCGATGGTATCTCCAACCATTCCTGTTCCAAGTACTGCAATTCTCATCTGTTATTGTTTAAATTGGTTATTCGCCTTAATCTTAAAGCTTTAACAAATTAAAATTGGAATTGTTTTTTTTTAATCATTACGAAATCACTAATGCAAGCACCCTGTTTCGTAAAAAGCTTTAATTGATTTTTATAAATGATTAATAACCAAATGTAATTCAGGAACTGAGAAGCAGGCCAACCTTCTTATCAATAAATCGGTTAAGATCCGGTTAGTTTAATTTGCATTTACACAGGGAAAATCAAATCTGAATTTTATCGTTTTTTTGATACACTTGTCTTTCAAAACAGATATTACTTATAGCCTTCGTTTTGCACCATATTTTTGTTAGCATTCAGCTCAACCCTGGGAATCGGGAAAGCCAGGTTGTAACTTCCATAATCCGGTCCACCGTGGGTTTGTTTCAAAGGATCAACCAAAGGGATATCATTGCCAGTTCGTACAAGGTCATCGAACCGGAAGCCTTCGAAACAAAGTTCACGTCTGCGCTCTTTTAAAACATTATCTTTTGTGGCTTCGGAATATAAAACAGCACCACGTTTTACCGGAATCTTATTAAGAAAATCCAATGCATCTGTTTCTCCGAGTTCCATTTTTGCTTCAGCCAAAATCAGGAATTGTTCTTCAATCCGGAATAAAACAACATTGTCCGAAAAATCGGCAGCAGGATATTTACCCAGGTTTCTTAATCTTTTTACTCCTGAAACGGTTTCATAACCAAACATTCCTGCTGATTTTCTGACATCCTTTTCATCGAAAACCGTAAGCAAATTATCCAGCACTTCTATATCTCCGTACATGGAGCCCCGGTAAATATTCTGTAATCCATTGATTCCAAGATTATCGCTGGTGCTAAATGCCAGTTCAAAAATGGAATTGGAACTATTTTTTGTTTTCCAGGAAGCCACAAAATTAGCCGAATCAACCACCGGAAATTTGCCTGAATTGATAACAGCCAGCGAAGCCGTTTTTGCCTTTTCCCATTCTTTGAAATAAAGCGCAATTCTTGCTTTGAGAGCCTGCCCGGTGAAAGTGGATATCTGTTGTTTTGTTTTGGGATTATTTGTTTCAGTCATCAGTGCAAGCCCCGCTTCAATATCTTCGTAAATAGCTGCACGATTTTCATCGACACTGTTTCGTACGGGTGCCGTTTGTACGCTGACATACTCTTTAATGTATGGAATTCCCAGATTTCCGCCGGTGTGTTGCTGCCCGAAAAGCTTTAAAAGGTCGAAATGCGCCAGTGCCCGCGCAAGGTAAGCCTGTCCGATTACCTGCCTGATTTTTTGCTGATCACCTTCCAGTTTTGCTGGGTCCTGCCCGATGATAATATTGCACGAGGCAATAACCGCATACATCGCATCCCACGGACCGTTTGAGGCATCAGGACTCACTTTCATTGCTGCTTCATTCAAAAACCTGCCCGATTTTCCGTTTGCAAAACAATTGTCGGCCCGCACTTCGCCATTAATTATCTGGTTACGGCCATAATAATTTGTAACTGTCATCCGGTCGTAAATACCGTTGGCAATTCCCTGTAAATCCTCCAGGTTGCGGATATTGGTTGCAATATCCTTTTCGTTTGAAACTGCCGGATCGAGCTCATTAATTGAACACGACGCCAGAAATGTCATTGCCGCTATAATAATCCAGATTTTGCTCTTCATTTTAAAAATTCAGATTAATTCCAAAAACAATTGATTTTACCGGTGGATTTGTAAATCTTGTCATGCCATCGGCTCCGGTTTCAGGGTCGTACTCCAGGTTTTTATCCTTTGCAAATGTCAAAAGTTTGGTGCCACGCAAATAAATTTCAGCATTTTCAAACCTGATTTTTCGGGTGAATTTTTCAGGAACCCGATAACCCAAAACGAGGTCTTTCATCCTGATGTAATCACCTTCAGCCAAAAAGCGTGTTGATTCTTTTGAATCGTCACTCGCTCCGTAAACCACTTTTGGAACATCGGTAACATCGCCCGGATTTTGCCAGCGTTCCATCAGTTTTTCTGTTCCGTTGTAATACAAAAAGGTGTAATATCCGGAGTGGTGCGTAAGAACCGAGTAGTCTTCATAAATTTTATGCCCCCCCGCATAATAAAAATTCAGGTCAAGATAGAAATTCCTGTATTCCGTGTGCGTATTAAGTGCCGAGTTAATCCTCGGGATGGCGCTTCCACCTTGCCACTCTTTTTTTGCAGCATTGTAATTTTCGGTCACTTCACCGTCAACTCCATTCACATACCATTGAGGTTTGCCGTTTTCAGGATTCACACCGGCCCATTTACGCATGTACCAGCCGTAAAGCGGATGACCGGTTGCTACTTTTCGTGTGGCATTTTCAATATTGATTTCGTTACCGGCAGCATCTTTTGCCAGTTCTTTTACTTCATTTTCAACCGTTACAAAACTTATTCCAGCAGAAAAACTGAAATCGCCCGATTTGATGATTTCTCCGGTAATTTCTGCTTCAAAACCACGATTAATTAGACTTCCGACATTCATCAACATCGATTCGTGACCTGTTGTATGAGACAAAGGAACCATTTGTAATAAATCGAAGGTATAACGATGATACCACGAGGCAAATCCTTTCAGTCGTCCATCGAACAGCGAATATTCAAAACCTGCATCAAAATTGCGGTTCTTTTCCCAGGTCAGATCCGGATTCCCGATTTGTTTCGGGTAAACAGCACCTTCTCCGGCATAACTTTTATCATACGAAAGCAAAGCCTGGTACTGATTAATGCCGATTGCCGAATTACCCGAAAGTCCATAAGAAACACGCAGACGCAGCATATCAAGCTGGCGGATTCCGGTCATGAAATTTTCCTGATTCATATTCCAGGCAGCACCTGCCGACCAGAAATTACCATGCCGCATTCCGGGAGCAAATAAGGAGGAACCTTCGTTGCGATAAGTAAAATCTGCCAAATATTTATCTTTCAGGTTGTAATTTATCATCCCGAGATATGAAATGTTTTTCCAGTTGGTGAAACCAGCATTGGCATCGAGGTTTGAACTTGCGGCTGACAAATAATACAGGCCGTCAGCCGGAAATTTTTCACCGCTTCCCGATAAACTGTTATTTCTGTTTTCCTGGTATTCAACCAGAAATTTAAAAGCCAGATTATTTTCCCCTGACAGAAACTGATAATCGAGGGAGTTCTGACTCACCCAATTGTAATTTCTGACTACAGATTGCAGGACTGAACCACCTTTGGGCTTGCCATCGCCATGCACCCGATTTTGATATCCGTGAAAAGCAGCAACATTATAATCGCCTGAATACAAAGTTTTAAATGCAAGTTTATTGGTAATTTTCCACTCAATCGATGCATTCAACAATCCGCGGGTCAGGTCGTTTTCAAACAAATCATTCTCCATCAGGTACAGTGTGTTGTAAAACGATGAAGTGGTGCCTGTATTCAGCGTATTATCATCAGCAAGATAAGCCTGTTCCCAGGGACTCATCAGGTATCCGGTTGACATTGGATTTCCAAAATAGGCTGATTGCTCCAGGATTGCGTCTTGTCTTGTATTGGAAATCATGACGTTGGCAGAAAAAATTACGTCAGTGGTAAAATTACGCTGAAATCCGAGTTTGCCGGAAATACGACTGAATTCGTTACCAACTACTGTCGATTCAGTATTGTTATATCCAAGCGATGCATAATAACGTGAATCGCCATCGCTGCCACTTGCCGAAATGGAATAATTCTGAACAAGTGCATTTTTGTTTGTCAAAAGGTCCTGCCAATTGCTTTCTTTCCGGTTGTAGGTTTCAACCCATGTTTTCAGCGTGTTGGTGAGGTTATTTTTTATCAGAAAATCGTAAGCTTCGTTTATGGGCACATTGAAAGTATTGTGAACTGCTTCAAGCAAAAGTTCTTCACGCTGAACACCGTTCAATACTTTTAAACCGTCGGTGGCGCTATTCCGAAACCCAACTGAACTGTTTACGCTGAAACGTGTTTTTCCATAGCTGCCATTTTTGGTGGTAATCACAATCACACCATTCGATCCGCGGGCTCCGTAAGCCGAAGTGGCCGAAGCATCTTTCAGAACTGTCACCGAATTAATATCCTGAATATTCAGCGAAGAAAGAATACCGAAGGTGCCTCTTTGTGGTTCGCCTGAAAAATCGACATTGATAACCGGCACTCCGTCAAGCACAATTAAGGGTTGATTCGAAGCCATTATCGATCCGGCGCCCCTGATTCTTAAGTCCTGCATAGTTCCCGGTGTTCCGGAAGGTGATGAAACCACAAGGCCTGGAATTTTTCCCTGCAATGCCTGGTCAAAAGAGGTAACCGGAATATCAGCAATCTGCTTTCCATCCAATTGATATGCCGATCCTGTAATCGTTTTTCTCACGCGCGACTGGTACCCAATTGCCACCACCTCATCAATTCCTATTCTGTCGGGTACGAGTGCCACCTCCAGGTAACTTTTGTTGGCGGGCACCTCCATGGTTTTCATTCCTACAAAAGAAAAAATAAGAACTGCATCATTCTTTTCTGATTGAATCTGAAATTCTCCGTTTAACCCGGTAACAGTTCCTTCCCGGGTTCCTTTTATTAAAACAGATACACCTGAAATTCCTGTTTTTCCTGAAACATCAGCTACTTTTCCTTTAATTACATTGTTTTGGGAATAGGAGCTAAAAAAAATGGGGATCAAAAAACTTAGCAGAATTATTCTGCAGAAATAGTTTTTTGGCATAGTATAAGTCAGCGTCTTTTTAAAAATTCGCGCTAAAAATAACAGTTTTTTTATCTTTAGAAACTTTTAAAAAGAAACTAAAATTTATTCTTATGAAATCGTTGTTTCTGCATTTTTGCCTTTCATTTTTATTACTGAACATTTGTACCTCACAGGAAAAAATAAATGTAGTTGTAATTGGCGCCCATCCCGATGATTGTGATATTGATGCAGGCGGAACAGCCATATTGTGGGCAAAAGCCGGCCACAATGTGATGTTTGTTTCGGTTACTAACGGCGATGCAGGGCACCATGAAAAAGGTGGCGGTGCGCTTGCCAAAATCAGGATGGCTGAGGCACAGGAAGCAGGCCGGCGTTTCGGAGTGAAATATGTTGTTTTAGACAACCATGATGGGGAACTGATGCCAACGCTCGAAAACAGACTCAAAATTATCAGGCTCATTCGTCAATGGAATGCGGATGTGGTTATTGGTCCGCGTCCCAACGATTATCATCCCGATCACCGGAATACGGCAATCCTTGTGCAGGACGCTGCCTATATGGTAATTGTGCCAAACGTTGCGCCCGATACACCGCCGCTGAAAAAGAATCCGGTTTTTCTGTTCACACAGGACGGTTTTCAGAAACCTTATCCTTTTCAGCCCGATATTGCAGTTGACATAACTTCGGTCGCCGACCAGAAAATTTATGCTATGGCTGCCCATGAATCCCAGTTTTTTGAATGGCTGCCCTGGACGAACGGGACACTCGACCAGGTTCCAACCACTGAAAAAGAAAGACTTGACTGGCTTGCCAAATGGAGAAATCAGGAAATACCTGATAACATCAGGAAATCACTGGTTAAATGGTATGGAAATGAAAATGCCGCCCAAGCAAAAATTGCCGAAGCTTTTGAAATCTGTGAATTTGGAAGAAGGCCAATGGATGAAGAAATAAGGAGGTTGTTCCCGATGATGAATAACTGATTGAAATTAAGAGTATAAAAAAAGGCTGAACAGTGAATTTCAGCCCTTTAAATTTTATGTTTCCTTCTTTTACTCCGAAAAACAATACAACGAACCAAATCCTCTCAGAATTAGTTTATTACCCGAAATTACCGGTGAGGCGTGAAAGTTATCATCGATTTTGTTGGCTGAAAGAATTTCAAACTGTTCGCCGGCTTTGATCACGAGGCAAATATTCTCCGATGCAATGTAGATTTTGCCGTTTGCCCCTGAAATGGACGAATATAAATCGCTGATCCCTTCAAGTTTTATTTTTGAATAAATCACCGACCCGGATTTGGCATCGAGACAGGTTAAAAAAGCATTGTTGGCTCTTAAAAAATACAGTTTACCATCCATCAGCAGCGGACCGGGCGTATAAGGCGTGTCCTGGTTATAAGTCCACAATACAGCGGGAGTTCCGGTGATATCGCCTTTTGCCTGGGCAATATCAATCGCCTGCAAGGCGCTGCCACGAAATCCGCTCATAACAAACAGAATTCCATCGGCAAAAAGCGGATTTGGAATACAGTTTCGTGTCATACCGGTGCTGGTCCAGATAATATCCCCGGTGTTGGCATCATAACTTCTGATCTGGTTAGTGGCAACCGTCACAAGTTGAGGTTTGCCATTTACTTCAACCACAAGCGGTGTGGTCCACGATGTTTTTTCATCGCGCTGAGATTTCCATATCTCTTCACCTGTATTTTTATTCAATGCCACCACAAACGATTCCCCTTCGTGGTCCCATTGTATAAACAGCTTGTCTTTATATAGGTAAGGTGATTCACCTTCCCCGAAACTCATGTGTTTGGTCATTTGTCCAAAGTCTTTCTGCCAGATGATATTTCCGGCGAAATCAAGACAATAAATTCCCCTTGATCCGAAATAGGCAAAAATATGTTCGCCATCGGTACACGGCGAATTTGAGGCCCAGCTACCCAGGTTGTGTGTGTTTTCTTCCGGTAACTCGCGGGCAACCGTTTTTTCCCAGATTGTTTTCCCGGTGTTCAAATCTATGAGCAATACTTTGAAATCGTGCACAAATTCGGTGCTTTCGCCCGACATTCGCCGTTCGCCTTCCGACAACTCTTTCGGCTGCCGTTCTCCTTTTTCACTGGTGGCAACAGTGGTTTGTACTACAATTTTGTCACCCCAAACAACAGGCGTGGCGTGGCCTTTCCCCGGAATTTCAACTTTCCATTTCAGGTTTTCGTTTTCCCCGAATTTTACAGGTGGATTTCCTTTTTCAACAGTACCGGTATTCATAGTCCCGCGCCATTGCGGCCAGTTTTGTGCCTGTGTTGCAATTACGGAAAAGGATATCAACAGTAATAAAATCAATCGGTTAGTTTTCATACGCAGAATAAGTTTTAGTTTTCGTTTAAATTTATACGGAAGCAAACTAACATTTTTATTTGAATTCGCATAAAAATTAAAAAAATGCCACCCGGTTTTCTTAGTTCAAAAATGATGAAAAGGAATAATTTATTGTTTTTATCTTCGTTTCTTCTTAATTGAAAGTATTTTACATGAAGATAAAAAGTATGCGGCCGGTTTTAGCGGCATTTTTCATTATACATTTTTCATTCTCGGTTTTTGCCCAGCGCAGCAACGGTTTGGCAATTGCCGGTAAAGTTTCTGTACAACAGGGAGTCATCGAAAGTGCCTATATTCAGATGTTTATCGATGGCCGGCGGATGGATAATTATGGAATCGGGGCTGATGGTAATTACAAGGTTGAACTCAATTATAACCACAAATACGAACTGATTTTTACGGCAAAAGGCAATTTTCAGCAGAAATATGTGGTTGAAACCACTGTGCCCAAAGAAATATTACAAACCGATCCGCGTTTTCCGGTTTTTCCGCTGGATATCAATTTATTTACCGAGATTCCGGGTGTTGACAAATCTTTCACCAACAACAATATTCTGAAGATTTATTATAGCAGGAATGTAGATAATTTTATTTCGGAGCGGTATTACAACGACGCCCAGATTGCAAAACTCATTGAACAGGCGGTTTTACAATCAAAACAGGTTGGAAAAGAGTCTGATTTTCTTTCGAGGCTGACAAAAGCTGAACTGGCCGAAATGCGGAAAGAATACAACACACTCATTGACCAGGCAGGAAAAGAGTACAGCAAAGAAGAGTTTCTGGCAGCACTTGATGGTTACAAAGCCGCCGGCAAAATTTTCCCGAACGAACAGTTTCCCAAAGACCGGATTGCCGAAATAAACGACTTGCTGGGGCTTTTAATGGTGGCTGCCGAACTTGACAAGGCACTGGCCGAACGCTTTGATAAACTGATAAAGGAAGGGGATGTATTGCTGGGGCAGAAGAATTATGCCGATGCCAGAAATTCCTATAACCGGGCATTGTCCATCAAACCAAATGATGCTTATGCCAATCAGAAGATTCAATTCATTAATGATATTCTGAAAAAGCAAATAGCTGATGAAAACTACAATGGATTGATTGCACAGGCTGATTTGTCGTTTAATCAACTGCTTTACAGCGAGGCATCTGCCAAATACAAGGAGGCGCTTCAGGTAAAACCCAACGAAACTTACCCCAAAACAAAGCTGAAGGAAATTGAGGAAATTCTGGCCAGTGCCGCCAGCGATGCCAAAAAGCAGGAAAGCTACAAACAGGCGATGGACCAGGGTGAAATCATGTTTCAGAAACAGTTTTACGACAAAGCGCTGGCTTCGTATGAAAATGCGCTCAGCCTGAAACCCGGAGACGAACCTGCCACCCGTAAAATTGATGAGGTTAAGCGGGTGATGAGTAACATCGCCGATAAAATAAATTTCGACCAGTTTATCAAATCGGGAGACAGAAACTACAAGAAATCAGCATGGAAAGAAGCGCTTGCCGATTACAATAACGCGGCACAACTCTTTCCAAACGACAATTATGTAAATAAACAAATTGCCGATATTAACAGTAAACTGGCCGCCGAAACTGATTTCACACAGTTGATTGCCAATGCCGACAAGGAATTTGAGGCAAAAAAATATGAGGGTGCAAAGTCGCTTTACCAGGAAGCGCTGACCATCAGAAAAGAGGATAAACATGCCGCTGCCCGTGTTGTTGAAATCGATGGAATTTTAGCTGCACTTGGTGTTGACCAAAGATACAATTCGGTAATTGCCGAAGCGGACAAACTTTTCAATGAGAAGAACTACGAATCGGCACGGGGAAAATATACCGAAGCTTCGACAGTGAAACCAAAGGAGAATTATCCGAAAACGCGTGTTGCTGAAATCAACACACTTTTACAGCAAATTGTCAAAACAGAGCAGGATTATCAAAAAGCCATTGCAAAAGGCGATGGACTGATGCAGCAAAAACAATACGATCAGGCAATAGCAACTTTTACAGAAGCCGGAAAACTAAAACCGGATGAGAAATATCCGCCGGAAATGATTGCAAAAGCCAATGGACTGATTGCTGAAAACAAGCGTCTGGCCGCCGAAGCGGAGGCAGTGCGAATCAGATTGGAAAAAGAAAAAGCTGATTTGGAGGCATCCCGTTTAATTGCTGAAAAAGCTGAAAAGGACAAAAACTACAGTGATGCGATTGCCAAAGCCGACAACTTTTTCAACGAAAAGAACTACGAAAATGCCCGCACCGAATACCGCAACGCACTGACAGTAAAACCGGGTGAAACGTATCCGCAACAAAGGGTAACCGAAATCGGCAACTTGCTGGCACAACTTTCGGCAGCCCATAAAGCTTACGAAACCGCCATTGCAAAAGCCGACAAAGAATTCAAGGCTGAAAAGTTTGACGCGGCCAAACTGGCTTACCAGGAAGCACAAAAAGCCAAACCCGATGAAGTTTATCCGGCTGAACAAATCGCCAAAATCGACTCTACGATTGAAACCCGTGCAAGGTTAGCCGCTGAAGCAGAAGCTGAAAGAATCAGGATTGAAAAGGAAAA
>DAINOH010000050.1:0-2906 GCA_036735485.1 Draconibacterium sp. | reverse complement strand
GAAAAGGAAAAGGCCGATGCGGAGGCAGCCAGACTGGCCGCTGTTCAGGCTGAAAAAGATAAAAACTACAGCGATGCCATTGCCAAAGCTGACAATTTGTTCAACGAAAAGAACTACGAAAATGCCCGAACAGAATACCGGAATGCGCTGACTGTAAAACCGGGTGAAACGTATCCGCAACAAAGGGTAACCGAAATAGGCAACTTGCTGGCGCAACTTTCAGCAGCGCAAAAAGCTTACGAAACCGCCATCGCCAAAGCCGACAAGGAATTCAAGGCTGAAAAGTTTGACGCGGCCAAACTGGCTTACACAGAAGCGCAGAAAGCCAAACCCGATGAAGTTTACCCGGGCGAACAAATCGCCAAAATCGATTCCACGGTGGAGACAAGAGGAAGGTTAGCTGCAGAAGCCGAAGCCGAACGAATCAGGCTGGAAAAAGAAAAGGCCGATGCAGAGGCAGCCAGATTGGCCGCTGTTCAGGCTGAAAAAGATAAAAACTACAGCGATGCGATTGCCAAAGCCGACAACTTTTTCAATGATGAGAACTACGAAAATGCCCGCACAGAATATCGCAATGCGCTGACGGTAAAACCGGGCGAAACGTATCCGCAACAACGGATCGACGAAATCGGTAAAACACTGGCGGCGCTTGACCAGGCAAAGAAGGAACAGGAACTGCTTGACCGGAATTATGCCAACCTTATTCAGCAGGCCGACCGTTTTTTTACCACCAAAGTTTACAACGATTCGAAAGATAAATACGCCGCTGCCCTGCAGTTAAAACCGGCTGAATCCTATCCAAAGGATAAGATTGCTGAAATTGAAAAAATCCTGGAACAACAGGCAATCGATGAAAAATACAGGGTAATTGTGGTGGCTGCTGATGGCTTCTTCAAAACAGAAAAATACCTGCAGGCAAAAGATGAATACAACAAAGCGCTGGAAGTGAAACCATCGGAACAATACCCGAAATCACAGATTGCAAAAATTGAGGATATTCTGAATAAAGAGCAGCAAAGAATCCTGGCCGATAAACAAAAAGCAGAGGATTTGCAGCGCCGCACCGACGAACTGGCCAAATTGAATCAGGAAATTGAAGCACGGGGAGTTGCCAGCGATTCGGAACTTAACAGTTTGTACGATAATTACATCCGGCAGGCTGACAATTACTTTGATACGAAAGAATACAATATTTCACGTGGGTGGTATTACAGGGCGTTGGATGTTAAATCTTCAGAAGCTTATCCAAAACAGCGGATTAACGAAATAAACCGTTTGATCGGTGGCCTGTTACTCAGTCAGCTCGACAAGGATTATCAGCGTTATATCGATTTGGCCGATTCCACTTTCCGCGATAACCAACTGGCGGTTTCGCGTGGCTGGTACAATCGTGCCCTGGGTGTAAAAGCGGCTGAAAAATACCCGAAAGATCAGATTGCGGAAATTGAAAAGAAGATTGCCGAAAGAATGGCGGGGCAGTCGGGACAACAATTTGAAAACAATGTGAAAAAAGCTGCTGCCGCTTTTGATGCCGGCAACTTTAACGTGGCGCGCTTCTGGTACAAAAAGGCACTCGAACTGAAACCAGGCGATGAGGAGGTGAAGAAACGACTCTCGGAAGTAGAGGAGAAAATGAAGTAAAATCAATATGTACGCTGGCATTTGTTGAAAACGCGAGAATATTAATGATTAAGCTCTGTGAAATATTTATTGTCATGGTTTTTCACCCCAAACCCCTGAAGGGGCCTAGGCTGTGGCCATCACAACTGTTTATCAATGAGAGAAGTCCCCTTTAGGGGATTTAGGGGTATATATAAAAAGGAATACGACATAAACTTTTTAATTTACTTAACTGTCCGCGCTCAGGATGACAAATTTGCCCAAAGAGGGGAGGGTTGGATTGCAAAAATTGCAGTTCAACCCTCCCCGTTATTATACTTGCCTGTTATGCAGAATATTGGAAAATTTTCTATAACGAATTACTTATTTTTAAAAGTGTTGCTGAATCAGTTTCAGCATATCAATACCGATGTGTTCTGAATAAACCCGGATGATGTCGGTTATTTCATCGCCGAAAAGAATGGCACCCCGCGCTGAATTAAAGAGCGGACAGTTGGTGTTATTCCGGATGTTGTTGATGACTTCGGTGTATTTTTCATGACTGATCAGATTTTTCAATGCAACATAACCTGTTTTATGCTGATTGTGATCAAGGTACAGGTTTTTGTCAACCAATTCGAGCGCAAAACACTTGTTGGTCCTGATGATGGCTTTCTCTGAGAGTGGCACTTTCCGGGCAAATACCACACCTTTTTCAGTAAGGCATTCCTGCAGTTTACCGATCATTTTATAGTCAGGGAAATTTTTCACCCGGATAGCCGGGAAATGTTCAGTGCCGAAATTCAATACCGAAACCGCCAGGTTCAGTTGTTGTGTGCAACACAGATCAATGAGGCGTGCAAACCGGAGAACTTCTTCCAGTGTGTAATATTCAGCCGTAAAAAGAAAAATAGAATTAGGTTTTACCGGCATGTTAAATGGTGCGACTCCATAATAGTCGGAGTAAGGTTTATTGGCTTCTGCCACAACGGTGTGAGGAGCAATATTTACTGTTACCGGAACAATCGATTCTTCCTTGATGATGGCCCCGCTGACTCTGATGATCTGATCAGTTTTCATGATATTTGATTTTTTGGTTTTTATAGTGCTGACTACCGTTTGATTATACTGAGTTACAGTTACAGGGTTACCTGAAACAATATGTTTTACAACCTCATTTTACAATAAGATTTTTAATGATTACCAGTATTCGTTCCTGATTCACCCCTATCCCGAAAAATCGGGACCCTAAAGGGGACTTTGGGGCTGCAAAATGATTAGATCTTACCTTTATTTGCCGGGTTACA
>DAINOH010000049.1:0-35135 GCA_036735485.1 Draconibacterium sp. | reverse complement strand
ATGGGCTGGAATGGATGAATTGTTTTCGGGATGTTGTACTGGCTGGTTCCCAAACTTTTCAGAACAAAACTCTTCTCCGAAAAACTTGCCAACACGCATTTCTGGGTTTCAACACTTGCTATTTTATTGTATGCCATTCCAATGTACTGGTCGGCAGTTACCCAATGGCTGATGCTTCGTGAATACACTCCTGAAGGATTTTTGGCCTACCCGAATTTTATTGAAACACTGACACAGATTCTGCCGATGTATTATATCAGGGCAATTGGCGGAACATTGTTCCTTGTCGGGTTCATCATTATGATGTATAACCTGTTTAAAACCATGGCTGCCGGTGTATGCGAAAGCAATGAAGCAGCCGAGGCTCCTGCGCTGGTTAGTGAAGGTGCTCGAAATCCCGATACCGAAACTGTTCACCGCTGGCTTGAAAGAAAAGGCGTGCTTTTCTCCATTTTTGCATTTATCGCGCTGGCAATCGGAGGCGCTGTTGAGATTATCCCAATGATTTTTATCAAATCCAATATCCCGACCATCGAATCGGTAAAACCCTATACGCCACTTGAATTGGCAGGACGCGATCTTTATATTAAAGAAGGTTGCTACACCTGCCATTCGCAGATGGTACGGCCATTCCGATGGGAAACCGACCGTTATGGTGAATATTCAAAAATCGGCGAATTTGTTTACGATTATCCGTTCCAGTGGGGCTCGCGGCGCACCGGGCCTGATCTGGCAAGAGCCGGCGTGATGGGCGGGCCGATGTATAAAAATGCAGCATGGCACTATAACCACTTCATGGATCCGCAAAAAATGAATGAACAATCCATCATGCCAAAATACCCGTGGCTGGCAAGTAAAGAAATTGATACGGACATCATTCCGGCAAAAATCAGGACAATGCAAACTTTGGGTGTGCCTTATCCCGATGGCTACGACCAGCAGGCAGTTGGTGATTTATTGCAGCAGGCACAGCTGATTTCCGATGATTTAAAAGCTTCGGGAATTGAACTGGCTCCTACAAAACAAATGATTGCCATGATTGCATATATGCATAAGCTGGGCAAAGACATTGTACCCGCTCCGGCACCTGCCGACACGGCAAAAACCACTGAATTAAAAGAAATCACCCTTTTAACCGGTACTGAAGATCTGGCGGCTGCCAAAACCATTTTCACAACAGTTTGTGCGGTTTGCCACGGTCCTGAGGGAAAAGGAATTCCACCTGCATTTCCTGACCTTACCGACAATGTCTGGATAAAAGGAAACACCCCGGCTGAAGTTTATCATTCAATTGCCGAAGGAAACATTGCAAAGGGAATGGTTCCTTACAAAACACAGTATTCTGAAAAACAGATTACACAGTTGACCAGTTATGTTTTAACCGTTTTGAATAAAAAATGAAGATCATCAGCAACCTTCTGGAAGATATTGATGGCATCCGGATTTATTATATAATCGGATTGCTGATTTTTGTAACACTATTTATTGTGATATCCATCAGAACCTGGAAAATGCCAAAACAGGATGCTGAAAAAATTAAGAATTCGATCTTGAATGATCATGAAACCGATAATAATACTGACAGATAAAATTTATTATTATGACTACAAAAGATAATATCAACAACCTGCATGAGGAAAAACTCACAGACCATGATTACGACGGAATTCATGAATTAGATAATCCGCCACCACTTTGGATTATGGCGCTTTTCTATATTACCATAGGGTTTTCGATTTTGTATGGGGCCTACTATTTCTGGCTGAAACAGGGCGATCACCAGGATGCTGAATATGCAAGAAAGTCAGCTTTGCACGATGAAAAATTCAAACTGAATACCCAGTCGTCGGGCGAAATTGTATTGCTCACTGATGCAGCTTCGCTGGAAGACGGAAAAACGATTTACAAGGAAATGAATTGCTTTGCCTGTCATGGAATGAACGGCGAGGGAAATGCCATTGGACCCAATCTGACCGATGAATACTGGCTGCACGGATGTAAAATCCAGGATGTGGTGAATGTCATAAAGAATGGTGTTCCGGCAAAAGGGATGACACCGTTTAAAGCCCAGCTCAGCGAGGAAAAAATACAAAAAGTATCGAGTTATGTACTTTCGCTGAAAGGTACTAAACCAGCCAATGCCAAAGCTGCGCAGGGAGTAAAGTGTGAATAAAGAAGGATCAGCGCAGCGAACTTTTTTAAGGACCTTCTTATTTTTTATTCCTTATTCGATATTTTAGATTTATTCATTTAACAATTTCCCAAAAATCCCCTGCCGGGGAAATTTGGGACTTTCAATATGACAGAAGACCTTTCTTTCCGCGACCGCCCCATTAACCTGAATGAAAAGGGAGGGAGAAAATGGGTGTATGCCAAAAAACCATCGGGAAAATGGTACAACCGCAGAACCATTGTAAGCTGGATATTATTGCTGTTTTTTGTGGGTGCCCCGTTTATCAGGCTCAATGGGCATCCATTCATTCTGCTCGATATTGCCAACCGGAAATTTATCATCTTCGGAGCCATATTCTGGGCGCAGGATACTTTTATCCTGGCACTGCTGATGCTTTCTTTTGTGCTGTTTATCATTCTGTTTACAGTAACGTTCGGGAGAATCTGGTGTGGCTGGGCCTGTCCGCAAACCATTTTCCTGGAAATGGTTTTCCGCAAAATCGAATTTCTGATTGAAGGCGATTACAAAAGCCGCCACAAACTTGACAACAGCCCGTGGACAATAGAAAAAGTACTTAAAAAAACGGGCAAACATGCTCTGTTTATATTGATTTCGGTGGCAATGACCAATGTTTTTCTGATGTGGTTTATTGGCTCCGATGCCTGGCTGAAACAAATATCAGAACCTGTCAGCCAACATCTGACCGGATTTTTAATTATGCTGCTGATTTCCGGTGTTTTTTACTGGATTTATTCCTTTTTCAGAGAGCAGATTTGTACCATGGTTTGTCCGTACGGACGAATGCAGGGCGTATTACTCGATTCAAAATCGATTGTTGTGACCTATGATTACAAACGTGGCGAACCACGGGGCCCGAAAAATACCGGCGATTGTATCGACTGCCGCCAGTGTATTTCGGTTTGCCCGACCGCCATCGACATCAGAAACGGCACACAGCTCGAATGTATTAACTGCACTGCCTGTATCGATCAGTGTAACAAGATTATGGAAGTTACCGGCAAACCAAAAGGTCTGATCCGTTTCGATTCAGAAACCGGAATCCGCGAAGGTCACACATCAGTCTGGAATGCGCGGAACCGGGCCTATTCAGTGGTTTTGATCCTTTTATTTTCATTTTTTATCTACACACTGTTTTCAAGGCCTGCAGTGGAAACCACTATTTTGCGAATACCCGGATTACTGTTCCAGGAAAATGAGGATAATACCATTTCGAATGTGTACAATATCAAAATTGTGAATAAAACACACGATGATATGAATCTTGAACTCAGACTCATTTCGCAGGACGGAAAAATACAGATGGCAGGTAACGAAATAAAGATCGGGGATCAGGACAGGTTCGAATCAACCTTTATTTTATTCATACCAAAAGAAAAACTGAAGAGTGACAAAACAGTTGTTGAGTTTGGCATTTTCAGCAACGGAGAATTAATCGAAAAATATAAAGCCACTTTTGTAGGGCCATAAAATAAAAAATATGAAGTTTAACTGGGGGACGGGAATTTTACTGGTACTTGTGCTGTTTCTGGCAGCCAGTGCTGCTTTTATCATTTTTGCAATCAATCAGGATGTAAACCTGGTTCACAAAGATTATTACGAGAAAGGTGTCGATTACACTGAACAGATGAAAGTAATTTCACGGTCAGAACCATTTGCAGAAAAAATAAAGACCCGGATTGAAGAAACCGGGCTGCAAATAAGCATTGATTCTTTACTGACGACTGAAATTGATTCGGGTAAAATAGTTCTTTACCGGCCTTCGGGAAAGGATTTCGACCTTGAATTTCAGTTGGAGAAAAACAAAACCAATTTTCAGTTTGCTGCAGAAAACCTCATTCCGGGTCGATACATTCTGAAAGTTAGCTGGTTCGCTGATGGACTGAAATATGAAGTTGACAGACAGGTGGTTTTAGAAAAATAAACCTAATCAAAAAAATGACAATTCTAATTTCAGCTTTTGTTTTGGGGATCATGGGCAGTTTTCACTGTGCCGGCATGTGCGGCCCCATTGCGGTGGCACTTCCGCTGCACGGTAACACCCTGATGCAAAAAATCTTTGGCGGTTCGTTGTACAATCTCGGACGAACCATCACCTACGGAATCATGGGAGCCCTGTTTGGGATGTTGGGACAGGGAATTCACCTGCTCGGATTTCAGCAGAAAGTTTCGGTGGTGATGGGCGCGCTGATGATTATTTCTGTATTGTTTCCGGCGCTTTTCAGAAGCCAGTATTCTCTTGACAAAAGCTTGTTTTCGTTTGTGGGAAAGCTCAAAAAATCCATCGGAAAGCTTTTTGCTGTTCGGTCGTTTCAAAGTTTGTTTTTTATCGGGTTGCTGAACGGGCTGCTTCCCTGCGGACTGGTTTACATTGCCATTGCCGGCGCCATCGGAACCGGAAGTATTGCTGAAGGCGCACTTTACATGATACTTTTCGGGTTGGGAACCATCCCGATGATGCTGGGTATTTCGCTTGCCGGAAATGTTCTGGGACTGGCCGTGCGACAGAAAATCAACAAAATAATACCGGTTTTGGTGGTGGTGGTGGGCTTGCTTTTTGTGCTTCGCGGACTTGATTTGGGGATTCCGTACCTGAGTCCGAAAAAACAGATGATTGAACAAAAATTCGAAAATAACCTCACCGGAAAAGACACAATTGTGGTAACCGAAAAACAATTGCCACCCTGTTGCCAGAAACCGGCAGCGGCAGACACAATAAAAAAAGAGACAAATTAAGCCCTCCCGGTTAAAAATTTATTTCGTGTATGGCATATATTTAACCTGTCATTCAATAATCAATTAATGGAAAACTTCGACAAGCTTATTTCGACCATAGAACAGGTGCATGGGCAGTTGCAGGCTTCGGCGGCAAGTGCAGTAAACCAGGCGCTTACCATGAGAAATTGGCTAATTGGTTATTACATTGTTGAGTTTGAACAGAATGGCGAAGACAGAGCGGTTTACGGAGAAAAACTTATTGAAAAATTAGCCGGAAAATTACGGCACATCAAAGGGATTGAAGAACGTTCATTGCGAAGGTTTCGTCAATTTTATATGACCTATCCTCATTTTGAATCAGCAATTCGGGGGTCAGTGACCCCCGAATTAGGACTTACAGAGATTCGGAGGTCGCTGACCCCCAAATTGACTGCCTCACCAATAGTGGGGTCACTGACCACACAATTGCAAAATCAACCTTTTGTTCCACCTCAAAAGATACTTTCAAAACTTTCTTATACCCATATTGAACAACTTTTAAACATTGACAATCAACTCAAACGTACATTTTATGAAATCGAATGCATAAAGGGAACCTGGAGTGTCCGTGAACTGAAACGACAAATAAACAGCCTGTATTTCGAGCGAAGCGGCCTTTCTGCAAAACCGGAAAAACTATCAGCATTAATTAATCAAAACATTGTACCTCAGGCTCCGGTTGATATTGTCAAAAATATTTATTCGTTTGAATTTCTTGATATCAGGGTTCAGCCAATTGTCGAAGAATCGGATTTGGAAACCGCCCTTCTTGACCACCTTCAGGAGTTTATCCTCGAACTGGGAAATGGATTTTGTTTTGAAGCCCGTCAGAAAAGAATTCTGATAGGGGATGAATATTATTATATCGACCTCGTTTTTTATCACCGGATTCTTAAATGTCATGTCATAGTTGATTTAAAAATCGGAAAGTTTGAGCATGGCGACATTGGACAATTAAATACATATCTTAATTATTTTAAAGCTGAGATTGCAGAAAAATCGGACAATGCACCGGTAGGAATATTACTCGTTGCCGAAAGAAATAATGCTTTGGTAAAATATGCAACTGCGGGTATGGATGAGAATCTGTTTGTGCAGCAATATCTCATCAAACTACCAAGTATTGAGCAGCTTAAAACCTATGTTGAAAACGAACTTAAAAAGGCAGAATGAAATCGGCTCCTGAAAATACTTGCATCCATTGCGGAGCTGATTGCGGGAAAAGCCCCATAATCTGGAACGACATGAAATTTTGCTGCAATGGCTGTCTTACAGTTTACCAGTTGCTGAACGAAAACAAGCTTTACAAATATTACGAACTCGAAAATTCTCCCGGAATAAAAGTTGAAACTTCTGAATTCGGCAATAAATACGCCTTTTTAGACAATGCCGAAGTCCGCGATAAACTGGTTTCCTTTACCGAAGGAACTATTTCAAAAGTGCGTTTTTTTGTGCCGGTTATTCATTGTGCTTCCTGCATCTGGTTGCTCGAAAATCTTTCAAAACTCAATCCCGGTATCAGGTTTTCGTTTGTGAATTTCACAAAAAAAGAAGTCGATGTTACTTTCGATGAATCTGTAATCACGTTGCGTCAGCTGGTTGAACTGCTTTCATCCATTCACTATATTCCCGACCTGTCGCAGAGTTTAAAAGACAAACCCGACGACAGGCAGAGTTATAAAAAACTGTTGTACAAAATTGGGGTGGCAGGTTTTGTTTTTATTAATGTAATGACTTACAGTCTACCCGCCTATTTTAACGGCCGCCCGCTCGACGATAAACTGCAGTCGCTACTGAGTATTCTCAGTTACATACTTGTTATTCCGGTGGTGGTTTACAGTGGCAGCGATTATTACATTTCGGCGTTTAAAAATATCCGCAAAAACAACATCAGCATCGATTTGCCAATTGCCATCGGAATCATTGTACTGTTTCTGGTTACCACGTGGGAGATTTTTTTTACAGGCGGTGCCGGGTACTGCGACAGTCTTTCAGGGTTAATTTTTTTCCTGCTGCTCGGAAAATGGTTCCAAAGCAAAACTTACGAAGCGCTTTCGTTTGAACGTAACTACAAATCGTATTTCCCCATTGCCGTAACAAAAATCAACAAACAGATTGAAGAAAGCATTCTGCTCGAAAAAATTGAGGTGGACGATATGCTGGTCATCCGCAACAAAGAGTTGATTCCGGCTGATTCGGTTCTGGTGGAAGGCGAAGGACAAATCGATTACAGTTTTGTAACCGGCGAATCGAACCCGGTGATCAAGAAAGCCGGCGAATTTATTTATGCCGGTGGGCGGCAAATGGGTGGAATCATCAAAATTAAAGTGCAGAAAGCAGTTAACCAGAGTCACCTCACCCAACTCTGGAACCAGGACAAAAGCTACGACAAACCCGTTGATTCACTGAAAACCTTATCCGACAAAATCGGGCAGCGGTTTACCATTGTCATCATTATCATTTCAATTATCGGATTTCTGTTCTGGTTTCTGAAAGGCGACACCCACAAAGCCATTTTCGTTTTTACTTCGGTTTTGATTATTGCCTGCCCTTGTGCGCTGGCGCTTTCAATCCCTTTCACTTTTGGCAATACCATGCGGATTTTTGGCCGCGCCGGACTGTACATCAAAAACACGAGTGTCATCGAAAAAATGTCGCACATCACAGCTATTGTTTTTGATAAAACCGGAACCCTCACCCGCCCCAACGAAACGCGCACAGAATACTCAGGAACAGAACTTTCAGAAACAGAAAAGTCGGCAGTGCATTCGCTGGCAAAACAATCGACTCACCCGTTGAGCAGCGCCATTGCTGCCTTTTTAAATCAACACGCGTACAATACTCCTGAACATTTTATTGAAATGCCCGGTCGGGGAATTTTTGGGAAAGCAAATCAGATGGAAATCAGAATGGGTTCGGAAGAGTTTGTTTGCAACCAGGCTTCTGATAATCAAAAGAAAACGTCGCAGGTTTTTATTGCTGTTAACGGAATAATTAATGGACATTTTACCATCAGCAATCATTACCGTGAAGGTTTTGAAAAAGTGATTGAAACACTGAAAGGCAGGTTTAAACTATACCTTTTATCGGGTGATAACGATGCTGAGGCACAAAATCTTTCGGCATTTTTTAGTAAGGAAAACATGCTTTTCAACCAGAAACCCGGTGACAAAGCCATTTTTATCAGCCAGTTACAGGAAAAAGGAGAAAAGGTGCTGATGACAGGTGACGGATTGAACGACGCCGGAGCATTGATGCAGGCCGATGTGGCGCTGACAGTGGCCGACAAAGCCTACCATTTTTCGCCGGCCAGCGATGCAGTGCTCGAAGCCAGCCAGTTTTCAAGACTTGCGCGATTCATCGGGTTCACAAAAACTTCGCTGAACATTGTAAAAATCAGTTTTATCATTTCATTCTTTTACAATGTTATCGGTGTTTCTATTGCACTTTCCGGAATGCTGACACCGGTAGTTGCCGCCATTCTGATGCCCATCAGTTCGGTTTCGGTGGTGGCTTTTGCCACTTTCACCACCCGTCTTTCCGGAAAATTCAGAATATGACTATTTCATTTTCTCCTGTTCTGGAAAATATTATGTTCTGGATAATTCAAAATCAGGAAACACAAAAACCGACAAATAAGTCTTATTTTATTTTTCCTGAATTTTAACTATTCCTTAGAAGAATCAGTAATTTAGAACGATTCCAAAAACTTTTTTATTAAACAAATGTTTTTTATAAAAATTGTTTTCCGAATCAGTTATCCTAAATTGTTCGTTGTGGAAAAAGAGAATATTTTTATCCAAATCTGGAGATTCTACATCGGGGGCTTTAAAAACATGAGCAGTTGGGGCCGCCAGGTATGGCTTATTATTTTGATTAAGCTGTTTATCATGTTTTTTATCCTGAAAATCTTCTTTTTCCCCGATTTTCTGAAAACCAACTTTTCAACCGACGAAGAAAGAAGCCGTCATGTGCTTGAAGAAATCACTAATACTAAATAAATCGCTATGATTGAAATTGCAGATGCATCGTTAGTTGACTGGTCAAGGGCACAATTTGCCCTGACAGCCATGTATCACTGGATTTTTGTTCCGCTGACACTGGGAATCACATTCATTCTGGCTTTTATGGAGACTTTGTATGTGAAAACCGGTAACGAGGAATGGAAAAAGATCACCAAATTCTGGATGACACTTTTCGGCATCAACTTTGCCATCGGCGTTGCCACCGGAATCATTCTCGAATTTGAATTTGGGACCAACTGGTCGAATTACTCGTGGTTTGTGGGTGACATTTTTGGGGCACCACTGGCTATTGAGGGAATCCTCGCCTTCTTTATGGAATCAACTTTTATCGCCATCATGTTTTTCGGGTGGAATAAAGTTGGAAAGAAAACGCATCTTTTGGCCACCTGGCTCACTGCCATCGGGGCCAATCTGTCGGCACTCTGGATTTTGGTGGCCAACGGCTGGATGCAAAATCCCGTTGGGATGGTTTTTAATCCCGAAACTGCCAGAAACGAAATGAACAATTTCTGGGATGTGCTTTTCTCGCAAACGGCTGTTGACAAATGGCTGCATGCAACTTCCTCCGGTTTTGTTCTTGCCGCGGTGTTTGTTATCGGGGTTTCGGCATGGTACCTGCTTAAAAACCGCGAAATCGTGCTTGCTAAAAAAAGCATTGTGGTTGCTTCTGTTTTCGGGCTGCTTTCATCGGTTTACTTAGTGTTTACCGGAGACAGTTCCGCCCGGACCGTTGCACACGACCAACCGATGAAATTTGCCGCACTCGAAGGATTGTATAACGGCAGCGAAGGTGCAGGATTGGTTGCAATCGGGATGTTTTCGACATCGGAAACCGACCCGAACAACGAAAACCTCAAGGATTTCAGCATGAAACTGGAAATTCCCAATTTCCTGTCGTACATGGCGTTTCTCGATTGGGATGCCTTTGTACCCGGCGTGAATGACCTTATTCAAGGGAATGAAAAATATGGCTACATGTCGGCTAACGATAAAATAGAGCGCGGAAAAATTGCCATTACGAAACTCAGTGAATTCAAGGAAGCCCAAAAAGCCGGAAACGATTCGCTGGCAACAGCCCTGAAAACTGAACTTGTAAGTACCGATTTTCAAAACAACTATTTCAAATACTTTGGGTACGGCTATTTTACCGATACCAAAGACCTGGTTCCCAATGTTCCGCTCACTTTTTACAGCTTCCACATTATGGTCGGACTTGGTTTCTTTTTCATTCTTCTTTTCATACTTTCCCTGGTTTATGTCTGGAAAGGCACTTTCGAAAAGAAAAAATGGTTTATGAAACTGGCGATTATTTCGATACCGCTGGCATACATTGCCAGTCAGGCTGGCTGGATTGTGGCTGAAGTTGGCCGCCAGCCCTGGGTGGTTCAGGATTTGATGCCCACGATTTCGGCAGTTACCAAAATCAGCTCGGGCTCGGTGATGCTTACATTCTGGCTGTTTGCAGTTTTGTTTACAGTACTGCTGGTTGCCGAAATGAAAATTATGTTCCGTCAGATTAAAACTGGTCCAAAACATTAAAAAAGGAGGAAACAAATTATGTTTGAAAATTTATCAATGCTTGCTTTGCAACAATACTGGTGGGTGCTGGTTTCGGTACTTGCTGCACTGTTTGTTTTCCTCACTTTTGTTCAGGGCGGACAAACGCTGCTTTACTCAATCGGGAAAACAGAAGGCGAAAAAACCATTATTCTGAATACTTTGGGAAGAAAATGGGAGTTTACTTTCACCACGCTTGTCACTTTCGGGGGAGCATTCTTTGCTTCTTTCCCGTTGTTCTATTCCACCAGTTTTGGCGGCGCTTACTGGGTTTGGCTGGCCATTCTGATTGTTTTTGTGATCCAGGCGGTGGCTTATGAATACCGCAAAAAACCGGATAACCTGCTGGGTGCAAAAACTTTCGAAATCTTTCTTGTTTTGAACGGTTTGTTAGGAACAATCCTGATTGGAACTGCCGTGGGCACTTTTTTCAATGGCGCCATGTTTTCGCTGAACGACCTGAACCAGGTACAATGGCAAACGCCTTTCCGCGGACTGGAAGCTGTGCTCACCTTTCATAATGTGGCGTTGGGATTGGCAGTTTTCTTTTTGTCAAGAATTTTAGGACTGCTGTATTTTATTTTCACAGTCGATAACGAAGCCATTGTCACCCGTTCAAGAAAACAGATGCTGGTGAATACTGTACTCTTTCTTGTGTTCTTTCTCTACTTTCTTATCTGGCTTATTTTGAAAGAAGGTTTTGCCGTTCATCCTGAAACAGGGGTTGTTTCGATGGAAAAATTCAAATACCTGCACAACCTGCTGCAAATGCCGCTGGTGCTTGTAATTTTGCTGGTTGGCGTGGTTGGCGTGCTTTGGGGAATCATCTCCACCATTTTTATGAACAGCCTGAAAGGTTTCATTTTTGCCGGGGCAGGAACAGTTCTCACAGTTTTGGCACTCTTTTTTATTGCCGGGTTTAACAACACTGCTTTTTACCCGTCGGTTTACGATTTGCAGTCGTCGCTCACCATTCAGAATGCTTCATCGAGCAAATTCACTCTTACAGCGATGAGTTATGTTTCTTTGCTCATTCCGTTTGTGCTGGCTTACATCGTGTATTTCTGGCGGGCCATCAACAGCAAAAAAATAACCGATGAGGAAATGAAGGAAGAATCGCATGTTTATTAAACCCCAAAAATCATCATTTTACATTTTTAACTTTAAAATTTTTAATTGAACTATGTACACAGAACCTATATTATGGATGCTAAGCTGGCCGGTACTGATTATCATTTCGTACCAGTTGATTAAGCTGGCAATAAAGAAATTTGAATCGAAAACAGAGTCGAAATAACTCTGACAGGAAAATATTCCAGTATTCAGGAAGGCCGGGCAAAGTTCCGGCTTTTCTTTTTGCATATTGACAAAATGTTTTGTTTCTCAATTCGTTTTCTTATTATTTTTAAGGCTCGAAAAACAAAAAACATGATCAACAACAAAAAGGTGGTGGTGGTTCTTCCGGCCTACAACGCTGCCAAAACACTCGAAATAACTTACAACTAAATCGATTTCTCCATTGTTGACGAGGTGATCCTGGTTGACGACCGCAGCAGGGATAACACTGTTGAAGTGGGAAAACAGCTTGAAATTCATCACATTATTGTTCACGAGCAAAACAAAGGCTACGGCGGGAACCAGAAATCGTGTTATAACAAAGCCCTCGAAATTGGGGCCGACATTGTAATCATGCTTCATCCTGATTACCAGTACACACCAAAACTGATTCCGGCAATGGCAAATTTACTGGGTAGCGGATTATACCATGTGGTTCTGGGTTCGCGTATTTTGGGAAAAGGCGCACTGAAAGGCGGTATGCCAATGATAAAATATGTTTCGAACCGCGGACTGACATTAATTCAAAACATCCTGATGAATGCCAAACTTTCGGAATACCACACCGGTTACCGCGCCTTTTCGCGCGAAGTTTTAGAAGCTGTAAATTACAATGCCAACTCCGATAATTTTGTGTTCGACAACCAGATGTTAGCTCAAATCTGGTACGCCGGATTTGAGATTGCTGAAATCACCTGCCCTACAAAATATTTCGACGATGCCTCAAGCATCAACCTGAAAAACAGTACCATCTATGCATTGGGAGTATTGAAAACTTCATTGCAGTTCAGATTGCAGAAATGGGGAATGACAAAAGCAAGCTATTTTCAAGAAAAATAAAAATACTCTAAAATATCGATTACTCTCTTCTGATTTTAATCGTCACAAACATTGATAACTGCTTATAAATTGTCGGCAAAATCTTATCAAAGGTTCGAAAAACCGGGTACAAAAAGTTTGGAAAAACCTGTTTAAAAGAAACTCCCCCGCTGATTAAATACATAAAAGGTGTATGGTAGCTGATTTCTTCCAACCGGAAACCAGGAAATTCGTGTTTGAATTTATCAGAATCACGTTCAAAAACTATCCAGGGTAAAGCTCCGTTTGCCCCACTTAATGGGCCCGATGCCGGAATTTGCCAATCACCTTGAGGGTCAAACGGTTCGTGGTGAAAATTCTTATAAACAAACCGACCCCAGAATGAATTTGCCGGTTCAATCATTACAATCATTCCCTCTTTTTTTAAGACCCGTTTTGCTTCCGTCAGAAAAAGCTTTGAATCGGGGATATGATGAAAAGTGTCAATCATAAAAATGGCACTGAGTTCATGATCGTCAAAAGGCATTTCCAATGCCGAAAAAGTCAGGTCGTTGGTTGGTAATTCCAATATATCGGTACATAAAACCGATGGCAAGATTTCTTTTAAAAATCCCCCACCCGAACCCAGTTCTATCATTTTCCCGGCTGGTATCTGCGACTGAACACCGGTAAAAACATGGTACCATTCTTCGTACAGTTTCCGCAAAAAATACTTCTCCCTGATTATTTTCTGGTGTGCAATGGTTCTTTCCGGCGAATCCAGATCAAAAGGAATGTTATACTTAAATGGCATTTGATTAATTCAATGTTATATAATTTCCGGCTATTATTTGAATTTTATTTTAAACAAGGCGAACCACCACATTTTCAGCAGCAATAGTCCATGTTTGAACCTCGAAATATTCGTGTCTCCATAAATTCTTTCCTGATAGCGGATTGGCATGTCAATAATTTTCAGGTTCAGTTTAAAGGCACCAAACAACAAATCAAAATCACCAAATGGATCGAAATTACCAAAATAGTGACGATTGGCCACCAGTTTCAGGTAATCTTTGCGGAACATGACTTTTGTTCCACAAAGCGTATCTTTGATTGGCTGCTCGAGCAA
Source organism: Draconibacterium sp. (assembly GCA_036735485.1). Lineage (GTDB taxonomy): Bacteria > Bacteroidota > Bacteroidia > Bacteroidales > Prolixibacteraceae > Draconibacterium. The sequence continues at coordinate 21,343 of DAINOH010000049.1, read as the reverse complement.
CCAGCTAAAAGCCATGCTAAAGAACTTGTTTCCAAGTGTATTCAGAAACCGCATTGCATTTTTTTCCATTGGGTAAATCAGGCGGGTACCATTAATAAATCCTCCTTTATTCTGTGCAATTGCGTTGTAAAACTTAGGAAGTTGTTCCGGAGGAACGGTTAAATCAGCGTCCAAAATCATTAAAATATCGCCGGTGGCGATGGCATAACCGGCACGCACAGCGTCGCCCTTCCCTTTTCCGGGCTGTTGAATTATTTTTATGTCGTGTGTATTCTTATATTTCTGCTGAATTTCCTGAATTTTTTTCCAGGTATCATCCGTTGAATTTCCTTCAACAAAAATTATTTCAATGTGTTTCCCGAATTCGGGTAAACGTAAAATAGCATTTTCAATATTCCCGCTTTCATTTCGGGCCGGAATTAAAACTGTGGTTGAATATTTTGTGCTGATTTCCTGCTCATTAATTGGCACAATTGGCTGTGCAAAAGTATATTGATTCAACGCAAACCAGTTAAATACAGGCAGTTTTGAAATAAATTTATTCATCAATGATGAAAACAAGGGAACGTAATAAGGAAAAAGCATTGATGAATTTTGCTTATAAGTTTCGAATCCTGCCAGGTACAAAAGGTTCGATAAATCTTTAGTGGAAAGCCAGCTTTGTTGCGGCCCCTTCTTTTTTATCCCAATAAACTCGGCAAATTTTATCAGCGGCTCCCAAAAGATATTATAATAAGTGATGATGATTTTTGTTTTCTCGTGGCTAACCTTTTTCAACTCTTCAAAAACATGCTGAATATCGGGCAAATACCCCACCAGGTTCGAAAGAATGATTACATCGTATTTTTTTTCGAGCGTGATTTCTTCAGCAGGCATACAAATGAATTCGAGATTTGGGAATTGTCTTTTCGCTTCCTCAATCATAATCTCGCTAAAATCAATCCCGGTTTTTTCGTTACCATTAATCTGGGCAATTAATTCGCCGGTTCCGCATCCGATTTCAAGAACCGAGCAATCAGGCTGTATAAAGAAATTACAATAGTTGGTAATGCTGTCCCAGTAGTAATGTTTGCGTTTGCGGTATTTAATGCGGGTTTTGGCAACTGTATCGAAATATGATTTAATTCTCAGCTTTTTCTCTTTGTAAATATCCATTTGAATTTTCCCGGATTTTAATTTTAGAATTTCCTGTTTTGGCTCATTGGCTGTTTGCTTTTTTAAAAGCATTCCAAAAATAACAATACTTTTATAATTTTACCTTTCAGTCCAAATGTTATAGGAGTAAAACCAATTTTGTACAAAACTAATTCTGATAGCTGTGAAAATAGATTTTTCCCGGGTTGAAAAGCACCAAAAGTTACTGCTTATTATTGTCCCTGTTCTTTATCTGGTGGCAGGTATTTATTTCAGATTATTATTGGGGAATTTATCACTTCGTTCGGTTGACCCTGATTATGTTTATTTCATGAGTGGGTTAAGTATTTCAGAAGGGTTTCTGAAAGTCGGGCACATTGACCACCCGGGAACTCCGTTGCAAATTTTAATTGGCATAATATTTCGTATTGTTTTTCTTTTCAGGGGAAACAATGTGAGTTATATTGAAGATGTGTTTTTGCATCCCGATTTGTACCTCTCGTCAGCCAACTTATTTATTACGGTAATAACCACTGCTTTACTGGTTTATGCAGGTTATAAAACCTTTCATATCACCAAATCGGTTTTTTATGCTGTGCTGGTTCAAACGGCTCCTTTTTTGCCCGTTATCTGGTACGATCTCATCGGAAGAATCACGCCTGAATTAATGATGCCATTCCCGATTATTTTGCTGACACTGTTAGTCATTCAAATTTATTATGCCGAAAATTCTGTTTCCTATAAAACTGTCATTCTTTTAGCCCTTGTTTCGGCTTTCGGTCTTTCATTGAAACTTACCTATGTTCTGCTCTGGATGATTCCGTTTTTTGTAATTGATACCTGGAGAAAAAGATTTTTCTTTGCCGGTCTTTCATTTATCCTGTTTTTTTTGCTAGCCATGCCGGTAACATTGCAATTAAATGTTTTCTGGGGTTGGGTAAAAAACCTGTTTATACATAGCGGTCAATATGGCGGTGGTGAATCAAATATCATTGATTTTGCCTCGCTAATACCCAATCTGAAAGAGTTGTACGGTTACGAAAAAAGGTATTTCTATGTTTACTTCAGTCTCATTGCCGTATTTTCGGGCTACCTGATTTATTTCAGAAAGAAAGCGGAAAAAACAATGGTACTCATTGCCATTTCAGTAATTCTGACCATTGCCGTGCAATTGCTGATTACCGGAAAACATTACGCCCACCGTTATTTTATACCCGTTTTGTTGCTTTCTCCGTTGATGATTTTCATTATAGCGGAGATGATTAAAAAGTTTTATCCGAAGAAAATAATTACATCCATAATTAACCTTGGAATTGTTGGCATTTTAATCTGGAATGTACAATTTAACCGTCAATGGCTTCCAGTAAAAACCGAAGCCCTTGGAACCGATGTTGAAAACCGCATGAATACCTGGCATGTGGCACAATCGCTGGATAAAATCAGCTACAAAATTATTGCCTCACAAAATTATGGCTGCCCGTTTATCGAATACACACTGATGTACAGCACGGTTTGGGCCAACCACAAAAAGCAGGAAGAGTACAAGCCCATTCTGAACAAATTATATCCTGATACATATAACTTTTTTACCTGGGACAACTCGATGCGTTACTGGGGTGAAAAGTTTAATGCGCAAAAAGCAGTTGCTTCAGGGAAAAAAATCTACCTGTATCTTGAAAGAAACGAAGAGGAACTTTATAACCGCACCATCAGCAAATTACAGGAAGAAAACGGGGCTCCATTCAATATTCAGAATGACACTGTGTTTCTGAATAATAAAACGGAGGAAATTATTTTCAGATTATCGATACAACCCGAACCGGTTGATTCACTTCGTAATTAAGGATATTCGGTTTCTCCTTTCAATGCTTTTTCGTAGTCGGGTACTTTAATCATTTTGTCGTATCCTTCGGGCCAGGTCTTTTTTCCGAAAATACCAAAGTAGGCTTCTCTGGTCATGCTGTCCCAGTGCAGCAACGAAGTCCGGTACTGGCTTGTCTGAAACTGGTTGAGCCAGAGCATGGCTACCAACACAACTGCAACCGGAATTTTCACCCAATTTTTATTTGTCCATATTTTCTCGATAAATGCAGCCAGAGGAAGCGCCATAATTCCATACATATCAATCATGGGGCGCGAGCCGTAACAACCGCCGTACCACCAGCACCACCAACTGTACACCACATAAATATTCAGCACCACAAAAACCAGCGCCGGCAGAAACAGCTCAGGTGAACGTTTCCTGAGCCAGAAAAATCCGGCTAAACCGAAAATCATTACCGGGGTGTAAATCAGCCATCCTTTCCGGAAACTGAACAATCCATTGATGAACTGTGGCTGCAAAAAGTAGAATTTTCCCTGGTCCATGTAGGAGTTAAAAAGAAATTGGCCCGATTGTGCCTTCCAGTAAATCATTTGCGGAATGAGCACAACAAATGCAGAACCGGCTGCCAGCAAAATCATTTTCCAGTTTCCGGTAATCCGTTCGCCCAATTGTTTAACCGAAGTAATTCCGATCAACGCCGGAAATATACCAACCAGAATGTTTACCGGGCGGATTAATACAATCAATCCAGCTAATAAACCCAGGATTATGGAATTCTGTACATCGGTTTTTTCAACCCATTTTAAAGAGAAATAGATAAAAGCTGAAATGAGGGCAAAATTGTAAACGTGGGTCATGCCGGGTTCGGCAATCGCGTAATACATGAGGTTGGTGGCAAGTACCAGTAAAATCAGTGTGACAGCCGTGGTTACTTCAGAAACATACCTGAGCAATATTTTTCGGAGGTAGTATAATCCCACAAAAAGGTAAAAAAGTGTGGCAATAAAAATCGACAAACTGTAAGGCCACGAATACCCGAGCGTTGAAACACCCAGCAAATGCGCGGCTCCGTGTGCTATCAGAAAAAACGGAATCCAGAGAATGGCCATTCCCATTGTCATTCGCAAAATTGGTTTGCCGATGGGTGTGGTCTGCAACCAGATTTGCCCCTCGAAATCGGCAGGCAGTTTTTTGGTAAAATCGAAATTGAGGTCGTTAAATATAAATGTTGCGGGCAGGTACGCGTAATACATGATTACATCGTTCTGAATCACTTTGTTTTTGCTCCAGGTATCGAGGTTCTTGCCATACCAGGCACAAATAAAAATCAATAATGCAATGGCAGTTCTTGATATGTTTAGTTTTATCATCCGGTTTATTCTTTTAATCCAACCTGAATTACCGAAACACCCGCCAGTCGTCGTGTAAAAAAGTCGATGATTTTCCACACCGGAACCATGGCATTGTAAAAACGCATCTGTCCGCCCGGAATGATTCGCTTGCGGAGAATGGTGCCCGAAACAAACCATCCCAGAATAGCGATGAAATTAAAAAACTGGTGATGTACCACTTTAAATCCGGCACATTCGATTAGTTGCCGGAGCGATTGTTGTGTGTAACGCCGCTGGTGGTCGAGCTGCTCGTCGAAACCATTGTACAACCATTGAAAAGCAGGGACAAGAATCACCACCTTCCCGCCGGGTTTTAACAATTTCATGGCATTTTTCATGGCCTGCACATGGTCGGGAATGTGTTCCACCACATTCAGGGCAAAAATAGTATCAAACTTTCCGATCAGTCCTGGGTGGTTTTCCTCCAGCTTTTTGTCCGAAAAATCGAGCCGGTACATGGCCTGCAGATTCGGGTATTTGCCGAAATTTTCCTTCAGCCGCGGGAAGTAACTGTTTTCGATGTCGCTCAGTGAAATGGTTGCACCATCGTGAATAAAGAATTGTGAAATATTGCCAATTCCGCTTCCAATCTCGAGAATTTCACCCCGGCAATGCGGTTTAATGGTTTCATACATCCAGCGGTTAAAACAATTTGCTTCAGAAATCACTTCCAGCGTGTCGGTTCCATATTTCGAGTTACCAAGTATTTCGCTCATACTATTTTTTTGCCTGTTTCGATATTTCAAGTCTGAAATTATCCAATAAAACAGCTTTTTTATCGATGTTCCAAATATACGTTTTAAGCATTTTCCCGCCTTTCAGATTTTCGGGAACATAAAATGTGAAATGAGTTTTATACCAAACATTTTTATCGGGGGTTTGTTCGCCAATATCGGCCGTAACATAATGAACGGTCTCGTTTTCCGTCTCCACCGAAAAAACCATCAGCAACCGATTAACACCCAATGAATCACTTCGCATGAAATCGGCTGAAACATGAAATATATTCTCCATTTCCCTGTCTGTTTTTTCAACGGGTACATGAAAAACCGGACCAAATTCAACCTCGTTTAGGTCAAACAGGTGATTTGTTGAATCAACCGGCGACTGTATCCGATGTTTTTCAAGATAATCGGCCTGAAATGGTATTTCACAATCGTATATTTCGTCAAAATAAACTGCTTCCCCGTTTTGTGCTCTTTTCATACTTTCCAGCACTTCGAAATTATTCACCCCGGCATTGGTAATTTTACGAAAAATCACAATCCGGTAATCGTTGTTTCCCAATACCTTAAACGGAACTTTGGGTTCGAAATACTGAATCAATACAAAATTCGGGTTGCCGGCAATTTTCTCGAATGGCAGGCTTCCCTCGTTTGGCGAAAAATGTGCATCCCAGATAAACACGGTGCTGTCGGGCAAACCATCTTCTGGTTTGTCGTTGTTACTAAAACCATATTGCACCACATTGTTATCCCATGCATCGATTCCGGTTGAAAACGAAAAATAGGGATTGTACATCACCAGTTTGTGTTTCAGGCTACCCGATTCTTTCAACCAGTTGGTTGTGCGCTGCAACACTTCGGCAGTTAAATCAAAACCAACGAGCTTTTTGTAGTAAGCACTCGTTAAAACAATCTGTGTTGCTGAAAGCAAAACAAGCAAAACGGTTAATATCCTTTCTTTTTTAAGAATTTCCATCACCTCTTTTACGGCATACAGCCCGATAATTCCCGCCAGTGGCGCATTGGCCGCCATTACCCTGAGCAGCCCGGCAGAGGTTTCACCTTTCCACCACAGGTAGCTGTGAATAAAAATATAACCCCAGAAAGTACCAAGAACCAGCAGAATGGGTAAGAAATAATTACCAGAGAATGAAAACTTTTCTTTCATCCATTTCACCGGAAGAATAATTGTTCCGGCTACCATCAGCACTGTTATTATCACACCCGAATATTCCGGAATTCTGACAATAAAATAGTACCAGTCGCCCCTGCCGTAAACAAATTGGCTGCCGGTGGAATAAGGCCGCTGGTTGTATAACCACCAGAAATCGTGGAAATGAAATACCAGCCCGATAAAGCTGAAAACCAGAAAACCTGTGGCGAGCCAGGGAACAGCACGGTATTGCTTTTTCAGGATAAGTGCAAAAAGAAAGAGTAATTCGAATGCCAGTCCTTCGGTGCGTGCCAGGAACAAAAATGAAATGAGCAAAGCCGATGCAATGTATTTTTCATTGAAGAACAGGTAAACCGACAAAACCAGCACAAGACTGAAAACGATTTCGGTCATTCCGGTTGACATCATTACAAAATAAATAGGCGTGAAAACTGCCACCACCACCGCAAACCAGCCATTTTCGAGTTTCAGTTTGCCTGCAAGTTTCCAGACAAACCATCCTGTTAAAAGGCCCAGTACCGAATTTAATATTCTGACCGCTACAAAACCAAATTGTGCAAATGGTGCTGCCAAAATCGTGTAAACCGGTTTTCCCCAATGGTCTAGAAAAAGATGCGGGTATCGGAAAGCCCAGCGTGCAATGTTAAAATGAGCAAAATTATCGGCGCCACCTTCGGGAACCGGAGTGAGAAAAGCCAGAAATACCAAAACAAGGCCGGTTGCGAATAACCCGGCAATAACAAGTTTTTTTTCTGTAAAATCTTTCATTGATTTTCCGATTCGCTTTTCAGCGGCTGAAAACATTGTATTTCACAATGCAGTAAAATGCCCTCAACCCATCGCGCCAGCCAATTTTTTTACCATCCTCGTAGGTTCGGCCATAATACGAAATGCCCACTTCGTAAATTCTGATTTTTGGAATCCGGGCAATTTTTGCCGTCACTTCGGGCTCAAAACCAAACCTGTTTTCCTGCAGCCTGATGTTTTTGATGATTTCTGATTTGAAAAGTTTGTAACAGGTTTCCATGTCGGTGAGGTTCAGGTTGGTGAACATATTAGAAACCATGGTAAGCAGTTTGTTCCCGATAGAGTGCCAGAAGAACAGAATCCGGTGTGGATTTCCACCCAGAAAACGGGAGCCGTAAACCACGTCAGCATTTCCTTCGGCAATGGGTTTCAGCAAATGGTTGTATTCACGCGGGTCGTATTCAAGGTCGGCATCCTGAACAATAATACATTCGCCGGTTGCCTCTGCTATTCCGCGGTGAAGCGCGGCTCCTTTTCCCATGTTCACCGGTTGGTGAAAAAGTTTCATATCTGCTTGCGGATGATTCTGAATGTACTTGTCAATCACCTCACCCGAATTGTCCTTTGAACAATCGTTCACAAGAATAATTTCTTTGGTAAATCCGTAGTTCAACTCAACATCGATGATCCGGTTCAGGATTTCGTGAATCGTTTTTGCCTCGTTATAAACGGGAATAACTATCGATAATTTCTTTTGGTTTTCCATCAAAAAAGGGTGATTTTCTTAATTTTTTGTCAAAGATATAATTACTGAAAAAACTATCCATTTTATCGGTCATTAATTGCATCATTTCCGGGTGTGACTATCAGGAAATTTGTCATCAATGCCTGATCGCGTGTTTCCGGATTCAGAAACTTCAGGGTTACTTTGTTCATCCCCCGTTGCCTCACCTGGTAAACCGTATCCATTTTAATTTTCATATCCACAAAATCCTTCACTTTAATTTCATGGGTATAAATCCAGGATCCCGGGGTAGCGGCCACTTTATAAAATTCGTCCCAGGTTTCGATGTTTTCGACCTTTTCGGCCGAATAAAAAAACAGGTTGTAATCTTCGAGATCGAAATTATAAAGTTTGTCACCGGGCTTTTTATGTTTTTCAAACAGTTCAACAACCTGTCTGCCTCCCTGAAACGCTGCGAGTTCAGGGTAAACTTTTGCATTCAGAAAAAGGTTTAATCCGGCTGAAATGATTATCAGGAAAAGAATCATCCTCAAAAAAATATTTCTATCCGACTTAAAAACGAAAAACAGTCCCAACCCTGAAACAGCCAGTATTATCAGCGGTAAAACAAGCGACCTGTCGCCCAGAAACCACACGACAAAAGCAAAAAACAAACAGTACAGTCCGGCAAAAACAAAATTGAATTTTATGAAGTTATTTTGCATTTCAACCCTTCTTTTTACAAAATCAGCGAGCCAGCCACCCGTAAAAACCGAAAAAACAGGAACAGTTATCAGAAAATAGTTGGGTGCTTTTCCTTTGGCAATACTGAGAATCAGCAACAAAATCAGTACACTGCCCGACAGTCCGGCGACAAATTCATTGTTATCAAAACCTTTTAATCTTGTTTTGATCAATTTCACCAGCGCAATCACCACAACAGGTGTCCAGGGCAGAAAAGCCCACAAAAAAGTGTGCAGGTAAAAAAAGTAATCGGTATTTGATCCTGCCACTTCGCCGGTAATTCGCCCGATATTATTGCTGATGAAATAAAACTTCAGCCCACTCAACCCGAAACTTTTGTACAAATGCAGCAGCGAGGGCGAAATCAAAACCAAAACAATCAGAACTCCCAGCAACCATTTTGGATGGAAAAGCTGTTGAAAATCTCTTTTTGCCAACAGGTAAATCAGCACGGTGAGAAACGGCAAAACCGCGCCGATCGGGCCTTTCGAAAGCATCGCCAGCCCTATTCCGGCAAAAGCCAGCACAAAATTCAGTGGCTTTCGGGTTTGAAAATACGCAGCCAGTTGCCATAGCGCCATTACAACACCGGTTTGCAGAACTAAATCGGTGTGCATATCGAAAAAATAGAGAAAAAAGATTTGCGAAGTACCCGCCACCAAAGCCGCAAACCTGCCCGCTTCCTCAGAAATAAGCTGCCTGCCCAGCCGGTAAGTAAAATAAATACCGGCCAAACCATAAAGAAACGGGAAGAGTTTGAATGCAAAGTTGGTATTTCCAAGAAGCTGAACACCCAAACCAGACAGCCAGAAAAACAAATGGGGTTTCTGCAGGTAGGGAGCGCCATTGATTTTCAGGTTAAACCAGTCGCCCGATTCCACCATTTGCCGCACAATGGCCGAATACAGCCCCGAATCGCCGGTTGTATCGATAAAAAGCCCGGCCATCCATGCTGTTGCAATCAGCAGAAAAGCAGAAACCCAAAGAATATTTTCAGTAATTTTTTCCAAAATTCAGGCTTAATCAAGTCACAAATAAAACGATTTCAACGCGGATTCATTGCATGGAAACAGAGTTTAAAGGGTTTTTATTAAGTGCGCGGGGCAAAGATTGAATGCATTGCGGGCATCAGTATATAATTCGCACATTTACTATTAGTTATGCAATCTAATTCACTAAAAAGTCAACAACAGGGAACAAAAAAACCCGGAGCTTTCAAGGCTCCGGGTTTTCTTTTATAAAACGATTATTACTTTTTTGTTTTGATTTTTACTGTGGTTTTATCGCCCTCTTTTTCGGCCTTGTCGATTTCCACACTCCCGATTTTGCTTTTGTCCAATTCCTTGATTTCTTTCGCTTTAACCTTTTTGCCATCGATATAATAAACCGTGTTGGTGTCGCCGGGATAACTTAAAAAGATGGGTTCACGGCCATATTTTTCCGACATTTCGCGGTATTTCTCAGCCAGTTGCATTTGCTTTTCGGCCATGGCACGTGCCTGGTCTTCAAAAGCTGCCTGTTGTTCTTTGCTAAACTCACCGTGTTTCCTGGCCATTTCACTTTGTTGTGCTGCAAACTCTTCGATTCTTACTGGAGAGAAACCTGTGCCACTGACAAATCCGAACTGACTGTTGCTATCGATTTTGTACAGATTTTCAAGCCCTTTCAAATTAAGCGCCTTGTTGAGTTCGCCCACAGTTTTCAGGTCGATGTCGCCCTGCAGTTCAACCAGGCTGGCAGAAAACGATGAATTGGTAATGAGCGCCAGCGCATTGGTTTTTTCCTGGTTCTTTTTGATGAACACTTTAATGTCTTCGCCCATTCTTTTTTCGGTCTTCAAAAGTGTATAACCACTTTTTTTGTAGAAATCAAGAATTGCAGCATGTACCTGATCTTTTTCGGTGTTTTTGGTGGTTTCTGCAACTGGTTGTCCTACGGTTTTACCCAAATAGCTGCCTTGTGAAATCACCATGATGCGATCGAGTTTTTTTAATGCATCAAAAACCGGCGATGTTTCTTCAATGTTGCGTTTTTTAATGTACAAATCGAATAAATCACTGGTTATCAGATTGGCACTAAAACCTTCTGTGTCTGCATATTTTTCGGTTAATTGGTCAAACAATGTGGTGTTTTGCTGCGCAAGTGCCGGAAGCGATATAACAACTACCAGCAGCATTAAATACATTCTTTTCATGACTTTATTTTTAATTGATAATAATTTCCACTTCGTCGTCCACCCAAAGCACAATCATTTCTTCCTGTTGCTGTGGCTGAATGCTTTCCGAAACCTGGAAAAGCGCTTTTTCCATCATGGCAAATTCGCGTTCCGTTTTTTTGTTTTCTGCCGAACGGATTCCCAGGAAAACACTCACAACCACAGCAAAAACTGCTGCAACAGAAACAATCCGGTAAATCTGCATACTAAGCGTTTTCCTTTTAATTTGTGTTTCCGTAACCGCTTCAAAAAGATCGTTTTCCAGGTTTTCAGGAACTTTTGCCATTGTGCTGAAATAGCTGAACATTTCTTTTTCAGCCGAATCTTCATTTTCCTCTGCAATGCTTTCCCTGAGGAGTTTTTCCTCTTCGGTTTCTGTTTCTCCTTTGTAATATTTTTTAAGCAATTCTTCCTGATTCATAGCTGTAAATTTTTTCAATTTCTTCCTTCACTTTTAACCTTGCCCGTGAAAGTATCACACGAATATTCGGAACCTCAAGCCCGGTCATTTCCTTTATCTCGTCAAACGAAAATCCGTCGATATCACGATATCGGATAATTTCCCTGTATTTTTTCGGCATGTTTTCAATCGTTTTGTGCACCAGTTCCAGCCGTTCCCTTTTTTCGGTGTCAGGTTCTGCTGCTTCCAGCCTGAAAAGTTTCAAGTCCGATTCGTCAACTGTAACTGGCCGTTGTTTTTTCAGCAAGTCGAAACTGTGGTTTTTCGCAATCGTAATGACATAAGCCGAAAGGTTGGTGCATTGCTGCAAATCACTTCGTTTATTCCACAACTTCAGCATCAGGTCCTGCAATGCATCGCGGGTCTCCTCTTCGTTTTTCAGTATCCTGAAAAGCATCGGGTAGAGCTTCACCGAGTATGGAATCACTTTATTTTTAAACTCTTCAGCCGTCATACACATTAATTGACGATACAAGTTAAAAATTATAACAGCGGCCTGCCGGTTTTTTTATCGAATTTGTTTGAGTCCCAGTCATTACTAATACGGTATTGTTTTCAGGCTGAAAGTGTTATTTTTGCAGCTTTTAAAGCAGAATGACACTCACTCAATTTATTACCTTTTTGCTGATTGGCGTCGGGCTCAGCTTTGATTCCTTTGCCGTTTCGGTTTCCTGCGGATTAATGAAACAGGAAATCCGTTTCAGACAGGCGCTTCCAATCGCGTTTTCGCTTGCTTTTTTTCAGGCAATTTTTCCGGTGGCTGGCTGGCTGCTGGGAACAAAAATCAGCAATCTTATTGCTTCTTTCGATCATTGGATTGCCTTTGGACTGCTTGCAGCAATTGGGATTAAAATGATTATAGAAGGAGTGAAACCAGAGGGAATCCTAAAAAACTTCAATCCGTTTGACCCGAAAGTTTTAATTGGGCTTTCTATTGCCACCAGCATCGATGCGCTTGTTGTGGGCCTGAGTTTCGGCTTTCTTGAAATGCCCATTCTTTTCCCGGTGGCAGTAATCGGAAGTGTCACTTTTGTGGCATCTATGTTGGGCATGTTATTTGGAAAAAATGTTCCGGCTAAATTCAGTCACAAATCACTGATTATTGGTGGTGCTATTTTAACAATCATTGGTATAAAAATCATAGCTGAACACCTTTGGTTTTAACATTGACTGCACCTGTTACAGAATACCGCGATTTGATTCTTGAAAGGAAAATGTCCGATTTTCAGGATTATTTTCCGGTAATTTTAATGCTTCAGGTTTTCAATCTTTAATACTACCTCGTAATCTTTAAGTTCTGTTTTTTTTGTTGAAATGGGATAGGGCAAAATGTCAACGATTTTAAAAGAATAATTCCCCACGGTATCAATCTCTGAAATACTTAATTTAATTGTCCCGGCAACCGGTTTTTCCACTTTAATGGTTACCTCTGCTTTTCCTGCCCAAATGCAAATAACATCTGCCGGACAACGGGAATCATTTATTTCTGTAATTGAAAAGGATAAAGAGTTATCAGCCGAATGATAAACATTTCTGATTTTAAAATCAGCTTCTGTTCCGAATCCAAATGAATCGTTTACTGGTTCATTGTCGCAGGAAATGAACGATATAATTATCACAATGAGTAAAAAGGCAAAATTTTTCATGACGGGTGTAATTTTATTTAAGATGATAAAATGCACCAAAAAGTTGCGTGTTTGGTTAAATTCGCAGTTTTAAGTCGTTGGAAGGATGAAGATAGGCAATATTGATCTTGGCAATACCCCGCTTTTTCTGGCGCCCATGGAAGACGTTACTTACAAGTCGTTTCGCTGGATGTGCAAAAAGTTTGGGGCCGATGTGATGTACACCGAATTTATTTCTTCGGAAGCATTAGTACGCGATGTAAAAAAGACCAAGCTCAAAATGCAGCTTTTTGATTTCGACCGACCGGTAGCCATCCAGATTTACGGGCACAATGTGGATTCCATGGTTCGGGCTGCACAGGTTGCCGAAGAGGCAAATCCCGATTTTATCGACATCAATTTTGGCTGCCCGATGAAAAAAATCATCCGCCACGGTGCCGGTGCGGCTTTTCTGAAAGACCTGCCTGCCATGCAGGAAATGGCGGCAGCCGTGGTGAAAGCCGTGAAACTTCCGGTAACTGCCAAAACCCGGCTGGGCTGGACTGAGTCGGATAAACCCATCATGGAAGCTGCACTTCGTTTGCAGGATGCCGGTGTGGCGGCACTCGCCATTCATGGCCGAACCCGTGAACAGTTGTACACCGGAAAAGCCGACTGGACTTTGATTGGCGAAGTGAAAAACAATCCGAAGATAAAAATTCCGATAATCGGGAATGGCGATATCAACAGTGCTGCCAAAGCAAAAAAACTGCTTGACGAAACGGGCGTTAATGCACTGATGATTGGTCGCGGTGCCATTGGCCGGCCGTGGCTTTTCAACGAGGTAAAACATTTTCTTGAAACAGGCGAACTTTTACAGGCTCCAACCGTGGAGCAGGTGGTTGATGTCATCAGGGAGCAACTCAAAATGAATCTTGCCTGGAAAGACGACGAACGCGCCGGAATTCTGATGCTGCGTCGTCATTTTGCGAAATATTTTCCGGGGTTGCCCAATTTCAGGGAGCTGAAAATTGAATTGCTCAGGGCTGAAACTGCTTCGGAAGTAACCCGGATTCTGGATCTGATTGTTCAGAATTATGCAGGTTTTCAGCCCGATTATATGAATGCTGCTTTGTAAATAACATGAATAATATAATGACATGTTTATAATTTTCACCCCTTTGTCTCCTCAAGGGGACAATAGCTGTTAACAAGCGTTTTGCTAACTGTTAGTAATTGCCCCCTTGAGGGGGTTTGGGGGTGATTAGAAAAACAACAGTAAATTAGTTCAATAACTTAAATGAAAGACGAATACGCAAAATATTATTCTGAAGAGTCGTTTTGGGAGAAGCTGAAAAACTATGCAAAAGCGGCTGGCGTAAAAGTGGTTTATGCCGTTTTGCTGTTGTATTATGCCATGAAAGACAGCAGTGTGAGCCTGAAAACGAAACTTTATATTGCTGCGGCACTGGGATATTTTATACTGCCAACCGATGCCGTGGCTGATTTTTTGCCCGTTATAGGGTTTACCGACGATCTGGGTGTTTTGCTTTTCGCTCTGAAACAGGTTTCATCGGCAATTACTCCTGCCATAAAAGAATTTGCGCGGAATAAAATAAAAGAGTGGTTTGAGCAGACCGATGAAAAAGAAATGCTTGAACTGGAAGAAAAAATCTCTGATTAAACAAAAAGAACATGAAACAATTAACCGACTTTTTTGAAGGAAAACAGGTAAACAGAATTCTGGATGTGGGGACCGGAACCGGCGATTTTGTAAAAGTGCTGAAAAATGTTTTTCCGAAAGCAGAAATAACGGGTGTTGATCCGTTGGAAGAATCGTTGCAAGAGGCAAAAAGAATATATCCGGATGTTCATTTTCAGAAAATGTCAGGAGAAAAACTGGCTTTTGAAAACAACCAGTTTGACGTGGTCAGTATTTCCATGGCATTGCACCACCTGCCCGACATTCAGGCTGCTTTCAGTGAAATGAAAAGGGTTTTGAAACCCGGCGGATGGATAATTATCAACGAACTTGTGAGTGATGGATTGAACCCGGCTCAGGAAGTACACAAAATGTTTCATCATTTCAGAAGCACAATTGACAGGATGTTGGGGGAACATCACCGCGAAGCATTTACCCGTGCCGAAATACCCGTCATTATTCAGAATGCCGGGATCAAAATTGAACTTCAGTTTATGGATGACCGGGGAAATCCTGATTTGCCTGAAAATTACAGTGTAAGAATTGAAAAGATGGAGGAACATCTCGAAAGAGTTAAAGAAAATGCTGAATACAAAACGCTAAAAGAACAACTCAATGAATTTAGCAAAATGATTGAAGAGCATGGTTTTCAACCTTCGCCAAGAATGGTGATTGTGGGAAAGAAACAATAAAAAAGAGCCGTTCTTCAATAAGAATGAACGGCTCCCGACTATTTATAGAGCAGTTAAGTTTATCCTTTTAAAGCTTCAGCCCCGCTGGTTATTTCCAGAATTTCGCCGGTAATGCTTGCCTGTCGGGCTTTGTTGTATTGCAATGTCAGGTAACTGAGCAGTTCCGTTGCATTGTCGGTTGCTTTGTGCATGGCAGTTAAACGGGCGCCATGTTCGGCTGCAAATGAATCAATAATGGCTTTGTAAAACTGAATTCTCAAAATTCGTGGAATCAGTACCTTAACAATGTATTCTTTTGATGGCTCGAAAATATAATCAGCATTGTTTTTTGAGCTTGTATCATCGCCCAGTTCAACCGGAAGAAACTGTTCGGTTGTCTGGATTTGAACAGCAGCATTTTTAAACTGGTTGTAAACAAGTTCAACCCGATCGAATTTTCCGGCTTCAAAATCTGCCAGAACCTGGTTGGCAAAGGCAGCCACATTTTCGAAGTTCAGTTTATCAAATATTTCATTATTGCTGTCGGCAACACTCATATTAAGGTGTTTGAGCTGACGGCCACCCTGTTTCCCAATACTCAGAAAAGAAACATTTCCTCTTTTATACTGATCACTGTATTTTTCATGAACCAGTTTTGCCGCGTTTTTCGAAATATTCGAATTAAATCCGCCACAAAGTCCACGATTTGAGGTAATAAGGATTATCAATACTTTTTCTGGTTCCCTTTGTTGGGTGAAAATCGAATCCTCAGAATTTTCAAGACTTGAACTCAATGAAGTCAGAATACCATGCAATTTGTTGGCATACGGGCGAATTTGAGAAACAGCGTCCTGCGCTTTCTTCAGTTTAGCCGCCGAAACAATTTTCATGGCACTGGTCACCTGTCGCGTGGTTTTTACCGATGCAATGCGAATTCGTATTTCTTTTAAACCTGCCATAAATGGTTAATGGGTGAATTAGTTATTGAGTTAATGTGGAAAATCACATTGTCTCTTCTTATATCGCTATCTATTTTGTTGAACAGTGAATATGTTATTGGAAATCCAGATAACTTTTTTATTCGTTACTCATTTACCCAATGACCCAATCACTCATTCACAATCAACTACTTTTTAAATTTCTCAGCCACTTCTTCTGCCACTTTCCGAAGTGTTTGCTCAGTCGCTTCAGTCAGGTTTCCTGCTTTCAGTTCATCAAGCAAATTTCTATGTTGCAGTTGCAGAACCTCAAGAAATTCGGTTTCAAAAGCTTTCACTTTTTCAACCGGAACTGCTCTTAAAAGTTCTTTTGAACCGCAGTAAACAATGGCAATCTGCATTTCCACCGGAATCGGACTGTATTGACCCTGTTTCAGAATTTCCACATTTTTGCGGCCTTTGTCCAGAATTCGCATGGTGGCATTATCAAGGTCGGATCCAAATTTTGAGAAAGCCTCCAGTTCACGGAATTGAGCCTGGTCGATTTTCAGGGTTCCGGCAATTTTTTTCATTGCTTTTACCTGGGCGCTGCCACCCACACGCGAAACCGAAATACCCACGTTGATTGCCGGGCGAATACCTGCGTTGAACAATTGCGGTTCAAGGAAGATCTGACCATCGGTAATCGAAATAACATTGGTGGGAATATAGGCCGAAACGTCGCCGGCCTGAGTTTCGATGATAGGCAGCGCAGTTAACGAACCACCACCTTTTACTTTGCCTCTCAGACATTCAGGCAGGTCGTTCATTTTTGCGGCAATTTCATCACTTTCAATAATTTTGGCAGCTCTTTCCAGCAGTCTCGAATGCAAGTAGAAAACGTCGCCGGGGTAGGCTTCACGTCCCGGTGGACGACGGAGCAACAAAGAAACTTCGCGGTACGAAACCGCCTGTTTCGAAAGGTCGTCGTAAATAATCAATGCGTGGCGGCCTGTATCGCGGAAATACTCACCGATGGAAGCGCCTGCATACGGTGCATAAAATTGCAGTGCTGCAGGGTCGGAAGCTGGCGCCGAAACGATAATGGTGTAATCCATCGCACCATGTTTTTCGAGTGTCGAGGCGATATTTGCCACAGTCGATCCTTTCTGGCCAACTGCCACATAAATACAGTAAACCGGTTCGCCTTTTTCAAAGTATTCGCGTTGGTTAATAATAGTATCGATGGCAATGGCTGTTTTACCAGTCTGGCGGTCGCCAATAATCAGCTCGCGCTGTCCGCGTCCGATTGGGATCATAGCATCAATAGCTTTGATACCTGTTTGCAATGGCTGAGCAACTTTCTGACGGTAGATTACTCCGGGGGCTTTTCTTTCAAGAGGCATCTCGAGCAATTCTCCCTGAAAGGGGCCTTTCCCGTCAATGGGTTCGCCAAGGGTATTGATAACACGACCTAATAAATTTTCGCCCACCATAATGGAGGCAATTCTCTGCAACCGTTTAACACTGTCGCCTTCTTTTACCTGCGAGGTAAGCCCCAGTAATACTGCACCCACGTTGTCTTCTTCAAGATTGAGTACAATACCTTTTACACCGCTCTCGAACTCGATCATTTCGTTCGATTCAACATTCGAAAGTCCGTAAATACGGGCAATTCCGTCGCCAACCTGCAAAACGGTACCAACTTCTTCGAGTTCTGCCTGGGTTTTAAAACCTTCAAGCTGTTGCTTTAAAATCTGGGATATTTCAGCGGGTTTTATGTTTGCCATCTTTTTATTTTTTTACAGATAATATCTTGTTTATTAATTCTGTTCCAGTAATTGTTGTCTGATTTTTTTCAGTTGGGCAGCCACACTTGAGTCGTATTGTTTGTCATCTACCCTGAGTATTATTCCCCCAATCAATTCAGGATTTATCCGGGTGGTTAGTTCAATACCCGAACCAGTTTCTTTTTCGATGATTTGCCTGATTTTTTCAATTGTGTTGCTGTTGATTTCAGTTGCTGTGGTGAGGGTGGCTGTTTTTATATTCTGGTCTTTTCGGGTCAGTTCGAGAAAATTACGGCAAATACCCGGGATTTCGGCCTCGCGTTTGTTTTCAGTAATTAATACCAGAAAACTCAGTGTAAGATCATTTACCTGCCCTTTAAAAATACGGTTGATTAATTCTGATTTTTGCTTTGTTTTAACAACCGGACTGTGTAACAAACCTATAAACTCTGGTGTATTGGTACAAATTGCAAGAATACTTTCAATGTCGGATTTTAATTCACCCAACAGTTTCTTCTCTTTTGCAGTCTGGAAAAATGCTTTTGCGTATCGAACCCTGATCAAACTGT
This sequence comes from Draconibacterium sp., assembly GCA_036735485.1. GTDB lineage: Bacteria > Bacteroidota > Bacteroidia > Bacteroidales > Prolixibacteraceae > Draconibacterium. Next base: position 2,951 of record DAINOH010000049.1, on the reverse strand, counting down.
CCATTTTTTCTAATTCAGTTTAATTTCGTCAATCAGACCATCCACCATTTTCTCCTGTTCGTTTTTGTTGCTGAGTTCTTTTTTTATCACCTTTTCAGCAATCAATACCGAAAGTTCAGCCACCTGTTTTTTCAAATCGTTAACAGCAGCCGTTTTTTCTGCCTCAATTTGCTGTTTGGCCAGTTCAATACTTTTAGCGGCTTCCTGGGCTGCTTTTTCTTTGGCTTCTGCAATAATTTTATCCTTTATTTCACGGGCTTCTTTCAGGATTTCATTCTTTTCCTGCCTGGCTTCGGCAATAATTTTTTCATTGTCAGCTTTTAGTCCGGCCACTTCTTTTTTAGCTTCTTCGGCTGAATTTAATGCGTTGGCAATCGATTCTTCCCTGTCTTTCAGGGCATTCAGAATTGGTTTCCAGGCAAATTTCCGCAAAATGAAAAGGACGATCCCGAAAATGATGATCATCCAGAATATCGTACCGGGATTTGGTGTTACTAAACCCATAGTTTCAGTTTTAAACAGTTTTTTTGTTTTTTTTTGACGATGCAATCCCCGGCAATCCCGGGGTATTGCAGTCAAAATGATTCCATTAAATAAAGATTACGAGAGCACAGATAATTACTGCGAAGAAGGCAACTCCTTCAATCAAAGCAGCAGCAACGATCATGTTCGAGCGGATTTCACCAACCGATTCGGGCTGACGGGCGATGGCTTCCATGGCACTTGCACCGATATTACCAATACCGATACCTGCGCCAATTGCGGCCAGTCCTGCACCAATGGCAGCACCCAGTTTCCCTAATGTGGCTCCCGCTGCAGCTTGTAATAAAATTGCTGATAACATAGCATTTAATTTAAATGGTTATTAATGATGTTCTGCTGTGGCCATTCCAAAATAGAGGGCCGAAAGCAGCGTAAAAACATAAGCTTGTATAAATGATACCAAAACGTCTAACAAAAGGATGAAAACAGAAAAAGCGATTGACAACGGGCTTACTCCAAAACCAGCCGCAGTTCCCATCAGACTGCCAAAAATAAAGATGAGACTTACAAAAACAGTCACAATCATGTGACCGGCCATCATATTGGCAAAGAGTCGCACCATCAGCACAAACGGTTTGGTAATTACTCCGGTAAGTTCAACGATGGGCATCAAAGGAATCGGAAATTTCAGCCACCATGGAACATCCGGATTGTAAATTTCCTTCCAGTAGTGTTTGTTTCCACTCAAAGTTGTAATGACAAAAGTGAATAAAGCCAACACCATTGTAACACTGATATTGCCGGTTACATTGGCACCAAATGGAACAATCGGCACCAATCCCATCAGGTTCAGCAGTAAAATAAAAAAGAAAAGTGTCAGCAAATAGGGCATGTACTTTTCATGTTTTTTATCGCCGATCGTTGGTCGGGCTATCTGGTCGCGTACAAAAATCACCACCGGTTCCACCAGATTCTGAAGTCCGGTCGGCGCTTTGCCAACATTTTTCCTTAGTTTTCGGGCTACCGAAATAAAAACCCAAAGCATGATAAGTACGGCAATCAAAATTTCGGCAACGGTTTTTGTCATAGAAAGATCAACCGGTTTCCCGATTTCATTTCCCGTGGCATCCAGTTCCACAATTTTTCCTTCATATTCCTTTGTATGCGAAATCCTGAAACCGTTGTATGCATCATGCCCGTGATGAAATTTCGATGACATAAAAATGTGCCAGCTTTTGCCGTCGTGTAAATCAGGATTTTTGCTGTATAAAATTATTGGCAGTGGGATGCTTACATGTGTTTCTCCGAATGATACAACATGCCATTCATAACTGTCGGAAACATGTTCGATAATAAATTTACCGGCATCAAATTTTTCGGTTTGAACGGAATCTGTTGCATGAGCACCACCAGTTTCGTGGTTTTCTTCTGCAAATAAAGGAGTGATGGCAAAAAAGCTGATTGTAAAAATCAATAATATTCCGGCAGAATGCTTCAACATATTGTACTTTTTAATATCAAGTGCTTACAAATTTATAAGTTTTTTGTTACTGAAGTTTAAAAACCACCTACTCAAAACATCAAATAAGTGCTCCAGGTTTTATGTTTTTTCAATTATTTTTTTGACGAAGAGGATGAAGTAAGTAAAATGACTTCGAACGTGGTGAAAACCAGGTACAGAATCATAAAAACGATCGTGAAAATTTTTGCATTTTCCCGGTCGGTGGCTATGTAAACTATGACAAAAGCCGAATAAAACAGAAGTTTCAGAAAGGTCAGAATCATATTACTCCGGGTAAATTTTCCAATCGATGATTTTGAAAGATGCGTTTGCCAGGCATGAATTGCGATGGAAAACAAAACAAAAAACAAAAGTACGAAGGGAAAAACGGGAAGATAATATTGTGGCAAAACATAGGTAAAAACCGCCCAGCCTGCTATCAAAAGAAAGATGGTAAGAGAAAATATTTTCAGAATATATTGTTTCATCACAGAAAGGGTGATTTTTATTTTTTTAATAGTCCTTTAACTCCGTAAAGTATGGCGATTATGACCGAGAAAATCATCAAAATAAGTGTGATGATCCTGAACTCGTTTTTCAGCCATTGATCGATTTTGTATCCGACGAAAGTAAAAATTCCGATGATAGCCATCATTTCGAAACCTAGGCTTGAATACCGGATAAAGTTATCGAACCGGTTTTTCCGGTTGTCATCAGTGGGTTTCATCTTCCGGTTTCGAGCCGTTCATCACACACGTGCCCGAAAACAGCGAACCCGGCTCAACCGATAGTTTGCCCACAATAATATCGCCGGTAATCTGGGCTGTTGATTTTAAAGTAAGTAACTCGGTGGCAGTAATTTTACCCTTTATATAACCCGAAGTTTCAATGTTTCCACAATTAATCTGGCCCTCGATCCTGCCATTCGGGCCAACAACCAAACGGCCTTTTACAGCAATGTTACCAT
>DAINOH010000048.1:0-35293 GCA_036735485.1 Draconibacterium sp. | reverse complement strand
ATTCCGACAATTATTATTGCGACAGCGATGCTTCGATTCACGGTCATCACTGGATGGTAGGGGTGATTCCCAACGAGTGGGTGGAAGCCAACGCAAGCGTTTCCAAAACAGCCAGTATTTTTTCGAAAGCACCGGGCAGAAGATTTCCCGGTTCAACGGGAAGTATCGATCCCGAAGATTATGCTGAAATCGGCGGACTTTGGGAAGCGCTGGAACGCGGGAATATTTCGTTTTACAATTTTGGGGAAGCCAACGAAACGGCGCACGTCCGCGAAGAGTGGTTCGATACAAACACCGGCGCTGCCCATGCTGTGATGGTACCCATGCAAAACGCGCTGTTTACAAGAACCAGCCACGATTATGCAGGATATAATATGAATATTCCGGACCAATACCGGATGGACCAGTTTGAACGCGAATTCACCGAAAAATGGATTACCGGAAAAGAAAAACTGCCATCGCTGATAACCATGCAGGTTCCCAATGACCACGGTGCCCGCGTCAGACCCGAAGATGGGTATCTTTATCCGCAGTCGTTTATGGTGGATAACGATTTGGCAGTAGGAAGAATCCTGCATTTTCTGTCACGCACCAAATACTGGAAGGAAATGCTTGTTATAATTACCGAAGATGACCCGCAGGGTGGTGTTGACCATATTGATGGTCACCGCTCGGTGCTGATGATGGCTGGCCCATATGTAAAAAGAGGATTTGTTTCGCATACACATGCCAATTTCGGTTCCATCCTGAAAACCATTTACAATATTTTGGGTGTGCCGTATGTCAACCAGTTTGATGTCACTGCCTCGCTTCTACAGGATTTCTTCACACCAATTCCTGATTTCACACCCTACACACTTGAAAGACACGATTCACGCATCTTCGACGTTGACCTTGCCATGAAAAAATACAACAAAACCATCGACTGGCGCAAGATTGAACAGGGTCCTGAAATTGACAATCCTGAAATTGAAAGGAAAATGATGTATCGTAATCAGTATGATAATGAAGATGTTCAACGCAAAGAGCTGTATAAAAACAACAAATAATATCAAAATGAAGAAATTTTTTAAAATACCCGGAATTGTGCTGATCGTTCTGATCGGCGGGCTGACAATCTGGATGTACTCCAATATGAAGAACCGTCATCCCGGATACAAAGCTGATTTGAAAATCACCGGAAATACTCCCGGAAAACTGATGGCCGGTTTTGCAGCTGTTACCATCACTCCTGAAGTGCCTGACCGCTGGGAGGACAAAGATGGAAATGCCAAATATGAACCCAAGAAAGGCGATACATTCACTGATGGAAATGGCAATGGTAAGTTTGATCCGGTTTGGATTGCCGGGTTCAGCAACAGCAAACCGGCTAACGGCATTCACGACGATACCTGGGCCAGAACACTGATTATTGACGACGGAAAAACAAGGCTTGCCATTGTGGTGCTCGATGCTATCGGATTTATGAACGACGATGTTGTGGATGTGCGGAAAATGATCCCTTCAGAATTGGGGATTACATACACTATCATTACTTCGACGCATACACACGAAGGCCCTGATTTGCTGGGACTCTGGGGGAAAACTCCGTTAAAATCGGGTGTTAATCCTGAGTATCTGAAATTTGTGAAATCGCGGATAGTTCAATCGGTGACTGAGGCTGCCGGCAAATTGCGCCCGGCAGAGCTACAAATTTCAGAAGATATGACAGGTGCTGCAGCGCTGGTGAAAGATACCCGTAAACCCGAAGTTTTTGATTCAGGACTGCGACTGATAAAAGCAGTGGATACAGAAACCGGAAAAACACTGGGATCATTGCTTTCATGGGGAAACCATCCCGAAACGCTGTGGAGCAAAAATCTGCTGGTAAGTTCCGATTATCCTCATTTTTTCAGGGAATATGTGGAAAAAGGAGTTTATCATGGCGATAGTCTTGTTAAATCCGGGACAGGCGGGACGGCTGTTTTTGTCAATGGCGCACTGGGCGGATTGATGTGCACACACCCGAGTCTGGCTGTGGTCCATCCGTTTACCGGCGAAGAATTAAAAGAACCATCGTATGAAAAAGCTGATGCGGAAGGAAAAATTCTGGCGCTCGCAACTTTAACAGCAATGGAAAATCCGGTTGAAGTAATTGATTCTGCTGCTATTTCGCTGGTTGTAAAAACAGTTCCTTTGAAAATCGATAATACACTTTTTAAGCTGGGTGCTGCTTTGGGTGTTATGAAACGCGGCACTGCAGGCTGGATGAATATGCGCTCAGAACTGGCAGTGGCGCAGATTGGACCGGTCTCTTTTGTGACGATTCCCGGCGAAATTTACCCCGAACTGGTAAATGGCCCGGTTGATGCTCCCGAAGGAAACGATTTCGGGATTCAGCCGGTGGAAGTTCCTGTTATCCGCGACATGATGCCCGGTAAATACAAGTTTGTATTCGGACTTGCGAACGATGAGGTGGGTTACATTTTGCCCAAAAGTCAGTGGGATATAAAAGCTCCCTATACATATGGAAGGGAAGATTCTCCTTATGGTGAAGAAAATTCACTTGGTCCTGAAACTGCAGGTGTGATTCACCGGAATTTGCAGGAAATGCTGAGAGAGTTGTAGTAGCTGAAAGTCGGAAGACCGAAGACGGGAGTTGGAAGGAAGAAGCAGGTAGCAGTCAGTAGATAGAAGGCAGAGGGCATGGAGCAAAGGGCGGAGAGAATGTGATGCAGAGGGCAAAGAGCGGAGAAAAAAGAGCAAAGAAATAAAAAATGGAAACTGGCAGTAAACTGAAGGATTTGTAAGCTGGAATTAAAACGCTTTGAAGGAGCGAAATGTATTAGCCCGTGGTGCAACCCCGTGGTATTGAAATGAAAAAAACATCCGCCCCGTAGTTCCGTGCACAGACGAAGAAGATGGATAGGAAAAAAATTATGAACAATAAATCCTGAAAGGATTCAATTTGAATAACCCCGGGTTTTAACCCGGGGACTTGAAACAAACATAACCCGCCCCGCTGTTCAGGGCACATTCGTTGAATTTATATGGAAATAGTAAAATAATAACAATGAAAACCAAAACATTTCTGAAACGTATTCTGAAAGGATTTCTTTTAATCCTTGTAATTTTCATCATTTTGATGCTCACCCCGCGAACCATTGGCTGGCTTTTCCCGGATAAAGCCCCGATTGCCTATCATTTCGAACTGCTGGATTATCTGGCAATCGGAGTAGGATTGGAAAAAATGGCCGACCTCGAACCTGAAATTCCGGCAACCATTGAAGAAATCAAAGATATTGAGTACAAAAATGTGGGTGGAAAATCGCTTCAGCTCGATATTTATAAACCACGTAATCTCACTGAACCTGCACCGCTTTTGGTCTTTGTTCACGGTGGGGGCTGGAAGGGAGGTAAACGTTCTGATTACCTGGTTTATTTAGTCGATTATGCCGAAAAAGGATACGTTACTGCAACGGTTTCGTACCGGTTGAAAAACGACAGTATTTACCCGGCTTGTGTTCAGGATGTTTCCGATGCCATGCATTTTCTTTTCAGTAATGCCGGAAAATATGGTTACGATCCCGATCGTGTGGCTATGATTGGCGGTTCGGCAGGCGGTCACCTTGTTTTAATGACAACCTACGATTTTAAGGAGCCTGCCATTCCACTCGACAGTGCTTATCTGGCAATCCGCCCGCATAAAGTAAAATGTGTGGTTGATATTTACGGTCCGGTGGATATGACAACAGAATATGCCCGGAAACAGCCTCTGGTAACCGGATTTATAGGTCATTCTTACGAAGAAAGACCGCAACTGTATTGGGAAGCTTCTCCTGCAAAATATTTACGTAAAGGATTACCGCCAACGCTTATCTTTCAGGGTACTTCCGACAATCTTTTACCACAAAGCCAGTCGGATACGTTGAAAGCACGGCTGGACAGGCTGGGCGTGCCAGCCGAGTATTACAAACTGCCGCTCTGGCCACATGCCATGGATGTTGCGCAACGCGCCAACGATTACATGCAAACCAAAATGGATGCGTTTTTTGAGAAATACCTTAATTAAGAGAAATAAAAACAACGCGCAAAAACAGAACTGCTTTTGCGCGTTGCAGGTGATCCGAGTATAGATTCTATTGTCCGGCAGCCGGATTTTCCTGAATCATTTTCAGTGCTTCACGGCCATAAATTTCGCCGGTCATTTCACCCAGCGAAGTTCTTGATACGTAATTGTAACGCTCGAATCCATTAAAATCTTCTTTAGTCAGTATGTACCCAAAAGCATCGTTGGTAAGTCCGAACAGGAAAGGCTGATCGGTTTTCATGTGGCGTTTTACATAGAATCCGATGTTGGGCAGTGCCTCACCCGGAATGGTCAATACCTGCGCAGTTCCGATATTCAGAAGGTTGATGCGTGTAGTGACTTTCGAAAAATCGGTGGTCTTTTTTTCGGCAAGTGCAGCAACGGGCGAATTCCGGAATACAAATTTCATGGCTTCGTTTTCAAGCGGGAAATCGATCATTTTCGAAGCACAGTAAACCTTGGGGTTTTCCTGAACTGCTGCAGGAGAAATAATACGCAACGCTTCGTCGGCCATCAGGTTACCAATGCGGATGCATTCGTTCCAGTCGTTGGCTTCCTTGCCATTTTCAAGACGGGTGTCGGCAGTTACCATTCCTCCCTGGGCGCTGTTCATGAAAAGGGCCATTCCACCACCTTTTTCTTCAATCCTGTTATACAACGGGCCACACAAATCGGGACTTAACAATTTGCGGCTTGTACCTAAAATTTCGGGATGCGTGGCATAATTTACCAGTGTTGCAATGGGTTTTCCTGCATTTTTTCCGGAAGTGGCAATAACCTGAATGACACCCATTCTTTTGTCATACAATTCGGGTGCATAGTAATTGTAGGCAATTTTCCCTTTTGCTTTGTCAACCGCTGTTTTCAAAGAAGCAGGTTCCAGTTTTGTAACGGCTTCATTTACCGCGTCGGCAATCTGATCGGCACACCATTTCAGATAATTCAGATCGGCTGCTGTGTTTCCTTTTTCATCCGGAAAACCGTAAGCATCGGGAGCGCTGTGTGTGTGAGTAACGCCAATCAGCACATTTTCTGGTTTTACACCTTTAATTTTTTTGCGCGAAAGATCGCCAAGATACGAAGGCCAGCCAATGTTATCGATTCCAACAATGGCGACTCTTGTTCCGTTGTTTTCAAGAACCAGCACGCGGGTGCTTAATTTGCCCTGGAAATCAGTGGGCATTACGGGTTCTCCCATTCCACCTGAAATAGGAAGCAAATGTTCAGGTGTGATATCACGCTTTGCAGCTCCGGCTTTGAAAGTCTGTGCAAAAGTTCCTGAAACCAAAAACAAAAACAGGATAAAAAAACTGACTTTGATTTTCATATTACTTTAAATAAAAATTAAACAATAAACTTTTTAACAGTGGTTTAATTTTCAAAATATAAGGTGTGTAGTTATGTTTATTGTGTTATAACATCATACGTTTTCAGTATAAATAAACCGGATTACTATAAATCCAGGGAGTATATTTTCCGTTGATGTTCAAATGCACTTCAATTCTCCACGATCCCGGTTCAAAAGGACCGGCAAAGCTGAATTCATAACCGTCGGTTGATGAAGTCTGAATAACTTTTCCATTGTGAATTAGCCGGTATTGACCCGGAAGCGGGGCAACAACGCCAAGGTTTTTAACTTCTGAAATTTTCACCGAATCTCCCATAATGCCAGCGACTTCATCAGACTGACTCAGCGCAAAAAAATTGAATCCATTGGCATCGCCCAGCGTTTTAAAAGCCGTGTACAGGTGGCCTTTGTTCAGGTTTTTCGCAAGTGATCTGGTTGAAAGTGTATCGGCAAAAACATAGTTGGTGATGTAGTCAAATCCTTCCATGTAAGTGTCGATCAGCCATTTGAAAACCCAGCCATTTGCATCGGGTTCACTCAGCAACCAGCGGTTCAGGAAATTTACCGAGGTTGTGTCAATCACATTACAATTGGGGCCTAGCCATTCTATTCTGCCATCAGGTGTGTAGCGTGCGCGGATATTCTGGTTTTCATGGGTATCAACTGCCGAAAATCCGATCACTTTTCTGTAAACATTCAACGAATCCCAGCGGGCAAGTATCCTTGTCTGTTCATCAAACATTTCACGCAATGCCCAAATCCGGAATTTGTTGCCGTTTACCAGAAAGTTAAAGATTTGTGGCGCCACTTGTTCATCTTTTGTGTCGGTATGAAAATTATAGATTTCCATTCCTTTGTACCAGTGATTTCCCCAGTTGCGGTGTTGTTCGGTATGCGAAAAATAAACCAAGCCACCATTCAATACAATATTTTTTGCAATCGTATCGGGATCTGTTTTCAGGTCGATAACAGTTGAGTTGAGCGGCCAGGCGACAAAACCATGTTTTTCGGTGCCGGGTACAATTAAAACGCCGTCGTAAAAACCATTGTAACCTTTCGGAAATGTATCGAGCTGGTAGTTTGGATGATCGGTGAGAAACATAAAATCGATCCCGTTCTTTTTGGCGGCAGGGATTAAATCATGGAGTGTCCCTTCGCTGTCGTGAGAAAGGTAGCTGTGCAGGTGCATCACACCGCGGTAAACATTCAGGTTTGTTTTTGGCAAAGGCTCTTTTCTGAGTTGCTGCAATTCGGCAACACTCTCCTGCAATCGTGGATAAATTACCCAATGATTCCACAGTGGTTTAGCCACAAACCAGGCCAATGTCAGCACAATTACAAGAACCAGGCAAAGAATAAGGTATTTGAGTGTTTTCAGAATCTTTTTCAGGTTCACTTTCAGAATATTTAATTTCTCATTTTTAATTATTCCCTGTCATCAGTCCGGCAAGCTGGTTAATCAGGTGAAATGTGTAGTCACCCATTGTCGGCCCAAACATTCCCATGGTTTTGGGTTCATATTCATCAAGATAAAAATAGCGGCCGGGGATGATGTAACCCACGTAACTTCCGTTAAAGCTTGTGATATTGGCATCGAATCCTTTAGCCGCCAGCGAATTTTTAAATTGAAGGGCGTATTCGCCGCTGAAATCGGCAGGTGTTGAAACCCAGATCATATTACCGATCCTGAGAACCTGCAAAACTGCATTTTCAGGATAAGGCATCAGTTTCGCGGTTAAAAACGATGACAGATTCCGCGTGGTGGAAATTCTGAAGTGGTATTCCGGCAAGTTTAGTTTGAGTGTTGCAGAATTGAATGCCACAGAATCAGAAAGCGACACACTACTGATGCGCACCAGGGTGCTGTCGGCAAGCGACTCGCCAATAAATCGGGGCCTTTCAAAATCTTCACCTTCGCCGCGATTGGTCTGGCTGCCCATTGATCCGGCCATAAAAATTGCCAGATCGACGCCGGAGTTTTCCATTTTCCGTTGCCAGTAACCCGGATAGTCGCCGCTAATTTCCATGTTTTTGTCGCCCATGCAAGTTGAATGCGCCGAAAATGATCCGATCACTGCTTTTTTCCCTTCGTTTTGCTGAACAAGCAGAAAACTGAAATCGTCGTTTTTGGTTCCCAAATCACCGACCAATCTGTTACGGGTATAGTTTTCAGCATTAAAATCGCCGGTTGCAATTTGGGCTGGTTTCAAATCAGCAACAGCTTCCAGCACAGCTTTTGAGACCTGCTGAACCAGCCATCTCTCAACGTTTTTATTGAACTCGCCTGCAAACTGTTTTCCTGTAAAACCAGGTCCCCATGCACCCAGACTTGAATGTGAATGAGTAGCCGAAAAGTAAACCTGATCGCTGTTAACTCCTTTCCCTTCCAGAATTTTCATTACCGAATCGGTGATGTTTGGCGGCATAATCAGCAAATCGGCCCCAACAAGAACCACCATTTTTTCGCCCACTTTCAATGCAGCGGTTTTCACAAAAACACTGTCGTGAATACCAGTTGCCGGGGCACCTTTGCGACCACCAAAACCAGCCAGTGGCAATTGCATAAATTCACCTTTTTCTGCATTATCAGCCGGGCTATTCAGTTTTGGAGTGAGACTGATTTTTGAAAAACCAGCCCACAAAGCTCCGTTTTCAGGTTTGGCAACATTTTTCAGACTATCGATTCCGGACTGGCTTGTTTTAAAATAATCACTTTCGAAATAGGGTTCGTTAACCACGGGGCCTGTTGCTGCAAAATAAATTGCGACTAACAGTAAAACGATGATTCCAAGGGTGATTCCGGTAATTCTGAGAAATTTCATTTTTATACTTGATTCTGGATTCTGGATGCTCGATTCTGGATACTTGATTTCGGATGTTTTAGATTCTATTTTCCTGCCGTTAATAAACCAGCACTGCTTATCAGAAACATTCGTGTACTTTGTGTGTATTCGCCACCAAACGGTGCTTTGTATTTCAGGTCGATGTAAAAAGCCTGAAAACCTGATGCCGGGACCGGGGTTTCAAAAGTAAAGCTCTCAACACCCGATTTCCCTAGGCTGGTGCTTGTCCAGGTTTTATCCCTGAATTCGCGGTCGGTTGATACAGCGCTCCAAACGATCGCATCAGTAAGCAATGCCGCGTCAGCATTTAATTTTACGGTTGTTTTCCCGTTTTCAGTTGAAAGCGTGTATTCGCATTTTGGTACCTGCTGCCCTGAAATGATTGTACCGAAAAAGGCACTCAGCGTTCCTAATGCGGTTTTCTTGTCGCCTAAATTATGACCGGCATTGGGTGTATAACAAATGTGATTATCTCCCGGAATACTGTCGATATAATTTTTAATGGCATCCACCGGCCAATACTCATCGTTGGTTCCCATCAGAATCATTTTGGGCATCGTAAGTTTACTGCGGTACGAGTACGGATCGACCATTTTTGACACCTTTTTACCTTCGGGTGTGTCAGATTTTTGCACAATTCCAAGTTTCACATAATCCTCAATCTGAATACTGTAATCACCCCAGGTGACTTTGTGATATTCCAGGTTTAACGGCCAGTTCAGCATATCAATCACCATTGGTGCGATGGCTTTTACACGTTTATCATGAGCGCCGGTAAGCCAGGTTGTCCATCCGCGTTTTGAAGCGCCTGTTACCACAAACTGGTTGACAAGCTGGTTGTTTTTCTGTGCTGAGAATTCCTGAACCGCATCCATGGCACGGATAGCGCTTTTTGCCATCGGGAACAGCAGCGGCCATGTGTAATCGCTGTCGTTCTGGAAATTATGCAATGTCATCGAAATCAATTCGTCTTCTGTTTTCCCACCATAACGGGGCTGGTTAGGTACCTGCCAGAGGATGGAAACAATGGCTTTGTTGATTTTTGCTATTTCACTGAGAGAAGCAGTCAGGCTTTCGTCCCATTTATGGGTGTTTGGCTGACCGTCCTGATTTATGCTTCCACCGGTAATAAAAAGCAGTGCATCAGTATATTTTACCGAGTCAGGAACAATTACTGTAAGTTCGTGGTTCCAGGCTGTGTCGCGCCAGGTTTGTGAAGTCATAAGCAGCCGGTATATTTTTGATCCCTGAATGGCTGTTGAATCCTGAACATTCCATTTATATGATTGATCTCCGTTATCGAGATAAGATTGTAATGCATTTTCGGGAGTAACCTGAACTTTAACTTCCTGTTTTTTCTGACAGGCAAATAGAAAGGCGAAAGCCATTGTAAAAAGCAAAATCTTCATTGTTGATTTTTTCATTTCTAAAATTGTTTTGATTTTTAATTATTCGAAATAGTGAAACAAAAATAAGCAGACAATACTCTGAATTGTCTGCTTATTACTTATATGGGACGAAATTGAATTAGTAGGGTTTATTTGTTCCCTGCAATACCCACATTTTCGACCAGGCGCTGTTATTGCTTTGGTCTCCACTCTGGAAAGGAGTAGGTTGAAGTTTTCCAATAGCAGTTGCAGCGTTATCCGGATTTTTTGAAATTTCGTTTGTATAATGGTAGTACCATCTCAATGGCAGAGCCTGTCTTTTTGCCGACGGGCCTGTTTTCAGAACTGGCAATCCGGTTCTTCTCCAGTCGAACCATGATTCATGAGCTGTTGACCAGCTTGCAAACCATTTTTGCACCAAAATACTGTTAAGTCCATTATACGGTGCACGACTGATATAATTGCTGAACTGGCCACCAACTCCCCAGGCATTTAACGATTGCTGAACACCTGCTGCATAGTAATTTTCAGCACCACTGATCCAGCCACGGGAAGCTGCCTCAGCCAGTATAAAGTTTACTTCGGCAGCCGAGATCAATCTCATCAGTACCAACGGATCAGCAGTTTTTTTGTACCTGTCGTTCAGATGCGAAGCGTGCGGATTTACGGTTCCCTGTGCAGGATTTGCATTGTTCATATTGAAAATCTGTACTTTCGGGTGAGAAATGGTAACACCTGCAAAATCAGGATCGAAATCCACCTTCATGGTATTATCGGTTTCAAATTTTGTAACCACATCCTGCGAAACTTCGCGTTTACCATTTACGATTTTGTCAACACCGGTTCCTTCAACCAATACAAGTGGCGTTTGAATTTTGTTGGCCCAGATTGCCAGCCTCGGGTCGTCGTATTTCTGAAGCGAATCGACAAAAGTAACCGCCATTTTAACCCTCATATACGAACCATCGGCAGCCAGATCGTACACAGTATTCAACGGGTTCGAGTTTTCTTTGGCTGAACCAATAAAACTGATGTTGGCATCATCGGATGAAGAAACAATCAAAGGATACTTCCCGGGATCATTAACAATCTTTTTAATACCCTGCTCTGCAATTGAAGGTTCTTTAGCCTGCAATCTCATGTAATAGCGCAAAGCGAGTGAGTTGGCAAATTTCTGCCATTTTTGGGCATTGCCAGCATAAATCACATCCTGTTTTGGAGAAACATTTGTGTAGCTTCCTTTTGAAAGCAAAACATTCGCTGTATCAAGATCGGCCAGAATTCCCAGATATATATCTTTCTGATCATCAAATTTTGGTTTGAAATATTCAGGGCCGAGTTCCGCTTTCAGTGCCTGGCTGTAAGGTGCATCGCCCCACAAGTCGGTGATCATTCCAAAAATATAAGCTCTGAGAACCCGGGCTACTCCTTCATGAAATTCATAACCGCCGGCAACCGCTTTTTTGAAGTATTCATCATTATTCATCAACATGCTGTAATAACCACCCCAGCTATGCGAAAGGTCATCCCATTCATAATTATTATATCCTCCCTGCCAGCCGGTTTGCTGGGTTTGTTGCATTACACCTGAGAAAGTACCCAGCCCGATTCCATATACAGTTTGACCCAAACTGGTTTCGGTTGTAGGCAAAAGGAAATTCAGATCGGCATTGGCCGGGTCAACCCCGTTTGGATTTATGTTTAGCTCGGTTAGATCCTTACACGAAATCATCAGTGTAAAAACCAGTGCTAATGTAGCTATTATACTTTTTTTCATTTTATACATGATCTTCAGTTTTAATAATTAGAAAGTAAAACCAACTTTGAAACCCACCGGAATTACCCATGGTTCAGCATTATAACGTTCAACACCTTGTTTGAACCCACTATTACTACCCCCTGATTGGTAAGCTCTTTCAGGATCGATCCCCAAACCTGCATTTTTAGTCCAGATCATAATATTGCGGCTGTAAACAGAGAAATTCACATCCTGTACACCGATTTTCTGGGTGTATTTATTGGGTAAATTGTAGGTCAGGGCAATTTCACGCAGCTTGATATAGTCAGCGTCAAAAATGTTGGCTTCACCAAGATCCCATGGGTAACTTGCAACATAAGGCCTTACTTCAGTGCCAGGTCCACCAAGGTTTTCTTTTTCGAGAATGAATTTCCCATTCTCGTAATGTCCGTAAACGCCGGGTGCAAAAATACCATCAGAAGCACCTATTCCGGTGTAGTAGTCGTTATAAAAACCACCGTCTTCAGCGGTAGCACCACCAACCGGACGCGGATTATTCGTAAATATTAACTGGTCAGCATTTGCCACTACCCAGTCGCGCAGTGCCTGGCTGGTTTGTCCTCCCAATCCATCGGGCGGTGTAACAAGCTGGTTGAGCCAGGTATTCGATACCACACTTTCTGTCATATAACGCCAGGTTTGAGAAACATACTGTCCGCCTGAACGCCAGTCGAATGTCATGCTTAAAGTGAAGTTTTTGTATGAAAGGTTCGACTGAAGACCCATCATGAAATCAGGGTTGTAGTTACCGATTTTTTCATAATCGTCACTTTTCTGCCATTCAGCATCTTCGCCTTCAGGAAGTATCGGATAATTGTAATAAGGTGATGTTTCGTCGGTTACGCGTAAAATTTTACGGGTGTAAAGATTTCCGATTAAACCATCATGACCTAATTCATCGTTTTTCACCCAGGCTGTATTTTTCACCCTTGCTTCATCCCAGAAATCGATGAAATCAACTCCGTCAGAAAGTTCAAGCAAATAAGTATTGTTGGTTGTGAAATTCAGGTTGAGATCCCAGGTCCAATCGCTGGTTTTGATGGGTGTATAACCCAGCATAAATTCCCAGCCTTTACTTTGCAATAAACCGGCATTAATTTTAATACTTGAGAACCCGGTTGAACCTGCTAATGGCGGATTCAGAATCTGGTTACGGTTATCTTCCTTGTAATAAGTTCCTTCAAAACGAAGGCGGTTGTCAAAGGCTTTGAAATCGATACCAATTTCGTAGGAAGTGGCTTCTTCAGGGAGAAGTGTCGGATTCAGAAGACTTCCCGGTTTACCAAGTCTGATAGCTTCGCCCCATTGACCGGCGTCGTAATAACTTGCATACAAACTGTAGGGTGAAGTATCGTTACCTACCTGGGCAATACCGCCTCTGAGTTTCAGTAAATTTATATCACTGCCCAAATCAAGCATATTGTTGATCATTAAGCTGAGCGATGCTGACGGATAGAAATAAGAACGGTTTTCTTCAGGAAGCGTACTCGACCAGTCATTTCGTGCGGTAAGATCGAGATAAATCATATCTTTCCAACCCATATTTGCCATTGCATAAACGCTGTTGATGGCTCTTTCATATCTTGAGTTGGAGTAGTTCAATGCTGTATTTTTTATATTCTGAATGGTATAAACGTAAGGAATAATTAATCCTGAACCTGGTTTTGCTGAATTGCTTACACTTGAACCTCTTGAGTATAAAATGTTACCTCCAATTGAAGTACTCAAACTGAACTCGTTCCAGTTGTTTTTATAAGTAAGCAAAGCATCCATGTTTCTTTCAATACTTTCGCCGGTAACAATACCATATGAACCGTTATTGGGTTCTTTTGAAAAACCGGGGTCCATTTTGGTTTCTCGTACTTCGTCGGATTTATTCAAAGAATAGCGGCCCATTAAACTCAAATTCGATGAAATATCCCAGGTAGCCATGAAATTGCCCAAAAGTCTGTTACGGCTGAAGCTGTTTTCGATACCATAAGCCAGATAATAGGGATTTTCATAACCCGTGGCGATTGTTTTAATCTGTGTACCACCCAGTTTATAATCTTTCAATTGATGAATGTCAACATTTGGCGGAGTCCACGCAGCCCATTGCAGTGGGTTGGTACCACGGTCCTGGGTTGATGGGCGGTTGTTTGACCAGTTGTGTGTATAACTGATATCGGTACTAACTGTTAAATTCTTTTTAACTTTTGAAGTTGCGGCAATAGAGAAATTATTTCTGTTCAGGTCTGAATTGGGAACCAAACCATTGTTGGTCATATTTGAAAAACCAAGCCTGTAATTTACTTTCTCACTGGCACTTGAAACTGCAACGCTATTGGTTGTGGTAAATGCATTTTTATTAATGAAATCTTTGTAGTTGTCAGGATATGAAACCAACTCAGTAGGAATCGGAACGCCATTGGCATCAAGCGGAGCAAAAGGTTGTACCTGCCAGTATCCTTTATCGAGTTCAGGACCGGCACCTGCAGCTTCCGAAGGGCTGAAAGGAGGAATAATTCCGTTTTCAAAAGCATCGGGAGTATAAGGTCTTGCGCCAAATGCAAACCGCGATTGGATATCGAGATAGCGACTAGGAATGTCAAATACAGTATTCGAAACCAATTCAATTTTCATTCCCTGCTTTTCTTTGGCTTTTTTGGTGGTGATGATCACCACTCCATTCCCCGCACGTGTGCCATAAAGTGCAGCAGCACTGGGCCCTTTCAGGATCGAAACACTTTCAATGCTTTCAGGGTCGATATCAGAAATAGCATTTCCATAGTCAACTTTGTTGTCGCTACCAAAACCACCCACGTTATTGATTGAACTGGCCATCGGAACTCCATCAATTACAAACAGCGGCTGATTATCGGTACTTAACGAAGTGGCACCACGGATGATCATACTTACTGAAGAGCCCGCGCCACCAGTCTGGTTGATTTGTACGCCGGTAACTTTACCTGCCATTGAACTGAGAACGTTTTCCTGTACAACGCGGGTTAGTTCGTCGCCACCAACTTTTCCCACTGAATATCCCAGTGATTTTTCCTCACGTTTAATACCTAAAGCAGTTACCACCACTTCGTCGATGGCTTCAGTACTGACCTGCATTGTTACATCGATTGTAGTTTTGCCTCCAACCTGAACTTCCTGTGTGGTAAATCCAATGAAAGAGAACTGCAGAGTTCCGTCAGCCGGTGCGTCAATTGAATATTTACCATCAATATTGGTTACTGTACCAACAGTTGAACCTTTAACAACGACAGTTAACCCTGGAAGAGCTGAATTGTCGGCTGCAGAAACAACAGTACCGGTAACTTTTAGCGTTTGCTGGGCTGATGCTGCTATTGACATTCCGGTTATTATTGCCACTGCTGTAATTGCAGTCAGCAAATAGTGTTTTAAATTATATATTGCATTCATAAATTTCATAATGATTGATTTAGAGCTGTTATTTAACTACTTCGAAAGTGAGAACCATTGCGGTGGTGCTTAGTGTAACCAGGGGATTTGTGCTCACAATCGCTGCCGGATCTAAAGTTACAAACATTGCAACCCTCATTGAGTTGTCATTAATTTCCTGAACCAACACTTTTCTTTGAAAATCCATGATTCCCATAAATTCAGTACTGTTCGGAAAATCAATGGTCATTGATTTTGGATAAGTTATTACAGGAACGCCGCCAACAACACCTGTTGCAAATTTTGGCAAAGTGGTGGTTGTAAAATCTTCGTTTTCTTTAAATACAAATTTTGCGGTAGTAACAGGAGTATAGGTAGCTGTAGCCAAAATATCTGCACCAAAAACTGCCTTACCGCTTTTTTTCAGGATGGTGGTTTGACCTATTTGTGCCATCACAGAGGCATAAACTAATCCGGCCATGCTGCCACCATCACTTTTTACATCATGACGGTAGCTTCCATCATAATAAAAGGTAAACTCATCATCATAAATTTCTGGTATTCCAAGGTATGTTCCAAAGGCACCAGCCGGGAGTGATGGAATTTTTGGATCCATCGGTGTAAATGTAAGGTCGGGATTACAAAAG
Organism: Draconibacterium sp.; assembly: GCA_036735485.1. Classification (GTDB taxonomy): domain Bacteria; phylum Bacteroidota; class Bacteroidia; order Bacteroidales; family Prolixibacteraceae; genus Draconibacterium. The sequence continues at coordinate 19,810 of DAINOH010000048.1, read as the reverse complement.
TTGTCTTTTGGTGAATGATTTTTAGTCAGTCTCCAGGTTTTGCCTTTGTACCCGGGTGAATTTGGATTTCCTGTTAAATAGTTTATTGGCTCAAGTGCGAGTGCAAGTTCAACGGTATCTTTAGCAGTAGTTCCGGCTTGGTCGGTAGCAGTTAAAACTGCATTATAATATCCGCCTTTTGCATACACATGAACAGGATTTTGTTCTGTGCTGGTTTGTCCATCGCCAAAATCCCACGACCAGCTTACTGCGCTGTGGGTTAAAGCGGTAAATGCCACCTGTTTGTCTTTCACGCTGTGAAAAATCGTCGCGGAAATTGGGAAAACAGGTTTGTCGGTTTCATCAGTACACGAAGCAAACAAAATGACCGACACCATCAAAAATGTAAGTTTTTGAAAGAAAGTGCTGTTTTTCATTTTATAACAATTTAGATTTGAATTTTCATATTTAGAATTCCTCTGAATTAGCTGATACAAACAGTTTGAAATTGATTTTAACATAAAGTTTTATAGTATTTATTATTTAGGATTTTTTTTAAAATTTCATCACTAATTTCAACTTTATAACACTTTGCATCAATATCAAAATTAGTGATGAGTTTAAAAGGAAACTAATTAAAAATTGTTCTGCTTGCATTATATGTTTGCTATAAACAATCCATTAAACGATTTAGTTTTGTTCAATTAAGTTAAAATTTAATCAAAAAATCACAACTTATTATTTAAGCTGAAATATAAAATTGATCATTTTTGTTATTAGCAGTTAACGGAACAGAATCTGCCATTAGGTTTTAATAAAACAATTAACAACAAAGTGAAAAAACTATACAAAATATTGATAATCATAAGTCTGTTGCTGGTTGTAATTTTTTATTTTGGTTTTGCATATCCGTTTTGGGGATTATTTTTCAATCATCAACGCCATGGAAATCCACCACTGACTCCGCCCTGGGCGCTTGAATGCTGGCTCTGGGAAGACGATTATAATACTGCCGGAAGAGTTGACACTTTGCTAAACGGTTACGCAAAATATGATATCCCGGTGAGAACTATATTGTTAGACAGCCCGTGGAGCACCCGTTATAACGATTTTCAGGTAGATACTGTATTATATCCAAATCCGGCTGAATGGTTTGGTAAATTACAAAACAACGGTTATCGTGTGGTACTTTGGATGACAACCATGGTTGACAGCCACGATAAAGATACCCGGTTAAAAGATTCGGCAGATTTTTTCAACTATGCAAAAGCAAATAATTACCTGGCGGCTAATGGCGAACAGATAAAATGGTGGAAAGGCAGGGGTGGTTTTATCGATTATTCAAACCCGGAAGCCATGAAATGGTGGCGTTCGCTCCAGCAAAATGTTTTCGATTATGGTATCGATGGCTGGAAACTGGATGGAACCGGGACATTATTTTTTAAAAGAGCAGGGCCGATACCAATCTTTTACCAAAATTCTTACAAAGGAATAATGAGTACCCGAAATTATATGGATCATTATTACCGGGATGAATATTTACATGGACTAACACAGAATTCAGAGTTTGTAACCTTGTCGAGAGCGATTGACCGTGGTTATCATCCCGAGGGTTTTGCACCAATTGATGCAGCGCCGGTTACCTGGGTGGGCGATCAGCGGCACTCCTGGAAATCGGATGAGCCAATTCCTTCCGATGATCCTCATCAATCGGATATTGCGATGGATGGAATCGAAGGGATTGAAATGGCAATGGACAACATCATGAAAAGTGCTGAACTGGGTTACAATATTATTGGTTCTGATGTAGCCGGCTTTTCAGGTAGCGTAATTCCTCCCCGGTTGTATATTCGCTGGGCCCAGTTTTCGGCATTTTGCGGATTGTTTCTGAATGGAGGCCACGGAGAAAGGGCACTTTGGAAAAGAACACCGCAGGAGCTCGAAATTATCCGTAAGTTTTCGTGGCTGCACACTGAATTGGTTCCATACATGTACACTTACGTTGTGGAAGCCAACAAAGGAGGAACTGTTTTGCAGCGCCCGGTGAACGGCAGGTTTCATTATCTGTTTGGCGACCAGTTTCTTGTGGCACCAATTTACGAGGATAAACTCACCAATAAAGTAACACTCCCAAAAGGGAAATGGCACTATTTTTTTAACGACAGCGAAACTTTTAACGGACCGGTTACTTTCGAAAAAGAATTCCCGCTTGATGTATATCCTGTTTTTGTGAGGGAAGGGGCTATTATTCCCTTCGATATAAAAAGAAAATATACTGGCTTGGGCGACGAATCTTCTGAAGGCTTTATTACCTGGTTGATTTATCCCGAAAAGGAAAATAGTTTTACCCTTCATCATCCCGATCAATCAGGAAGTACCACTGTTTCTGTTTCTTCCGGTCAATCAGAAATTTCTGTGCATTTCGAAGGAGTTCATAAGCCTCATATTCTCAGAATTCATTCTGAAAATATGCCCGTTTCGGTGAAACTCGATGGGGAAATTATTGCCGATTCTTCCAAAATTGCGTTTGATGCACAGGCAAGAAAACTGATAATTAAAACCGTGGAATATTCAAATGGGAAATATTCTATCCGTTATTAAAAAAAGAAACAGAAATCGATTACTTCCTGAAGTCGTGATTTTTTAGAATGGATATGAATTTCCGGAGTTTAAATTAATATACTGACCATAATTTCATAATTTCATTATTTCGCTAAATCAATTTAGCGTGCAAACAGCTTGTTTTCATTATATTCAGAATAATTAGGGAGAATATAAAATATGTTGATTGAATATGATGATATGTTGTTTGATTACAAACATTTGTGGTTAAAATATAATGTATAATCTCCAAAATTTTAGTAGTAAATCGGCTATTGTGTAAATATCTTTACATCATTGAAAAAAGGGTTTTTATCGACAAATTTTATATGATAGTTGATTCTAATCGGGATTTTGAGAAAAACACATGCAAAAGAGAAACATTTTTTAGTTTAAATAGAATGATTGAAATCCGACAGAGGATTTTTCATTGTTTAGTTTGTTTGGTGTAATATGTCAGTTTTAAAAAAAAGTAAGGTTAGCAGCTATGCAAAGCCTTACTTTTTAAGTAATTAGAAGCTAATAACAAAAAAGTAAGGGTTTGATGATGCAAAAAAGTAAAATACAACGGATTTATATTCCAATGTTACTTTTAATATTGTTGATTTGCATTGTTAAACCGGTTTTGCTGGCACAAACCAATATTCCTTCTTCGATTCCTGACCGGATAATTTTAAATCTTTCAGAGGAAACTTCCAACTCTGTGGCAGTTACCTGGCGAACAGACAATACCGTGGGTGAAGGATATTGCGAAATTCATCCGCTTTCCGCTTCAAGAATAATTACAGATTCAGTAAAATCGATAATAGCAGCAACTTCACAAATTAGCTATAAATATAAAGATGAGCCTGTTATTCAGGTTAATCAACATTCTGTTATCATCAAAAACCTGAAACCCGGTGGAAAGTACTTGTATAGAGTAGGATCAAAGACTGCATGGAGCGAATGGTTTGAATATGAGTTACCAGACAACAATGATCAGTTTTCTTTTGTGTATTTTGGCGACCCACAGGCTGATATCAAATCGCAATGGTCGAGAGTCGTCAGAAAAGCATATGAATACACTGATGATTGTGCATTTATGTTATACGGGGGCGATATAATTAACCGAGGTGGCAGAGATATGGAATGGCAGGAGTGGTTTGATGCCGGTTCATATATTTTTGCAACGGTTCCACAGGTGCTCACTCCCGGGAATCATGATTATACAGATGATGGAATTGACCCTCACTGGAAATACCAGTTTACTCAGCCTCAAAATGGCCCGAAAGGTGTTAAAGGCACCTGTTTCTTTACCGATTATGAAAATCTTCGCATAGTTTCTATAGATTCAGCAGTTGAATCAGAGCTGGAAGACGAGAATGGTCAGGCAATGACCAGTCAGAAAATCTGGCTCGATTCAGTGCTGACAAACAACGACAAAAAGTGGGTGATTGTAACCACCCATTTGCCTTTTTACTCAACCAACATTAAACGCGACAACCCCCATATCCGCAGAAATTTCCAGCCAATACTCGAGAAACATGGTGTAGATCTGGTACTTACTGGTCATGATCATGCTTATGGACGAGGTGTTGTCAGTGATAATAAAGATTTAAAACCTTCAATAGTTTATGTTGTATCCGTTAGTGGCCCAAAGCTCTACGAAGCCGGAGATAAAACATGGATGCAAAAAAGAGGTGGTTACCTGCAATTGTTTCAGAAAATTACCATCAACGATGATATGCTCGATTTTAAAGCAATTACTGCTGATGGTGAAATTTTTGATCATTTCACTTTGAAAAAAGGGAAGAAAGTCAATAAACTGGTTGAACAAAAAATCGAATAAAAGTCAGAATAAAACATGAACCGTTTTAAACCAAACCATATTATTTCAGTGATTTTAGTCGCCATTTCGTTTGGCACTGCCTGGGCAATACGCGGACAATTTGGCCACGAGCAGGGTGCGGCCTGGGCTGCGGCGATTGGTGGCCTTGCGCTTGTTCTTGCTTCTGGCAGAACCGATTGGTTACAGCGTACAATGTCGGTAACATTAGCTTCGGCAATTGGCTGGGGAATGGGTGGAATGATCAGTTATGGGCAGGTTGTAGGTTATGGCAGAGCCGATAATTTACTGAATGCGGGTTATGGTTTGCTCATGCTTTTTGTTATTGGCGGATTATTTGGTCTTATCGGCGGCGGACTTACCGGGCTTTCACTTGAATCGACAAAGGAAAAGAAAGTAAACTGGGGCCGGCTGATGGCTGAAATGGTTGCAGGCGCGCTTATTACTTATGGATTTCTGGTTATGCAACTCGAAATCCTGATGACACCGCCCCGTTCGGAAGCCTGGGCATTTTGTCTGGGTGCCGGGCTTGCTATGCTTTGGTACATGGCCCGAAATGGATTTAATTCATCATTAAGAGTGGCATTTTATACCATGATCGGCGGCGGTTTTGGTTTTGCCTTCGGAAATTTCCTGCAGGTAACCGGTAATATTCTCGAAATCAATTTCAATATGTGGAATGTGATGGAATACAGTATTGGCTTTTTTGGCGGTGGCACCCTGGCTTATAGTGTATTTACTTCACAATGGCCTGTAATAACCGAAAAACCAAAGCCCTGGGAGAACAGGGTAAACTATATAGTAGTATTTATACTAATTCCATTTATTGTATTTAATGAATCACTCACTTTTGGTAAACTGGAAGAAAGACTGGGCAATTCGGGAATTAATGCCAATACAGCTTTAATCAGCAGTATTGTATCATTTTTTGTTGTTCTGGTAATGGCTGTGTATGCTGTATTCAAAATTGAATCTCGACATTTTGATTTGAAAGGTAAAACAGCATCAGGATTATATCTGGTAGTTTTCTCAGCGTATATCATTGTGAGTTTTCTTGTTGCCGGAGCACTTGGTGGGCAGTTTCATTCAAACCATTTTCTATATCTGTTAAATCTGCTGGGAGCCATTGTGTTAATGTACAGGGTAAGCAACCCTTTTGTATTCAATACTGAGTATGATCTGACAATTGGGAAAAAGCATTGGTTTTTCCTGGTTACCGTGCTGGTAGTTATCGTTTTACTGGCTTTCGTGCTTATTAATATGCATGGCGAAATAGGTGGTTCCCGTTACCGCTTTGAATAATCAGTCAATGATTATAGTGATTAAATATTGACTTGAATATAGTAAATATTGATTTTATCTTGAGTTTGTGGCAAAAATTAATGTACTATTAATAAATTTCTATTAGTTATTACACATTCTGTTACAAATCTTTGTTAAGGTTGATTTTAAGTTTGAAAACCACAATAAATTAAATAATCAAATTAAAGTCTATGAAAAAAGGAATCTTAAGAACACTCTTTTTTGGATTGTTTTCGCTTTTGGCAGTTGGGCTTTATGCGCAGGTAAGCGTAAAAGGAACTGTTAAAAGTGATGCCGGTGAATTACTTCCCGGAGTATCCATTGTTGTGAAAGGTACCAATACAGGGGTTATTACCGATATCGACGGTAATTTCTCTATTTCGGCACCGAATGCTCAATCAGTCCTGGTTTTCTCCTTTGTTGGGATGAAAACACAGGAAGTACCTCTCAATGGTCAGACCAACGTGAATGTTACACTTGAAACTTCAACCATTGGTGTTGACGAAGTGGTAGTTACCGCACTTGGTATTTCGCGCGAGAAAAAATCGCTGGGATATTCAGTGGGCGAAGTAGAAGGTGAAGAATTGACAAGGGTTGCGCAGGAAAACGTTTTGAACTCATTGGCCGGAAAAGTGTCAGGTGTTCAAATCAGTCAGACTGGAGCAACAGGTTCTTCTGTAAGTATGGTTATTCGTGGTGCATCCTCGCTTACCAGCGATAATCAGCCGCTTTTTGTAATCGACGGGGTGCCGATGAACAACACTTTGAATAACATTACCCAAATTGGTAACGGGAACCTTGCCGACTATGGTAATGCAATTTCCGACTTGAGTGGCGAAAATATTGAAAGTGTCACAGTCCTAAAAGGGCCGAGTGCCGCAGCACTTTACGGTTCAAGGGCAGGTAATGGAGTAGTGCTGATAACTACCAAATCAGGAAAGAAAAGTCAGGGTCTGGGAGTATCAGTCACTTCAAATACAGTTATTGAAACTCCATACAAATTTATTGAGAAGCACACAAAATTTGCCAACGGTCAACGTCCATTTACACAGGATAATCGTCCAAACAATGGTCTTCCTTATTTTGAGGTTCCTGCAGGCAATTCATACTGGGTTGGTCCAGAGTTGGATAAAGGTATGATGGCTTATCAATGGCCTTTCTTCAATGCAAACGGAGAAATTGAAGCCAGAGAACTTGTATCTCACCCTGATAATTATAAAGAATTTTTCCAAACCGGAGTAACATCTACCAATGGATTTTCTTTAACAGACGCAAACGATAAATTGAATTATCGTTTATCATATGAAAATATGGCCAACAGGGGTATTATTCCGAATAGTGATTTGCACAAAAACACCATCAGTTTAAATTCGGAGTATAAAATCACAAAGAATATCATTTTCAGTTCAAGCGTGAATTTTGCCAATTCAGGTGCCGACAACAGACCGTCAACTTCTGAACGTGGTGCAAATCCGCTTCAGGCATTGTATGATATTAATTCACACACTGATATTAATGATTTAAAAACAATTTGGGAACCAGGCAAGGAGGGTATTCAGCAGAATAGTCCCTATAACCTTAACTTAAAACCAAATGGAACTTATAGCATAAGTAACCGAATCAACAATCCATATTTCCTTGCATACGAAGTAAATAATAGCTTCCGTCGCGACAGGGTTTATGGTAATGCAAAACTTGATATTAATTTCACACCGGAACTATCGTTGATGTTACGTTATAATCACGATCAGTTTAACGAAAAACGTGAAACCAAAATAGCACAAAGTTATACCGGAGACGCAAAAGGCGTTTATGGTCTGGTTAACATGTACAGAATTGAACAAAACACAGACTTTTTGCTTGCTTACAAGAAAACCATCGATGCATTTAATATCAGTGCATCAGCTGGTGGTAACTATATGTACCAGTATGGTGACAATAACAGTGCCCAAAGCAAACAGGGAGCCGGATTAATTGTTCCGGGTGTTTATACATTAAGCAACATTGCTCCTGCTAATATTCAATATGGTTCAGGTTCGTATGAAAAGGGGATTTACAGTTTGTACGCTCTTGCTTCATTGGGATGGAAAGATGCAATTTATCTTGATTTAACAGCCCGTAATGACTGGTCGAGTACATTACCTGCAGAAAACCGTTCTTATTTCTATCCATCAGCTTCTTTAAGCATGTTGCTCAATAATCTGATCGATATGGGAGATAAAGTTTCTCTTGCTAAACTGAGAGGTGGCTGGGCAATGGTAGGTAACGATACTTCGCCATACAGTTTGATGGCAGTAATGGGTAATGCCGGTGCATGGGGCAACGAAACCCGCTTAGGTACATCGGGAAGTTTATTATTGCCCGATTTAAAACCTGAGATACAAACTTCATGGGAAATTGGGGCCGATCTAAATATGTTCAATGATCGTTTAAGGTTTGAAGGAACATATTACGCTGCCGAAAATGAAAACCAGATATTACCGATTGGTCTTCCTCCGTCATCAGGTTATACTTCAAAACAAATTAATGCTGGTTTAATTTCCAGTAAAGGAGTTGAATTGGGTATTGGTGGTACACCGGTTTCAAACAATGACTGGAATTGGGATGTAAATCTGAATTTTTCGCGGAACAGAACAAAAATCGAAGAATTGGCTGAAGGATTCACTTATATCGATCTCTGGACTGATGCAAAAGGCGGTGCAGTTACACGCGTTGGCGACGAAATTGGTCAGATTGTTGATGCAGAAATCGTACGCGTAACCGATAAAAATTCTCCTTACTATGGCTGGCCTATTATCGACGATGAAGGCTGGAACTCAGCTGAAGGATGGCAGGTAAAAGTCAATGAAGGGAATCCAAACGTAATTGGTAATTTTAATCCCGACTTCACTCTTGGTTTTCAAACAGGTTTAAGTTATAAAAAATGGACATTGAATGCCAGCATCGACTGGAGAGTGGGTGGCCAGTTTGTTTCTCAGACTTTCCGTTATGGCGAATCTGACTTGCATACACAACGCTGGATTGACAGGACTTTGAAACTGAATAATATGAGCGGTGCTGAAATGGCGCAATACCTGAAAGATAATGCTGACAAATATTTATTACCTGGTGGTGAATTTTGGGTTGTAGTTGGTGGACCAACCGCTGAAACCGGCGGTCTTCCGCTAACCGAAGGTGGAATTACGTTAAACGACGGCGTATTTATGCCCGGTGTTGAAGGTGATTATGATGAAAACGGAAACTTTGTGGCAGTTGCTGAACACCTTGGTGATGAAGGTACACCATATATAAGGTATCAGGATTTTTATGGCTGGGATTTTACTGAAACTGCAACTTTTGACGCCGATTTTATCAAATTGAGGGAAATTTCTATTTCATACCAACTTCCTTCACTGAAATCAATTGGCATTCAAAACGCATCAATAGCCATTTATAGCCGTAATCTTGTTTTATGGACAAAAGCCGGAATTGGCATCGATCCTGAAACTGCATTCCAGGCTTCAAGTGGCGTTCAAAAAAGTGGTATTCAGTTCAAACAGGGTATCGAAAGATATAATGTAAGCCCATGGACCGTTCCACTTGGGTTTAAGTTGAATTTTAACTTTTAATGTTGAATCTTAAAACAAGTAATGAATGAAAACATTATCTAAAATATTTCTGGTTTTTGCAGTTATTGCTTTATTCTCATGCGAAGAGCAATTAACTGAACTGAACGTGAATCCTAACGGGGTAGACCCGTCAACTGTGAATCCTAACCTGATGGTTCCTACAATTATTACAAGCTCATTTGATATGTATCTGAAAAATGGCTATGATGACAGGTATGCAGGCGTGATGCAGTATGTGCAGAAAAGCGGTTGGGGAAACGAACTAAATAAGCTTGACTGGACTGCAGAACAGGATTGGACTGGTCCTTATGATGTTTTAAGAAATGCTAAACACCTGTACGATCGCGCAGGCGAAGAAGGAATGGAATTTCACCAGGGAGTGGCAATTATTATCAGGGCTAATATGTTTGCAAGAATTGCTGATACATGGGGAGATGCTCCTTATACGGCTGCATTAAATGCAGAAAATGGTGGCCAGGAAGATTTGTTCCCTAAATATGACAGTCAGGAAACCATTTACAAAGGGATTATTGAAGAACTGAAACAGGCTAATACAATGCTCTCTAAATCCGTCGGAGATTACAAAGATATAAGTAAATCGGCAGATGTTATTTATGGTGGCGATCCTGCTAAATGGAGAAAACTGGCCAATTCACTCATGCTGCGTTATTATATGAGGTTATCTGCCAAACTACCTGATTATGCAAAAGCAGGTATCCAGGAAATCATGTCAAATCAAACTCAGTATCCTATATTTACAAGTATCGCCGATGATGCAACAATGGCATACATTGGTACTTCAAGCGGAGATTCATGGCCGGCCAATACAGTACAGGATATTAGTATGAGTAATTTTGACAGGATTCAGCTTTGTGCCCGCTTCCGTGATGTGCTTGTTGATTACAACGACCCGAGAATTGATGTTTGGTTTAATAAAGTAAGAACGCAGATCAAAGTTTCGACTGAACACCCCGAAGAAGATATTGTAATCGGGAATGTAAGATATCTGCGCCCTGAATATGTGGAAGCAAGTAACATGGTAATTTACAATCCTTCAACTTGGGCTGATGATATCGAAGCTGGTAAAACATTAATCGATACCATGGAGTTTGTAGGGATGCCAATCGCATCAAGTACAGGTGACGGATCGAATTATAACCTTAATCCAAATCCAATTCAGGGTGGTCCGAATGTTCACAACTCTGCTCTTGATGATATATATAAAGCTGCAAAAGGTGATAAACTGAAAGCACGGCTGATCTCATATTCTGAAGTTTGTTTTATCCTTGCTGAAGCTGCCAACAAAGGTTGGTCGGTTGGTGGTTCGCAGAAAGACTGGTACGAAAAAGGAGTGAAAGCATCTTTTGACACCTGGGGTGTTGGTGAAAATTACAATGATTACATTGCACAGACTGGTGTGGCACATAATGGTACAATCGAACAGATTATGACCCAAAAATGGATTGCCAATTGGACTGTGGCCCACGAATCATGGTGCGACTGGAGAAGAACCGGATATCCGGTTCTGACAGTTGGTCCAAAAGGTGTGCGTGATGCGATTCCGCTTCGGTTGGAATATGGTGGTCTCGAAAAAGGACGTAACAATGCCAATTATTTAGTTGCAAAAGAAGGTCTTCAGGAAACACCTTTTACTGCCACTGACGGCAAAGATAGTTCCTGGTCAAAATTCTGGTTAATCCAGGGGACCAACAAACCGTATTAATTTTTTAGAATTTCATTTTCATGGTTTTGTTGAGAGGACAAGGGTTTTCCTTGTCCTCTTTCTTTAAAAAATCAATATTTTTCAATTCAGTTTAACAAAGTTTATAATGAAATCTTTTGTTTTCACAACTGCTCTGTTTTTAATGCTGACTCTTGTTTCAAAAGGTCAGGGCATTACTTTCAGCGGAATTGTTTTTCTGGATGAAAATAGAAACAGTGTTTTCGAGAATAACGAGAAGCCGCTAAAAGGAATTCTTGTTTCAAACGGCCTGGATGTGGTTCAAACCAACGAGAAAGGGGAATGGAAATTAAAGGTTTCATCGGCAAAGGAAATTTTTGTGATAAAACCTGCCGGATATTCGGTTCCGGTAAATAAAATTCAGATTCCGCTGCATTTTGTTCAGGGTGAATCAAAATCTCAAACCGAATTTAATTTTCCTTTAGAAAAATCAGAAGAACCAAAACAGTTTGATGCCCTGTTTTTTGGTGATACACAAGCCCGCGGAATGAAAGAGGCGAATTACATTTTTCACGATGTGGTGGAAGAACTTGTTGGATCGAAAGCTGCTTTTGGCGTTACATTGGGCGATATTGTGGCCGACGACCCTGAACTGATGGCCGATGTGGCCGCTGGAATTGCACAAATCGGAATTCCGTGGTACAACATCATTGGCAATCACGACAACGACCGCGACGCCAAAACCAACGACGACCGCGACAATACTTTCGAAAAATTCTTTGGCCCTTCAACTTACGCTTTTGAATACGGAGAGGTGGCTTTTATCGGGCTGAACGACATTTTCTTTAAGCCCGACGGAAAATACATTTCGCATTTTACCGACAAGCAACTCGAGTTTGTAAAAAACTATCTTCGGTTTGTTCCAGAAAATAAACTGGTGGTGTTGATGATGCACTCGCCTATCGTTTCCTGCGACAACCGCGAAGCAATGTTCAGGCTGATTGAAAACCGCCCGAATACTTTTTCAATTTCAGGTCATGTTCACGAGCAACTGAATCTCTTTGTGGGAGGAGAACAGGGCTGGAAAGGAAAGTCACCGCATCATCATTTAATCAATGCCACGGTTTGCGGAAGCTGGTGGTGTGGACTGAAAGATGAGGTTGGTATTCCGCACGCCACCATGAACGACGGCGCGCCCAACGGTTATTCAATCGTTACTTTTGATGGGAACAAATACAGTGTTCAGTTTAAAGCGGCTCGACGCCCCGAAAATTACCAGATGAATATTTACCTGCCCGATGAATTGACCAAAACAGTAGCCGACACAACCCATGTTTTGGTGAATGTTTTTGCAGGTTCCGAAAAGTCGGTGGTTGAAATGCAGATTGATGGTGGCAACTGGATAAAAATGGAGAACTTCAAAACCATCGACCCTGAAATTTTAAGGATGCACCAATTGTCGCCGTTTCTGAGTGAAAAAGTAAATGGACAACCGCTCGACGATATTTTTGGTTACAGTATGGATTATCCCAGCATTTCGCGTCATATCTGGAAAGCTCCATTTCCAAAAGGAATCGAAGCGGGGACACATAAAATTACCGTCCGCACAACCGATATGTACAAACAAACATACACCGCTCACCGGATTTTCAATGTGAATTAAAATGAACGAAAAATGGAAAAAATAACACAAAGACTCAAAGGCACTAAGAAACACTAAGTATTCTTAATTTTGTGAAACTTTGTGCCTTAGTGTCTTAGTGGCAAAAACATTTAAGAAAACACATTTTAAAAAATACATCTTCAGCAAACCAATGACAACACCGACAACCAAAATAACACCGACAACAATTCTGCTGATTTTTGCAATTCTGATGGGTTGCAATAAAAACAATGACAACAAAAAAAACAACGATAACAACGACAACAAAATAATCTCCCTCCCCATGAAAGAAAAACAGATATCATTCTCCCCGAAAAACCACGCCCTCGATAACAACGACAACTTTTCGCCCGATAACCGGTTTTTGTGTTACGATACCCGCGGAACGGTTTTTAACGATAATCTTGCCAACTGCAAATCCATCGAAAAGATTGAGATTGCAACCGGGACTGAAACCATCCTTTGGCAACCCGAATCCGTAACCGGAGAACAGGCTGCACCCGGTGTTGCTGCTGTTTCATATCATCCAACAGAAGATAAAGTGATTTTTATTCATGGCCCTCTTTTGGAAGAAGTAAAAGAACGTGGGTATTACGCCATCGTCAACCGCACCGGAGTTGAGGTGACTGCCGACGGGAAAGGCACCATTACAAAAGTGGACATGCGCGATGTGGCAATCGACAGGCCCACCACGCCTGGCGCACAGCGCGGCGGCACACACCGGCACGAATACACCCGCAGTGGAAACCGCATCGGTTTTACTTACGACGATTTTATCAGTACCAACTACGACCGCACCATCGGATATATGGAATCCAACCCGAAAGCGCCTGCTGGTTACACCCATTATTTTGCACTGTTGGTAAAACCGGCGCTTAAAGGTCAGGCCAAACCCGGCGAAATTGAAAAAGCTTATGGTGACTCATGGGTTGATCCTGCCGGGAAAATGCGTGCATTTATCGGGAAAGTCCGGGCTGAAAATGGAATTGATTACCAAACCGATCTTTTTGTTGCCGATATTCCTGATAGTGTTGATATCACCACAGCTAAATCGGGCAATGGGATGGAATATCCCGAGCCTCCGGTTGGTGTTCTGATCCGCCGGCTCACCCACAGCGGAAAAGCCGAAGGAAATGTGCGAGGTTCGTTTGATGGTAAAACCATTGCATTTTGTGCACCCGATTCAGCCGGAGTGATGCAGGTTTTTGTAATCAACGCACTGGGTTCCGACCGATCGGAGATTGCAAATCTGAAACCTCGTCAGCTTACTTCGTTTACTGAAAATGCAGCCAATCCGCGCTGGCACCCGCAGAAAAACTGGCTTTTTGTTACAACCGGCGGAAACATTGCAGCCGTTTGTGCCGAACCCGGGAACAACTTTGGCAAAACATTCTTGCTGACAAACGACAACCAGGAAAGAAATGCACTGGTGGTTTCAAACGACGGAAACATGCTGGCTTACAACATTTTTGTTGAAACAAAAACCGAAAATGAAACAATGAGATTCAGACAGATTTTTGTGATGGAGTTGGATTGGGAAGCTTTAAAAATCAAATAATATAACTTGGACTAAAGTCCTTCAATGAGTTGCATTGACTAACCCCAGCCTTAAGGCCGGGGTTAAGAAAACCGCCAACTTGAAGGGCTTTAGCCAAAATGTTCAATTTAATAGAGTCAATAACTGAAATTAAATATTTAATAATCATAAAAAGTAAAGAATCATAAAAATGAGAAAACAATTATTAGTCATTCTAGTGCTGGCAATTTTTATTGCATCGTGCACAAAAACGGATGCACCAAAAACCATAGCTTTTATTCAGGATAAACCATTTATCCAAGATTACAGCATCAAATACAACAACGAAAACAAAGATGCAAACCTGCAAAAAGTGGTTTCCGACAGAAACGGATACATCCAGATTTTGTCGGATAAAGGTTTGCTCCGTTTGCGTGCCGGTCAATTTCTTTTTCCCGGAACTATTGTAAAAGATGTGCAGGATTTACCAACTTCTGATAAAAAAATTGCCGGAATCGGTTCTTACCAAAACCAATTGGTTTATGTTGACGACAAAGCTGTTTTAAGCAACGCCTGGGCGGGTAAACTTTTCTCGAGACACGAAATGCCTGCAGCCCGGATTTTGGCAGGAGGCAACGATTTCATTTTTCTTATTTCCGATGGTAAAAACCTGGCTCTTTTGAAAGATTCACAAAAACTGTGGGAAGGTTCGCTGGCGGGGAAAACAATCACCGACATTAAATTCGATACAAAAAATAACCTATTCTGGATATTAACTCCTGAATCAATCAGTTCATTCAATCCTGAAAACAAGGATCTGAAAGAAGTATTTACCGGCAGCAATTTAACCTGTTTTGAGGCAACCGACGGAAAAATCATTGTTGGAACAACCGATGGATATTTCGAAATGGATGCAAAAACCGGTAAGCAAAATGGCGAAATTCAGCGAAAAATGCCCTGGACAGAACTTACTTCGGTTGCTGCAGTTGACGGGAAAATCTGGTTCGGTTCAACCTGGGGCGCCATGCGTTTAAACGACGATGGCAAATTCAGTTATTACGCCGGAAAACGCTGGATTCCTTCTGACACAGTAATTCATATTTCTCAGGGTCCCGATAATTCGGTGCTTATTCTTACGAACGCCGGTCTGGGGCAAATCTGTTTCAAAGAAATGACATTACATGATAAAGCCATGTTTTTCGAAAAACAGGTTCGTGAACGCCACATCCGCACCGGTTTTAACGGTGCTTTGGGCCGGATGACCGATGGTGATGTTACCACCGGAACACTCGAAAATTCAGACAATGATGGGTTGTGGACTTCGATGTATCTTGCTGCTGAAACATTCAGGTATGCGGTAACAAAAGAAGAAGAAGCATTACAAAACGTACGCGAATCGCTCGATGCAATGGAAAGACTTTATACCATTAATCCGTTAAAATCGGGATTCCCGTCACGTTCATTCCAGCGTTCAGGTTATAATAAAAACGATGCACCCTGGCGGCCAACCGAAGACCCCGAATGGGACTGGAAATCGACCACCAGCAGCGACGAAGCCATCGGTCATATTTTTGCCTTCAGTGTGATTGCCGAACTGGTTGATGTTCCTGATCTGAAAAACAAAGCTATTGAGTTGATTGACACATTGATGTCGCATACTTTAAAAAACAATTATTACCTGATTGACTGGGACGGTCAACCCACCCGCTGGGCACGCTGGAATCCTGAATATGTAAATGCCCGCCCCGAAATGGTTGGCGACAGAAAAATCAATGCATCCAATTACATCGGAATGTTACAGACAGCGTATCATTTCACCAAAAAAGAGAAATACAGGGAAGCTGCTTTCAAATTGATGGATGAGCACGGCTATTTTACCAACATGATGCGCCCGATGAGCCAGATTGGAAGAGCGCCTGAAACTGCTGACGAACTGAGCCGCGAACTTTCGGACGGCTGGAACCACTCTGATGATGAAATGTATTTCCTGGGATATTGGGGATTGTACCGTTATGCTTTTAACGACACGCTGAAAGCTCATTACAAAAACCAGATTATTGACCATTGGCAGGCTGAACGTCCCGAAAAGGAAGGTTTGTGGAATATAATGACCGGGCTTGTTGGCAATGAAGATTACGATTACGAAAATGCAGCCTGGTATCTTCGCAAATATCCGCTCGATTTGGTTGACTGGACCGTTCAGAACAGTCACCGCAAAGACATTGAAATGATGGAACCCAACTTCAGAAACCAGACCATAAAAGAGGTTTTGCCTCCCGGTGAACTTCGGATTTCGCGTCACAATGCCAACCGTTTCAGCCTCGACAGTCATGGTGGCGGTCGATCAGAAGAAAGCGCCGGCGACATCTGGCTGCTACCTTACTGGATTGGTCGTTACCTGAATGTAATTGGCGAACCTGAATCAAAATAAATCAATCAAATGCAATCATAGAATTTTGATTTTGATTATTTTAGAAGGCGTGTCCTGTTTTAAACACAGGGTGCGCCTTTCTTTTAGTAGCATGAATAAAATAATGACGCATTTGCAATCATCACCCCTTTATCCCCTCAAGGGGAAAATTGTCCATGGCAAGTGCTTGACTATACTGGTTGTAATTGCCCCCTTGAGGGGGTTGGGGGTGAGTAGTCCGACGCAATCAATTAGATAAATAACTTTTAAAAACATAAAAACATAAACCAATGAAACTTTTATTAACTACAGCTTTAAGTTTTATAGCGATTGTGCTTTTTGCACAAAAATCCGGTAACTTCAATGGGATGGATATGAACATGGGAAACCTGTACCGTTTGTCGAATGCCGAAACCCGGTCAATCAGTCCCGAGAATTTTACAGGCGAAAAAGGGAAGGGCGGTATGGCCACCCTCGAAAATGGAAGTGCAGCCAAAGCTGCTACCGAACTTGGGCAGGGCTGGAAAGTAAATCCGTATGTAAAAATCAAACCCGGAGAAACTTTTGTAATGGCTGAAATTGAAGACGAAGGCGTGATTCAGCACATCTGGATGACACCGGCAGGTGATTACCGCGGAAACATCATCCGTTTTTACTGGGATGGAGAGGAAAATCCGTCGGTGGAAGCTCCGGTGGGTGATTTCTTTTGCACAGGCTGGGGAAGCGGCTACGAACCGCAGATTAATTCAAATGCAATCTGTATCAATCCACGCAGCGGTTTTAATGTTTATTTCCAGATGCCTTTCCGCAAAAAATGCAAAATCACCATGGAAAACATCGATGAGAAAGGAATGACACTTTACTACCAGGTAAATTACGCACTTACAGATGTGCCGGATGATGCAGCCTATTTTCATGCACAATACCGCATGGTAAAATCACTGCCCGACAAAACAGTTTTTACAATTGTGGATGGTATAAAAGGAACCGGCCATTATGTGGGAACTTACCTTGCCCGCGGTACCGCAGCTTTGGGCTGGTGGGGCGAAGGTGAAGTAAAGTTTTTTATGGATGGTGACAAGGAATTTCCTACAATTTGCACTACCGGAGAGGAAGATTATTTCAATGGTTCGTATGGTTACAACGATCGCAAAGGAGATGATGGTTACGAATTATTTACCCCGTTCAGTGGACCTTACACAGGTTTTCACTATTTCCGCAATCTTGAAAAACGGCCGCAGTACCGCAGTATGATCGGTCAGTACCGCTGGCATATTATGGATCCTATCCGGTTTAAATCCGATTTGAGAGTTACCATTCAAAGTCTTGGCTGGAAAGACGGCGGTTTGTACAAACACCTCGAAGACGATATTTCGTCGGTAGCCTACTGGTACCAAAACGAACCGCACAACAAGTTTCCGGCTTTTCCTGATTTTGGGAAACTACAGATTAAGTAAAAATATCTGAACTCAGTGGTTCTCTGTGTCGCCTCTGTGATCTCTGTGTTAAAAATAACCACAGATAACACAGAGGAAGCACTGAGTTACACAAAGAAAAATAATAAAGTGAGCATCCTGCATCTAAAATGAAATACGCTATGACCCGATTGTTTTGCATTATTATTTCACTGTTGATTATTACTGGTTGTTCTCAACAGAAGGATGATTTAAAAGAAATTTTTCTCAATCCCCCTGATTCTGCAAAGCCCGGGGTTTACTGGTATTTTATGGATGGAAATCTCTCACGTGAGGAGATGACGAAGGACCTCGAATCGATGAAAGCTGCCGGCATCAGCAACCTGATTTTTCTGGAAGTGGGGATTGGTGTTCCACGCGGCCCGGTTGATTTTATGAGTGAAGAATGGCAGGATTTGTTTGTTCACGCGGTCAGGGAAGCCGAACGTTTAGGAATAAAAATATTGCTGGGTGCAGGACCTGGCTGGTGTGGAAGCGGTGGTCCGTGGGTAAAACCCGAAGAATCGATGAAACACCTGGTTTTTTGTGAAACTGAGATTTCAGGGAATAAAAACGTGGATGTTTTGCTGCCTGTTCCTGAACAGCGAAGCACGCCCTGGCACACCATGAAAAACGACTATTACGAAGATGTTTTTGTTTATGCAGTTCCATCATCTGCAAAACCTGTTATTGCCGATATCAACGAAAAAGCATTGTACGAAAGATACCCTTATTCCTCTTATCAGGGAGTAAAACCACACTTGTCCGAACCGGGCGATTCCGATAATATAGAACAAGTCCGAAGTCTTCAAAAACATGAAATAATTGATGTTTCAAAATTTCTTCAGCCCAACGGAAGATTTACCTGGGATGCTCCCGAAGGAAACTGGACAATCGTACGGATGGGATTGAGAGTAACCGGCGCCAGCACCCGGCCATCACCTGAACCGGTAATTGGGCTTGAAAGTGATAAACTCAATGCAAAAGCTTTTGAAAACCATTTGAAAAATTTTACCGATGTTTTACTGGAAAAAACCGGACCTCGAAAAGAAGGTGCTGGCTGGACCGGTTTTCATATTGATAGCTGGGAAAGCGGCTCACAAAACTGGACCGAAGGAATTATTGAAGAGTTTGAAAAACGACGCGGTTACGATCCATCTCCATTTTTAATTACTTACACTGGAAGAGCAGTTGAAAACATGGAAATCAGCGAGCGGTTTTTGTGGGATTTACGTCTTACCTGTCAGGAATTGTTGCTCGAAAACCATGCAATTTTTGCACGCGATTATGCCCACAAAAACGGTTTGGAACTGACCATCGAACCATACGATATGAACCCGGCCGGCGACCTTGATCTGGGTGCTGTTGCTGATGTAATTATGGCTGAGTTCTGGAGTAAACGTTTTGGTTACGATACACATTACGCGGTAATTGAAGCCACCTCCATTGCCCACACAACCGGCCGTCCGGTGGTTGGTGCCGAAGTATTTACTTCCGACAACCGCGAAGCGTGGCAGGAATATCCGTGGTCGATGAAAGACCAGAGCGACTGGGCGCTGGCAATGGGTGTCAACCGGTTTGTTTTTCATACGTTTGCGCACAAACCGCTGGGCGATGATTACCGCCCGGGAATGACGATGGGCCCGTATGGTGTTCACTGGGACAGGGGCCAAACCTGGTGGCCGATGGTGGGGGTGTACCACCAATACATCAGTCGTTGTTCGCATTTGATGCAGCAGGGACAGGCAGTTTCTGACATTCTTTACCTTAC
>DAINOH010000047.1:0-36168 GCA_036735485.1 Draconibacterium sp. | reverse complement strand
GTACCCACGGGAGCTGTAAAATCCATTCCCCAGTGCATTTTCCGTACTTTGTAAATGGGGTGAATCCGATAACCCCATCCGCTGGCGGTGCGTTTCAGGTCTTTGTTGGTAATAGGCTGAATGGCCGGAATACTGGCCAGCATGTCCTCTTTGTTTAACGCCAGCTTCATCACCTCATCAAACGATTTCGACTGGATATAAGCTTCCTTTGAAAGAATATCAAGTTTTCGGGCAGCTTCAACCACTAATGTTGAATTGCTCATTCGTTCAAGTTGCGTGTATTTGTTGGTCCCTCCGAATCCTGCTTTTCTTACAGTGGAAGGAATAGGGTCAGTTTCGAAAATTACGCGGTAAATATTGTCGTCGCGCTGCTGGAGATCGGCCAGCACATTTTCCACTTTTTCAAGGTCTTTCAGCAATAATTCATATTGAGATAACAATTCCTGGTTTTCGCGCTGAAGGGCTTTTGTGCGGGGCGTTTCATAAAAATAAATTACAATTCCCACCCAAATCAGCGAGAAGGCAAGACTGCTGGAAAAAAAAGCAATTATTCTGGTCAGTTTCTCTTTGATAGAAATACCAATTCGTTCATAATTCAGGGTTTCCGGATTAAATTTGTATTTCTTTTTCGTCATCTATAAAGGGTAATTTTTAATTCCCGATTCTACCATAAACAAATAATTACTATAAATTTGCAGCCTTTTCCGGCTTTTGCAGGGGAGGCAAAAATAGCCAAATATCTTTTGCGCAAGCCGAAAGTTAGTTTTAGTTGACATTTTTTAACAATACAAATCTATATTTTCTGACAAAATGATACCTGCTTCAAAGGAAATCCGCCAGTCGTTTCTCGACTTTTTTGCATCTAAAAATCACCAGATTGTGCCCTCTGCACCCATGGTTGTGAAGGGCGACCCGACACTGATGTTTACCAATGCCGGGATGAACCAGTTTAAAGATTGGTTTCTGGGAAATGAACCTGCAAAATACAACCGTGTTGCCGATACACAAAAATGCCTGCGCGTTTCTGGCAAGCACAACGATTTGGAAGAAGTGGGATTGGATACCTACCACCACACCATGTTCGAAATGTTGGGCAACTGGTCGTTTGGCGATTACTTTAAAAAAGATGCCATCGACTGGGCCTGGGAATTCCTGGTTGGTAAAATGGGATTGAATCCCGAGCGTTTGTATGCCACGGTTTTTGAAGGTGCAGCCGATGACAAGCTGGAACGCGACGATGAAGCCGCTGAAATGTGGCTGAAATATTTGCCAGCCGAAAGGGTTATTAACGGCAACAAAAAAGATAATTTCTGGGAAATGGGCGACACAGGTCCCTGCGGGCCTTGTTCCGAAATTCATGTGGATATCCGCAGCGAAGAGGAAATTGCCAAAGTTCCCGGGCTTGAATTAGTCAACAAAAGTCATCCACAGGTGATCGAAATCTGGAACCTCGTTTTTATCCAGTTCAACCGCAAGGCAAACGGTCAATTAGAAGAACTTCCTGCCAAACATGTGGATACAGGAATGGGTTTCGAAAGATTGTGCATGGCGCTGCAGGGCGTAAAATCGAATTACGACACCGATATTTTTCAGAATACCATTGGCGAAATCGGGAAACTGTGCCATATAAAATATGGTGATAACGAGAAAACCGACATCGCCATGCGCGTAATTGCCGACCATTTGCGCGCTGTTTCGTTTGCCATTGCCGACGGACAATTACCCTCGAATAACAAAGCGGGTTATGTAATCCGCCGTATTTTGCGCCGCGCTGTCCGTTATGGTTATACTTTCCTCGGTTTCCGCGAGGCGTTTATCTACAAACTGGTTGATGTTTTGAAAGATACAATGGGCGCCGCTTTCCCGGAACTGGTCAGCCAGCAGACACTGATTGAAAAGGTGATCAAGGAAGAGGAAGAATCGTTCCTGCGCACACTTTCAACCGGAATCAGGTTGCTCGACGATCTGATGGCAAAGGCAAAACAGGAAAACCTGACTGAAATCCAGGGAAAAAATGCTTTTGTACTTTTTGATACCTATGGTTTCCCGCTCGATTTAACGGAACTGATTGCCCGTGAAAACGAAATGACAGTGGATACCGCCGGTTTCCAGGTTGAAATGGAACAGCAGAAAAACCGTTCGCGCAACGCTGCGGCACAGGAAACCGACGACTGGGTGGAAATCCGCAAAATTGAACAGACTGCCTTTTTGGGATACGATAAACTGGAAGCAGAAATCCGCATTGCCCGTTACCGGAAAGTAACCCAGCAAAAGAAAACTTTTTACCAGCTTGTTTTCGACCAGACTCCGTTTTATGGCGAGTCGGGCGGTCAGGCAGGCGATTCGGGAGTTATTGAATTTGATGGAACCAAAACTGTGATTTTTGATACGCAAAAGGAAAATAACCTGATTGTTCACCTGGCTGAAAAACTGCCGGCCAATCCGGAGGAAACATTCACTGCAAAAGTTGACGAACGGAAACGACTCAGCACAGCCAACAACCACACGGCTACCCACCTTTTACATGCGGCTTTGCGCCAGGTTTTGGGAACACACGTTGAGCAAAAAGGCTCGCTGGTGAATGCCGACCACCTGCGTTTTGATTTTTCGCATTTTCAGAAAATGACCGACGAAGAACTGGAGCAGGTTGAGAAAATTGTAAATGAAAAAGTCCGTGAGAATGCGGTGCGCGAGGAAAACCGTGCCATGCCGATTGAAGAGGCCAAAAAGCTGGGCGCGATGATGTTGTTTGGTGAAAAATATGGCGATGCCGTCAGGGTTATCAAATTTGGTGAATCGGTGGAATTGTGCGGCGGAACGCATGTTTCGGCAACCGGAACCATCGGTTTGTTCAAAATAATTTCTGAAAGCGCCATTGCTGCCGGTGTACGCCGAATTGAAGCCATCACGGCTGAACATGCCGAAATGTTTGTGAATGAGCAGATCAAAACCCTGAAAAATATCCAGGAAACGATGCGAAGCACCAACGATATTCTGGGCAGTGTGATGAACCTGCAAAAGGAGAACAGCGAACTTTCGAAACAAATCGAAATATTTAACCGCGAACGCGTGAAAGTGGTGAAAGACAACCTGAAAAGCCGCGTATTAAACGAGAACGGTGTCAATATTATTTCGGGCCAGGTGGGAATGGGAAATGCCGCCATGGTAAAAGATCTGGCTTACCAGTTAAAGGGTGAAGTGGAAAACCTTTTCCTTGTGATTGGAGCGGTAATCGACGGAAAACCACTGCTGACCGTGATGATTTCGGAAAATATTGTAGCAGAAAAAGGCCTCGACGCCGGTAAAATTGTGCGCGAGGCAGGCCGCGAAATCCAGGGTGGCGGCGGCGGACAGGCGTTTTACGCCACAGCCGGAGGTAAAAATGCCACAGGTTTACAGGCTGCCATCGACAAGGCGTTGGCGTTTTTGAAATAACAGGTGCAGCGATTTTCAATCGCTGATTAAATAAATACCGGAGTTAAAAACTCCGGCACCCAATTAAAAAGAACCGTTCTTTCAGCAAAGAACGGTTCTTTTATTTTAATCTCTATTTTAATTCATAAAAACTAAAACAGTAATTCAAATAATGAAATTTTTAGATTTTTAGAAACCAATTGAATAACTCAATTTTATTCCATAATGCGCTCTGCTTTCATGGTAGTTCAACCATGTTTTATTTATTCTGTATTTTAAAAATGGAGAAATTGAAATTTCGCTCCATATATTAAGTGAATAGCAAAAGCCTGAATCAAAAATAAAATCGATAAAATTATTGTCATCGTAATAATTTGCAACCAATTCCATATTGAATGGCTGGTGCCAATCTCCATTTTTGTTCAGACTTTCTACTCTGGTGGTTTTATTTCTGCCAAAATATATACCTGAACCTACAAACCAGTGAGTTTTTTCTTTGTGTGAAAATTCTTTTCGTACAACAATTGGCAGGTTTTGTTCTGTAAATTGAAATCTCATTATTCCATCGACTACCGATGCAATTCTTCCGGTCTGATAATTATAACCTGTTCCTAAATAAATAGTTTTCCGGATTTTTCTGAAATATAATATTTCAAACCCCGGATCAATTGGATAAGTATAATATCCCCGGGTATCTTCGGGATAATTCTGTTGGTGAATATAATGCGCAGCAATTCCGGAAATTATTAATCGGTTATTTTTCGTTTGAGCATAAAGTTGGTCGCAAAATAAGAATACAATTCCTAATATGAATAATCGTTTCATTTAAGTTTATTTTTGAGTTATACTTGGTTTTTCTCTTAAAATAACTTTTGCCTCGCCTATTGGGGAATATAGGAGAGGCATTTAATTTAGCCTTGTAATTGTTTTTGAAATTGCGGTCAGCATATTAAATTTTTGGTGGCCTTTTTAAGGGCTTGTGGTTTTTAATGATTGTTAAAACTAAAGTAAAAAATATACAACTCCAAGGTATTTTTAAGATTGTTTTCGAGCTTATCTGAGGTTCTATTTGGTATTATTATTTGTCGTTTTTCAAATAAAATACCCACGACTCTTCTTTTGTTCCGCCTTTTCTTTGTCATCTTCACAACAAAAATTATTTTCGGGCTGTTGTAATATTTTAACATGAGAAACAGGAAATTCGTAAACAAAGTTGCATCAACAGAAAATGACCGGGTTATAATTCCGGGCTTTACTTTTTCTGTCTCAATACTCACTACTTCATACTCATTACTTATTACAAAAAATCTCAAATCTCAGATATGAAACGTCTCTGGTCATTTATCACGTCCATGTCATTCATGGCATTTTTGTTTTTGCTGGTGGCATTTGCCATGGCCATTGCCACTTTTGTGGAAAGCAGTTATGGCACGCCCACCGCGCAGGCGATGATTTACAAAACCCGCTGGTTCGAAGCCATCTGGATTTTGCTGGGCATCAACCTCGTAAACAACCTCATCAAATACAGGTTTTTTACCGCCAAAAGAATCACGCTGGGGCTTTTCCATATTTCATTCCTTGTGATTATTCTGGGAGCCGGAATCACGCGGTACATCAGTTACGAAGGGGTGATGCACATCCGCGAAAACGAAAAGTCGAGCCATATTCTTTCGTCCGACAACTATTTTTATGCGGCATTTGGCGATCAGCAAAAAGAAAAGAAAACCCTGTTTTCGGAGCTGGCGCCCAAACAGTTTTCGGCAAAATTTGAGGTTAACGGGCAGCCGGTGAAAGTAAAAGCCACGGGATTTATTGAAAATGCTGAACAAAAACCGATTCCTTCGGACAACGGCGAACCGCTCATAGATTTCGTTTTTTCGTCGCCCATGAGCCAGGGAATGCAGTCGTTTCATTTCAAACCCGGCGATGTGCTGAATGTTCCGGGTTTTGTGGTTGGATTTGAGTCAGGGGTAAATTCGGGTATTTCCTTTTTCAGAAACGGAACGCAATTGCTGATGACTTCGACTGATTCAATTGGCGAAACCACCATGGCCAGTCAGCAAACCGAGACTTTTACGGCGGGTGACACCATCGAAGTGAAAAACATGTTTCTGTATAGTTTTGGAAACTACAGGTTCCTGGTGAGGAATTATTTTCCGTCGGCCGCTTTTACGGCTGTGAAAAGCCAGGCGCAAACCGCCGTGGATGCAGTGATGGTGGAGATTTCTGACGGGCAGAAGGTACAAACCGTGCCGGTTTTCGGTCATTCGGGTGTTGATCCGGATACGGTTTCGGTGCCGCTGGGAAATGGCTCGCTGAAGCTTGCTTACGGCGCCAAACATATTCCGCTCTCCTTCAGTTTGTTTTTAAAAGATTTTCAGCTTGAAAGATACCCCGGTTCCGACTCGCCGTCGTCGTTTGCTTCGGAAGTGGTGTTGGAAGATGATGCCGCCGGTCTGAAAAAAGACATCCGTATTTTTATGAACAACACACTCACTCACAAAGGTTATAAATTCTTCCAGAGCAGTTACGATTCTGATGAACTGGGGACCGTTCTCTCGGTTAACTTCGATTTCTGGGGTACCTGGATTACCTACCTGGGTTATGCCCTGTTGATTCTGGGAATTATTCTTTCACTCATCAATAAAAACTCCTATTTCCAGTTCCTCGTGAGAAAGCTGAAACAATCGGCAGTGCATGTTGTGGCAGGGATTGTGTTGCTGGCTGGTTCTGCCGGAATGGCAAATGCACAGCCCGGTTCGGCGGCTTCAGTGCCGGCAATCGATAAGGGAATTGTGGATTCGTTCAGCCGGATCTGGGTGCAGGGTGTCGATGGTCGTATCGAACCCGTTTCAACTTTAAACAGCGAAATTGTGCGGAAAGTGACGCATAAATCGGCGGTATACGGGAAGAATGCCGATGAGGTGGTGCTGAGTATGATGACACATCCCGAAATCTGGCAGACGTTGCCGGTGGTATATGTGGCCCACAAAACACTGGCGCAGGAATTGGGTGCCAATGGGAAATACCTCTCGCTGCAGCAGTTGTTCGACCAGCAGGGACAGTACAAAATCATTGAACAGGTGCGCGCGGCTTACGAAAAAACACCGGCATTCCGCAACACAATGGAGAAAGAATACATTTATCTCGATGAAAGGGTGAACATCTGTTTCATGGTTTTCCAGGGAACGATCTTCAATATTTTCCCGCGCGAACACCGGGGCGACGGCTGGTATCCGCCCGGTTCCGATGCCGCTGAATATTCGGGTGGCGATTCTATTTTTATCAAAAATGGTTTTCAGCTGATGTTGCAGTCGGTGGCCGAACAGAATAACACCGACGCTGCGCAGGTGCTGGCGGCCATCGGTACCTTTCAGCAAAAATATGGCGGGGCACTGATTCCTTCAGAAACCAAAAAGAACATCGAAATTCTGTACAACGAAATCAATCCGTTTAAAAGAATATTCCCGCTGTACCTGTTGGCAGGTTTTGCCTTGCTGTTTGTTTTGTTTGTGAATATTTTCAGGCAGAAACCACTGCCCAAATACCTCAAACTGGCATTTTCACTGGTGATTGTTTTGCTTTTCCTCGTGCACACGGCCGGGCTGGCTGTGAGGTGGTATATTTCGGGACATGCCCCGTGGAGCAACGGTTTCGAATCGGTGGTGTATGTGGCCTGGGCGGCCATGCTGGCCGGTCTGATCTTTGGCCGGAAATACCAGATGGTGATCGGAACCGCCGCTTTTCTCTCGGGAATTGCACTTTTCGTGGCCCATTTAAGCTGGATGAATCCTGAAATCACACCGCTCGTGCCGGTATTGAAATCTTACTGGCTGGCCATTCATGTGGCCATCATCACGGCAAGTTATGGTTTCATCGGGCTGAGCACTTTCCTGGGAATTATGGTAATGATTCTGATCGTTTTGCGCCGGAAACACAACGAAACCAAAGTGACAGGTTTTATTGAGCAGCTGACCACCATCAATGAAATGTCGGCAACCGTGGGGTTGTATTTTCTCACCATCGGAACCTTTCTTGGGGGGGTGTGGGCCAACGAAAGCTGGGGCCGTTACTGGGGCTGGGACCCCAAAGAAACCTGGGCGCTGATTACGGTGATGATTTATGCGTTTATCGTCCACATGCGCCTGATTCCCGGACTGAAAGGGATCTTCAACTATAACATGGCCTCCATTCTCGGTTTTGCTTCGGTGCTGATGACTTATTTCGGGGTGAATTATTACCTCAGCGGTTTGCATTCGTATGGAAAAGGAGTTGCCGATGGCGTTAACCCGGCAGTTCCTGTTTCGTTTGCAGTGTTGGCTGCACTGATGATCTGGGCGTATATCAAACAATCGAAGTTTGAGCGGGAGCAACAAGTCTGAAGAGGCGAAGGCAGGGAAAAAGGAGAAGGCTGAGGCTGAGGCAAAGGAAATAAAAGGAACCGTCAACAAAGCTGTCATCCCGCTTGAGGCGAGACGTGGAGAAATCTGCCGGTTTGAAAACTCCAATTTTACCAATTAAGCCCAAGGGTGAGGTACAAATTACACCCCGATTTTTCGGGGTTGCGGGAGTAAGGGGCAATTGTTTTTGCATCAATATTTTTACCGTTTAGGCAAACCACGAGATAAAAAATCGCGCGGCAGCGGGGGGCGATCAGCTAAATCTGTTAATGAATTACTGCCAGTCCAAGTCTTGCGGTATGTGATGATAATTTTTGTAAAATGTCTGC
The DNA here is from genome assembly GCA_036735485.1 of Draconibacterium sp. GTDB lineage: Bacteria > Bacteroidota > Bacteroidia > Bacteroidales > Prolixibacteraceae > Draconibacterium. Next base: position 28,025 of record DAINOH010000047.1, on the reverse strand, counting down.
GAATAATTTGTCCTTGGCACGAAATAGTATTTTAAATTTTGCACCGTCTTTCAGTTCAACTTCATTTATAGAATTAAAAAATTTAAAATCGAAGATTATAATTTTTAAATTCTCCTCTGTACCATACTTAATTGGATATAGTTCTTTGTAATAGCTTTCTCCTTCAAAATACTTTTTGAAATCTTTTGAATAATCGAACATTATTCCACTTACAAATCGTGAACGATTAGATTTTTTATCTTGTGCAAAATCACAAGGGGGTGTAACTTCAATAGCAATATTCTTTACATTTTTAAATACATCTGCTATTTTAACTGTATTAGTTTTCTTATTTTCTTTAAAGCTTATTTCTGAAATTATTTGATTTGGTTCATTGATTATTATTTCATAAACATTGCCAGGTAAAACATTGCTTTGGCTAATGTTTGTTAAATCTAAAAGCAACCTTGAATTTAAATCACCAAAAATCTTGTATTCATCCTCTTGACTACCTGAATACTTTATATTTTCAATATCGTCAAATAAATTGCTTTTCGAATTGAAAGAATTAGTAATGTAATAGTGAACTAAATCAGTCATTGCCTTTATTGCGTCGTGTTCTAATCCATACTCATTTGATTTTGCAATTGGAATGCCAGTATAATTATGAGCAAGTTTTAATAAAATGAATTTCAAATCATTCTCTTGCTTGTTATAATCTTTTACTAAGTCGAAAATTTGGTTCGTTGCTTTCTCCTTTCCAGTCTGAACTAAATTGCTCCAATTAACAAAAAAAAATGCACCAGCATTTTTTGAAATTTCGTTTTCTAAATCTGTGATTACTCCGTTATAACTGCCCGCTGCAAGATATTTTGTTTTGTCTAGTCCAATAATAAATTGAGGCAAAGCATATGCGTCTTGGTCAAGCTTTATTTTGTCCCTAAAGTCGTTCAAGTTCTCTAAATGTTTAGTCCACAGAACTACACCGTAATTTCCAAACTCTTTACCAATAAAACTTTTTAAATATTTTCTTATTCTAGAAATGTTATTAATTAGATTGTCTTGATCAACTAAAAACAAATCAATAATGAGAAGTTTTCTGTTTTTAAAAACTCCATTTTTTTTGTCTAATTCATCAGGTGTAAAATGATTTACTCTAATGTCATTCTCAATAAAATACTTTTCTAGTTCTTCTATCTCTGATTTGCTATCATCAATAATTAAAACACTATCAATAAATTTTTCAATCATAGATTCTTTTGATTTAAGATTATTTTTCTTTGGGAAAACAAATTGCAATAATTGCTTTGTCAATTTTATTATCAATGATAACAGATGGGAAATCGATGTCATATTTATCTAAAAATAATAAGTGTCCTTTCATCCCTTTCATCATTTCTGTCCCAACATGAAGACCTAACCCAGAACCAATGTTATGAGGTTTTCCAGTCATGAATGGTTTTATCGCAATATCAGGTGGAATATTAAATCCAGGACCATTGTCTGAAACTACGATAGAATTATAATTTTTTCCATCAATATTTATTTGATCAGTAATATAAACAGATATTTTTCTGTCTTTTTTCCTTGCATAACTCAACCAAAAAACTGAATTATCGAGGAGATTAGTCAGTACTGAAATGCTTTCAGCTTCAGCTAAAAAAGCAGATAAATCGTTTTCTCTCCAATTAGATATAACTTCGATATTGTGATCTAAAAATCGAAATTCGTAATTATCCAAAGCGATTTGAACAATTTTTGATAAAGGTGCTTTTCTAATATCCGATTTTTTGATCATGGCAGAGTACCCACGAATGATTTTTTCAAGCATTAAAGAAATACTAACGGCTTTGTCTTTTTCATTTCTTTTTATTGAACCAGTTAATTGGGAAATCAATTTTTCAATTTCATGAATGACGACACTTAAATTCAACCCAGCATTTGCACTTTTTATAAGAATCTCTTTAACCTCAATATATTGAGTATTAATTCGCATTAAATACTTTAATATTTCAGTCTTTACATTAATATCTCCAATTTCATCTTGAACGTATTGAATCACCTCGTTTAAATCGGACAAAACTGGTTCAATAACTTTATGCTTTTTATAAAGTGTAGTTAATATTTGCTTATCAACATTTCGTTCTCTTAAAAATAAGGAAAGGGAATAATCGACAGCACTAACAAATTTGTGATAAGACTCGTTCTCTATAAATCCTTCTCTATTTGACTTTTCTCTTAGTCCAAAACTTTCTGCTCTTCTTATTTTAACAGATCCTACAATAATATTATTACTGACATTACCTGCAAAACGACTAATTCTCCTTAAATCAATTCCTAACCAATCAGTGTCCCTTTCACCATAATTATAAACTCGAACTCCATCTCGATATACTCTTATTCCACCATTTTCACGCAAATAATCTTTCGTGCTTTTTCGTTCTGAATTTACATAACTGAATATTTGGCTGTCTAATTCAAAGATTATTAGATCAAATTCAATACTTCCAATTTTACTTTCTTCTAAATCGATTTCTTGATTATTGTCATCAACGATTATCAGCTCTTGTTCTGAGATATCGTTTATCGTTTTCAATCTGCCATTGTCAATTTTACTTAATGTTTCCCAAGGGCTAAATTCATATCTAAATGAAGTTATTTTGTTCCCTTCCATTCTACAATGTCCAAAATATAAGGCGCTATCTTTAATGTCTTTAAAACTTGGAAGTCCTTCGAAAAGATTAGTGTTACTTTTTACTACTACTTTAAAAGATTCATTGGTTTCAGAAAAAGGACTGTTTAAAGAATTCAAGTTTCTGAAGACCTCTCTTAATTCTCGTCTGCCCCAATTCGTTTTTAAATCTTCAATCTCTATTAATGTTCCGGTTTTTTTGCCAAATATTTCTGGCTTTTCTTTTTCAACAAGATCTAACTGAAAATCATCAATTACTTTTGCTTCATTAAGTCTTGACCAGTCTATATTCAATGTGATTTCGTTGGAGTATTTTGATTTGCTATGTAGTCTTATTTTATTTCCCAATTTATGAACTCCCAATCTGCCAATTCCCTTTTCACCTAATGGAATTCTACCGCAAGCATTTGGTTCAATTTTCTTGAACTTAAAATCAGTGCCAATTGTAAGATATACATTTTCAATAATTTCTTTGCTCATCCCAAAACCGTCATCCTCAATTGTGATTTTAACTAGTTTATTATTTTCACTAATGAAGTTTATTTTGCAATTATTTGCGCAAGCATCATAAGAATTTTTAACCAGTTCTAATAAAGCAATGCTCTCATTCTTTATCAAATCTTCTCCAAGATGAATTAAAATACGTGGCGATATTGAAAAACTTTTTTTCACTTTCCCTATAAAATTTACTGCAAGATAATAGTAAATGCAACTTGAAATAAAATAACTAAGTCTGTTTAGTTATTTTTATTTATAAAAGTTTTATTTTTTTTGGGGTTATTTTTCTTTTTTTCTGTATTGAAAGCCTTCCTATCTCCTCGTTTGCAACAAGGAATAAGCTGTTCAGTACTTTTAATACATCCCTCTTCTCCGGGGTTGCTTTCCAACTTATTTTGGATAATTGCTGGCTGGTAAAACATGTCTGGTTTAATTTTCCACCGAAGCTACAAAAAATGGAGACTGTTTATGTTAAAGGGCAGCAGTTTTTTATTCCTGCCCCGGGTTCCTGTTTAATCGCTTTTCCAATGGCCGCCAAATTCTGCTTTTAACCCTCCTGTTACCACCAAATAGTAGTTGAAGATGGCATTTAACCGTTGAGAGGTCACTTTACAGGACAAATACCCTTCATTCTTTTAAATTTATCACATATTTCATAAAATAAAACATCTATCTCATAAAATTAAATCTCTATTAAATAAAATATATCACACGTTAAATAAATATATCCAGCGTTATATAAAATATATCCAATATTATATAAAACTAATCCTCCATCACATAAAACAAATTCTTCATTTATTCAAACTAAGAAGATATTTTGCAATTACCGGGAGACGATAAAGAAAAAGGAATCCATTTTTCATTCAGGATAGAATCCATTCTGCTACATCATGACAAACTTTTACCCGGCCGTCCATACTTTTTTGGGCAGGTTTTGTTCATCGTTGGTCCTCGCTGATGCAATCCCGGGCCTGCGGGGAGTAATTTGCGCTTTGCACCGGAGGGCAACAATCCCCGGCTAACCATTGTGCTAAAGAGGGAACCGTCCTTTCGAAAAGGACGGTTCCTTTTGCCCTGCCCTGCTATCTTTTCAAAAAGGACGGTTCCTTTTTACAACTTACATCCTTTTTTTCATCTCCCGATTTTTAGAATTATCAGAACAGATAATCGATTGTCGAAAACATTTTTGAGCCCGTCAAAGTAGTTTAAGGAAACGAAAAAAGAGCGTGTAAATGGTGTTTGTTTAATTTTAGCCGATTTTAAATTAAACCGGTAAAACGATGGGGATCACAGTTACACGCACATTTGATATTCTCGAACGATATCTGCAGGAATTTCCGCGCAAAGACGCACTGGGTGGTAAAAAAGACGGCGCCTGGTACACTTTTTCAACCGAAGAATACAACCTGAAATCGCACCAGTTTGCCATGGGTATTATGGCCCTCGGGTTGAAACCGGGTGATAAAATTGCCACGGTTACCACCAACCGTCCGGAGTGGAATTTTGCGGATATGGGAATGGCGATGTGTGGTGTGATTCATGTGCCCATTTACCCCACCATCGGCGAGGATGAATACAAATACATCCTCAACCACGCCGAAGTAAAAATGGTGATTGTGGGCGACCAGAAACTCTTTGAAAAAATCAGCCCGATTGCTGCTGAGTTGCCGGATATGGCAGGTGTTTATGCTTTCGAAGAAGTGAAGGGAGCAAAAAACTACGAGGAGATCCTGAAACTGGGTGAATCAAAAACTTCAGCATTAAAAGCGGAACTTGAAGAACTCAAAAAGTCGGTGCAGCCGGATGATGTGGCCACTTTGATTTATACTTCGGGAACGACCGGAGTTCCCAAAGGAGTGATGCTCACACAGCAAAACCTGGTGAGTAATTTTGTGGCGCATGCAAAAATGCACCATCTCGGGAAAGATCACCGCGTGATCAGCTTTCTGCCGCTTTGCCATGTTTACGAGCGCAGTGTGAATTATCATTTTCAGTACAAGGGAATGGGCATTTACTATGTTGGCAACCTCAGCCAGATTGTTTCGGCCATAAAAGAAATAAAACCCCACATGTTTAATTCGGTTCCGCGTTTGCTGGAAAAGGTGCACGACGGATTTGTCACGAAAGGAAAAGAACTTACGGGCATCAAAAAATCGCTGTATTTCTGGGCACTCAACCTCGCACAACATTTTGAATACAATAAGAAATACGGTCCGCTGCTCAGCCTGAAAATAAAAATAGCCGACAAACTGATTTACTCGAAATGGCGCGAAGCGCTGGGAGGCAACATTGTTTATGTTGTTTCGGGCGGTGCAGCGTTGCAACCCCGTATTGCCCGGGTTTTGGGAATGGCTAAAATGCTGAACCTCGAAGGTTACGGACTAACCGAAACATCGCCGGTGATTGCCGTTAACAACCCGGCTAAAAAGGAAATGAAAATTGGAACTGTCGGACCGATTCTCGATGGCTATGAAGTGAAGATTGCCGATGATGGCGAAATTCTTTGCAAAGGACCCGGCGTGATGAAAGGTTACTACAAAGCGCCTGAAATGACTGCTGAAGTGATCGACAGCGATGGCTGGTTTCACACCGGCGACATTGGGATACTCGAAGATGGAAAATATCTGAAGATCACCGACCGGAAAAAGGAAATCTTCAAACTCTCGGGCGGAAAATACATTGCCCCGCAGATGATCGAAAACAAACTGAAAGCCTCGGAACTGATCGAACAGGTGATGGTGATCGGGGCCAACGAAAAATTCGCAAGTGCACTGATCTCACCCAATTTCCCGTTGTTGCACGACTGGTGTGCCGAACACAAAGTTCATTACGAAAACAACATCGAACTGATTCAGTTGCCGCAGGTGGTGGAGAAAATTCAGAACGAAGTAAACCTGGTCAACAAAACACTGGGTTCGCACGAACAGATCAGCCGCATCAGGCTGGTGTGCGAGGAATGGACGCCGGCAACCGGCGAATTGTCGCCAACACTGAAACTCAGAAGAAACGTTGTCGCTGCCAAATACGAGCACCTGATTGACGATATTTATTCGGTGGGTAAAAGCTGATTTCGACGGGATTATTCTGTCTTTTTATTCACTTTAAAACTGGTATTTTTTCAATTTCAGGTTCTTTACAAGTAAAAAGATATTTATTTTGTAAGAAATAAGTTGAAATATGGCTGCCAGCGAGTTAATATTGAAAACAATACGGTCGAAAAAAAAAGAATTGAAAAAGTTTGGAATTCAGAGAATCGGACTTTTTGGTTCTTATGCAAGAGGCGAACAAACAGAAGATAGTGATATCGATATCCTTGTTGATTTCGACCCCGAAAAAGAGAATTTCGACAACCTGATGGCAGTATATGATTTAATTGAGCGACTGTTTAAGAATCAGAGGATTGAAATTGTCTCCAAAAATGGATTAAGCCCCTATATCGGACCCAAAATACTCAAAGAAGTCAAGTATGTCTAAAGAGCCTTTGGAATATCTGAAACATATTCGCGACGAAATAGCATTTATTCTTTCTGTCATAAAACCAGAGATGAACAAAAGTGATTTTCTTTCGGATGAGACATTAAAAAGGGCTGTTCTGCGTAGTTTGGAGGTAATCGGGGAAGCAACAAAAAAAATCCCGGCTGATTTTAAACTGAAATGGAATAAAATAAAGTGGAAGAATATGGCCGGAATGCGTGACCGGCTTATTCACGATTATATGGGTGTTAACTATTCAATTGTCTGGGATGTCGTTAAAAATAAAATACCTGAATTACAGGAACAGGTAACTGAAATACTGGAAGAAAACTGATATTATTTACTAAACCAACTTTAACCATGAAAAAACTGATTTTACTGGCAGTTGTTCTTGCTGCCTTTTTTACCGCTTATTCTCAAAAACTCGTTATCAACAGTGATGAATATTTTGAAATGCCGGGACTGAACGTGATGGTGTTTTATGATATTTATCCCGAAGGGCACCAGGGCGCCATCGGAATTATTCAGAACGGAACCCGTGTCGCCACCAACGGCGATTTGCGGCTCGAACCCACTCCCGGTCAGTGGCAACCCATTCCTGCCACAGGCAAAAGGCAGGTTTTTCCTGAAAGGAATGAAATCAGCATCACCTGTACCTATCCCGATGAAAGCCGCAACCGGAAAGGTTTTAACCCGGTTTTTTATCCCGATCTGAATTTCAGTTACGAGGTGCGGGTGATTGGCGAGGGGAAAAACTTCAGGATTATTGTGGATCTTGAAAAACCATTGCCAGCCGAATGGATTGGCAAAGTTGGTTTTAATCTGGAACTTTTTCCCGGGCTGTTGTTCGGAAAATCGTGGTACATGGACGACAAATCAGGTATTTTCCCGCCACAGGCCAACGGTCCCATGCAAAAAGATGCCGATGGAAACTGGCAGGCTTTTCCGATGGCTGTCGGCAAAAAGCTGACGATTGCTCCTGATGTTCCGGAACAAACCTTAAAAATTACAAGTTTGAAATCAGAACTGCAATTGTTGGATGGCAGGTTTTATCACAACAATGGCTGGTTTGTGGTGCGGTCGGAAGTACAGGCCGGCGCTACAAAAAATGCCGTGGAATGGTTGGTAGAGCCGTTTGTTGCGGTTGGATTCAAACACAAACCGGTGGTGCATGTAAGCCAGGTGGGTTATCATCCCGATCAACAAAAGAAAGCTACTGTTGAACTTGATAAAACAGAAACAAAAATCGCTGAAGTTTCTTTAATCAGAATGAAAGAAGAAGGCGGATTTGAAACCATCAAAAAGGCAGTTCCTGAAAAGTGGGGAAAATACCTGCGTTTTAACTATTACCAGTTCGATTTTTCAGAAATCAGAAAGCCGGGTGTTTACCAGGTTGTTTATGAAAATTATAAAACGGAACCCTTTAAAATTGATGCCGATGTTTACGAACGCCACGTCTGGCAGCCGACTTTGGAATATTTTCTGCCGGTTCAGATGTGTCACATGCGCGTGAACGAAGGTTACAGGGTGTGGCACGACCTCTGTCACATGGACGATGCCCTGGTGGCGCCGGTTGACACCAATCATTTCGACGGATATTTACAGGGGCCTTCGACCCTCACAAAATACAAACCTTACGAACAGGTTCCGGGGTTGAATACTGGTGGCTGGCACGATGCCGGTGACTACGATCTCAGGGTGGAATCGCAGGCTGGTTCAGTGTGGACACTGGCACTGGCGTACGAAGAATTCAATGTTCAGTTAGACCAGACTACAGTTGATCAGGAAAACCATCTTGTTGAGATTCATTTGCCCGATGGAAAACCGGATATTTTGCAACAGGTGGAGCATGGTGTTCTGACTATTTTAGGAGGTTATGAAAATCTGGGTCGATTGTACCGTGGCATAATCTGTAACAGTTTACGCCAGTATGTTTTATTAGGCGATGCATCAGCCATGACGGATGGCTTGAAATACAATCCGGCTCTTAAGGAAAACGAAAAAACCGGGACTGAATCGGGCAAAACCGACGACCGCTGGGTTTTTACCGAACAAAATACCCGTCGCGAATTAACAACTGTTGAAGGCCTGGCAGCCGCAGCCCGCGTTTTAAAAGGTTATAATGATGACCTGGCCCGCCGTTGTTTAAAAGCAGCTGAAGAAATCTACAGCCAGGAACGCGAGTTACGCGGTGGTGACTATTCTGCCCGGATTCAGGCGGCTGTGGAATTGTTACTTACAACAGGCGATGAAAAATACCGGAAAGATTTGTTGGGGATGCAGGAACAAATTATAAGAAGTATTAACGGAACCGGCTGGAGTTTTGCCCGTGTGATGAACCGTTTCAGGGAACCGGAATTTGTTGCGGCATTAACAGAAGCGTACAAAAATTTAAACGCAAACCTTTCAAAAAGGCAGGTTGAAAATCCGTTTGGTGTGCCCTACAACATTGCTATCTGGGGCGATGGCTGGGGAATTCAGCGCCTGGGGATGCAACATTATTTTCTGCACAAGAATATGCCTCAGATATTTGAACCTTCGTTGCTTTTTAATGCCCTGAATTTTATGCTGGGAAATCACCCGGGAGAAAATACTTCGTCGTTTGCATCCGGTGTCGGATCGCGTTCGGTGACGGTTGCCTATGGTGTAAACCGGGCCGACTGGTCGTACATTCCTGGAGGTGTGGTTTCCGGAACCGGTATTATCCGGCCCGATTTTCCGGAGTTAAAAGAGTGGCCTTATTTCTGGCAGCAAACCGAATATGTGATGGGTGGCGGAGCCGAACATTTTATGTTTCTGGTGCTTGCGGCCAACAGTTTATTACAGAAATAGTAAATCAAAAGCTAAAAAAACGGGGAAATCAGATTATCGATTTCCCCGTTTTTCCATTTAAAACATTGCCCTGTCCCACGGAATTCCCAGCAAAATCAATACAAGTGTAAGACCGTACCAGATAAAAGCTGCTTTGTGTTTTTTCCAGTCGGCACCTGCCTTTTTGGTTTTTGCCTTGCCAATATGCACAAATAGCACTGCGAGAATCATCAGTAAAATGTGCTCAACTGCAAAAAAGCGCAGTCCTGAATTTTTCATGGCAGCGCCGAAATCGGCAAATGCTGCTTTAGTTAACGGGCTGACAAAAAAGTATAATGCAAGCCCGATCAGTAGCTGGATATCCATAAAAATGGTCAGCAAAGTTCCAATAATCCGGTCTTTTTTAGCCCACTCTTTTTTTTGCAGCCATCCGGTGATGGCAAAAGCGATTGCAAGAATAAAGACGACGAGTAAAAGCCATCGGAGCATGTTGTGGGTATGTAAAAGTGCTGTGTACATCATAAATTATTTTGTTTACTGAAATGAACAGTTTTACACAACTTTGGTTGAGTACAGTGGTAACTTTTCTTCTTCTAAACAGAAAAACCGGATGATTGGTCCGGTTTTCATTTTCATTGTATCAGCAATTTATTTTTTAGTCGATTCAATCACTCCCCTGAAATAACCGATTGATTCGGCAATTCCAAGGAACGGATCGGCCATATCTTTTTCATGTTCCAAACTACAGACTCCTGTGTACCCAACTTCGCGGAGCATTTTTACAAAGGCAGGCAAATCAATAATTCCGCGGCCCATTTCCACCGTGTAACCCAGTTTTGAGGCACCTGTCACATCTTTAATATGAATGTCGAAAACTCTTGTGTGGTATTTTTTAAGGTCAGCCACCGGATCTTTTCCATTGCGGGTATCATGGCCAATATCGAGGCACATCCCGATTCTGGGGTCAAGATCTTTTACATGGTTCCAAACATCATCTGCATCAGGATAAGTGGCAATGTCAGGCCCATGCAGGTGAATGGCATAGTTAAAACCATATTCTTTTACTTTTTTGTCAACGTAGGGTAAAAGTTCATAATCCGGAACACCCACAATCAGTTTAACACCCACCCGTTTTGCATACTCAAAGGCGCGGTCGATTTCAGCTTCCGATTTCATGTAAATTGGGCCGACTGCATAACCGGTTACTCCGGCATCTTTCAGTTTTGCATGAAAAGCCGCAATTTGAGCATCGTCGCTGTTAAGTGGCAAATGAAAATCCTTGATGCAAAGGTATCGTACATCTGTTCTTTTCAGCGTTTCAAGAGTTTTATCGAGGTCGAATTTCACAAACGTGTATCCCGCCATTCCGAGTTTGAATTTTTCGCCGGTCTCGGCTCCCGGTTTCGGCGCCGGTCTTTCCTGTGCATTAGCAAAAGAAAATGTAAGCACCATTAGTAAAGATAAAGTCAGTAATTTCATATTTCAGGTTTTATGGTTTTCAAAACAAATCTAAAAATTTAACGAAGACGAGTGTGTTTCGAAGTTCAAATTTTGGAGCGCAGATAAAAAGAAAAGCCGCTGAAATATTCAGCAGCTTCCACTATTATCCATTAATCGGAATATCAGTTCTTAAAAGCAACTTTCCCTTTTTCGGGAATAGCTCTGAAGATTGCTTTTGCATCTTTGTCGTCGAGCCATAAATACAAAGTGGGTTGATAATCTTCGGGGAGCCAGTGCTTTTTAATTTTCCCGACATTGTATTTTAAAAGATCTTTATTGAAGTTTGTTTCGGGCAGGGAATCTTTCCCCAGACCGATTCCGGTAATAATCACATCAATTTTATTGTCGAGTTCAAATTGCCAGACAAGTGCCGGATCGGGAATGGTATCTTTTTTTACTTCTTTAACCTCGTTTTCATTTTTTGGAGCCTGTACTTTAATAATGGGCTTTTTGGGGAGATTGGCAACTTCGGTAGTTATTGTTGCAATTTTGGTGAAATCGAGATAAGTTCCGTAATTCAGGTTTTCAAAAAACGGGGAGGGGGTTTGCTTTTGTATTTTTGCCTGTAAAAGAACAGTTCCTTTCAGCTGCACCTGCACAATGCTGTCAGCCAGATTTATACCAAGGTTTAATGAATCGGATTTTGCAAGCGTCAGGGTTCTTTCCATCCAGTGAATATCTTTCATCTTTTCCTGAATTTCAGGGATATTCCAGGATGAGTTGTGAAGTTCCTCTTCAGGTATTGAAGCAAGTTTTTCTTTGGCTGCCTTTTCTGCACTGCCTGTTGCTTTTACATATCTGAAAGCGGTTATCGCAATCAGTATGAAGGTTATAACGATTAAGGTTATAAAACCGGCTTTAAATTTTACTAATAGCTCTTTCATGATAATTCCGGTTAATAGATGAATACTTTTGAGCCAACAGGCAAGGTATTATAAACTGCTTCGAGGTCGTCGTCGAGCATTCTTACACATCCGTGTGTAACAGGTGACCCGATTAAACGCTGGTACAATGTTCCGTGAATCATGTATCCGTCTCCCAGTTTCAGTGCGTAATCACCCAGAACGTGGGCTTCACGCCTTGATGAATGTCCGGGAGGCGGAACAGGCAATCCTTCTTCAATAAATGCCCAGTCGGGTTTTGTCCAAACCGGGTCTGTAATTTTGTTTTGCACGGTCATCACACCTTTGGGTGTTTCAAAAAGAAATGATTTTGTACTGTCAACTTCAAGGCTGATAAAACTGCCGGTTGAACATTTTCCTTCCCTGATTAACTGGTTGTTTTTATAAAGTTCAAAAGTGTTGTTGGTGGTATTGATAATCAGAAAGGCATTTCCGGGGACTAATCGCTGCATTCTTTTGTTTAACTGGCTGATTTTCTTGTCAAGCGATTTGTTTTCAGCTTCAATATTTACCGAAACTGAGTCGCCAACTGCCGATTTGCTTAATACCGCCTGGTATTTTTTATACTGAATTTCGGGCAGAACCGAAATGTTGAAATAAACAAAAGTAAGCAGCGCCAAAGCCAATGTTATAATTAACATCAGCCAGACTAATATTTTCTTTAATAATTCCATTTTTAGTTTAAATAATCTTCAAGCGTTTGTCTCGATCCAACGATTATTACCGGTGTATTAACACTGCATTGGTTGTAAACTACATCCATTTCATTGTTCGCAAGAGCCACACAACCATCGGTCCAATGTACACCTTTTCCTCCGTCGCCATGAATTTCGATCAGACCACCAATTCCGGTTCTTCTCGAAATTTCACCATTTCTGACCATTTTGTCATAACGTTTCTGATCTTCATTATTCGGATAATTCAGCAACAAAGCCTTGTAATACCTTGTGCGTGATTGGCTTTTTTTCTCCGTAACCTTATAAACACCCTCCGGTGTTGCCTTATCACCGGCATGAAGTTTATCACCCATCCAGCTTTTACCAAATTCAGCGGGGAATGTTTTATATTCTTTCCCGCCTTTTAAAATAATACAAGTCGATTGAATTTTATCGACCAGAATTACAGTTTGTCCCTTTTTTGAGAGGTTAAATGCGAGTTTTGTGTCTTTTTCCCACTTGGGATAGTTGCTGAAAAACTCAACCAGCTTAATGTGAGCCGCCTTTTCAGCGGGTGTTACACCTTCTGAAGCTTTTTTTGTCAGTCTTGCAGCTTCCTGGTAGTTTTTCTTTTCGTATTCAATTTTTGCTTCCAGGTACCTGGTTTTGCCCCGGTGAAACGACCGGAATGTTGCCTGGCTGAGAGCAAGGTGTTCGTAATATTTTTCGAATTTATCGATTTGCTTTTTCAGCGTTGCCAAATCGTTTTCAACCCGGTTTTGCAACCTGTCTTTTGTAGTTTTGGCTTCATTCCCTGCATTGGTCGATTTATTTACCGATTTTAATGCAAGGTCGCGGCTCAGCGAATAATCTCTGAAAATAAAGAACTTTTTGTTTTGGGTTTCCCACTCTTTCATCGACCATTTGTAGAGTCTTTCCGCCTCTTTCAGGGTTTCTCCGGCATATTTGCCGGCACTTTTATTTTTTGCCAGCGCCAGCGATTCGCGGGCTTTTGATAATTCTTCAACCGGTGGTTTATTGGTAAAATATACATAAACCGAATACCCGATAAATATTACCAAAGCGGCTGTAAACAGATAAATGAAAAAATGGAATACCTTTTTAACCCTCATAATAATTATAAAAAAGCCGGGGTTTTAAGCCCCGGCATTCTTAATATTTTTCTGCAAAGCAAATTAATATTTAATTTTTGCTTTGTCAAGAACTGCTTTTAATTCAGTGTTGATTTCAGTAGCTTTCTGCTGAGCAGCATTGATTTTTGTCTGAGCACCAAGCAGGTCACCGCTTGCAAGCAAACCATCAACTTCAGCAACTGATGCTGTGATACCAGCGAGGTCAAGTTTAATAGCTTCAATAGCTTCTTTACCTTCTTTACCTTTAGGAGCTTTTGCCAACAGTGCGTTGTCTTCTTCTAACAAAGCAGCAACAGCTGTTTGAGCAGCAGCAACTTCAGTTTTAATTTCTTCTTTTCTAACTTCGGTTTTAGCAACCAATTCAGTTGCGTTAGTTGTAATAACAACTAATTTTTCTTTTGCTTTACCGTAGCTTTTGAAAAGTTTTGAGCTCTGAGCTTCAACTTCAACCATTACAGCATTCAGTGAATCCTGAACTGCAAGGAAATCAGCTTCAACATACTTGTCGGCCTGAGCAGCTTTTGCTTGTTCTAATGCAGCTTTAGCAGCATCAATTTCAGCCTGAGGTGGTTTTGCACAGCTTGTAAACAGAAGAGCTGCAGCAAAGATTGACATTACATAAAAAATCTTTTTCATAACTCTAATCACTTTTTTTTGTTAATTTATTTGTTTGAATGCAATTTCAACTTTCATTCATCTATTTTGACGGAGCGATAACCCGAAGTAACATTCCGATTCAAAAAAAAAATGTATTTTTCCGAAAAATTTCCATTAGTCGTTTAATTCTTTTGTATGAATAAGCTGAAGTTGAGTTACTTAAGTGACGAACTTTTAATTGAAAAAATTATCGGTGAAGGTAAAAACGAGCTTTATGGGATATTGTTTGGCCGCTATTTTAACAAAGTTAAAGACAAATGTTATAGTTTTCTGAAGGACAAACAAAAGTCGGAAGAATTTGCAAACGACATATTAAGCAAAGCATTTGAAAAGCTTGGAAGTTACCAGGGAAAATCATCGTTTTCATCATGGCTTTATTCAATTACTTATAATACTGTAATCGACTATCTGCGCAAAAAGAAGCAGCTTCACTACCCTAACTGGAACCAGGAAAACGAACTCCCTGAGATTATTGATGAGTCGGGAGCCGATCTTACTGAAATCAGCTATGAGAATTTGCTCGTTGTTTTCGAAAAAATACACCCCGAAGAAAAAGCACTTTTAATGATGAAATACCAGGATGCCCTGCCGATTAAAGATATTGCCGTTTCGTTATCAACCAGCGAAGATGCTGTAAAGATGCGTCTGAAAAGAGCACGATCCAGGGTTGTGTATCTCTATTTTAAGATGTTCGGAAATGATTAAGCATGTTACTTTTTAGTTTTTTAACGTCTAAAGATTTGAAACAAAAACATTAGACCGATTACTGATACGATTTTTGAGATTTATAATAAAAGCCACGAAACCTGATGAAATTTCCTTTTTCAAAAATATTTAAGAATCCGAATAAAAAATTGCCGGTTGAAGTTGAGAAAAAACTGAAGAACCTTTTTCCGATGGCAAAAAACCTCGAATGGGAGCAAAAGGAAGACATTTTCGAAACGATTTTTTACCTTGATGATATTGAGCACATCGCAAAATTTTCGAAACAAGGTGAAATACTTGAATATAAAAAGAATCTCTGGCCAGCCGAATTGCCCGAAAATATCAAAAAAGAAGGGGCAAAATTTGGCGAAATCATGAATGGCATTATAATTTTCAGAGGAACAGAGTTGTTTTATGAAATGATTATCAGAAATGAAAAACTGGACCGCTATGAATTTCTGTATGATCAAAACGGTACACTAATCAGTTCGGCATTGCTTTAGTTGGCATTAACAATCAATTCTCAGAATACTCCCGGCCTTAATTTCAAACTGATTTAATTCTGCATGGATTTTTTCGCCGGTGATTACATTAATTACTGAAGTTATTTTTTCAGGTGAATCTGTTTTTACTATTTGATTTTCACCGGAGAAATTGAAACAAAGGATTTTCATGATGCCTGATTGTGAATGCCTTAAAACCAATGCTTCCATTTTGAGCGGTGCACTGCTTTCACAAAAAACCACTTCATCGAAGTTTTTCAATTCCCCTAAAACTTTGAAAACCGGGAAAATATCTCCTTTCTGAGCTGAAAACTTTTCACGGATTGGCGAATTCTGGCTCCCCTGGATCAATCCACGCCAGCCGACGGTTTCAAAATATGTAATAAGCTTTGCACCCGATTGCGACAAGAATTTCAGACTGCCCAAAAGCCACTGTGCAGCAAAAACCGAATTTTGCCGGGGATCGACCTGTGAAGGTAATTCTCCCGGTTTCGGAATAGTTTCATCTGAAGTGGCAACCACATTAAAACGTTGCCTCAATGTTACCGGAGAAACAAAAACTGGTTTGCCGGGAAATAAATTTCTTGCTGATTCTAGAACATATTGCTGGGCTTCCAGATTTTCAACCAGCGTTAATTCATCAAAAGCATGAACCTGCGGGCAAATGGCAAAACTGATGAAATCGGCCGGTTTTGAATATGGCCTGTTACGATTAAGCTCCGCAAAGTATGCATTTACTCCGGTGCCAATTTCTGCGTCAGGAAATAAGTCCTTCAAAACCGGATATACAATGTAAAAAACCAGGTCGTCGGGCTGATGATTTTTTGCCACCACCATGATATATTTTACGCGATATTGTAATTCTGAAACTGCCTGTTTCAGACCGGTAATTTCATTTGCATAATTTTCTGAGAAATAAATCACCAGAAACAGTGGAATTTCTAAAAGTGCAGATTCGTTGATGGTTTTGTGAAAATCTGTTTTCCAGTCGGTACAGTGGAGTTTAATTTCTGATCTTAAATGTCCGAACGAAAAATCTTTCAGGATTTCAGCTTCTTCAGAATTCACAGGTTCTGAACGGCTTGTAACACAAGTGCCGATTTCTGGTAATTTGAAATACCGCTTTTTATTAATTTTTAATTCAATAATATTTTCTTCTCCTGTATGAATCTCTGGCTCTGTAATAATCTCAAGCTCAATTTTCTGTTTGATTTCCGTTCCTTCCCTGATTTCAAATGGGAACGGCAGTTCCAGCGGGCGACAATAAGTTTTGAATGATGCATCAGTCCAGTTGCGCTGGTCTTCCATCTCAAAAATATCGCCCGAAAAGGTAAGAGTTGCCCGTATTTCCGGGCTGGGATGCCAATTCATTTTCCTGATATTTTTTACAGGCTGGTGAGGTGAAATAAATTCAGGAAATTTTACCTCTTCCCATAAACCATCTGTGTTTAATACCCGGCAATCTTTACCGGCGCATTCTTTAACAGGATGAAGAATACAAATGCCGGTCCTGTTGCTGTTGAAAGTTGAATGAGCCCTGCCTGTCATTTCGAATATCAGGCGATTGTCATTGGCGATAATGGTATAATCTGATTCGAAGTGAATATCTGACTTGTAGTATAAAACACGGGTATTTATAAGAAATCCGTTTTCAGTTTCTGTGATTTGTTCAGCAGTAATATCCGGTTCAATTGTTCCCCAATTGTGGTCACGGACAGCGGCATAAATCATGCGGACAATTTCAATATTGCCTGATTTTATATGCCTTACAGTTCCATTTTCATAATAGGTATTAAAAAAACGGGTTTTTAATGCTTTCATTTCCAGAGAAAAACTGTTATTTCATAAAACTAGCTGAATTCACTTAATTTGATTACTTGTCCCGTATTTGCCGATTGATAAGCAGCCCAAACCAACCTGACAGTTTCAAAATTGTCGTCGCCCGTGTTTTCAGCTTTGCCAAGTCCCAGCATATCATTCAGGATATTTTGATTGATGTCAACAATGCTGGGCGGCTCAGGTTTCAGGCGGTCGGTTTGCCAGGGATAGGCGCGCATGGGCACCACTTCTTTGGTTGTTCCTGAAGCTGTGGTAATACTGATTTCAAATTCTGCATCCAGACGGATACTGCCTTTGTCGCCTTCGATGAGCAAAGTCGTTTGCGGGAAAATCTCTATTTCGAGTGGCGAACTGAAGGAGATTTTCTGAATGCAAACAACACCGTTTTTCATTTTCAGGATAGATGTTGTGACGTCTTCACCTTTGATTGTTGGGTTCACGGTTTGTTTTTCGCAATAAATAGTTTCGGCTTCGCCAAACAGGTAGCGTAACACATCGAACTGGTGCGAACCCTGATCGGTGAGGGCAAATTCTTCGAGTTCGGCCAGAAACGGCTGCGTTTCGAAAAGTGGGAAAGCAGTCAGAAAAGCTGTTTCGCAACGGAATGCATTCCCAATTACTCCTGAATCCAGGATTTCTTTCACTCTTCGGAACTGCGGTTGCCAGCGGTAATTTTCGTGTACATAAAACCGGACACCTGCTTTTTTTGTGGCTTCCATCATCCGTTTTGCAGCTTCCAGTGATGGAGCAAGCGGTTTCTGGCAAATCACATCCAGTCCGTATTTTGCTCCGAGCAGCGTGAATTTTTCGTGCGTATCCACGTCGGTCACGATGTCGATAAAGTCAAGTTCTTCGTTTTTCAAGAGTTCTTCGGCATCGTCGTAAATACGAGGAATCCCGAAGCGTTGAGCCAGCGCTTCGGCTTTCGATATTGTGCGGTTATAAAGGGCAACACATTCGGCGCCTTCCAGTTCTTTCCATGCGCCAATTTGAAACTGGCTCCAGAACCCGCATCCATATAAGGCAAACTTTAACTTTTTCATTTAACCTGAAACTTTAGACTTTTGATTTGAAACTTTGAACTTGGAACCTGAAACCAGGAACTTTTAAGTAATATCAATCACCTGCTGCAACACATTGTCTGGTTCAAAAATCTGTTTCCAGTCGTCTTTGAAGAGGATGCTGCGGCCACGGGTCAGCGCTTTGTTGGCGGCATCGGAGAAAACGGCATTGGGCAATTCTTTGAAAAGTACGGCCAGCTGAATGTTGATGTGCCCCAGCAGAAACTCCCGTGCTGCTTCGCGTGGCACGCCTCTGGCTATGATTTCTTCCATTCCTTCTCTCACCAAATCGAGGCACGACGACGACAGGGTTTCGACCAGCGCCGGTTCGAGCAGCGCCATTTGTTCCATTGTAATCTTAAAGGCTTTCGAAACAGGAGCGTACATTGTTTTTGCAACCAGTTCGCCCAGCTCGTAATCGCTGTCGGGGCCTTGCATCAGGGCGCAAACGATGGTTTGTTTGGCCAGCGTGCCACCGAAGAAATCGGCCTGTGCTTCGGGAGTTGGTTCCCAGTTAAACACCGACGGGTGCGATGGGTGTGCGATAAAATACGATACATCTTCGCGCAGGAAAAGGCGTCCGGCACGGGCCACAGCCGGATCGAGTGTCATCACAACCGACCCGCTTTTCATTTGCGGAATGATGGCTGCCGAAACTTTTGCCAGCGCTACATCGGGTACTGCAAGAATCACCACATCGGCTACGGGAACAACCTCGTCGCCCGCACTGACCTGAATCTCAAGCTCTGCCAGTTTTTCAATTCCGGCTTCACTGATTTCCACATAACTCATTTCGAAGGATGATTTCATCAGGTTACGGGTCAGCCGCATTCCCATTTTTCCTCCTGCTCCTATAAGTGCTATTTTCTTCATATTGTTTGTTTTAAATAATTAATGCTTTTTATCGCCCATTCATTTTCTTTCCGGATGGTTTCTTCGATGGTTTTTTCCGGAGGTGTCCACTGTTCCAGAATAGCCGTTTGGCAGCGGGGAGAAACCTTTTTGACCAGTTCACTCACCGGCAACATGCCTTGGCCAAGTGGCACACCTTCGATGATAAATCCCATTTTGTGCGAAACACGCCGGATTGAAAATTCCTTGACATGCAGGTTAACCGTAAGCGGAGCCAATTGGCTGATAACGGTTTCCAATCCTTCGCCGGCTCCCATTGAGTTCACGGTATCGAGGCAAATACCCACCCGATTGCTGCCCGATTTTTCAACGATCCCGACAAATTCGCGGGCCAGCAGGCGGTCATGATTTTCGATAGCAAGCATAATTTGCTGCGATTCAAGTTCGGGAACATTATTCCGGATAATTGAAATTATTTCTTCCAGCGAAGGTTCAAATCCGGGGCCGTCGATGACGAACCGCAGGATGGGGGAGTGAAAAAATGAGGCAATCTGAATGTATTTTTCCAGATTTTCTGCCGTCATTCCCCTTGCCCCAACTTCAATTTGGATGTTCAGGTCTTCGGCATAATTCCTGATTTTCAGTAATTCGGCTTCTGTGAAACGGTCAAGCGGCAAGTTGTCAGCCACCTGAACGACCGAAACGCCCAATTCAACAGCTTTTTCAAGCAACTGAAAAATGGATATCGGTTTTTCAGGCTCGCTTCCTGGGACTCCAATCGCCCAGGTGTATGTATAACTGCTGATTCCGGGTTGCATTTCAGTTTTGCATGTCATTTTTCAGGATTTGATTTCAAAATCAAATCGAATAAATCGTTAACAATCGTATCGCGGTTGAAATTTTCCCAGATTACAATTCTATGCAGGTTATCAGGTTTTTCAATCCAGTCAATGCCCCGCAGTGCAGGTGCCGGTATTTCCTTTTTTTCTGCCCACTGCGGATTTTTTACCACAGCCACAGCGGCCATGTCGAAAAGTGCCCGCGATGGCGGGTTCCCATGCATTTCTGCATGTTCAAAAAGATTGGCCGAGTAGTCGCCAAAACAAGTAAAAGTTCCACCGTGTCGGCCGGTTACAGCAATCTGACTTTCGGGACCTTTCCCCTTTAATTTTGCATTCACTTCATCCCGGGTGACGGTTACGGCTGCCGTTCCGGATGGTTCGCCATAACGCACTGTAACCATTTCAAATTCAACTCCCGATTCAATTACCGGGTTTACTGAAGTGGTATCATTATCAAGGTTATATTCACCTGGTGCAGGGTAATTTGAACCCAGCCAAACCACCCTGATTTTATCCACTATTTTGGGTTCTTTTTTAATTGCCAGTGCAATATTGGTAAGCTTTCCAATGGGTAGCAGGACCAGTTTCTGATTCTGCATTTTCAGCGCTTCCTGAATAATAAAATCAACAGCAGGTTTACCATCGTAGTCAGGCTCATTCAGAAAAGGCAATATTTCTGCATAACTTTTATCAGCCCCTTTAAAAAGCGGCATTTTATTTTCGAGGTTGAAAAGTTGAATAATCCGCAGCGCTTCATCGTACTGGCCTTGTATTCCATCACCGTTGCGGGTGTTATTCACAGTAACACCAACCACTTCAAATATTTCTGAATTAAGAAAGGCAAATGCCAGTGCATGCTGATCGTCAAGCTCATTGTTGGCATCAGAATCAATCAGGATTTTAATCCTTTCTTTTTCTGTCTGTTTCTGCGATTGCTGGCATCCTGCGAATAGAACCAACAGGATAGCCAAATTGAAAAGTATCCTCATTGTGTTTTCATTTTAATTTGCCTGGTGCCTTATAACCAGCAGTTGCATCATCGAGTACAAGCACCCAGTCAAGATTTTCACCGGGTGTGGGAGAAATAAAGGTTTGAGTTCCTGAATTACTGAATGTTCCGACTTTTGTGGCTTCACCGTTTCTGGGATTGTACCACCAGGCAATTACCTCATTTCCTTTAATAACATTCATATTGACCGTAAATTTCCGACCCACAGGAGCATAAATCATGGCATAACTTCCATTTTGGTCGCGTGTGGACACAAAAGAATAAGCGCCGGCTCCCGGTACCGAAGTTGGAACGTCGGAAGTTACCACAATTGAATTGTCGGGAATACGGGTTAAAAATGGTCTTGATTCCATGAGCAGACGGCCAAAAACCATTTGAGCAGCACCCGGCTGGTCAATTGCTTCGTACCATGGCATCAGCGGGCGGTTGATGGGTTGTTTGTCGGGTGCATACATTTGCCAAACAGAGTGATGACCATAAGTATGCCCGAATGCACCTGAAAACAAATCCCAATAAAGTGGCCGGCGCACGTCGGTTGCGACTGAATGCCCGTTTTCCTCAGCTTTAAAATTGATCGGGTGATCTTCATAAACTGGCTCAGCATCCATCACTGGTTTTACAGGTGTTAAATTGTAATCTTTTAATGTCATGTGATAACGCTCGGTATAACTAATGCTGTGACCATTCTGCCGCATATTGAAATCGAGCCAGTTTTCGTTATGAAAAGGTTGTGCAGAACCACTCCCTCCCGTGGGGTGGAACGAAATCAGGTGGTTGCCACCATCTCCTTCGCGCAGTCCGGAGGCCATTTCTCCAATGATTTGCCGGTGAAGGTCAGTTTCCACAGGTCGGTCGCCTCCTAATATCCAGATGATATTTTTGCTGTTTTTGTAACGATTCCCCAGAAATTTTCCATAAATGCGTGCATTTTCAGGAGTGAAAATCTCGGGACCGTTGCCCCATTTTTTGTTCCATTTATCGCCCCAGGTCGGCAGTAATCCAATGAATATGCCTTTTTCTGCGGCTTTTTTTATCACCCAATCCACATGTGCAAAGTATTTTTCATTGGGTTTACCGGGATCATTATCAATCAATGGTTTTTCTCCTTCGGCATTCGGTGTATTCAGTCCGTCGAGTTCGGCAAGTGCCACAGCCTGAATAACAGTATAACCTTTCATTCGGCGGTTTTCAAGATATTTTTCAGCATCGGTTTTCGATAGCCGGTGAAACAATTCCCAGGCAGTATCGCCCAGGTAAAAAAACGGGGTTCCATCTTCAAAAACAAGGTAACGTTTGTTATCCGAAATTTTCAGTTTGCCATGTTTGAAGTCAACAGAAGGGCCCTGCCATTGCGCAGATGCAGTGGCAATTGAAAAAAGGAAAAATAACAGAAGTAAGTTTTTCATAGTCAGAATTTTTTAATCAGGTAATTCAATTTTTTTTAGGCATTCGACATGGTAATGAGTATTAACCCGGCTATATAGGCAGCAAACATAATCCAAAGCAAAAGATCAGTTCCTTTTGGTGCGCCCTTGAATTCCTTCCACACCAGAACGCCCCAGAGAATGGCCACAACCGGGGCAGCATTGCTCAATGCGTAAGCAATAGCCGGATTAGCAGCGCCCACAGCCATGTAACTGAAAATCATCCCAAGCATCCAGATTGCACCTCCCAGTACTCCTGTCAGGTGTGTTTTGGCTGTGCCGGCAAAGTATTCTTTTATTTTTACCGGGGCGCCTTCAACAGGTTTGCGCATAAAAACCGGATTAATAAAAAAAGTGCTGATAAAGACACCCACAGCAAAGAAGAATACCCCCGAGTAGGGAGTCAGTGTCCCTTTTCCGCCCGAAACAAAAGCCGGATCGAGCGAATTAACCACCACCGGGTAGAAAAACGCAATAAATAACCCGGCAATTACAGAGAGTAAAATCCCTTTTGCCGATGGTTTTTTCTTTTCACGGGTGAGATTACTGTATGATTTTCCACTCAGAAAAATGGCTGCAATAATGATGATAACACCAGTCCACAAAAGGAGAGGTTTTGCGCTTGGCGTGCCACCCTTCATCACCACATTCATATAGTTCAGAATAATTCCTAAAATCCAGGCCAATCCGCCCCCAATCGGAAATGCCACCGACATTCCAGCCACTGCAATGGCAGCTACCAGCAGTAAATTTCCAAGATTCCAGAGAAGTCCGCCCAACATGGCAAACACAATACTTGAGGCATCAGCCTGTTGCAGGTCAGCCAGAAATCCACGTCCGTTTTCTCCCATCGAACCTACAGTAAAGGCAGCCACAAGCGACATCAGTAAAATGCCAATAATCAGATCCCAGTAAAACAGCTCGAAACGCCAGTTATTCTGCACCATTTTCTGGGTGTTGCTCCACGAACCCCAGCAGATCATGGCAAAAACACAAAAGAGAATCGCGAGCCAATAGTTTTCAAGTACAATCATTTTATTTGTTTTTAACTTTTATTTTATTCATTAAGGTTATCGTCCAAAGATGCCTGTCATCCTGCATAATTTGCATAAACAGCAATCATATAACTCTACTATACTTATTCAGTCGAAATTAGAAATATTGGCTACTTTTACACTTTACCATTGAATATGTTTTATAATATTTTTTACACATGAAAGTACTTTTTAAACCCGATAAAAATTCGATAAAACCCGTTTATCAACAATTAAAAGACGTTATTCTTGAGGCAGTAAAACTTAAGAAGCTTGTTGTTGGTGACAGCATCCCATCAATAAATCAACTTTGCTATGATTATAAACTTGCACCCGGAACAGTTATCAGAGCTTACGATGAATTAAAACAACTGGGAATAATTTCGTCAAGACAGGGAAAAGGCTATTTCATAGCAAGCATCGAAGTGGAAGAAAAGACAAAGGTGTTTCTGTTGTTCGACAGGATGAATTCATACAAGGAAATATTATATGATGCGTTTTTGTCAGAACTGGGTGGTGATGCCGAAGTCAACGTTTTTTTTCATCATTATGAGGTGGCACGGTTTGCAAAACTGATTAAAGATAATCTGGGAAAGTACAGTCATTATGTGATTATGCCCCATTTTAACACAGATGTTTCAAAGACTTTTACAAAAATTCCGGCTAAAAAACTGGTACTTATTGACAACCTGCCCCGATTACCCTGGAAAGCTCAAAATGCTGTTTTTCAGGATTTTGAAAATGATATTGCAGACGGACTCAGTCAGGGGATTGATAAGATCAGAAAATACAAAAAAGTATGGCTGAGTATGTCAAAAAGCCGTTTTCAGTTTGTTCCGGATTCCTGTATTCAGGGATTCCGGCATTTTTGTCAGTCAAATCAGCTTGTTTTTGAAGTTGTTGAAAATCTTCAGTTCAGTTCATTGGAAAAAAATGAACTTTATATTGTTTTCAGTGATTCGGAACTGATTCAGTTTCTGAAAATGACCAGTTTCAATGGTTGGAAGCCGGGTAGTGATATTGGCCTTATTTCGTATGATAATACGCCGGTGAAAGAAATTCTGGCCGGTGGAATTTCAGTATTAAGCACCGATTTTATTCAAATGGGTAAAACGGCTGCCGGCATGGTGAAAGGAGATATTTCAGGGTTGGTTCCAAATCCTTTTTTGCTGACTGACAGAGGCTCGTTTTAAATATTACCCGGAGTGAATAATTTTATTTATCCTGTATTTTTATATTTTTATAGGTCATTAAAAAGTAAAGGTCTTACAATTAAATATGAAAATTTCAACCGGTTTTCTGGTTTTATTTTTATGCATACTTAGTATTATAAGGTCACCCGCCAATGTGGCTTTTTATTATTATGGCATTGAAAATGGATTGCCTGAGACCCAAATTTACTTTATCACGCAGGATTCATCAGGTTTTATTTGGCTGGCCGGTCAGAATACGCTTTTCAGATTTGATGGCAGCCAGTTTAAAAATTACCTGAACCGGGGAACTGAACAGGTTCTGAAAGGTAAAATCAATGCGCTCTTTATCGATTCAAAAGGTATTCTCAGGGTCGGAACCGAGTCGGGAATTCTGCAATATGATTTTCTGCTTGATAAATTCACCGGGCCTGAACCCGGATGGGAAAGGGTGCACGTTTCTGCCATTGATGAGGATTATTTGGGCAGAATTTGGGCAGGTACCGACGAAGGGCTGGCATGTTATAATCCAGAAACTAAAAATACTGAGTGGTTTACCGGCACTGATACTATCAAAGTCAAAGGAAATGACATACTTCCGTTTAGTGCAATAAATCAGCTTGTTTGCCAGCCCGATGGAAAAATATGGGTTGGTGGAGCGAATAACTCGGGTATCTGTCTTTTTGATCCTGAAAAACGTAAAGTTCTAGAAAGTAATATTATAGGAGGGAAAAATTTTTCAGAATCCACCATTTCGAAATTGTGGATTAATAAAGATTGTTTGTTTATTGGCACATTAACCGAAGGTTTATTTATTTACGATCAGAAAAACAAAAGCCTTGATAATAAAACATTTAATTCATTGGGTTCAAATATCCACTCATTTCACAATTCAGGGGATTCAGTTTTATGGCTGGCTACCAACAACGGGCTGGTAAAGTATAATCTTGAAGACGAAAAATTCAGGTTTTATATCAATGAGCCCATGAATCCATTAAGTATGGCGCGTACAGCCGTTGTTTTTGTTTTTGTTGATAGTGATAAAAATGTTTGGGTTTCAAACGGAATAAAAGGAATAAATTATGGGTTAAATAACACACCCTTTAGTTATTTGGAAATTTCAGGTGCAGCAGGCAACAACCTTACACACAAAGAAGTGACTTCGATGTGGTTTGATCGCCGGGGAAATATGTGGGTTGGTTATGAAGCCGGATTTGTTGAAATGATCAATCGGGAAAAGGTCTATAAAAAACAACTGAATAACCCGGCCGAACAACAGCAACTAACGGGTTCGGTTATGGCTTTGTACGAAGACAGCAAAAACCGTATCTGGAAAGGTGGCTGGCGCACAGGCCTGTGCAGACTGAATAATACAGGTAATGCTTTTGAATACGCCCCAATGGTTAACGATTCAATTGCAGAAATAATGAAGTACGCTGATATTCGCGGCATTACAGAAGATAAGGATGGTAATATTTGGGTAAGTATCCACGGGAAAGGCATTGGATGTTACAATCCTGAGACGGGAAACTTTAGTTTTTATCAATTCAATAAAAAAGATCCGGTATCATCTCTTTCCAACGATTATACTTATGATCTTTGTACCGATGACGACAACAATCTTTGGGTAGCCACAGCACACGGTGTTACAAAGGTGAACCTTTCGAAAAGTTCATTTTCTTCATATTTTCACATTATTGGAAATAGTAATTCGCTGAGCAGTAACTCAATCAATACGATACATTACAGTAAGGATAACAGGGTTTGGGCCGGAACCAGCAACGGATTAAATATTTATCTTCCGGCAAAGGACTGTTTTAAACCGGTTTTAACCGACAATGATATTCCGTTTTTAAGTGTATCCGCAATTTCATCGGTTAAGCCTGGCGAAATATGGTTTAGTTCCAATGCCGGAATTGTGAGATTAATCTATTCGGCAACATCTGATTCAGTATTAAATTCAGCTTATACCATATTCGACAGGTCCGACGGGTTGTTTTCCACCACTTTTTTTCCACGGTCTGTTGCTGTGAGCAATAATGGGCAGATTTACTTTGGCGGAAATGAAAGTGTTGATTATTTCGATCCCCGGGCAGTGGGCAATTGGTCTGAACCTGAAGCAAAACCACGGATTACAGATGTTATGGTTGATGGGAAAAGGGCAATAACAGGGAGACTGAAAGATATCGAAGAAAATCCGTTGGTTGTTTTAAGATACAACGACAGGATGATCAGCCTGCGTTTTACATCTCTCCGGTTTAATGAACAAAAATCAAATGCAACAAGATATAAACTCGAAAACTTCAACGAAGAATGGATTTATCCGCAGAATGAGCAGGTTGCAACGTTTACCAATCTCAAACCCGGAAAATACAGATTTTTACTTGAAGTAAAAGGAAACAACGGCGGTTGGTTAGGCCTTGAATCTCCGTTGATTTTAATGGTTAATCCACCATTCTGGAAAACAATACCATTTTTTATTATTGCCATCATCTTTATTGTAGTTTTCCTTTACTGGCTTCACCGTTTTCAAACAAAACAATATCTCAATCGTCAGAAAGAACTTGAGCTTGAAATAGAAAAAAGAACCGCTGAACTGGTGAAAAAAAATGAAGAACTTGATGCAGCCAACAAGGCAAAAGCAAAATTCTTTTCAATCATTTCGCATGATTTGCGGAGCCCGTTTTCATCGGTAATCGGTATTCTCGATTTGTTAAATGAGCCCGGAAACGGGATAGAAGAAGCAAAGAAAATAGAGTTGCTTGGTTTTGCATTTGTTTCGGCTAAAAATACCTTCGATTTATTGGAAACCCTGTTAACCTGGGCTCGTTCGCAGATGAACCAAATTGTATTTAAACCTGCCATAAATGATCTTGCCGCATTGCTGAAAAATAACATTGAACTGAAACAACTTTCAGCCAAAAGTAAAGACATTACCCTGATAAACAAAGTACCATCGAAACTTGAGGCATTTTATGACAACGAGATGGTCCATACTGTAGTGCGGAATATTTTAGGCAATGCTTTAAAAGTTACCGGCAATGGGGGTGAAATTGTAGTCTCGGCGCGAATTTCAGGTGGAGATGCAATTGTGAGTATTGCAGATTCAGGTGTTGGAATGTCGGCTGATGAGATGAAAAGCCTGTTTGAATTGGGTGTTAAAAGCAAAAACGGAACACAGGGAGAGCGTGGTACAGGTCTGGGTTTAATTATTTGCAAAGAGTTTGTCGAAAAAAACAG
>DAINOH010000046.1:0-36255 GCA_036735485.1 Draconibacterium sp. | reverse complement strand
CACGCAAATAAAAAACTCGGTGCTGGCAGAGCCGGGTTCGTTTCGTGCCATCGACAATGCGCCGTTGGTATGTTTCAATCCTGTAACAGCAGTGGTTTCATGCGGAATGGGTTTTATTTTATCGATAATTTTATCGTCGTACAAACCACCCTGAATGACTTCGATTTTTTCCTTGCTGTAAGGTTGATTGTCAGGACGAACGACCCTGTAAAACAGTGCATTTTCGAAGGTTCCGGTTTTTAAATGTGCCAGAAAATTTTTGGCAGTTACCGGTGCATGAACCGTATCGATTTCGCAGATTATATTTCCCACCGAAGTTTTGAAAATAGTTTTTGGAAGTGGTTGTCCCTGAATATTTGTAACGAAGAGAATTGAAAGAATCAGAAAGGCAAGTTTTGGTGTCATTGTTTGATTTTTTGTTGCATCAAACATACAAAATAAGGATTTCAAAATTGACAGGAAAGGTTTAATGAATTTTACCAGTTCATTTTTCAGAATCTTTTCTATTTTCAGCCCTGCTAAAAAATTTTTTATGAAAAAACTGAATTTTCTATTTGTATTTCTGCTTACAGCGGTAATTTCTTTTGCACAGGTTGCTGATATTGAATCTTTTATGAAACAACAACGGCAAATTGTTGAAATCAATACAATTCCGGGGAACGATTTTTTTACAAAAACTTACCAGGTAATGGTTCGCCAGCCACTCGACCACAACGACACAACAAAAGGTTTTTTCCTGCAGCGCGTGTTTGTGGCCGACAAAGCCAAAGCGAATCCGGTGGTGCTGGGAACTGAAGGTTATGGGGCGGCTTATGCAGCGATGCCCCGTTATATCAACGAGTTAAGCACTATGCTGAATGCAAATCAGATTACGGTGGAACATCGCTACTTCGGAGAATCGTGGCCAAGTCCGCTTAACTGGGACTACCTCACCGTGAAAAATGCCAATGCCGACCATCATGCTGTGGTTCAGATTTTCAAAAAGTACTACTCCGGAAAATGGGTCAACACCGGCATCAGCAAAGGCGGACAGACTGCTGTTTACCACCGTGCTTTTTATCCCGACGATGTGGATGTAACGGTTGCTTATGTGGGCCCGCTGAATTTTGGTGTGGAAGATGGTCGTCACGAACCCTTTATCCGCAATGTTCCGGGAACTCCTGAACAGCGTGAAAAAATTCACAACTTTCAGCTTGAAGTGCTGAAAAACCGCGCACAGATAATGCCCAAACTCGAAAAGTTTATAGCTGATAAAAAGTTTACTTTCCGCATTCCGCACGAAGCGGTACTCGATTACTGTGTGCTCGAATACCCGTTTGCCTTGTGGCAGTGGGGCAGGTTAACCGACAAAATTCCAACAACCGATGTGGGTGTCGATTCTCTTTTCAATCACCTGATGGCAGTTTCTGACCCTTCTTATTTTTCGATAGAAGACCAGGAAAACATTAAAACCTTTTTTGTGCAGGCTGCCCGCGAACTTGGTTATTACGGGTACAACTGGAAACCGCTGAAAAAATACCTCTCAATTAAAAATGCTGAAGGTTATTTACCCAAAATTTTTCTGCCTTCGGATTTAAAAATCAAATACAGTAAAAAATCGGCTAAGGAAGTCAGCAAATTCATGAAGAACACCGACGAACCGATTTTACTGATTTATGGCCAGTGGGACCCGTGGAGCGCCACTGCTTTTGATGTGTACAGCCCCAACCAGGTAAAAGTGGTGAAAGCTGGTGGCAGCCATTCAACTCGCATCAAAAACCTGCCTGCCGACCAGCAAAAACTGGTGAAGGAAAAGCTGGAAAGCTGGCTGGAAGTGCCGGTGAGTTTGAATTAAGAATTATTGAATAAACTTTCTTCGGGAATCAGATTTCTCCTCGTCTCGCCTCAGGCGAGATCGAAATGACAATCAGACGATAATAAAAAATGCACCGTTTTCACGGTGCATTTTTTATTGATTTATAGGCATGTTGTTTTAAACAATATCCGGAACAACGTACGGAGCCCTGTAATTACGGGTAAGCAGTTTGTCAGCATCCGGATCATTTACAAATTTTTCCGAAGCCGGATCGAAAGTAAGCACCCGTCCCATTCGGTAAGCAATGTTTCCAAGATGCGCCAGTCCTGAAGCGAGATGTGCTGTTTCAACAGGTCCGTTCAACAAGGTTTTGTCGTGAGCACGCACAGCCTGAATCCAGTTTTTGAAGTGACCATCAGTTCCGCCATCACCGCGTGCCATTTCCGACTGCGCAATTGAACCGTCATCGCCACCTTTATCTTTTTCACGCTTTTGCCCCATGTAAAACTGGTATTTATCGTAGCCATCGACTACAAGAATTCCTTTTTCGCCATAGAAAATATTACCCACAGTAACACCTTCTTCGGTATTGGTGCACCATGGACGCACCTCGAACTGAATAATTTTGTCTTCTTCAGGATAATGATAAATCGAAGAAAGCACTTCGGGAGTTTCCTTAGCGTCGTTAAACAGGAATTTACCACCCATTGAAGTGATTTTTGTGGGAAGTCCCACATTCAAACCCCACATACAGAGGTCGGTTTCATGAATCCCCTGGTTACCGACATCGCCGTTTCCGTATTCAAATGTCCAGTGCCAGTTGTAATGAACAATGTTGCGGCTGAACGGACGTTTTGCTGCCGGACCAACCCACAAATCGTAATCAAGTCCATCAGGTACTGTTTCAAAACCTTTGTTGCCAATATCGGCTCTCCAGCGGAATACAAGGCCACGCGCCATGTAAACACGCCCAATATAACCTTCGTGCATCATTTTTACTGCCTGGCGAACCGATGGCGAACTGCGTAACTGAACCCCGTGCTGCACAATCCGGTCATACTTTTGTGCTGCTTCCACCATTTTACGTCCTTCGTAAATATTGTGCGAGCCCGGTTTTTCAACGTAACAGTCTTTGCCTGCCTGGCAAGCCCAGATTACTGCAAGCGAATGCCAGTGGTTGGGTGTGGCTATAGTAACCACATCAATATCCTTGTTATCGTAAATTTTACGAAGATCCTGTTCCAGTGCAACATCTTTGCTGTACTTTTCTTTAAACTCTTTCTGACGTTCTTTCAACACATTCATATCGGGGTCGCAAAAATGGGTAATTGCAACATTTTCCTGCACCATTAAGCTCGAAATATGACTTTTCCCACGTCCGTTAACACCCAGAACAGCAGCATTAATGCGGTCGTTAGCGCCAAATGCATGTGCCGGAATAATAGTCGGGATGGAAATAACAGCAGTAGCTGCTGCTGTGTTTCTGATAAAATTCCTTCTTGTCTGATTTTGACTCATCTTTTTGATTATTAAGTTTATATCGATTTGATTAATATAAATATTTATAATTGAATTATCTAAAAATCAAAGTTTTTGTAATTACGGAGATAAATGTAAAAAAAATACCTGTTGAAACTGTACAGCAAAATTGTTTAATAATGATGGAAAATTTCAGGGAGTTTGGTTTTTAAAGAAAAGTATTTATCTTTGCCACCCGTTACGAAGAAATTTCGGTTTGAAATAAAAATATATTGCGGGGTGGAGCAGTTGGCAGCTCGTTGGGCTCATAACCCAAAGGTCATCGGTTCAAGTCCGGTCCCCGCTACAAAAAAGGAGAGTTGATTTTTCAGCTCTCCTTTTGTATTTTTATTGGATGAACTATTTTGTTTACGTAATTTATTCTGAGTTGCATCGCAAATTTTATGTTGGTATGACAGGCAATCTGGAAAAGCGCTTGTTTGCCCATAACAACCTGCCCAAAGGATGGACAAAAAATTTCCGCCCCTGGACACTGGTATATGCCGAAGAATTTTCGTGCAAATCAGAAGCCCTGAAGCGGGAAAAATCATTAAAATCTCACCAGGGAAGGGATTTTATTCAGAATGAAATAATCTCAAAAATATTACAGAAAAAAACTGGGTGAGCTCATATCCGGCAGTTGCCGGACATCGGTTCAAGTCCGGTCCCCGCTACAAAAAAGGAGAGTTGGTAATTCAATTCTCCTTTTTATTTTTTAGCTATTTTACTGCCCAACAAAAGTTGAAGGCAAACTCAGCAATTGATATTGAATTGTTTTTGCCAGGCGGTAATTTCCGGCCGAATTTGGATGTAACATGTCTGTTTTGCTATTCTCAAAATACTTGCTGTACACATCTTTCGTCGGGTACATGCCGCTAATTG
Organism: Draconibacterium sp.; assembly: GCA_036735485.1. Classification (GTDB taxonomy): domain Bacteria; phylum Bacteroidota; class Bacteroidia; order Bacteroidales; family Prolixibacteraceae; genus Draconibacterium. The sequence goes on along the minus strand of DAINOH010000046.1, from coordinate 32,060 downwards.
AAAAAAGGTCGATGAGCGGAACAGACCAGATGGAAGCTGCTTCCTTCAAATTATTCACATAGTCATCGATATACAAACCCTGAGCATTTGCAAAGTTTTCGCCGGGCTGAATATTGCGTTCGCTGAACTTGGCGAATCCCCGGTGAATCGGGGTCAGAATGATGATTTGCTGGTCAGGGTAATTCGATTTCAAAAAGTCCATCGCTTTGTTGATTCGTCCGCAAAAAGTTGAATCGTTAATCACGTGTGTCCTGTATTTTCTGATTACCTGATTCCCGTTGTGATTGGTTTCTTTCTGTGTTTCTATAAAGAATTCACCTAACGGAATTCCGTGATTGAAATCGTTTGTACCGGCAAAAATAAAAATGGCATCCACATCCAATCCTCTGTCGGCTTTTAGTTTGGTTGCCTTTCTGTAAATATTATCCCACTGGTGACCACTGATTCCATAAACAAAAGGTTTAATTCCAAGAATTTCGACAAGGTATTCCCAATAAACGGTAATGTTACTATCCCGTTTTTGAGTCATCGAGTCGCCCAGAAAAGCAACTTTCTTACCTTTCCATTGCGAATTTTGCATTTCAACATTTATGCTTTCAGAATCACGGGCTACCGGATTCTGTTTTGACTGTGCACTGACAACAGTTGCTAAAGTCATCAGGATACAAAGAATTATCTTCCCCTGTCTATTCATTTTATGATTTTCAATTGGTTCTATCGAATGGTTTTTAATTCAGCACTAAATCCGGTTTTCAAAATTGACATTTCCCTTTAAAAATAACAAATTAATTTCCCTCGCTGAGATAAAATAACCTGTTCTGTCGATAAAAAACCCCGGTATTTCTATTTCATTTTACCCTTTGGTTTTGATGAAATACCTTTCAATCAAAATTAAAAAACACGATTATGAAAACAACAATGAAACAATTAGCAACAGTAACAGTTCTGGCATTTCTATTATTAACCGGTAATGCAAATGCACACGGAACAGCAGTAAAATATGCCAGTTTTGACGAAAGTGAAGCAACACTTCAGTTGGAAAGCTGGATGACAGATGAAACAATCTGGAATTCAAATACTACTGCTATTTCTCAATTTACAGTAGAAACAGAATTTGAACATAAAATCGAAAACTGGATGATCAATCCCGAAATCTGGAATTTTAACAGTGCATTTACAGAAGAAACCGAAGTTGGTTTAGCGATAGAAAACTGGATGACTGATCAAAATATCTGGGATTTGAAAAATGAAGAAATTGAACCAGAATTAGCATTGGAATTGTGGATGATTAACAACGAAATCTGGAAATAATTCAGAAAAATAGGAAATACATTTTTAGTTTAGTTTGATTTTAAGAGGCTGTCTCAATACCGGGACAGCCTCTTTCATGTTCAATAATATCCTGTTTATCTTGCATTTATCGCAAGTGAGGCTTCTTTTAATCCATCGGCAGTCGCTTTTACAAATATTTTCCCGGGCGTTGTTTCTGGCTGAATGATGGCCAGGCAAATACCCTGGTAAGTTTTTCTTTTTGGTTGCTGAAAACTGGACATATCCCGCGGGTCACCGCTGCCAACTCCGGCCAGTTTCCCGTTCCCGGTAACTTCAAAATTTACAATTGTGTTGTCGGCATCAGGAACAATATTTCCTACAGCATCAATAATTTCAGCCATTACATAGGATAAATCGTTTCGACTGGCATTAATTTTTGTTCTGTCGGCAACCAGCCGGATGGCAGTAGGTTTTCCGGTGGTTTTGATTGTTTGCGATGCAGTTTCCTTGCCATCATCAAAACAGCGTGCCACAAGTGTTCCGGCTTCGTACGGAACTTCAAACGTGGCAGTTATCGATTTTCCTAAATCCACTTGCTGTTCGCCAACCGGTTTTCCGTTCAGTTCCAGTTTTACCAACTGGCTTCGGGTATAAACATGCACCTGAAACTTTTTACCTTCCTGTCCTTCCCAGTTCCAGCTTTTCAGTTCGTCCGGAAATCCCCAGTTGCTTACCGCTTCTCTTTTCCCTTCAGGAACCGGACGATGCACAAACATTTCGACTTTACTTTTTCCCCACACAACATGTTGATAAAAAGATGGTACTTTCCGATTGCCAATCAGATCGATATCGCCCTGGTAGTTGGTATAAACCGGCCAGGTATCGCGTCTGAAAAATCCGCCTCCGGGAGGACCAGTACGACGACCACCGGAGCCTGCAACCTGCATCCCCTGCGGAAGATTTCCTGCCTGAATTACCTGTTGCCCGGGAGTTCCCGATGCTGTCGTTACCGGATTTGCCGGTTCAATATCTCTCAGTTGCGGCATTCCCACACCGGCTTCGCCAATATTGTCGGTGGCTGTCCACACAAAATACCCGATTACATACGGATGTTTTTTCACCATCTCATAATTTTCCAATGCCAGTGGCGGGTTGGTTTCGGTACCAACCATAATCCGGTCGGGATATTTTTCGTGATCGGATTCGTATCTTTTGTAGGCGTAATTATAACCGATGAGGTCGAAAAGCGCCATGTGTTCGGGAATCGAGTCCCAACGGCTGGGCTGGCCACGCATCCAGGCAAAATCATTAAAACATTCGGTTACAAAACGTGAATTATCGTGGCGGCGGATTTCACCTGTCAGATTCCGGGCAATTCTCAACCCGGTAGTATCAAAGGTTTCCCTTATTTCGTTACCAATACTCCAGATAATTACCGAAGGATGGTTGCGGTCGCGTTTTACCCACGATTCCACATCGCGTTGCCACCATTCCCTGAAATTTACATTGTAATCGTTTGGTTTCTTGGGTGTTTCCCAGGCATCAAAAATCTCGTTTATTACCAACATTCCCAATCTGTCGCAGGCGTCAAGCGTTGCCGGCGATGGCGGATTATGGCTGGTTCTGATGGCGTTAAAACCCGCTTTTTTAAGAATTTCGATTCTCCGTTCTTCGGCCCTGTCGATGGATGCAGCACCCAGCGGCCCGTTGTCGTGATGGTAGCAGCCGCCAATCATGTCAACCGGAACCCCGTTGACGATCAAACCTTCCTGCGCACTGATTTTTATATCCCTGATTCCGAAGGAAGTACTACTGAAATCAACTACCTTATCATCGGTAAGAACTGAAACTTTTGCCTGATAAAGATTTGGATTGTCAATTGACCAAAGTGCCGGATTTTTAACCGAAATGTTCTGCTCAATTTCATTTTTCTGACCCGGGGAAACCTTTGCATTTATTCTTGTTGTGCCCGCAGAGCGGCCTGATGAATCAAACAACTCAGCCTGCAAAACAAGTTCTTTTGTTTCGGAACCTGAATTTACCAGTGTGACCGAAATTTTCACGTCAGCCGAGTTTTCAGTAATTGTGGGTGTTGTAACAAACAATCCGCCGGCAACATCAATATGCAACGGGTTGACAAGTGTGAGCCAAACATGCCTGTAAATACCCGAACCTGAGTACCAGCGCGAATTCTGTCCTTCGTTTTTTACCCTCACCGCAACCACATTGGACTGGCCGATCGGATTGAGAAATGGCGTGATATTGTAACAAAACGGGGTGTATCCGTATGGATGAAAACCAAGATGTTTTCCGTTGAGCCAAATATCGGCATTCATATAAACCCCATCAAATTGAAGAAATGCAATTTTGTCTTTGTCAGCTTCGCTTATCGTAAAACTTTTCCGGTACCAGCCGGTTCCGCCAACCAGATAACCCGAACTCATTTTATCGATCGACGATTTATCAAATGGCCCGACAATGCTGTCATCAATTTGTATCGGGAGGTCTTCAATGCTCCAGTCGTGCGGAACATTCAGGGTCCGCCAGTTGGAGTCATCAAAATCAGAATTTTCAGCACTCACAAGGCTATCTTTCAGAAACCGCCAGCCTTCGTCAAACGAAACAGTTCTTGAAAAAGGTTCTGCTGCTTTTTTATTGTTGCATGAATACAGAACCGAAAAGAGGAAGAACACGAGGGAAAAACAAAGAAAATTTGTGGTAAAACATCGTTTTTGATTTTTCATTCCGGTAAATTTAGGTTAGATAGTACGATTCTGGTTTTTAAGCAAATAGACTTCGGAAAGTAATACTGGTTTAAATGGAATCTGAAAAATAAATGTCTCACTTATCATTCGGAACTGATCATTGTCTGTTATCAGTTTTTGCCTTCTTCTTTGCTTCACGGTAAGCTTTTTTATTCTCTTTCGACATGATTACCGTTTCTTTAAGGCCTGTCAAAGCTGATTTGATTACAACATTTACAAAAGCCTTGTTCGTGTCCCTGTCAATACTGAAACTTACAACTTTAGGCGGTAAGTTTGCGGAAACCGGATTTGATGAAGCCACCACGGTATTGGCGGCAAATGATAAAAGTGAGTTTTTCCATTCTGCTTTTTCCTTCAGATGAATGTCCATTTTTAAATCATGGTAAAGAAATTTCATAGTGCCGGCAGCCTTTTTTTCATCTGCTTTGCCTCCAAATTGAATTGCATCAGCAACACCACCTGATATTGAAACCGGCACATATGATTGTATCACACCATTCAACTCGTTGAAATTGAATGAATCAAAAAATCCGGCATATTCAAACTGCGGATTTTTATAGCTGAATGCCAATTCGGCCTTAAATTTTACTTTATTATCCAGATATGCTGCCGCATTTATTGTAAGCGGCTTTTCAAATGACTGATTTGTAAGGTTAGTAGCCCGGGCTTCTCCCCTGCTAATCAATACTTCGGCAGGCGTATTATCAGGTTTGATTTCGCGGCTTACAAGGTTCAGATTGGTGGCCGAAATATAATCAATCACCATTGGCACCAGGATTTTTCTAACCGATTGCCCCAGGTATTCAGGTTTGTGATTCTTGTCAACCTTTTTGGTTTTGTCTTTAAAAAGCCTGAAAAAAGCTGAATCGATTTCAATATTCCTGACAAAAAGTTTCCTGGCATAAAACAATGAATCGAAACAGATTCCATTGATATTTAATTTTGCAATTTCAGCAGACAACCGGGTTTGATGCTGAAATTTAAAGCGTTTACGCATATCATTCTCTCCAATGGTTGGGAAGAATGATGCATTTTCGATATTAACAATACTGTCGGCATACGCTATACTGAAAGTTTTAACCGAAAAACTGATACTGCTGTCGGCAGGAACAACCATTAAATTGCGGAATCCCAGGTTAAAATCGGAAAATTTATACATAAAAGTGTCGAGTGTCTTTTCAACTTCCATCGAATCAATGGTGATACCATAATTTGTCAGACTGATATAACGTATTGAATCCTTTATCAAATTTCCAGTTATCCCGCCAATATTGAAAGCAAATGCACTGTATTTCATACGATCAATGCCAAGTTGCTGGTCAAGAAGCAGATCCCGGATGTTGATGTTCAAATCCTTTAATTCGAGAAAACGACCTTTTGCATGATTCTGCAATTGCAGCGATGCATCTTTCAGATCAAATATCCTGAGTGAAAATGATTCAATATTTCTTTTAACAGAACTTTTGGAAACCGAATCACTTACAACTTCTTTAAAGGGCAGAAAAACGGGCAAACCATCATCGATTTTTACCTGTAACTGAGGTTTATTTATTATAATCTTTCCCAGCTTAAGCTTGTTTTCCTTTAATAGCCTTACGATGTCAACATTGTTCAATATAAGTTCGTTGGTCTCAAGTGTTAACTGACTGTTGATGTATGGATAGTTTTTTAAATATTTATCACGCGGGTGTATTTTCACCTCACTGACCCTGATATTTCCGGCAAAAGGATTAACCTGCAGATCTTTAAATTCCAACGTGTAAACATCCGAGGCAATATTTGATTCAAAGCTTTTCAGCAAAGCATCGGAAAGTAACCGGTTAAAGTTGTTGTAAAAATAAAATACAATGGAGATTAAAATCAGAATTAGGCCAGCTAAACTCCACAAAATAATTCGTTTAACCAATTTACGTTTGCCTGTGTTTTTATCCGATTTTTTCATTTATCAGGCCATTAAGTTACTGATTGATAATTCATCAGTAAATCTAAAAACTTTTCAGAATAATCAGGTGGTCGTAACTAATTATTATTCAATACAAAAAGGATCCAATCTGCATTACAGGATGGATCCTTTTCATGGAAATTTCAACCGGTCTTTCCGGTTTAATTTAATATTTCCTATTATTTTCTGAAGCTCCAGTAACTTACTTCGGCTTCGGTTTCATTATCCGATTGCTGCAACCAATAAGCCGGTGTTACACGTTTGCCTGTAAAACTTTTCAGCCGACGCTGGTAAACATCAATCACAGGATTGAAAAGTAAATCAGCCACCCAGATTTTGTATGCTGTGGCTTCTTCATTTTCGGCAACCACTTTTACTTCATAATTATTCAGTTCGAGCAGTTTTTTCAGAAAATCAGCCCTTTCTTTTGAAGCGCCTGTTTCCACCAGCGAGCAACGAACTCCGTCGATTGTCTCTACAATATGTTTTCCTTTATTCAGTGCCATTTTTAAATTCTTTTTAGAAGCCCCCTTCTTATTCCCCCGTGGGGGGAAGGAGGTGGAAATTCGTGTTTATTAATCTGAAATCGTTAATCGATATTCATTATTCACTATTCTTCCTGTCTTATACTTGTATCTAACAACCTTGTGTTCTTTTTCTCTTTACTCAATACTTTGTACTAATTACTAATCTAATACAAAAATCCCTGGCTTATTTCGCGAATCGAATCAAATATCACACTGGCAAAACCCACTGCAAAAATACCAGCCACACAAAGCAACAAGGCAACCCGCATGTAAGGCGAACTTTTAAAAGCAGGAACCGGGTTATCGCTTTTTTCGATAAACATGGCTCTCACCACCAGCAAATAGTAATAAAGTGAAATGGTTGCATTCAAAACAGCAATTAAAACCAAAATATAATAACCGCTGCTGGCTGCCGAAGTAAACAGGAAGAATTTTCCAAAGAAACCGGCCACGGGTGGAATTCCGGCTAATGAAAAAAGCGCCAGAGTCATCAGTAAACTCAGCTTCGGATTGGTCTTATATAAACCATTATACCCTTTTATGGTTTCAACACCCGAGGCATTCGAAACAGCTTCCACGACGCCAAAAGCACCGAGGTTGGTAAATACATAAATCAATACGAAATATACAATTGCTGTCATTCCGAGGTCGTTAGTACCCAAAATACCCAGCAAAATAAAACCTGCCTGAGCAATAGATGAGAAAGCCAGGAAACGTTTCAGGTTTTGCTGACGCAGTGCAAACAGGTTACCGATTGTCATGGTGAAAACGGCCAAGGTATAAATTACCGGTTTCCACATTTCGGTGAGTGTTTTAAAAACGGTAAAAAGAATAATGGCAAATATGAACGAAGCCGCTCCTTTCGAAATAACCGAAAGATAGGAGGTTACGTTTACCGGTGCACCTTCGTAAACATCGGCAGTCCAGAAGTGAAATGGTACCAGTGAAATTTTGAAACCCATACCGCTCACAAAAAAGATGAATCCGAGCGCCACCATGGGATTGGCAGTCACTGTTTGTGCCACATCGGCAAAATAAATCGAGCCCATCGCACCATAAATCAGCGAAAGCCCGAATAACAAAACTCCTGATGAAAGCGCAGAAGACAAAATCAGTTTGATACCTGCTTCTGCTGAACGGCTTTTAATACGATCGTACGCAGCCAGCGCTGCAATCGGAATAGTGGCAGTTTCGAGACCCACATAAAAAATCAGGAAGTCACCTGCCGAAATCATAAAATTCATCCCGATCAGGGTTGAAATTGTCAGCAGAAAATACTCACTGATGCGGTCGGAATTTTCATCACATCTGAGCCATCCTTCAGCCTGAAGAAAAATAATCATGACACCCACATTAAGAACGTTTTTCATCAAAGCTGTAAGTGCACTGCTCTGGTACGAGCCACCAAACAATGTCCCTTCCTGAACCGGAAGAAAGCCGATAAATGTTATCAAAGCAAAAAGTCCGATCGAAAACGGAATCAGTTTTTCCTTGCTTTTGTCTGCTGTAAAAATTTCAGCAATCAGTATGATTAATGCCGCTGCCGTTAGCAGCAATTCGTGGCGCATCATTATAAATTGTCCGATATTCATAATCGTTTATTTTTCATTTTAAAAGGCAGCCTGTGCCAGTTTTTCTACGATGGGTTTCAGACTATCAAGGATTGTATTTGAAAGCCACAACGGGGCAATACCTATACCGGCTATTGCAATCACAAGTGTGTACATGCTCAGCTTTTCATACCATTTTGCGTCTTCAAGATGTTCGAAATGCGGATCTTTCACGGGGCCAAAGAGCAGAATTCCCACAACGCGAAGAATATAAACTGCTGTAACTACAATCGACGAAGCAGCCAATATTGTTACTACACGATGGAAAATATCGGTGTGTTGAAAAGCGCCCACAAAAACTGTCATTTCAGCAACAAAACCGCTCAACCCGGGTAAACCCAGCGAAGCCAGACCTGCAATAACATATACAACCGAAAGAATTGGAATCACTTTCATCAAACCGCCCATTTCATAAATATTTCGTGTATGAGTACGGCCATAAATCATCCCGATCAAAGCAAAGAAAAGAGCCGTCATCAAACCATGTGAAATCATTTGGATAATACCGCCGTCCATGGCCGTTTCATTCATCATCAGCAGCGCAAAAAGCACAAGGCCACAGTGGCTGACCGAAGAGTAGGCATTGATGTATTTAAGGTCTTTCTGCCAGATGGCGCCAAAAGCTCCGTAAACCACACTGATACTGGTGAGGATAATAAAAATCCAGGCCATTTCGTGGGCGGCTTCGGGCATCAGAAACATGGCAACGCGGAAAGCACCATAACCTCCTAACTTCATCAAAACTCCTGCATGAAGCATCGAAACTGCGGTTGGTGCCGAAGCGTGACCATCAGGTGACCAGGTGTGGAACGGGAAAAGTGCGCCTAAAATTCCGAATCCCACAAAAGTGAACGGGAAAAAGAAACGCTGAGCTTCGACCGGTATCTGTATTTTTGAAATTTCTATAATATGGAAAGTGAGTGGTCCGCCATTGGGTGCTGAATTGAAATAGATGCCAAAAATTCCCACCATCAACAGTGCCGAACCTCCCATCAACATTAATGTCAGTTTCATGGCTGAACTTTCCTTCGGTCCGCTGCCCCAGATTCCGATCAGCAGGTACATCGGTATCACTGCAACTTCGTAAAAAAGGAACATGGTAAACAGGTCGAGCGAAATAAAGAAACCGAAAACCCCGGTAGCCAGCAGGATGAGCGAAATAAAAAATTCGCGGCTCAGGAATTCCATTTCCCACGAGGCAAAAATTCCGGCAAAAACCACCACGGCTGTCAGGGCAATCATGGCAACCGCAATTCCGTCAACACCAATGGCATAGCGGATATTCAGAGTTTTAAACCACATGTAATCAGCGGTAAAAAGCATTTCATCGATTACACCCGCTTTTCGGGCACCCAGGTACATAAAAACCAGGATGGCTGCCACCACGAGCTGGGCTGTCATTCCGATGGCAGAAACCAGCCGGGCGCCTTTCAGGTCTTTGGTAAACAGAATGCCGGTGATTGTAAGTACCGGAATTACTATTAATAAAGTCAGTATATTCATTTCAAAAAATATATTTATAAACTATTCTTTCATTTTTCAACCTGTCCTCTGCTTCGTCCGCAACTGGTTTTGCTCTTTTTTCTACTTCCTTCGCGGACGATTTCTCTTTTTCATTTCGTTCCCGGGGTTGAAACCCCGGGTTATTCAAATTGCGCTCATACGGAGCTTTAAGAACACAAAATTTTAACCTTCGCTTTCTAAATCTTCAACTTTAAACTCTGAACTTTAAACTGTATAATACACCAGTACCAGCGCCAGAATCAATGCACCGGCCACAAACATAAAAGCGTAATGCTGCAATTGTCCCGACTGCATTCCTTTTATTCTGTATGAAACCCTTTCAGTTACAGTACCAATTCCTACCATAAAAGCATCGATAATGTGGCGGTCGAACCACGCAACCGGACGTGATATATAGTTAAAAATGATTTTCTTGGTAACAAACAGGTAAATCTCGTCGAAGTAAAATTTGTTGTATGTAGCGGTGTAAAGAACACCGAGTTTTCTGGCAATAATTTCCGGAGTTTTGCTTTCTTTTTTATAAAGTAACCAGGCTAAGCCAATTCCCAAAAGTCCGATTAAAACGGAAGGAGCAGCAACTGCCAGGTGTAAATGCGTATCGAAATGCATTTTATCAGCCGTCACTAAACTGTGGAATGGCAGGAATCCCGAGAAAATCGATGCCACTGCCAGAAACATCAGCGGGATGGTCATAACCAGCGGCGATTCGTGTGGTGTGTGATGATAATGTCTGTCTTTTCCCCAGAAAACATTGAAGTAAAGACGGAACATATAAAAAGCTGTCAATCCGGCAACAAGAAATTCAACGGCAAACAAAAGTTTGTTGTGTTCCAGTGCTGCCACCAGAATTTCGTCTTTGCTGAAGAAACCTGAAAGCGGAGGAACACCGGCAATGGTGAGACAGGCAATTAAAAAGGTAATGTGCGTAATGGGCAGGTATTTTCTGAGCCCTCCCATATCGTACATATAATTTGAATGTACTGCATGAATGATTGAACCGGCAGCCAGGAAAAGCAGCGCTTTAAACATGGCGTGGGTAAACAGGTGGAACATGGAAGCCATGTAACCGAGTCCTTCTTCGCCACCATAACCCGAAACGCCCAGTGCGAGCATCATGTAGCCCAGTTGCGACAAGGTTGAAAAAGCAAGAACGCGTTTAATATCGTATTGTGTAATGGCGATTACCGCGGCAAAAAGTGAGGTAAAACCACCGACGTAAGCAACTATTTCCTGTGCATTGGGTGCCTGAAAGTGGAAAACCACAAACATACGGGCAACCAGGTAAACACCGGCAACTACCATGGTTGCAGCGTGAATTAAAGCCGAAACCGGGGTGGGACCTTCCATGGCATCGGGCAACCAGATGTGTAGCGGAAACATAGCCGATTTACCGGCGCCACCGATAAAAATCAGCACCATTGCCCAGGTCATCACAGAAATACCCATAAAACTGACTCCTGCTGTATTGGCAAAAACAGCACCGTCGGGATTGGTAAGAATTCCGAAATCAAATGTTTTTGTATAAAACGAAAGGATGAGGATTCCGATGAGAAAACCGAGGTCGGCAAAACGGGTTACAATGAAAGCTTTTTTCGAAGCTGCCACGGCTGAAGGTTTCTGGTAATAAAAACCAATCAGTAAAAATGAACTCACACCCACAAGTTCCCAGAAAATATACATCTGGAAAATATTGGTGGCAATTACCAGTCCAAGCATCGAAAAGGTAAACAAAGAAAGGAAAGCATAAAAACGCTGAAATCCTTTTTCACCGTGCATGTATCCCAAACTGTACAAATGCACCATAAACGAAATGGTTGTAATTACCACCAACATCATTACAGAAATCGGGTCGAGTAAAACACCCATTTTTATCTGCAAGGTTTCTGAAAAAGTCAGCCACAACGTTTCGAAGGGAATGATGGTCGGAAATGCTTCGGCATGATGTCCGCCAAAAAAATAGGTAATGGCAGTCATCAGCGACAAAACCCACGAAATACCCAGGCCTGTTGTTCCCAGCAAGCCCGAAATGATGGGTTTCCATTTCATTCCCAATAAACCGGTGATCAGAAACATCACCAGCGGAATCATCGGAATCAGGATTGTGTAATTGTACATAAGCAATTATGTTTTAACCACACAGGCACATAGTTCACATAGTTTTTTCTATGTGTTTCCTATTGTACCTATGTGCCTATGTGTTTCACTTTATTTTTGTTTTTCAAAATTTCAACTTTAACGCGGTTAAAAACCGCTTCACCCTTTTTCCCTGGATTTTATCCCGGGCTATTACAATTCGCTCTTTCAGAGCTGTTTCCAATCCTTCCCCCTTGGGGGAATAAGAAGGGGGCTTTCCTTAATACCTCAACTCATTTACATTTTCCACATCAATATTCTTAAGTTTCCTGTAAATATTGATGATGAGCGCAATGGCTACCGAAGCTTCGGCAGCGGCGATTCCCACCACAAAAATGGCGAAGAAGTGTCCCTGCAACTGGTCGGGGTACAAATAGCGGTTAAAAATCACAAAGTTGATATTCACCGAATTCAATATCAGCTCGATGGCCATCAAAATGGTAATCAGGTTGCGGCGCATGATAAAACCGGCCACCCCGATAAAAAACATCAGTGTACTGACAATCAGAAAATGTTGTATTGGAATTCCCTCGATCATATTTCTGAATTTTTGGATTTATCTTTTTTAGCAATCACAATCGCACCAATCATCGCCGCCAGCAGTAAAATACTGATGAGTTCAAATGGCAGAACGTACCCGTTTTTTTCAACACCCAGCAGTTGCATTCCAATGTTTTCCATGGTGGCCGGCAGCGGGGTTGTTGTAACGATTTCGGGGAAAGGGTAAGTTAAAATGGTATAAATGGTCACAAAACTTCCGACAACGGCCACACCGCTTCCCATCAGCAGTTTTGTGAGTTCAGGCTTTTCGAAAAGGTGTGAAATATGATGAGTAAGCAGGATACTGAAAATAATCAGCACCACAATACCACCCGCGTACAATGTTAACTGCACGGCTGCCATAAACTGGTATTCAAGAAGGAAGTAAATCCCTGCGGTGGCAATCAGCACAAAAAGCAGGTATACTGCGGCCCGTAAAATACGGCGCGAGGTGATGGTCAGCAGCGAAAATATAAGAATAATCGCCGAAAACACATAAAACATTACAACATTGAAACTCATTTCTTAGCCTCCTTTCTGAGTGATGAACCCGGCTGGTTTAACACTTTGGTGAGTTTATGACGGTCGAAAACGGCATGTTCAAATTTTTGTCCGAAAGCCAGTGCATCCGACGGGCATGTTTTTACACACAGTCCGCAGAAAGTACACATCGAAAGGTGATAAATGTGTTTGTCGATCACCCTTTCCATCTTTCCATCGGCATTGGGTACGCGGTCGGTAATAATTTCGATGGAACCATTCGGACAGTTCATTTCGCAAATACCACAACCTGTACAGGCATGTTGGTTGTTTTCGTCGTGCGGCATGATGATTTCCCCTTTGAACCGCTCTTCCATTTTCAGGGTTTTCCGGTTTTCGGGATATTGCTGTGTTACAATAGCGCGCGGACTGAGAAAATATTTCCCGGTAATCCGCATTCCTGCCCAAAGGGTGCCAATCCCTTTAAACATATCGCTGAAATATTTTGAAAAGTTATTCATTTATGCAGTGTCTTCATTAATTTATGGTGTCAATCATCACCCCCTGCCCCCTCAAGGGGGAAATTGCCGATAAGTTGCTTTTCAGCAACATAAAAGCTCCTCTCCCCTTGAGGGGAAAAAGGGGTGAATGCATATTTATAATTTCCCTGATAATCATTAATCACTAATCATTAATCAATTAAAAATGCCAGCCCATCAGTACCAGGAAAGCAATAAGAACAATGTTCACAAGGCTGACTGGTAACAGGTATTTCCATTCAAGCGTCAGCAACTGGTCGATACGCAAACGCGGGAATGTCCATTTAAACCACATGATGACATAAATGATGAAAAATGTCTTTACAAAAAACCACACAATGGGAGGAATAAAATCCATAATTTGGTTGAACCCTTCCCAGTTTCCGATGTGCAGTGGCATCCATCCACCCAGGAAAACCGTCGCCGCAATACCCGAAACAATAAACATGTTAATGTATTCGGCCAGAAAGAAAAAGGCGAATTTTATGCCTGAATATTCGGTGTGGAAACCGGCAGTCAGCTCCGATTCTGCTTCGGCAAGGTCGAAGGGGCCACGGTTGATTTCGGCAGTACTGGCAATCAGAAATATGATAAACGAAATAATGGCTGGAATGTGACCTTTGAAAATCCACCATCCGTTTGCCTGACTTTCGATAATAGTTGAAAGCTGCATGCTGCCCGAGAAAACCACGATTGCCAATAACGAAAGACCCACAGAAAGTTCGTAACTCACAATCTGGGCCCCACTTCGCATGGCACCAATCAGCGAGTATTTGCTGTTGCTCGACCAACCGGCCAGCAAAATTCCCACAACACCCAGCGAAGAAACGGCCATCACATAAAAAATACCGATGTTAAAATCGATGGCGTGTAAACCCTTTGCAAAAGGCAAAGCGGCCATGGCCATCAGCGAAGCAATAATCACAATAAATGGCGCCAGGTTAAACAGAAATTTATCTGACTTGCGGATTGGAATTAACTCTTTAATAAGCAACTTGATAAGGTCGGCAATGGTTTGCAGCAAACCCCATTTTCCCACACGGTTTGGCCCCACGCGGTTCTGGATGATGGCACAAACTTTTCGTTCGAGATAAACAAGAAACAAACCCAGCAAGGCAAAAAAGAGCAGAAATACCAGCCCGATGATGACCAGCTCGGTAAAGGTTACCCAGCCTGGCGACATGCTGCGCGACAACGATTCGTGTATTGCGCCGGTTAAGATGGAAAAATCGTACAGATTCTGCATGGTAATGCGGTTTTTATCGGTCGATATCCGGAATTACAAGATCGAGCGAACCACTGACGGCTACCAGGTCGGCAATCTTGAAATTCGAAGCTATCGTATTAATTACAAATAAATTGCTAAAGTTTGGCGTCCGGAAACGGATCCGGTAAGGTGTTTTATTTCCGTCGCTCACAATATAAACTGCCAGTTCACCGCGGGCTGTTTCCACACGCTGGAAAAATTCACCGGCCGGTAATTTGATAATGGGTTTCATTTTAGCGGTGTAATCGCCTTCCGGAATATTGTCAACCAGCTGTTCGAGAATACTCAGCGACTCCCACATTTCGCGCATACGAACTTTGTAGCGGGCGTAAGTATCGCCTTCGGTTTCAAGACATTCAGTAAACTGAACTTTGTCGTAGGCGCTGTATGGAGCGTGTTTGCGCAAATCGCAGGCCCAGCCCGAACCACGGCCTGACGGACCGGTAACTCCATAGGCAATGGCTGTTTCCTTACTCATCGGGCCAATTCCCACGGCACGTTGTTTGAAAATTATATTGCCTGTCAGCAACTGGTCATATTCAGGTAATTTCTTACGGAAATATTTTATGAATTCCTTGATTTTTTGCTGAAAGTTCGGATGAACATCGTGCATCAAACCACCGGGGGTATTGAAACTGTGCAACAACCTCGAGCCAAAAGATTCTTCGAAAATATCGAGAATCATTTCGCGATCGCGGAGACCATAGAAAAAAGTGGTGAGTGCACCCAGATCCATCCCGAAAGCAGCCCACCACAATTGATGAGAGGCGAGTCGGTTTAGCTCGTCAAGAATGGTGCGGATGTATTTTACCCGTTCCGGAACTTCAACCTGCAGGGCATTTTCAACACACAAACAAACGGCTTCGTTGTTCATGTGTGCCGAAAGATAGTCCATTCTGTCGGTGAGGTGAATAATCTGCGGATAAGTAAGCGATTCGCACATTTTTTCAATTCCACGGTGGATGTATCCAACATGCGGAATGATGTATTTTACGGTTTCACCCTGCAGGCAAACCTCGAAACGCAGAACACCGTGAGTTGACGGGTGCTGCGGGCCAATATTAATAATGTAATCCTCGCTTTCGCCAATAATCACGTCTTTGATAATTTCTTCTGTCATGGTTGCGGCTTTTAGCGTTCAATCATATTTACCTCATCCCTGAAATCCTTGCGTAGCGGATAACCGTAGTCGTCTTCAAGGAAAAGTCTTTTGAGGTTGGGATGGTTTTTATAGCGGATTCCGAAAAGGTCGAAAACTTCGCGTTCAAAAAATTCGCAGGTGGGGTAAAGTATTGCCAGTGAATCGGTATCCGGATTTTCACGGTCTTCGATTTTAACCTTCACAACCAACAGATGTTTGTGTGTTGTTGATTCGAAATGATAAACCGTCATAAAATGTGTGTTGAAATCAACAGCCGTGTGGTTGATCATGTAATCGAAGAGCGTTTTCGGATTTGTTTTGATTTTTTCAGCCAGTTCCACCAGTCTGGCCACCGGAACAATCACCTCGGGAAGCTGGGTTCCTTCCGGAAATTCAGCTTCGGGAACCAGGTTGCTGATGATCTCTTTTAATTCGTCTCTGTTTAACATGCTGAATTAATTAAAGCAGTTTATCGGTTTTTTCACCGGGTTTTATGAACGATTCGCCTTTGATTTTGCGCTGTAACTGCATTACTCCGTAAAGAAGCGCTTCAGGACGCGGCGGGCAACCCGGGATGTAAACATCCACCGGAATTACATGATCGACACCGCGAACAACCGAATAAGTATTATAAAAAAATGGTCCGCCGGAAACAGCGCAGGCTCCCATGGCAATCACATATTTCGGATCGGGCATCTGGTCGTACAAACGTTTCAGCACGGGCACCATTTTATTCACAATGGTTCCTGCCACCACAATCACGTCGGCCTGGCGCGGCGAAGCACGGTAAACTTCTATGCCAAAACGCGAAAAGTCGTGACGCGAGGCACCGGCTGCCATCATTTCGATACCACAGCAACTGGTGGCAAAAGTGAGCGGCCACACTGAGTTTGAACGCCCCCAGTTAATCAGGTTGTCAACGGTTGTGAGAAAAACGCTGTCGCCCAATGTATTCAGAAGTTCCAGCGATTCATTATCGCCGAAATCTTCCTGTTTCATCGATTTAATTTTTATACCCATTTCAATGCACGTTTTTTCCAGGCGTACAAAAGACCAAGTCCCAGTACGAAAAAGAAAATGATGATCTCGATAAATGCCCTCATACCTATTTGTTTCATTACCACACCCCATGGAAACAGGAAAACTGTTTCAACATCGAAAATCAGGTAGATAATGGCAAAAAGATAGTAACCAACGTTAAACTGAATCCACGCCGGTCCTTCGGTGGGAATTCCGCATTCGTAAGGTTCTGATTTTGCCGGGTTGAATGAACTTGGAGCAATCAGCATCGAAAAGGCAATAGCTCCACCAACCAGTACAAGTGCAATAACAAAAAAGAGAATTAATGACTGACTCTCCATAATATATCGCTTTATTTAGATATTTGGATATACTGAAAAACGGTGCAAATGTAATTGTTAATTTGAACCATTAACAATAATCCAAAAAATATTACATAGTTAAAAATGACAATTTTACATGCAATTAACCATTTATAAATCACAATGTTATTAGATTATTCAGTGCGATATTTGTATGTAGAATTGATATAAATTAACTGCACTGATAATCTATATCAACTCAGGTTGGTCGTACGTTAAGAGATTTCATGAATGACTTTAGGAGATATTGAGATCAAAGCAACTCAGAATTTCAATGACTGTTATTCTTCATAAATTGATTTTGCAAGTGTTTTAACAAATTCAGATCATTCACCAAACACAAACTAAACGCCACCGTTGATTTCCAACTTTATTTTTTGTCGTACTTTCGGATTACAAAATTTTAAATCACAAACTATGAAAAAAGTAACAATTTTATTAGCCCTTGTATTTTCTTTCTCGCTTTTAAAAGCCCAGTCAAATAAAGAAGAAATCGAACTTGTTCAATCGGTTTTCGGAATGGAAAAGAAAGCCATCGTAGCTGAATTTATAAAAGTGGATGCCGCACAAAAAGATGCATTCTGGGCACTTTATGATGAATATGAAACCAAACGGAAGGAACTCGGGAAAAACCGCATTGCTTTATTAGAAGATTATGCCAACAATTATGACAAGCTTACCAATGAAAAAGCTGCGGAGTGGACAAAACAGGTAATCAGCCAGGCAGCAAAAACCGACGATTTACTGGCTTCGTATGTTAAAAAAATCAGCAAAGCCACCAACCCGATTGCTGCACTGCAATTCTACCAGGTCGAAAGCTATATTCTTAGCGGAATCAGGGTTTCGTTGTTGGAAGAGTTACCACTACCCGATGTTAAATAATGAGTTTTGAAAATATATATTCAAAGAGCCGGAAAGTCTGATTTTCCGGCTCTTTGTTTTTTGAACCTTGTCGCTGCAATTATCAGCATAAATTCAGGAAGCCTGAATCTTTTTTAACATTGATTTGAATTCATCAGCAATTTCAATAATAAATTCCTGCGTTAAGTTTTTATGGGTCACTCTTGAATTAAAAACATCCCTGATATGCCGGTAAGTTTTAATGGCAAAACCCCTGTCGTTTTCTAATCCGAGGTATTCCGACCAAAGTGGGGCAATCTGGCGGTCAATAAGCTGGTTTCCGCTTTCAAATGTCTCGTTAAACAGTTTTTTCTGTCCATTCCGGCTTAATTGAACGTGAAACATGATCATCATTTTATTTTCCATCAATAAATTTATGTAATCAGGAATGATGTTGTGGAGTTTTGAAATTTCGGTACAAAAATATCTTACAGTCTTTAGATGATGCCCCATCAGAATAATTAAATACTCATCGAGTGTACCGAAATAGTGATAAAAACCTGATTTGTTGAGCTCAAGAATACGTGCCAGCCTTTCAATCTGAATGCCTTCAGGACCATCTTCACCAAACAATTCATATCCGATATTGATCCACCGCTCGCGGGCAGAAGTTTTTTTCTCCATTTTTATTCTCAGTTTGCAATATCAAAAGTAGATTTTAAAAATAAATCTGACTATTTGTATTATAACAATGAATTAATGAAATTTGATTAATTCACGACGCAGTTTTAAATAAAACATTCAGCTTTCATAAAAAGAGGGGATGAAAATATTTCTACCTGCCAATCAATAGTTTCTGAACCTGAATTCTTCCTTTTTGAGATATCTTCAGAAAATAAACACCGGGTGAAAGTTTTCCGGGATTTATTTCAAAATGGTTATCGCTGAAGCTTTTTTCGAAATGTTTTACCCCGTTTACATCATAAATACCGATCAGCATTTCGTGAGAATTGCCGCTCCCCATATCAATCCTGATCACCCGTG
Source organism: Draconibacterium sp. (assembly GCA_036735485.1). Lineage (GTDB taxonomy): Bacteria > Bacteroidota > Bacteroidia > Bacteroidales > Prolixibacteraceae > Draconibacterium. Next base: position 13,054 of record DAINOH010000046.1, on the reverse strand, counting down.
AAAAGGGAACCTGCGTGATTTTTATTTCACCGGTTTTTTCAAGCTCCCCGACTGCTGTAGCGCGATCGTTGATTTTATAGATTTTGCCACTACTTAATCCGCCAACATAAAGTTGCCCCTTTGCATCTTCACCGAAAGTGCTGAAATTATTACCCTGAAATCTTCCGAAATCCTCTTTAATCCAGCTATCTCCGGCTTTGTGCAAAGTCCATATCCGATCGGAACAATAATCAGTAAAAAAGTATTTGCCATAAAATGGCGATTCTGCAGAACCCCGGTAAACATAACCACCCGTTACCGAGCATTCAATATCCTGCGGATAAGCAAATACCGGAAAAGTAAAACTGGTTTCGGAATTACACGCCGTTGCATTGTAAACCTGATTTCCTTCGTAACACTTCCAGCCATAATTTTCCCCACCTTTACTGCCGGCGGGCTGAAAATTTACTTCTTCAAATGCATTTTGTCCAACATCGGCTATCCATAGATCACCGGTTAACCGGTCGAAACTGAACCGCCAGGGATTACGCAAACCCAAAGCCCAGATTTCGGGTAAAACTGTGGTGCTGTTGTAAAAAGGATTTGTTGCCGGCACAGCATACGGATTTCCGTTATCAACATCAATCCGAAGCATTTTCCCCAGTAATTGTTGGGGGTTCTGAGCCCTGTTACCCGGATCGCCGCCCGAACCACCATCGCCCAGACCAATATATAAATATCCGTCGGGCCCGAAACACAAATCGCCGCCATTGTGATTAGAGAATGGCTGCGCAATAGTCAGGATTTTCAATTCGTTCTGCGAATCGGCCAGGTTTCCGTCTGCTGAGCTAACCTGAAAACGCGAAATATGGGTACTGTCTCCCTTCCCGATATAATTTACATAGAAATAACCGTTCGATTTGTACTGCGGGTGAAAAGCCAGACCCAGCAAACCACGCTCACCGCCATAAACCACCCTTTCGCTGATATTCAGAAAAGGTTGAGGATTTACAACGCCCGCAGCGTTTACAATATGAATATATCCCCGTTGATTAACAACAAAAAGACGCTCGTCGCCGGCATTTGTAATTCCTACAATACTTGTAAGACCACTGGCAAATGGAATCAGGTTGTTTTCATTCTGACCAAAAACTGTTAATGAATCATGAAAACAGATAAAAAAGATGATAAGTAGTTTAAATGTTTTCATTGGAATATTGTGTTAAATTAAATACTAAAATGTATTAATATAACAATGAAAGATTTGGATTTGTTAGATGGAATGTATCGTTTATCGGACATCCGTGTAAGAATCGACTATTTTCCTGATGTCAGATGATTTCGAAAGCCACAAAATGAAATATTCTAAATTATTGGAATCATAAATAAGCATCATCAAACTTCCACCAGCATGGTCATTGAAACAGGAGCAACTATTATTTCATCAGAAACTACTTCACCCAGACCATTTTCCTCAATATCTCCATTCTGAGCCACAATTTTGAAAGTTCCCTCGGGCAATGGAACAATAGCCTCTGTGTTTCTGCCATTAAAATGAAGAATGATCTTTTTCCACGAGTCGCCAACTTCGCCTGCCAAAATACAATACGAAACCACGCCAAGCTGGTATTGTGTGCAGAAATTCAGGTTTTTGCTGATTTTTTCCGTACTCCCCAATCTGAAAGCGGGATGATTTTTCCTGAGCTGAATCAGCTTCCGGAAGTATTCAAAAACATCGGCATATTTTTCTTTTCGCTCCCAGTCGATCTGGTTCACCGAATCGGGCGATTTATACGAATTTCCATCGCCATTTTTGGTACGGCAGAATTCAACTCCCGCATGTAAAAACGGTATTCCCTGCGAAGTAAGAATCAAAGCACCTGCCAGTTTCACCATCCGGCGCAATTCTGCATCGGTGGCTTTCGGGGCACTCATTTTCAGCTTATCAAAAAGCGTATAGTTATCGTGGCATGAAACATAATTGACACACTGTGTTGGTTCGGCTGCCCACGGAAATCTCGAACTCGCAACATAATCGTAAACAATCTGCGGATGACTGGTGGCGGCAATAATACCAAACTTTACAGCTTCTTCACGTAATTCGAGCCCGCTCACAAAACCTTTTGATTTTTTGTCGCCATGACCGCCTTTCAAAGCATCGCGGAAATCGTCGTTAAATACGGCTATTCCGGGTAATTTCGCAACGTTATGCTTCACAGCGCGTCTTTCTTCGGGCATCGGGCTTTGGTCGGCAGCCCAGCCTTCGCCATAAAGCAAAAAGCCGGGTTTAATTTTATTCAGTTCATCGCGAATCTGTTGCATGGTTTCCAGATCGTAAATTCCCATCAAATCGAACCTGAAACCATCGATATGAAATTCAGCAGCCCAGTATTTCAGCGAATCGACAATGTATTTGCGAACCATGGCACGCTCGGTGGCTATTTCGTTACCGCAACCCGAAGCGTTGGCAAACGAGCCATCGCTTTTCTGGCGGTAAAAATATCCGGGTACTGTTTGATTAAAAACCGACTCTTTGGTAAAATAGGTGTGGTTATAAACCACATCGAGAATGACTCCTATATTGTTTTGGTGCAGTGACTGCACCAGCTTTTTTATTTCCTTAATCCTGACAGTTCCGTCGTGTGGATTGGTGGCGTACCAGCCTTCGGGCGCGTCGTAATGTTGCGGGTCGTAGCCCCAGTTGTATTTTTCAGCGGGGTGCTCTTCATCGATGGTAATAAAATCGCTTACCGGAAGCAGGTGCACGTGTGTGATTCCCAGTTCTTTCAGGTGAGAAAGCCCTGTGGATGCGCCGTTTTTTGTTTTAGTATTTTCCTCGGTAAAACCCAGGTATTTCCCTTTGTTTTTTATCCCTGAATTCATGGCAATCGAAAAATCGCGCACATGCGTTTCGTAAATTATCGCATCGGTAAAGCAGGGTAAATCAATGCATTTATCGCTGTCCCAATTTTCGGGGTTTGTTTTTTTCGGGTTGAAAATCATGCCGCGTTTACCATTTACCCCCACACAGCGGGCATAAATATCGGGTACTTCGTCGAGCCACTCTCCGTCGTTAATTTTCAGGGTATAAAACTTCCCTTCGTAATCGCCTTTCAGGATGGTTGACCAGAGACCTTTTCCATCGGGCTGGAGTGTTGTTTTGTGAAAATGTTCGCCGCTTTGTCCATCTTTATAAAGCCGCAATTCGATCAGATGAGCCGTGGGGGCCCAAATTTTTACAATGGTTTTTTCAGGGCTCCAGAAAACGCCCAAATCATTACCCTGATAAAAAGGGTAGGTCGAAAAATCGATATGGTTAAATTTCCAGTTTCGCATTCAGAATTTAAAAAATGTTTTCCGTAAAAAAACGGAATGTTTGCCACGGTATTTTCCGTTAACGTTATAAATTATGATGTTAACTTTCGCATAACCTTTTAGTTTGCGGTCGTACCCATAAAACGGTGAAAGATCGATGTTCAGCGTATGAGATTTCGCTTTTTCAAGATAAAGCGGATAAACCGATCGGCCTTCAACACCGCTGATCCTGAACTTGCGTTTCAGCCACCAATTATCAAAAACAAGCATCGGCCTGTCGATATCAATATCTGTACTTCCGGTATTTGTTACGGTAAGCGTAATATATTCAGGATAATACAACCGGCTTTTCCCGATTTCGACCCTTACTTTTTGTTTTACCGACCAGTTTGAATATTTTATTTTCCCGATCAGAAACCGAATCAAACCAAACAACAACACTCCCGCCAATAAAATCAGCCAGGGCAGGTTGTCGTCAATCAACGGAATTCCGGTGGGAATTAGTAATAAAATTCCGGCCATGTTTCCTTCCGGGTACATCATTTTATGTTTCGTTATCGGTTGCGGCAAAAATAAAAGAAAATAGTACCTCAAAACACCGCGTTTATAATTTGATTATAAGTTTTGTGTTAAAACCACTGCCTTTTCCTGAAAGAGACCACGCCCACAACAGATAAACCAATCGAACCTGTGATGATAATTGGCAACGCCCATTTCGATTCTTCGAGGAAATTCGGGACATTCATCCCAAAAATACTGGCCACCAAAGTCGGAATCATCAACACAATTGAAATAATAGTCAACTGTTTCATCACAACGTTCAGATTGTTTGAGATTACCGAGGCAAATGCATCCATCATGCCACTTTGTATATCTGAGTATATCTGCGCTATTTCAAGTGCCTGTTTGTTTTCAATGATGGCATCTTCGAGCAGGTCTTCGTTTATTTCAGAGGTTATCTTTTTTGCATTTCTGAGTTTGGCCAAAACTATTTCGTTACCTTTTATGGAAGTGATAAAATAAACCAGACACTTTTCCATTTTCAGCAACTTGTTCAACTCTTTATTTTTAATCGATTTTTCAAGATCCTGTTCCAGGGCCGATGTCATTTGATTGATCTGTTTCAGGTAACGCAGGTACATATTGCCTGACCGCAAAAACAACCGTAAAATAAAATTGACCGGGTCAGTGATTTGCCGGTACTGCTCTCTTATTTGTACGGATTGACTAAGTGGTGAAACTTCATTTTCCTGAAGACAGATAGTCATAGTATAATTTTCGGTCATAAAAACGCCCAGCGGGATTGTTTGAAAAGGAACTCCATTGTTTGAATTTTCCACCGGAATACGCAGAATTACAAAGGTCCAGTCGTCTTCAAACTCAACACGCGATCTTTCATCGATATCCAGAATATCATTCATTAAATCGACTGGAAATCCGTATTCGGCATTAAGCTGATGGATTTCAGCCTGCGTGGGATTTACTACATTAATCCAGCATCCTTTTTCAAGCTGACCGATTGTCGTGAATCCACCAAATGTTTTATAAATTTTAATCATGATGCAGTCTCCTTACATTGTCCGTAAGGAAACATACCGCGCCCTTACAGAATTGTTAATCAATTAATTTACTATGATACGGGCCATCGTCCATGTGAAAGTATTTTTAAATTTCCGTTGCAAAAGTAATATTTTAATCCACTCTTTTATTCTGGCGATTTACGATTTCATAATAATTAAGATTTCACTGTTTGATTCTTGTATAATAGTAACATACACTCCTTTATGGCCATATTTCAACAATAAAAAAGGGTACCGACCGGCACCCTTTCCCTATCATTTTCGAAAATTAATCACATCAAGGCACAATCACTTTTTTTGTCAGCATATCTTTAACAACCATTTCAGCAAATTTCTGTGCTTCTTCTTCGACTGATTTTATGTTGGTTGATTTGGTACGTGCGGTCCATAAAAGTTCTTCCTTTGCCACATCGTACAGGTTGCATTCCAGAAAGTAGGTAATATCATCCACATAATAACCCGATTCGTAAGCTACACCAATATTATAAGCATAGTAATTGTAATACGCCCCGTACGAAACTGGCATTGCTGCTGCACCTGCAACCACCATGGGTGTACCATAATAGCCGGTTCCGCCCATCCAGTAATTGCTGTTGTAATCCTGAACGTAACGCTGCTCCTTTTGCTGATCGAGTAATGAGACGATTATCAGTGCATCAAATTTATTCTCCTCAACTTTGCTTTTTATTTTTGCTTTCAACGCCTCCGGATTCTCGGATGTGCTGACAAGATTACCCATTTTACCGGCAAACGGAAACACTTCGTAAGTTGGCATGGCATTGAAACTTTTGTCTTTAAGATTAGCGGCAATTGCCCTCTCAATTAAATATCGACCTGACTCGCTGGGTGAAATTGCCACAACACCTATTTTTTCAAAATGGTTGTTTGTCAGTTCTTTGTTTTCCCACGAACCAATAAGTTTGGTGGAAGTACTGCAGCCAAAGGCCAGAAATAAAACAATTACTGCAAAGAAATTTACTGCTTTTTTCATATTCACTTTTTATAATTTGGTTTCTAACTTCAAATTAACAAAATAAAGGTAGTCAAATAACCATTCTGTCTCTTATTTGTTTCATAATTTCTGAACCTGAACGTTTATGTGTCAGAAATAATTTTGTATATTTTCACCTGAAAATCTGACTAAATTAACTGTTTTTCAAATGAATAGAATTCTGCTTTTATTAACTACGGTGCTGTTGCCAATTATGCTTTCGGCCCAGAAAAACCAGAAAACCAAAGACACATCAAAAACTGAAGATTTTAGTATCGAAGAAGTCAATGACACAATAACATCGACTGGTTTTTTCGACACCGATGCTCCGTTTAAAATTTCGCTGACCTACGATATTACTTCGTTTATCAAAAACAAACAGGAAGGTGAATATATCGATGCTGTACTTCAAATCTATCCCGAAAATTCGGAGCCAGTTGTGAAGAATATCAGGCTGAAAGCAAGAGGTAACTTCAGGAGAGGGCAATGTTTTTTCCCACCAATCTATCTGAATTTTAAAACCGACAGTATCAGGCAAACCGAATTGGCCGGAAGAAACAAAATAAAAGTGGTTACACATTGTTCACATTCGAAAAACAGCGGAATACCAATTTTAAAAGAGTATCTCGCTTACAAAATGTACAATCAGCTTACACAAAAGAGTTTCAGGGTGAGGTTGCTCGACATTAATTACATCGATACCGGTAAAAAACAGTACCGTTTTAACGAACCCGGATTTATTATTGAACCCGAAGATTTGGTGGCCGACAGAAACAATTGCATCCTGATTGACCCGATGGTGATAAAACCCACCGACCTGCTGGAAATTGATGCCGACCGCGCCGCGATTTTCCAATACATGATTTCGAATACCGACTGGCGTATAAAAAGCGGGCACAACACAAAATTTATGAAGTCGCTCAGCGAGGTAACCGACAAAGTAATTACAGTTCCTTACGACTTCGATTTTTCGGGGTTTGTGGAATCCGGTTATTCTTTTCCCCAGGAATGGTCAGATTCTGAAAGCATTTATGTACGCGATTACCTGGGTTATTGCCGCCAGAATGAAGAAAGTTATCGTGAAAACCTGAAACTTTTTGAAGAAAAAAAAGATGAAATTCTCGGTGTAATCAATTCGTTCAGCCTGCTTCCGGAAAAAGAAAGAAAAGAATGCGTAAAATTTATTGAAGGTTTTTACAAAGAAACCAAAGACCCGGATTCGTTTATTTCCTTTATTTCAAGAAATTGTCAGTCACTCGACTTTTAAACATTTAAAATTATGGAAACCAGCCTGGCCGCTATTTTTGTACTCCCCGACATACACGTAATGATCGACTTTTTTATCAGGCTCCTTTTTAATTACCTTACCATTTTTGTGCTGGCCCGCTATATTTTCTATCCCCACAACGGGCAAAAAGAGATGATTTTTACGTTTGTGATACTGGGTCTTGTGGTTTTTCTTATTTCCTCGGCACTCAGCCGGTTGAGCATTGAATTTGGTTTTGCACTCGGACTTTTTGCGGTTTTCAGCGTTATCCGTTATCGCACCATTCCTGTTGAATCAAAAGAACTGACTTACCTGGCCGCTGTAATCGGTATTTCGGTGATCAATGCTTTGGTGGAGTCGAAGAATTCGGAATGGATGGCCTTCATCATTGCCGATTTTATCCTGGTAGTTTCTGTTTACATTTTTGAAAAATACACTCCTGCAAAAATGATCGGGAAGAAACAACTGATTGCCACTTTGCCCGATTTAGGCATCATTAATAACAAACAACTTCTTCAGGAAGAACTTATCAGGCAAACCAACCTGAACATCTTCAAAACTGATGTTTCAAAAATAAATGCCTCAAAAAAGGAAGTTACGGTTTGGATTTACTACCGATAAACCGGACTATTTCAAATCATTGAAATCAAATTTCTGATAATATTCCAGCTTTTCTGCAGGTTTTTCCAACCCGGCGGGCAATGTTTTTTTTGAATATTGCTGAAAGTACAAAACACAGGAATTTCGCCACCATTCAGCTAATTTTTCCTGTTTCGCGAGTTTTGTTTTTACCATTCCGAAAAGTTCACTGTCTATTTTTCCATTTAACGAATTCCACTCTTTTTGCATCGTTTTTACACCATCAACCCCTGAATAATAATGATTACAGAGTTCGTCCCAAAGCGTTTTCCCTGATTTCATTTTATAATCCCAGGGCAAATGATGAAACCAAAGGAGGTATTTTTCAGGGCAGGTTTCGGGGTTGGCAAAAACACCGGCAACAGGCTTGTGGTACTGGCTTGTGGCATCGCTTCCTGAAGGTGTGCGGTTAAACCCGATGCCAACAGAATCAGCACGATGGTAATACACCGAAGTCCAGTCGGCACGCCCGCGGTTTACCCACGGCCCTGGCCCAAAGTGGTGGTTGTAACCCATAATATGGTGTAAACCTAACGGAGTCATATAATTCACCGAAATCTCCCGCGAATCCATCATTATTTTGCGGATTGAGGTAACAACTTTCTCATCATTCGAAAAAGTCAGTTTTATCCACTCATCTGCAATTTCTTCCGAAGAAAGGCTTGCATTCCAGGCCAGTTTTCCAAAAGCAAACCAGTTGGCCTGCCCGAAAAGATGCCCTGTCCAGTTGCGGTCGGAACCCGTGTTGGCAACCCCGGCAATCCCGGTAAGCTGATGATTTTCCAGCGAACCGTCAATCACTTTGGCCACTGTTGAACCCGCTCCTTTTGCATAAGTATCCGAATCAAGACATTCCTTGAAAAGCGGTGCCAGGTAACAAAGGTCGGTCGAGTGGCCAAGGTATTCCTGTGTAATCTGAAACTCCATCATCAGCGGCGTTTTAGGCATGGCGCCAAAAAGCGGGTGAAAAGGTTCGCGCGGCTGAAAATCGATGGCTCCGTTTTTTACCTGTACCAGCACATTGTCGCGGAATGTTCCGTCAAGCGGTTTAAATTCGTTGTAGGCCTGCTTTGCCCGGTCATCCGGAACATTGTTATCATATACAAAAGCACGCCACATCACAATTCCGCCAAAAGGTTTCAGTGCGTCGGCCAGCATGTTGGCACCTTCAGCATGTGAGCGGTTGTAGTTTTGCGGCCCGGGCTGACCTTCAGAATTTGCTTTTACGAGAAAGCCACCAAAATCGGGAATGTACGAATAAACTTCTTCCACTTTCTTTTTCCACCACTGCTGAACTGCCGGGTCAAGCGGGTCGGCAGTTTCCATTCCGCCAATATTTACCGGCGAACTGAATTTAATCGAGAGGTAAACCTTTATTCCGTATGGTCTGAAAATATTGGCAAGAACAACCACTTTTTCAAGATATTCGGGTGTGAGCATTGCCGGATTTGCATTTACATTGTTCAAAACTGTTCCGTTAATGCCGATGGAAGCGTTGGCACGGGCGTAGTCAGTGTAACGCGGGTCGGTTTTTCCGGGAAGGCTGGCCCAGTTCCACAACGAGTTTCCGGCGTAACCACGCTCAATGGAACCGTCGAGGTTGTCCCAGTGATTCAGTACCCTGATTTTTATTCCGGGAGAATTTGCAATATTCAGGTTGTCAATTCTTTTTCCTGTTTGCACTAATTGCAGAAAATGGTAGGTCCCGTATAAAACGCCAATATCGGATTTGGCTGTAATTACAGCGCTTTTACCAGGTTCTGAAAAAATCACAAAACCTTCCTCGCTTATTTGCGCGATTCCTTTTTCTATTTCAGGATTCTTTGCAAAAGCGATGTTTTCGTATTTCCCGGCAATGATTGCATGTTGTTCAGAACTGCTTTTTGCCGGCAGAAGTTTTGTGCCCAGCATTGTTTCCAATCCCGAGGTCAGTTCGCTTTTTACAATATTTATAGTTGGTGATTCTCCGACAATAAACAGGGTTTTTATCTGCTGATTGTATTCATTCCGAAGTTTTTCAGCAACAGGTTTGTAGTTCAACCATAAATTATAACCATCGCTGGCAGCATTAGCCTGACTATTTAAAATCAGAAGAATCAATAAAAAGAAAACAGAAATAAATTTCATTTTACGGTCAGTTTAGTAAATACATTCGAAGTTTAAATAAAACAAAAACCTGAATACAACATGCTTTGATAACAAAAAAGTTGCAATCAACCGGATTGCCAATTCATATCCTTTTTATATTTTTACGGCATCAAATAATTGAGAACAAATGATTTCACGACCGCATAAAAACAATCTGCCCGGTACTTACCGCTGCCTTTTCAGCTGCCGGATGTTTTATGCCTGAAATCCCCCACTGTCTCCCTCCCGTGGGGGAGAGAAAGAACTTCCTTATTTCTTATTCTGTATTCCTTATTTCTAATTTTCACATTTTTAATTGTTTTGCAATGACTTTAACCGCAATAAAAACAAACAAATCTCCCGAACGTCCGGCCGGAGCCGAAGGCAATTTTTATACTCCGAAACCTGAAAAAACATTGCCCGGCATGAACGACCGCATCCGCCGCCTGCGCAAGCTGAGTGTCGAAACCCAGGAATCGCTCAGCATCGAACGTGCACTGATTTCCACAAAATTCTATAAGGAAAATCTCGGGAAATATTCAGAACCCATGATGCGGGCGCTCAATTACCTCGAAATCTGCAAACAAAAAACCATCTATATCGGGGCCGACGAATTGATTGTCGGCGAACGCGGACCACGACCCAAATCGGTTCCCACGTTTCCCGAACTCACCTGCCACAGCGTGGAGGATTTTCATGTGCTGAATACCCGCGACCAGCAGCGGTACACCATTCCGCAGGAAGATATTGATACCTACGAACGCGAAGTGATACCCTATTGGAAAGGCCGCACAATGCGCGAACGCATTTTCAGCCATGTTCCCACAGAATGGAAAGCTGCTTACGAAGCCGGGGTTTTCACCGAATTTATGGAACAGCGCGCACCCGGGCACACTGCACTCGACGGGAAAATTTACGGCAAAGGAATGCTCGATTTTAAAAAGGAAATTGAAGAACACATCGCACGGCTCGATTTTCTGAATGACCCGGAAGCCACAGAAAAGCTGGAAGAACTGAAAGCGATGGCTGTTTCGTGTGATGCCGCCATTGTTTTTGCCGAACGCCATGCCGACCTGGCCGAAGAAATGGCACAAAAAGAAACCAATCCGAAAAGGGTTCAGGAATTGAAACAGATTGCGGAAGTTTGTCGTTGGGTGCCGGCACACGCACCGCGAAATTTATGGGAAGCCATCCAGATGTATTGGTTTGTTCACCTCGGAACCATCACCGAACTCAACGGCTGGGATGCCATGAATCCCGGGCATTTCGACCAGCATTTGCAGCCATTTTTTGAAAATGATATTACATCGGGAACCCTCACACGCGACGAAGCCAAGGAATTAGTGAGCTGTTTCTGGATAAAAGTGAATAACCACCCTGCCCCGCCAAAAGTGGGAATAACAGCGCGCGAAAGCGGAACTTTTAACGATTTCACCAACATCAACATTGGCGGTTTGCGCCCCGATGGCAGCGACGGTGTTTGCGACATGTCGTACCTTTTGCTCGAAGTAATTGAGGAACTGCACATCCTGCAACCCGGCAACTCGGTGCACATCAGCACAAAAACGCCCGATAAATTTCTGAATGCAGCCTGTCACCTCATCCGCCAGGGACACGGCTATCCATCGGTTTTTAATCCCGATATTTATGTGCAGGAACTTGTCCGCCAGGGAAAATCGCTGCAGGATGCGTACGAAGGCGGATGCAGCGGGTGCATCGAAGTTGGCGCTTTTGGCAAGGAAGCCTACCTGCTGACCGGTTATCTGAATGTGCCAAAAATCCTGGAAATCACGCTCAATAATGGAATCGACCCGCTGACCGGAAAAGTGGCGGGACTTGCCACCGGCGACCCACTGAAATTTCAGAATTTCGAAGAACTGTACGCGGCTTTTCACAAACAACTCAACTTTGTGGTTGACCAGAAAATCCGTGTCAGCAATTATATCGACCAAATGTTTGCGCGTTATGCACCGGCGCCATTCCTTTCGGTGGTTATCGACGATTGTATTCAGAAAGGAAAAGACTACTACAATGGCGGACCACGATACAACACCGACTACATTCAATGCACCGGCCTCGGAACGGTTACCGACAGTCTTTTGGTGCTGAAAAAACATGTTTTCGAAAACAAAACTTTCAGCATGGAAACCTTGCTGAATGCGGTGGCTAAGAATTTTGAGGGCGAGGAAAAACTGCGTCAGCGGATAATCAACCGCACACCTTTTTTCGGAAACGACGATGAATATGCCGATTCGGTTGCCCTGCGTGTTTACAACGATTTGCTGGCTGCCATTGATGGGAAGCCTAATACAAAAGGCGAAACTTTTCACCTGAATATGCTTTCCACCACCTGTCATGTTTACTTTGGAAAAGTGCTGGGCGCCACACCCAACGGGCGTTTTTCAGGAAAATCGATTTCCGACGGAACATCGCCGTCACACGGCTGCGACACTCACGGACCAACCAATGTCATCCGCTCGCTGGGCAAACTCGACCAAACAAAATCAGGCGGAACCTTACTGAACCTTCGTTTTGTTCCCAGCCTGCTGAAACGCGAAAAAGATGTCGAAAAACTGGGACAACTCATCCGCAGCTATTTTACGCTGGGCGGCCACCACATTCAGTTTAATATTGTTGACACAGCTACTTTGCTGGCTGCACAGGCGTGTCCCGAAGATTACCGCGATTTGCTGGTGCGCATGGCCGGTTACAGCGATTATTTCAACGATATGAATGCGGATTTACAGAACGAAGTGATTGAACGAACAGAGAACGAACACTTTTAGATTAATAGTACAAAGTAGTGAGTAATGATATTGAAGCACCAAATCTCAAAATCCAAATCACAAAAAGTAACGAGGATTATTCAATTGATTTCACACATTTTTGAAATTTGATTTTTGGCTTTTGGAACTTGGAACTTGGAACTTGGAATTTGACTCATTACTCACTACTAAAATCTCACTACTACCAAAGAATGATTCCATTGATTTTCGACATAAAACGCTACGCCATCAGCGACGGGCCGGGTATCCGGATTGCCATTTATTTCAAGGGTTGCCCGCTGCGTTGCGCGTGGTGTCACAATCCCGAAAGCCAGTCGCCGAAAGTGCAGAAATTGTACACAGCATCGAAATGCATCGGGGCACAGGACTG
>DAINOH010000045.1:0-36353 GCA_036735485.1 Draconibacterium sp. | reverse complement strand
CCAGCACGATGCCTTCCGCCGGGGAAGCGCCGTATTCGGCCATCAGTGCGTACAGATTGGCCATGTCCGCGTCCTTGGGCGGGCCGGTGACCAGCAGCAGGGTGCCGCCGGACTGCAGGTAATTTAGCAGCCGGTCCTTTTCATCGGCAGCATTTACAGCTCGTTCGTACGCTACCAACGAAACTTTGGCGTCGATAATAATGTGTTTGTTATCGGGCAGGTTAATGACAATGTCGGGCTGAATGCGTTTGCCATCCTCTGCCGAATCGCTGAACTGTTTGCGATAACCCTGTTCACCTTCGTTGAGTCCCGAGCGTTCGAGAATGCGTTCCAAAACCACTTCGCCCCAGTTGCCCTGTTTTTTCACATCGCCTTTCAATGCTTTGGTAAGGTTACCGGCCTCCTCACTGATGCGGGCATTCAGCTCGTACAGTTTTTTGAGCTCGGCACGCAGGTCGGTTTGGTCTTTCAGTCCCTGCCGGTAAGTATCTTCCACTTTTTTCTCGAACAAATCGATTTTCTCGCGCAGCGGGTTCAGCACCTCTCCCAGATTTTTTCGGTTGGTTGTGGTAATTTTCTCGCTGTTTGTTTCAAGAATTTTAGCAGCAATATTTTCGAATTCGAGGGTGAATTTTTTGTGCAGTTCGTCGATGTCGCGTTTTTGGTTTTGCAGCTTGTCGAGCAACGAATTGTTTTCGGCTTCGGCAAGTGTTGCCTGCCGTTGCAGTTGCTCGCGCTGTTTGGCAGTTTCTGCCAGTTGCCCTGACAGTTTTGCGTTTTCAATTTCCAGATTCTTTACTCTTTCTTCATTTTGAACCACTGCTTTCAGTTGTTCTTTTTCCCTGTTTTGCTGAATAATTCTGAAAACCAGGAAACCCAGCAAAAATCCGGCTGCCAGCCCAACTATAATTGAAACAATATCCATTTTATGATGATTTGGTTGGTTAAAAATACAATTAATATAAGACAAGTTCGCCGAATTTTGAAGTTGGCATGAGTAATTGAATAAAGGTAAAGAACCATATTTTTTCATTTAACCTTAGTAGCAATTTGATTCACCACCCACCGTCCTCAACCATATTTTTTCATAATCACCCGATAATAAGGTTTAAGGATGTGCATGTTGATTTGGCTACTAAGGTGAAGGAGAGAAGAAAATAAGGTTTTTGGGTTCAGCTAACATAAAATTGACAGGAGTTCATTAACAACAACGGCAAGGTTTTTCTATCTTCGGAAAAAATTAACCTGAAAAAGCTGCTTTCAAAATTTCCAAAGCAAAAACCGAATGAAAAAGTTTAACACCGCATTAATCATCGCTGCTATATTCATAATTTTGGCAGAGTTGGTTATCATCACAACAAACAATTTTACCTTGTCAAAATTCCTAAGCCCGATGTTAACCATCTTCGCCATGATTCTGGTGATAATTCAGGTTGTCCACAATTTCAGATTCGAGAAAAAACAAAAAGAATAAAACTCAAAACAAAATTAACAATGGAACAAACTCAACTCACAACAAAAAGCTTCTTCTCTTCTTTAAAAATCATCCATTTCGCTTTAACCGCCGGGGTAGTGCTTTTTTTGCTGATTGCAATCGCTTTGCAATTCAAGGGTTTCGAGCCTGAATTAAAGGAGATGGAAATGATTTTACTGGGAATTACCGTTTTAGCAGCCATTTCAGGCATTTTTACCGGCAACCTGCTTTTCAGAAGGCGGCTCGAACAACTGGTTGAACAGAAAAGTCTGGAGAAGAAACTGTTGGGCTACCAGTCGGCACTGCTTTTAAAATATGCATTAGTGGAAGGTCCGGCGTTTTTTACCATTGTGGCCTACCATTTAACAGCAAATATTTTGTTTCCGGTAATTACTGTATTACTGGTTTTTACGATGGTTCTTTTTGCCCCCCGTAAAGAAAAACTAATCAGCGACCTGAACCTTTCGAACAGGGAATCAGTGATTCTGGAAAATCAGGATGCTGTTATTGAGTAAAATAGGATGCCATCTAGCTGAAAAAGAAATTCACCGGGAAATTTGTTATTTTTAACCCTTTCAGAAAAATGATGTTGCAATGACACTCGCTGACAAATTAAAAGAGGAAAAACAAAGCCGTTTTCACGGTGGGCTTTACCACAAAACACAGGTAAATCTTACTTACAATTCGAACCGGATTGAAGGCAGCCGCATCAGCGAAGAGCAAACACGATATATTTTTGAAACCCGTACCATCGGCTTTAAAGACGAGGAAGCCGTGCCGGTTGACGATATTATTGAAACCACCAACCATTTTGTAGCATTCGATTATTTACTCGATACTTTGCATCTGCCCTTGTCGGCAGAAATCATCAAAACTTTTCACCGGATACTGAAATCAGGTACTTCGGATGCGCTGAAACCTTGGTTTGCTTTGGGCGACTGGAAAAAACGCCCCAATGAAGTGGGCGGCGTTGAAACAGCAAAACCTGAAAACGTGGCTCAGGAAATTGAAAAACTGAATCATTGGTACCTGAACACAGAAGAGAAATCGTTTGAAAAAATTGTGGAATACCACTATCGTTTCGAAAAGATTCACCCGTTTCAGGATGGAAACGGTCGCGTCGGGCGATTAATTCTGTTTCGCGAATGCCTGAAAAATGATATTGTACCTTTTATAATCGACGAAACACACAAGCAGTTTTATTACCGCGGACTTAAAGAGTTTGAGCGGGTTCCTGAATATTTATTGGATACTTGTCGCTCGGCTCAGGATATTTACAAACAGTGGGTCGCCTATTTTTATCCTGAAATGTAAATCAGCGCATTTCCGCTTTCAACCTCCAAATTACCCCGTTCATTCACAAAATTCCATAGTTCTTCAAGATTGGAAGATAATCAAGCCCGATTTCGTCTTATTTTTGCGCCACAATTCAACAGAAAACAGAACAGCCATGACCTTTTTCAAAAAGTATTTTTCCAATTATCACGAGCCCGGTGGCATCAAAGAGGTGCTGATACTGGCGTTGCCAATGATTATTTCCACCGCCTGTGACGGCGTGATGATTTTTACCGACCGCCTTTTCCTGGCCCGAGTGGGTTCAGAACAAATGAATGCGGCCATGGGCGGCGGTGTTACCATGCAGATGCTTATGTTTTTCTTTGTCGGGCTGACCGGCTATTCCACCGCGCTGGTGGCGCAATATTTCGGGGCCGGCGAAAAACAGAACGCCACAAAAGCTGCCTACCAGGCTATTTTAGTTACAATACTGGCGTGGCCTGTGATTCTGCTTGTAAAACCACTGGCATTTGTGTTTTTCGATTTTATGAAATTCCCCGAATCGCAGTTGGGCTACCAGGTTGAATACATGAATATTCTTGCCTGGGGCTCGGTTTTCAGCATGATGCGATACACACTGGGTTGCTATTTTTCGGGCATCGGCAAAACAAAAATTGTGATGAGCGCCACACTGGTGGCCATGGTTGTAAACGTTATTCTCGATTACATCCTCATTTTCGGCAAACTCGGATTCCCTGCGATGGGTGTTCAGGGAGCCGCCATTGCCACGGTTGCCGGAGGTTTTGCGGCAACGCTTATTTTGCTGGGGGTCTATCTAAACAAAACCAACCGCACCGAATTTGCTGTAATGAAATCGTTCAGGTTTAACTTCAATATTATGAAGAAGCTGATTTATTACGGGTCGCCTGCCGGTTTTGAAATGTTTCTGAACTTCCTGGCGTTCACCACCATGATTGCCATGTTTCATTCACAAGGTGACTCGGTTGCCACTGCCACCACCATCATGTTTAACTGGGATTTGGTCTCAGTTATCCCACTACTCGGAATTGAAATTGCGGTGACCAGTCTGGCTGGTCGTTACATGGGGGCCGGGAAACCCGACATTGCCCAGCACGCCGCCATTTCGGCCATCAAAACCGGAATATTTTATTCGATTATCATTCTCGCGCTTTTTGTATTTATTCCTGAACAGTTGGTACAGGTTTTTCATCCCGAAACGCCAACGGCCGTTTTTGACGAAGCCGTTCCGATTGCGGTTTCCATGATTCGCATTGCAGCGCTGTATGTGCTGGTGGAAGCCGTGATTGTTGCCCTTGTAGGTGCACTGCGGGGTGCCGGCGACACGCATTTCACGATGCTTGTTTCGGTAACAGCCCATTGGATGTTTATACCCATTTTGTATGTTTCGATGTATGTTCTTAAACTTTCTGTACCCTTCAGTTGGTTTTTATTAGTGATGTTTTTCCTGGTTTTCTCCACAATCCTTATTTTCAGGTTCCGCAGCGGAAAGTGGAAAAAAATCAGGGTGATTCACTGATAAAATAGTAAAGAATATGCAACCTTTTAACAGTTTTAACGACTAATCAGAAAATAAAAAACTTAAACAATGAAACGAACATGTTTGCACAGAAACACAAATACCAATGAACAAACTACATGTGAGTTCCATCGGGTGAGAATGCCGATGTAAGAGATAAAGTATAACCACTAACTAATCAGTAATTTTAATAATTTGCACAGATGAAAAAGCTTTTTTTACCCATCCTGATTCTTGCAATTTCAGTATTCCAGGGATTTGCCCAGCAATTCGACAAAGCAAAACTCGATGCTTATTTCGAAAATCTTGAAAGAAACGACAAATTTATGGGAAGCGTTGCCGTGTCGCACAACGGCGAGATTATTTACACACGGTCGGTTGGTTTTGCCGATGTTGAAAACAAACTGAAAGCCAACGAAAACTCGAAATACAGAATCGGTTCCATTTCAAAAACTTTTACCACCGTTTTGGTGATGAAAGCCGTTGAAGAAAAAAAGCTTGTGTTGAATCAGACCATCAACAAGTTTTTTCCGGAGATTAAAAACGCTGAAAAAATTACCGTTGCCAATTTGCTTTACCACCGCAGTGGCATCCACAGTTTTACCGACGACAAAGAATACCTCACCTGGAACACGCAACCTAAAACCGAAAAGGAACTGCTCGACATTATTATAAAAGGAGGCAGCGATTTTGAACCCGACAGCAAATCGGCCTACAGCAACTCCAATTTTGTGCTGCTCACTTTTATTGTTGAGAAAAGCTTTGGCAAACCCTACAAAGTTCTGGTTGATGAATTGATTGCCAAACCTGCCAGCCTCAAAAACACTGCGTTGGGAGGAAAAATCGACACCGGCAAAAACGAATGTAAATCATACAAATATTTGGGTCAGTGGAATGTTGAACCCGAAACCGATATTTCGGTTCCACTGGGTGCCGGTGGAATTGTATCCACTCCAACTGATCTGGTAAAATTCAGCGATGCTTTGTTTGGTGGCAAACTGGTTTCAAAAGAAAGCCTTGAACAAATGCAAACTATTAACGGACAATATGGAATGGGTTTGTTTAAAATACCTTTTTACGACAAAACAGGTTTTGGGCACACGGGAGGAATCGATGGTTTTAGCTCAGTTTTTATCCATTTTACTGATGAAAATATATCATACGCCATGATTTCGAATGGCACCAACTTTAACAACAACAATATTTCGATTGCCGTTTTAAGCGCAGTTTTCGGAAAAGATTTTGAAATTCCCGAATTCAATACTTTCAAAGTGGATGCTGAAACGCTCGAAAAATATGTGGGTGTATATGCATCGACCCAGATTCCGCTGAAAATTACGATTACCAGAAACAACGAAACCCTTGTGGCGCAGGCCACCGGACAATCTGCCTTTCCGCTCGAAGCCACCGCTGCCGATAAATTCAAATTTGAACAGGCAGGTGTTGTGATGGAATTCAATGCTGCGGAGAATTCAATGGTTTTGAAACAGGGTGGCGGCGTTTTTAACTACAAAAAAGAATAAGCCGGAAATCCATTACATTGAGGTTTGTTTTATAAAAAACAGTTGTGCGGTTTAAATATAAAACACTGATTTTCAAAGTCACACTGAGCGAAGTCGAAGTGTGGTTAATGCAGCCATCGACTTCGCTCAGGCTGACGGTCAGCCGGTAGAAGATCAATCCATTCAACTCGTTTATAATAGCAAAAACTTCAGCAATCATGAATACTTACATCGCCATATTGCGGGGCATCAACGTGAGCGGGACAAAACCCATAAAAATGGAGGCGCTCCGCCTTACCTTTCAAAAACTGGGCTTTGTCAACGTTGCCACGTATATTCAAAGCGGAAACGTGGTTTTCACTGCTGCTGAAACCAAAACTTCAGAACTGGCGGCAAAAATTACCGGAGCCATCAAAACTGATTTCGGGTTCGATGTTCCCGTCATTGTATTGTCAGCCGCTGAAATGCAGACAATCACCAGGAACAATCCTTTGAATGATGGAACAAGAGACGAAGCCTTTTTGCACGTTACCTTTCTGGCAGAGAGTCCGGCAGCTTTTAATTTCAGCGATATCGAGGAAAAAAAACAGGGCAACGAGGAAATCATGATTTCAGGGAAGGTGGTTTACCTGTATTGCCCACATGGTTATGGCAAAACAAAGCTGACCAACACTTTTCTTGAATCGAAACTGAAAGTGGCCGCCACCACCCGCAACTGGAAAACTTGTGGTGAACTGTTGCGAATGGCAGCGGAAACCGGGCAATAATATGACGTAAATTCTTATTATAAATCAAAAACCTTATTCAAATTCCACTCAACCTTAGTAGATGAAATTCCTTCCCCTGCCGGCAACCTTATTAATAAGGTAAATAAGGTATTGGTTTCTGCAAGGCAAACCAGCTACTAAGGTTGGGAAAGAAAAGAAAATAAGCTTTTTGAAAAATTGAAATCCAATTTAAGTTGCTTTTGTATCAGATGCCGGAGGCATCGCATATTTATAGGAAAAAAAATGATCACGCATAGTTCGACCCCACCGGGGTCGTATGTATTCCACAAAGATATTTTCTATAAATATGAGACCTCTCTGAGGTCAAATTCAACTGAATTTTATTTTTAGCAAAACAAGTTGCTCAAAATCCACATACTTTGTCTACCAGTGTTGTTTCAACTTTTGAAGGCAATCATTGTTTTATATTCTGCTGACAAATCAATAAAACTGTAAAAACATGGACAAGGCAACACAAACAATGGTTGACAACCTGTACAAAAACACAGGTAAAACACTGGAGCAATGGATTGAAATTGTGAATCAGCAAAATTTGCAGAAACATGCCGAAATACTGGGCTTCCTGAAAGAAAAACACGGGTTCACACACGGGTTTGCCAACCTGGTGGCACACAAAGCCAAAGGCTCCGACGCCGGATCGGCTGAAAACACTGATGATCTGATATCGAAACAATATGCCGGAAAAGAGCACCTCAAACCCATTTATGAAAAACTGATGGCTGAAATCGCGCAGTTTGGCGATGACATTGAAACCGCACCCAAAAATGCGTATGTAAGTCTTCGAAGGAAAACGCAGTTCGCGCTTTTACAACCCGCTACCAAAGCGCGTTTCGAAATCGGGCTGATCATCAAGGGACAGGAAGCTGCCGGAAAACTGGAAGCCATAAAAACGGCCAATGCCATGTGCACCCACAAAATCAACATCGCCGATGTCGGTGAAATCGACAACGAAGTTTTAAACTGGATAAAAACTGCTTACAACAATTCAAAATAACCTGAAAATGATTACATCGAAGATAAAAATTAAGGAATCTGCCACCAAAGTATGGCAGGCCCTGACCGACAAAAACCAGATGAAGGAATGGTATTTCGACATCCCGGATTTCGAACTGAAAACCGGTGCTGTGTTTAATTTTTACGAACCGGGCGAAGCAAAACAATTTCATCATCGTTGCACCATTCTCGAAATCGTGCCTGAGAAAAAGTTCTCGCATACCTGGACACACCCGAGTCACAGCAAAGGCGAAAGCGTGGTGACATGGCTGCTGAACCACGAAAACGGAGTAACCGAAGTAACACTGCAACACGAGGGGACCGAAAATTTTGCCGATGCCGGTGAAGCGTTTGCACCCGAAAACTACCAGATGGGCTGGAATGGTTTTATGGCCATTTTAAAGAATTATGTTTTTGGTATCCGCAAACACACTTACAAAACCGAAATCAATGCACCGGCTGAAAAAGTCTGGAATATTCTTTTAAATGATGAAACCTACCGCCAGTGGACCACCGTTTTCTGTGAAGGTTCCTATTACCAGGGTGAATTAAAACAAGGTGGCCGGATTCATTTTTTAACACCCGACGGACGCGGCATGTATTCAGATATTATTTTTTACACACCGCCTTATAACATTCTTTTTCAGCACATCGGCGAACTGAATGATTTTAAGGAGCAGCCTTTGGATGAAGCCACCGAAAAATGGACAGGCTGCTTTGAAAATTACATCATCACTGAAAACGAAGGCAAAACCACGCTCACGGCTGAAGTGGATATAAACCCGGAACATGCAGCCAGCTTCGACGATGTCTTTCCAAAAGGGCTGGCAAAAATCAAAGAATTGGCAGAATAAATGAGAAACAATCTCTTTTAATCAGGAAAAGAAATATAAACAGCGGGAATTCGCCCCGCCCTTCGGCTACGCTCTCGCCTGAGGCGAGACAGTCAGACTGAGCGTCCCGAAACTTCGGGGAAGTCTGGATTCATTAGTTGAACAACAATAAAATAAGAACATTAAAACAATTGAAAAATGGCAACAACCAATGTGTATTTAAATTTTAACGGGAACTGCGAAGAAGCATTCAACTTTTACAAATCGGTTTTTGGCGGCGAATTTGGTTATCTCGGGCGGTTTGGCGAGATGCCTGAAAGCGAAGAATACAAAGTTTCGGAAGCCGATAAAAACAAAATCATGCATGTTTCGCTGGCAATCGGGAATTCGATATTAATGGGTAGCGATACCGGCGAAGAGTATGGAAAAAATTATGTACAAGGCAACAATTTTTCAGTTTCGGTAACCGCCGCAAGTAAAAAGGAAGCCGACGAACTTTTTGCCGGCCTTGCCGTGGGTGGGCAGGTGACAATGCCGATGAACGATACCTTCTGGGGCGACTATTTCGGGATGCTCACCGATAAATTCGGGATCAACTGGATGATTGGTTTTAACGAACAATACAAGCCGTAAAAGCTTTTTTTAAAAACGGGCAAAGGAACCGTCCTTTTTGAAAGGATGGTTCCTTCTTAAATTCAAAACCGTAAGCTGATAAACAAAAACCTTAGTCCCATTCCTTTAAACCTTAGTAGAAATAAGAAAATCACCCGTCAGCCCAAACCTTATTAATAAGGTAAATAAGGTTTTGGTTTCTGCGGGGCAATCGGGCTACTAAGGTTTGGGAAGAATAAATAAGGTTGAAATGATTATAAAAGCAAAAGGGGAAAAAGATCACATTTTCTGAAAGGAAAATTTCTTATGGAAGCCTGAAAAAATTAATTTCGGGATTCAACTTTTAAACCTGGAACGATGACCATTAACCGGAAAGAATTCTTCAGAAAAGCCTGTATCTCGGGTGCATGTATGTGCGGGTTCGGTGCTTTGGGCGCATCGGCTGATATCATTCAAAACCAGCCGGATGACACCGAAAAACGAATGTTTCGCGAGTGGCTTTCAACTTTGCTTTCGGGTCTGAACGAAAACGATGAAGCCACAAAAGCAGCCATTAAAAGCGCTGCAATCGCCCATTACAACAACCTGAAAATGGATGAAATGCTCGCTCCTTATGTTGGCGACATGGATAAATTCATCGGGTTTATCAGCGAAAAATGGGGCTGGAAAATCGATTTTGATAAAGCCACCAAAACCCTTATTGCGGATGAAAACAAGGCCTATTGCGTTTGCCCTGTTTTACCCCACAATTCAGAAAATCCGCAACCGGCCATGTGTTACTGTTCCGAAGGTTTTGCCGGAAAAATGTTCTCGAAGGTTTATGGGGCGCCGGTTTCCGCAAGTGTAATCGCATCCGTCAGAAAAGGAGACAAAAGCTGCCAATACAAAGTGGTGTTTTCGTAATAATGATTTTGGCACCCGGCATAGGAACCGCGTCCTTTTTGAAAGGATAGGTTCTTTATGATTACATAAGTCGTAATTGGATAAACAAAAACCTTATTCTCATTCCCTTAAACCTTAGTAGAAAAAGGAAATTCCCTCCCCCGTCAGCCCAAACCTTATTAATAAGGTAAATAAGGTTTTGGTTTCTGCGGGGCAATCTGGCTACTAAGGTTGGGGAAGAAAGGGAAATAAGGGTAAAATCCTATTCCTCCAAAATGCAGCAATTCAATTGAATTAAAGGCACCGTTCTTTTTTGAAAGGACGGTGCCTTTTTATCATGGAAAGGGGCGTTAGCCCCGGGATCTTTGTAGAATCAATCCAAAAATATTCATTCAAGGGGCGGAGCCCTGAAATCTTTTTGTGAAAATACCAATGATGTCAGGGCTACGCCCCTTATCGGAGATTTGTATTAATGTCGGCTACAAAGAGTACAGGGCTACGCCCCTGAAATCGAATAAAACAGTTTGGTGTTGAAGGAACCGTCCTATTTGAAAGGACGGTTCCATAACGGATATTTCACCCCGATATTTTTATGTTATACAACATAAAATGCATTTTTTTTAATCCCGGCTATTGTAACTATCTGCTATTCATCGTAAATTGTAAACGCCTACAGGCATAAATAACCAAAATTATTAACTTTTAAATCTCCAATTATGGAAAACAAGATCAATTTTACGATCCCGGATGAGGTCGTTGAACAGACTAAAACACATCTGACCGAAGCAGTCAACCTGCTGAGACCCTACCTGATTGCGCTTTCTCCCAAAGAACGCAAAACAATCCCCAAGATGAGTGACAAAACGGCTCCCTTTGTCGAAAAATGTCTCGACTACTCAATCGCAGCCCCGCAATTTGCTCCGCCGTACATGGACATAGAAGCGCTGGCAGGCGATATGAAGGTAAACAGCCAGCTCACGCCACTTTTCAGGATTGTGCAAGGGTTGTTTGATGGCCTCGACGACACCGTCATGGAATCGGGAGCCGAAAGCTACCTGGTGGCGCTGGGTTATTACAACTCAGTAAAACAGGCTGCCAAAATGGATGTGCCCGGTGCAAAAGCCATTTACGAAGATTTGCGCAAACGTTTTGAAAAGGCAAAATCCGACAACGGGAACCAGCCCGAACCCGGTGCAGATTGACCTTTTAACGGGGCGCCCGCCAAAGCGCCCCTTTTTTTTTGCCTTTTTGCCGGCGAAATTTATCCGAAAGGGGTACTTCCGATATGGGGGGGAGTACTTCCGAAGTGGGGAGGTGTACTTCCGAAGTGGGGAGGTGCACTTCAAAGGTTCAACGTTGAGGTAAAAAGGCTCAAATCAGTACTTCCGAAGTGCAACGTTGAGGTAAAAAGGTTCAAATGAGTACTTCAAAGGTTCAACGTTGAAGCAAAAAGGTTCAAATTAGTACCTCAGAGGTTCAACGTTGAGGCAAAAAGATGCAAATTAGTACTTCCGAGGTTCAACGTTGAGGTAAAAAGGTGATAATTATAGGTTCTGAAGTGGGGGGGAGTACTTCTGAAGTGGAGGGGTGTACTTCCGAAGTGGGGGGGAGTACTTCTGAAGTACCCCCTAAGGGTATAAAAAAGCAGCATTGCTTTTCCCTTCCCGTTTTTTGCGTTGATTTACATAAAAAATCCTGCTACCAGCGATATCACCTATCCATCAATTTATTAGCTTTGGGAAAATTAACCAGGCATGAACGAAAAGCCAAAAGAATTAAGATCAGACAACCCGGTTTCTACCCTTCTTAACATTGTTAATAAAATATATCTTTTTAACTAAATGGTGAATTTATAAACGAGCTAGGCAAAATTTTAAAAAGATGGCAAGCATATTACAACATTATAAGATATTCATTGCTTCTCCTGGAGGTCTTGTAGAAGAAAGAAAAGCATTTAGAGAAATAGTTGAAAATTTCAATTTATTTGATGCTATAGATAGAGGCTTTTATTTTCAGCCTGTTGGGTGGGAGGATACTCTAGGGCAACAAGGAAGACCCCAAGAAATCATAAATGAAGATTTAAGAAAATGTGATTTCTTATTTTTGGTCCTTCATGATCGATGGGGAACCCCATCTTCAATTGATTCCAAATATTCCTCTGGAACAGAAGAAGAGTTTCATGTTGCTTTGGAATGCTTGAATAACGATGACTTTCCAATGATTAGAATTGCTCTGTTTTTTAAGGATGTCCCAAAGAATCAACTAGCAGACCCTGGTCAACAATTATCAAGAGTCTTAACTTTTAAAAAGGAAAGAGAAGAAAAAAAGGATTTTCTATTTGAGACATTTGATGTAAAAGAAAACTTTAGTAATAAAGTGCAATTACATCTATTTAAAATTTTACTGGATTTAGAGAAAAAAGGGGATAAACTTATTAAAAGTAAAATTCAAAACAATATTGAAACGACATTTCAAGATTCAAGTTTCGAATGGTTAGCTAATATTACTAGATACAATAGCTGGGAGAAAGCGTTTGAAAAAGCTGAAGAATATCTAAAGGTGGGAAAAACAATAGAAGCAGAATTAATTTTTAGTCAAATTACACAACGAAGTGGTAATCCTCTTTTAATTGCGAGATACGGCAAATATCTAAGAAAGCAAGGACGAATTCATGGGGCATTTGAAATATTAAAACGGGCAGAGGAACTTTCTATTTTATTAAAAGATATAAATTCAGAAGCATATTGCAAAAGACAGCTTGGCCGTATTGAAGAATATAAAGGTAATATGCCTAAAGCGTATGATTTATTTATGGAGTCTTATGAACTTTATTTAAAAAATGACAATATGCAGTCCGTAGCTAGAACTCTAAGAGATATTGCATTTGTTGAAAATAAATTAGGCCGTTCTGAACAAGCTATAAAGATGATTAATGAATCCATTTCAATCTATGATAAATACAACGAATTAAATGAGAAGGCTGCGTCACTTGGTTATCTTGGGGTTATCTACAAAGATTTAGGAGAGTTTTCAAAAGCCAAAGATTGTCATACTAGTGCATTAGAAATCCAGAAGAAATTTAACAATCAAGAAGCATTAGCTAGAATTTATAGTAATATAGCTGTAATAAATCGTTTAGAAAGAAATTATGATGAAGCACTAAAACAGCACAAAAAATCACTTTCAATATTTGAACAGATTTCTGATAAAAGAAGTATTGCAAGGGAACATGCAAATATTGGTGTAATCTTAAGAAGAAAAGGAGAATTTGATGCAGCCATTGAAAATCATTTATACGCTTTAGAAATTGAAGAAAAAGTTGGGAATCAAAGAGGAATGCAAATTCAATTTAGTAATATTGGATTGAACTATTTAGATCAGGGTCAACTTGATAAAGCTGAATATTATTTTAATAAATCACTTAACATTAGCCTACGTCTTGATGATCCCAAAGGTGAATCTCATCAATATAAAAATTTCTGTTCACTATTCATAAAACGAGGAGATTTCAAAAATTCTATAATTGAAGCAGAAAAAGCAATAAAAATTGATAAAGCAACAAACAATAAATTTGGATTAGCTGGTTGTTTTAGACTAATAGCCACGATTTATTTTGAGCAAAAAAAGTATGAAGAAGGTTTGGTCTATTTGCAAGATTCAAGAGATATTTATAAAGAGATTGGACTTGAGATTTATGTCAATGAGATTGATGAAGAAATAAAAACTTTGTCTAACACGTCACTATAATTAATTGCCGATTTCGTTCGGAGGTTATTGCACTTAGTCCTTAATCTGCAACTAATCATAGTACAAACGCTAGAGGCAAGTTTAAAAAGAAAATAAAAGAGTACTAATGGAAAAAAAAGTAAAAGTCTATTGGATAGTAATAATAATGGTATTGACTATTTCTGTCTTTTTGTTCATTCAAACAAGTAATACAAATAACAATCTCGTTCAGTATCTAAGTTTTGCAGGCTCAATTACCTCTTTAGTGCTTGGGTTAATCGCAATTTTCTATTCGATAATTTCGAATCAACAGTCAACTGAAAATTTTGGAAAACTTAAAGAAGCGGTAACCAAAATTGAAGAAGGAGCGAGAATCATAAGTGATGTATCTTCAAATATTAATTCAAAACTTGACAAAATATCTGATGATTTAGTTAAAATTGGCACTAAAGACAAAAGTGACCAAGTAGTTTCAACAACTACTTTTACGGCTGACAAAAATGTGGAAATAACGGGAGATAGCGATATGCCTGATGATGAAACTTCAAAAAAGGATTAATAATGGGACGCTTTATACATATTTATATAAAACCAAATAAGGATACAACTAAAGATTTATTAGAACAGAAGCTCAATCTTGCCGTTGATTGGTATCGATATGAAACTGGCTTATATGTGGTCTATACCACTTCGACAGTTGAAAAATGGCAAGAACGTTTATTAAACCTAGTTAAAGAAGATGGTAGATTGTTTATTTGTGAATTACATATAAATACTAAAAATGGTTGGATGAACAAAGACTTTTGGGAATGGATAAATAAATCAAGAGACAAGTAAAAACCTCCGCTCCCCCTCGTTTGTAACGAGGGATAAGCTGTCCAGGGTTTGCACCCAAAAAAATGGAAAAAATTAAAAAAGCAAAATAAAAAAACCGATACAATCGGAAAACCACCAGCCCCTCTTTGCAAACGAAGGGCAGTATTGGCAAATCGTCCGCTTTCCCTTATTGGCGATATTGACTACGTTAGCAAAACAAACCCAATCTTTGCTATTTTTAGCCCTGAAAAACAAAAACCGACCATGGAAGTACGCATCGACGAAAGCTGGAAAGCTGTTTTAAGCGGAGAATTTGAGCAACCCTATTTTAACCAGTTAACCGAATTTGTAAGAAGTGAGTACAAAACCCACAAAATTTACCCGCCGGCCAAACTTATTTTCAATGCTTTCGATCAATGTCCGTTTGACAACCTGAAAGTGGTGATTTTGGGCCAGGACCCTTACCACGGTCCCGGACAGGCACACGGCCTCTGTTTTTCGGTTAACGACGGCATTCCGTTTCCACCCAGTCTGCGCAATATTTTTACCGAATTAAAAAGCGATGTGGGGAAACCCATTCCGCAAAGCGGGAATTTAACAGGCTGGGCACAGCAGGGTGTTTTGCTGCTCAACGCCACATTAACCGTGCGCGACAACCTGGCCGGCTCGCACCAGAAAAAAGGCTGGGAACAGTTTACCGATGCTGTGATTGAAATCGTCAGTGCCCGGAAAGAACACGTGGTTTTTATTTTGTGGGGCAACTATGCCATCAGCAAAAATGTGCTGATCGACAAAACCAAACACCTTGTTTTAACCTCGGTGCACCCGTCGCCACTCTCGGCCAGCCGTGGTTTTTTTGGCAACCATCATTTCAGCCGCACCAACCAGTTCCTGGAACAACAGGGTCTGGAACCGGTGAGGTGGTGAATGAGGAAAATAGTGATTGGGTGAATGGGTGAATGGGTGAATGGGTGAATGGGTGAATGAGGAAGAAATGAGTGAATGGATGAATGAAAAAGCTCCATAAAGGAAATGGTCATTAGTAAATCAAAAAATTGACGATTTACCATTTACTATGTACAATTTTAAAGGAACACAAATGTTTTGCGAATAAATGGTAAATTAATGTCGTTTAGCTAGTAAAAACAGACTTCGACTGCGCTCAGTCTGACTGTCTCGCCTGAGGCGAGAGCGTAGTCGAAGGGTGTTCGAAATAACTTTCTTTTGATTTTAGTCTTAACTAAACGACATTGAATGGTAAATAGTAAATCCGTAAATGGTAAATCTTTACCCCGAAGCTTCGGGGGTAAATAACATAACCCGCAACACGTAACCTGTAACCCCTGCCCGAATGAATTCGTTCAGGCGGGCGCAACTCAGTTTACCACTTATAAACAATCGAGTTGATATTCATGCCGGCGCCCACCGAGCAAAGCAGAATATAATCGCCCTTTTCAACGCGGTGACCGTTCATATTGCCTTTTACCACAAGATCAAGCAAAGTGGGAACTGTGGCGGTTGATGAGTTCCCGAGTTTACTGATGCTCATGGGCATGATGTCCATTACATTGCCGGTTTCGCCATACAGTTTGAAAACGTTGCTGAGGATCACCTCATCCATTTTTTCGTTGGCCTGGTGAATAAATACTTTTTTAACATCGGTAAGATGCAGTCCTGCCATGTCGAGACTTTCCTTTACCACTTTCGGCACGGTACTGATGGCATACACATACAATTTGTGTCCTGACATTTTAATATATAACTCGTTCCCCGGAAAATCGGGATGATAGGAACTGCCCAAAGTAAGTAACGATCCGTACTGAGCAGAATCAGAACGGCTCGAATGACAAAGAATACCTGTAGGTTCGTCGCTTTCAACGGCTTCGAGAATAGTTGCTCCGGCACCATCGGCATAAATCATCGAATCGCGGTCGTGCGGGTCTGAAATCCGTGATAAAACATCGGCGCCCACAACGACACCCCGTTTTGCAAAACCGCTTTTAATATAGGCATCGGCAATAATCATTCCCTGTGTCCAACCCGGACAACCTGAAATAACATCGTGGCAGAAACAGGCCGGATTACTGATTTTAAGTTTCATTTTTACCCGGTTGGCAAGCGAAGGCACTGCATCCATCCGCACATTTCCGGGCAGAATATCACCAAAATTGTGACCCAAAATAATAAAATCAAGACTTTCTTTATCGATCCCTGCCGAATCGCAGGCATCCTGCACGGCCATTGCAGCAATATCTGATGTTACCTGTCCTTCGGCAACATAACGTCTTTCAGCAATATTGGTAATTTCGTAAAATTTCTGAATGATCTCCTCATTCGTTTTGTCAGTGATTTTTTTCCCATTGGGTTCATAAAACTCATAATTCAGAAAATACTCATTTTTAACCACAACCGGTGGAAGGTAACTTCCTGTTCCTATGATTTTTGTGTACAATTCTTTTCTCATTTCTGTTTGTAAATTATCTGCCTTTTCCTTCAAAATCTATCTGTCTCAATTCAAATTTATCACCATCCCATACACCATACGAAAAGTTTCTGATCCAGTCGCCCAAAAGGATGAATTTTGAGTTTTCGCCGATCTCTTCGTTTGCCATTTGATGACGGTGGCCAAAAATAAAATAATCTATCTGCTCTTTTTCCAGATAGCTTTGAGCAAACTGATACATTCCCTCACTTTTAACTTTAAATTCTTTTTCGGTTACAGGCTTTGCATTCCTGCTTTCTTTTGACCAACTGTGTGCCAGGTGCAATGCAAAATTGGGGTGAAGCCGCGAGTACAGCCATTGCAAACGCCTGCTGGTGAAAATCTTTTTCAGCATTAAATAACCTTTATCGTTGACATCCAGCCCGTCGCCATGTGCCAGAAAAAACTTTTTGCCGTTCAGGGTGGTGATGAATTCGTTGTGATGCACTACAACACCTGCTTCCTGCGGCAGGTAATCGAAAACCCATAGATCGTGGTTGCCGGTAAAGAAATGAACCGGTATTCCGCGATCAGTCAGATTGGCAATCCGGCCAATTATCCGCGTAAACCCACGGGGAACCACCTTTTTATATTCCCACCAGAAATCAAAAATATCGCCCATCAGGTAAAGTTCCTTCACATCATGACTGATATCGTCGAGCCATTTTGCAAAAAGCAGTTCCCGCTGATGGTTATTTTTCAGTGCCGGCGCTCCCAGGTGCACATCAGATACAAAGTATATTTTATTTTTTCCTGTCAAACTTTATAATCAGATTGCTGACTGAAAAACCTGTCTTATTTCAGGAGTTTTGCAAGCGCGTTATCGAGGTTTGGTCCCGAAAGATTTTTGGAAACAATTGATCCATCTTTATCCAGCAGATAATTGGATGGAATGGTCTGAACGTTGTAACTCATCCGCGCTTTCACGCTGCCGTTTAAATCGCCCACGTTAATCCATGTCAACTGATCTTCCTTGATGGCATTCAGCCATTCAGTGCGGCTGGTTCCCAGGTTGACCTGGTAAATCTCAAATCCTTTTGAATGGTATTTTTCGTAAGCATCCACCAAAAGCGGATTCAAAACCCGCGACCCGGCATCTTCTGCCGCCCAGAAATGTACAAGAGCCACCTTCCCTCTCAGCGACGAAAGGGTGATTTTTTGATTATTGGCATCGGGCAATTCAATATCGGGGCTGTTGATGCCGCTTTCCGAAATCATTTGCTGCATTTGCGAAACCTTTTGCTGCCGCAGCAACTGCACGGCGTTATCATACAATGCTTTTACCATGGCCGATTGCGGATAAATGGCATTCAGCGCCGAAGCTGCAGTTCGCATGGTCTGAAAATCCTTTATCACATAACTTCCGTCTTTGTATTTCTGGTAAAGTGCATAAACACTGGCCATCGAGAACGGATTTTTCATTACAAAATCAACCGAATATTTATCCTGATCGATAATCAGCTTTTCAGCTTCGTAATTCCATTGCAGCAACAACCGGTCGTAATCAGGATTGTTTTTTGAGAGGGTGATTAATGATCTCAGGGAATCGAGACGATATTCGGTGCGGTTCAATGTTTCGTTCAGTTCTTTTACCTGAACCGATCCCAATGATCCCTTTATGTTGTATTCTTTGCTGAAATTGGCAGCATCGGCTTCAATAAAAACCTGGTCCACCGAATCGACAAGCAATGTTATAAAATTGTCGTTCGATAATCGTAACAGGTAAAATGTGGGAATGGATGTTTTACCTTCCAATTCAAACTCACCTTCCTCGCCAATCTTTACTTTTGCCACCGGCTTACTGGTCGAAACCTGCAGTTCATCCAGGTAAATTGTATCGCCACCAGCATGAGATATTTTACCTTTTATAGTAAAATGATTTTCCTTTTTACATCCCGAAAAAATCAAAAGAATGGCAAAAAGCCAGAATATCATTCGTCTGAAAATCATACTTTATTTTTTTAAGCGGGCGTAAAATTAACATTTTCCGTATGAGTTAAAAAGGTATCAGGGAAAATAACAAAATTTAAGAATCCGGCTTTTGGGTGATTTTTATATTTTTACGCCGTTGAACGAATCACAAAACCTGAAAATTCGCTGATTAGTGAAAGTTTATACCGATTTAAATGATTTCAAAGTCCGCAAACCGGTGGTTACCATCGGTACTTTTGACGGGGTTCACCTGGGACACCAGAAAGTGATTGCCCAGTTGAAGGACTTTGCCAGTCATCATGATGGGGAAACCGTCATTTTTACTTTTCATACGCATCCGCGGCTGGTAACTTCTCCCGGAGAAACCAACCTCCGCCTGCTGACAACCCTGAATGAAAAAATTGCCCTGCTTGAAAAATCCGGCATTGATCACCTGATTGTTTACACTTTCAACCACGAATTTTCGCAACTGACTTACAGCGAATTTGTTGAAAAAATCCTGGTTAACAAGCTGAAAACACACTGCCTGGTTATCGGGTATGATCACAAATTCGGGAAAAACCGTGAAGGCGGATTTGAATACCTGAAACTGTGTGCCGAAAAACACCAGTTCTTAATTGAGCGGCTCGATGCTTTGGAAGTGGAGGAAGAAAGTGTCAGTTCAACAAAAATCAGGAATGCCCTGCAAGCCGGTGAAATTGAAAAAGCCAACCAGTTCCTGGGATACCCGTTCACTTTGCACGGAACGGTGGTAAAAGGCAAACAACTGGGCCGTACCATGGGTTTCCCCACTGCCAATATTGAAGCTTCGGATAAAAACAAGATTATTCCGGGATATGGTGTTTATGCGGTAAAAGTATCGGTAAACGGGGGGAAATACAACGGAATGCTCAACATCGGCACCCGCCCCACTTTTAACAACAACGCCGACAACCGCAGCATCGAGGTGAATATCTTCGATTTTGACGATGATATTTACGGAAAGCCGATAACACTGGAGTTTCTGGGAAAAATCCGTGATGAACAGAAATTTGAAGGAATAGCAGAATTGGCCGGGCAGCTTGCCAGGGATCGTGAAAAAGCGCTGCAAATCCTGAAATGATGGTTATTTCATGATCAGCGTGCAGGAAATGGGCAAATGATCCGACATTCTGAAATCGGAGGAAGTTTTGAAATTATAGGCTTTAAAATCGTCGCTGCATAAAATATTATCGATTCTGAAAGAAGGAAGTTTCCCGATATAAGTACGTCCCATTCCCCTGCCCGACTCCACAAAGGCATCGTTCCGGTCGCCCCGTAAACGCTGGTACGCGTACGAAACCGGGGTGTCGTTAAAATCGCCGCAGATGATAACCGGATAGGGAGTTTCCTCGATGTATTTTCTTATTTCGCGCGCCTGGCCCGCCCTGAATTGAAATGCCCGTTTCAGCTTGCCTCCGATCTCACGTAATTCGCGAAGGTCTTCCTCCTCGGTAATTCCGGGCGAGTCGATGATGCCATATTTCCGGGGATCGATTTTATACGATTGCATGTGAACATTAAAAATTCTGACCGTGTCTTTGCCAATCAGCACATCGGTAAAAATGGCAATGTTGTTGGAGTTCTTTGTTCTGATTTCGCCCATTTTCAATATCGGGTACCGGGTAAAAGTCACCACGCCAAAAGTAACACTGGCCCGTCCGAAATGGTAATGTTCTATCGTTTTCAGTTGTTTAACGGCATTTGCGGCATTAAAGGCGTTGTTTCTGCCCAATTGCGCATCCTGCAAACAAATAATATCGGCATTCTGCTGATTCAGAAAACTGATGATCCGGTTGGCATTCGACCGCTGATTGGAACCCTTCTCACCACCGAAAAGCATCACATTGTACGACACCACTTTTATCCCATTCTTGTCAGTCGAGTCGCCAAAAAGCTGAAAATACCTTTTCAAAAAACCAAATCCCAACAGCAGCGCGAACATTGAAAACAGGAGGTTGCGGGGTTTCACAAAAATCCAGAATACGATAAAAAGTATGTTTGCCAAAGCCAGAAACGGGTAGGCAAGTCCGAAAATGGCGGTTGGCCAGAATTTATCAGGCGGCACAAAGATGGCGAGATAGCTGAACAACAGGGCAGCTATTGCCATAAAATTCAGGAATAAAACCAGGGTGATAAAGGTCTTCTTCACTTTTTGCAATTCTGTTTTCTATTGGTTGGCAATATAAAAAAAATCGGCCGATCAGTTATAATTTCATTTTTGCAAATTTCTCATGAATCATGCCTGATTGTTTCTATGGCTTCCGGGCAGCAACCATCCTGTCTTTTCCCTGTAAATCAGCTTTAAGCTGATTTACTGTAAACCCCTGATCAACAAGCATTGAAATTGTTTCCGGGCCAAAGTTTTCGTTAATTTCGAAGTACAGCAATCCGCCGTGATTCAGTTGTTTTATTGCAAATCCGGCAATTGTCCTGTAAAAAAGCAAAGGATTGTCATCATCCACAAAAAGTGCAGTTTCCGGCTCAAAATCAAGTACATTTTTTTGCATTTGCTTTTTCTCCGAAACTGTCACATAAGGCGGATTGCTTACAATCACAGTATAAACCGGCCATTCGCTGACATTCCAGTTTAAAATATCAGCCTTGAAAAAATCAACATCAAGTTTGTTGCTGAGACTATTTTCCCTGGCTACCGACAAAGCTTCGTCCGAAATATCGCAGGCCGAAACTTTTGCCTCCGGAAAACGGCTTTTCAAAGCCAGGGCAATGCAACCACTGCCGGTACCAATATCCAGGATGCGGCTTCCGGCAGGCAGTTCAACTTTCGAAATCAGGTCAACAAGCTCTTCGGTTTCAGGGCGTGGAATTAAAACGGCCGGTGAAACCTTTAGTTTCAAACCAAAAAAACAGGTTTCTCCCAGTATGTATTGCAATGGTTCATGATTTTTCAGTCTCAGTACAACCGAATTTATCTTTTCTGATTGTTCCCGGGTCAGGGTTACATTCCTGTTGATCAGCTGCCGGGTGAAATCCCAGCCTGTAATCCATTCGATAATCTGCCGGGTCATGCTCTCCACTTCGCTGGCAGGATAAAGCATGCTCAATTCGGTTTTTATATATTGAATGGTGTTTTGCATTTATTACTTTTGACTCAGCAAATTTATACTTTTCGGTTAATGGAGCAGCACAGTTTTTTCATGGAACGATGCATCAGCCTGGCAAAAAAAGGGGCCGGGCATGTTTCTCCCAACCCGATGGTGGGCTGTGTAATCGTTCACAAAGGAGTGGTGATTGGCGAGGGTTATCACGAAAAACACGGACAGGCACACGCCGAAGTCAACGCCATCAATTCGGTTCAGAACAAAGAACTGTTGAAAGAAAGCACTTTGTATGTTTCGCTTGAACCCTGCGCCCATTTTGGTTTCACGCCACCTTGTTCCGACCTGATCATCAAAATGGGAATTCCCCGGGTGGTGATTGGCTCAGGTGATCCGAATGAAAAAGTAGCCGGCAAGGGAATTGAACGGCTGAAAATGGCCGGGATTGAAGTCACGCAGGGAGTTCTTGAAAGCCAGTGCCGCGAGCTGAACAAGCGTTTTTTTACCTTCCAGGAAAAGAAGCGTCCATTTATCATCCTGAAATGGGCCGAAACCAAGGATGGTTTTATTGATTATCCGCGAACCAGCCGTGAATTCGGACAACCCTCGTGGATTACCGGCGAAAAAGCACTCCGGAAAGTGCACGAAATGCGGGCAGAGGAAGATGCCATTCTCGTGGGGACAAACACGGCACTGAAAGACAATCCGTCGCTCACGGTGAGGCTCTGCGAAGGCAGAAACCCGTTGAGAATTGTGATCGACAACCGTCTGCAACTCCCCGCCAGCCTGAATCTTTTCGACCGAAAAACGCAAACACTGGTTTTTAACTCGCTGAAAAACCAGCCCGATGGAAATCCTGCTTATTTAAAACTCGACTTTGAAAAAGAAGTTGTTCCGCAAATACTGAGTTACCTGCACAGCCGGAATATTCTTTCGCTGATTGTTGAGGGCGGCCGGAAAACGCTGGAAAGTTTTATCATGCCGGGTTTATGGGACGAAGCCTACCGATTTGTCGGCAATAAAAAATTTATGAATGGAACAAAAGCACCTGAAATTTCAGGTGTAATCGTTCACAAAGAGAAGTTCGAAGCCGATAAGTTAATTATTTACAGAAACCTGCACTAAAAAATAACTGCTTTGGGACCCGCCGGCAATATCTTAATTTTCAGCACATTTTCCACATCTTGAAAATAGTAAAACAACTTGTGGTTCAGCTCAAACCCGTAATCAACAGTTGGGTCGTAGCCATGAATGTATTCAAAGAAGTTGCTTTTGCCAGCCTGAGTCGAGTTATAATTCCATGCGTTTACATATTGATGGTTCCAGTTTTCATAATATTGCTGCGAACGAAATCGCGAAGGAACATTCTGCATAATGTACCAGCTTTCAAATTTTCCATCAAAAGTCACCAGTTCATATTCCAAACTGTCACTGGCTGTAACTTCTTCTGATTTTTCAACCCTCACAATCCCTTTCGGAGTTGAACATGCCCAAATAAGGGCTGTCATCAAAATAATCAATAATACCTGCTTTTTCATTCTACTTGTTTTCTGACCCGCATTTTTTCGTACGAAAACAACTTCAGAATTGTTTATGTTTTATTTTTTCGTGAAATTTGAATTTCAGTCAAGCGTCGGCAAGTATGAATTGGAGTGTCTTTTGGCAAATATTCTCACTCGTTTTTCTGGTTACTGCCATTCCGGTGGCAATCATGGTCATTCTTGAAAAAAGATCGCCGTTTAAAACCATTGCCTGGATCCTGGTTCTGATATTAATTCCGCTTTTTGGCCTGATTTTTTACCTCTTTTTCGGGCAGGAGTACCGGAAACAAAAGCTCTTTTCACGTCGTGGAATAAAAAGCCTGAGTAAAATCCGGAAACTTACCACCCGACAGTTGCGCGAAATCGAACATGAGCATTTTCCACTTGAACCTGATGTACAAGACTATAAAAAACTTATCAGGCTTTTGCTGAACAACTCTGATTCGTTGCTTACCACCGGCAACCAATGCAAAATTCTGAACAACGGCACCGAAACTTTTGAGGCTATTTTCAAGGCCATCAAAAATGCGCGTCATCATATTCACCTTGAATATTATATTATTGAGAACGATAAAATCGGACAGAAAACCATCGAACTGCTGAAGGCAAAAAGTCGCGAAGGCGTTGAAGTGCGTGTGATAGTAGATGATGTGGGAAGCTGGAGCCTGAAATCGTGGTTTTTTGAAGATTTGCGGGCCACCGGCATCGAAGTTTATCCGTTTATGGAAGTGCGTTTTCCCAGGCTGACCTCGCGGGTGAATTTCAGAAACCACCGTAAAATATTGATTGTTGACGGGAAAGTGGGATTCACCGGGGGGATCAACATTGCTGACCGGTACATCGACGGCGTTCCGGATATTGGCCCCTGGCGCGACACGCACCTGCAAATTACCGGCGATGCAGTGGCTGCACTCCAGGTTGTTTTTGCTGCCGACTGGTACCTGGTAATCAACGAAAATCTTTCGGGGAAAGAGTATTTTCCACCCTTAACCGAAGCAGAGGGTACTCCGGTTCAGATTGCCGCCAGTGGTCCTGACTCCGATTGGGAAAGCATCGAACAGGCTTTCTTTTCGGCAATTGCCGGTGCAAAAAAATACGTTTATCTCACCTCTCCTTATCTCATGCCACCTGCATCCATACTTTCTGCGTTAAAAACGGCAGCGTTGAGTGGCATTGATATCCGGATTATCATTCCCGAAAAATCGGATGCCGTGATTCCCAAATGGTGTTCGTTTGCTTATGTTGAACAATTGCTGGAAGCCGGTGTGAAAATTTATTTTTATCAAAAAGGCTTTATCCACAGCAAAACACTGATTGTTGACGATGTTTTTTCATCGGTGGGGACCACCAACCTCGATTTCAGAAGTCTTGAAACCAATTTCGAAATCAACGCTTTTATGTATGAAAGAAAATTTACGCGATCACTGCTCCGCCATTTTATTGCCGACCTGCGCGACAGCCGCGAAATAAAATTACATGAGTGGGAAAAACGTGTCTGGCACTTTAAATTACGCGAGTCATTGGCGCATATTGTGAGCCCGATGTTGTGATGTCTCAGTTCCAGCTTACCGGAAGAAATCAAAAAAATAAGGAATAAGAAACAAAAAATTTTAGAATAATAAAGTAATTCCAGATCAACGATTACTTTCTGATTTCTTATTTATTATTCGATATTTTAGATTTCAATTTTCTCCCTAAAACGGCAACCTCCCCAAATCCAGGTTTCCACCCGATAAAATAATCCCTGTTTTTTTATTTTGAATATCTACTTTGTTTTCAAGAATGGCAGCCAATGGAACCGCAGAAGAGGGCTCGATGATGATTTTCATACGTTCCCAGATCATCCGCATCGCCTCCACAATATTTTGTTCCGAAACGGTTACAATATCATCCACTTTTTCAGAAATGATGGCAAAGTTCCGCTCGCCCAGCGATGTTAAAAGCCCGTCGGCAATGGTTTTTGGGTTAACAGACGGTATGATTTTTTTTGCCTGGAACGAACGAAAAGCATCATCTGCTCCGGCTGGCTCGGCAGCAATAACTTTGCATTCAGGCAGTAAATGTTTGGTTGAAATGGCTGTTCCTCCCAGCAATCCTCCCCCACCCACCGGTGCCATGATGATATCAAAGGCCCCGAAATCTTCAATCAGTTCTTTGGCTGCAGTTCCCTGACCGGCAATTACGAAAAAGTTGTTGTACGGATGTATTTCGGTTGCACCGGTTTCAGCCACAATTTTTGCCAGCGTGCTTTCGCGTGCCTGGAGGGTCGGTTCACAAAAGGTGATGTTTGCACCATAACCAGCCACTGCTTTCTTTTTTATTTCGGGTGAATTATCGGGCATAACAATATGAGCAGCAATTCCTCGAATGCTGGCAGCCAAAGCCAGCGCTGCCGCATGATTTCCTGAAGAATGTGTTGCCACTCCCTTTTTTGCATCTTCTTCTGAAAGCGAAAAAACCGCATTGCAGGCACCCCTGAATTTGAAAGCACCCACCTTCTGAAAATTCTCACATTTAAAAAACAGGTTTCCACCTGTAATTTTATTGATACTTTGTGAGGTTAACACAGGCGTGTGATGCGCATATTTTGCCACAATCCGGTGGGCGGCTTCAATATCGGCGAATACTGGAATATTCATAGATTCAACGTTTATTAAAGGTTTTGTTCATTAAATCCCAATCGTTGTTGTAGATCGATTGCCGACGGAGTTCTTTAATCCTTTTCCAGCCTGAATAATAGAGATACCCCAGAAATGCAAGGAAAATTATGGAAAGCCAGTCGATACCGGTAAAAAGGATGAAATCATACATTCCGTGGAGAATAATCGGAACCAACAAAGCTTTTTGTTTGAGTTCGGCCTGTTTTTTCGGGTAGAATTTGGCCATTCCAAAGTAAAAACCCATGGTAATACCAAAAATGGCATGTGCCGGCACAGCAGTCACCGCCCTGATAATACCGGTGTAAACACCATTTCCCATTACGTACATCACGTTCTCGATGGCGGCAAAACCCAGTGAGATAAAAACGGCATAAACAATCCCATCGAACTTATCGTTAAACTCCCTGCTTTTCCAAATCAGCAGGTAAAGTGCCAGGTATTTAAACAACTCTTCGGTAAAAGCTGCCACCACAAAAGCTTTCCAGGCGGCAGCCAGCAAACCATAAAAATAGTCTGTAAATGAATTCAGAAAACTTTCGACAAACAAAATGGGAATTACAGAAAAAGCACCGGCGGCCAGGGCATAAATCAACAAACGGTAAGGTTCTTTTTCGTATTTATCGCGGAAATAGATGTATCCTGCAATAATAAAAACCGGTGCCAGCGACAGAATCAGCAAATCCATTTCAATTCAGTTTGTCAGATTCCCTGAATCAGGTTTTTCATAATGAGTGTCATTTTCGGTTCAGCTTTCATGGCTACTTCCTGCACTTCCTCGTGCGAGATTTCCACAATCTCACCCGGAACCCCGCTGTCGGTAACTATCGAAATCCCAAAAACTTTCAGGTTCATATGACGGGCAACAATTACTTCAGGCACTGTTGACATACCAACAAGGTCGCCACCCAGCAAACGAAACATTTTGTATTCAGCCGGGGTTTCGAAAGTAGGCCCCGAAACGCCCACATAAACACCTTCCTTTACAACGATATTATTTTCGAGCGCGATGAGTTTGGCCTTATTACGGAGTCTCTCATCGTAACATTTGCTCATATCCGGGAAACGGGGGCCCAGTTCGCTTTCGTTTTTCCCGCGTAGTGGATGTTCCGGAAAAAAATTGATATGATCCGTAATAATCACAATCTCGCCTACATGCCAGCCTGGATTCAGTCCACCGCTGGCATTCGACACAAAAAGATGACTGATGCCTACATATTTTAAAACCCGCACCGGAAAAGTTACTTCTTTCATCGAATAGCCTTCATAAAAATGAAAACGCCCCTGCATGGCCAGTACTTCTTTGTTACCCAGCGTTCCGTAAATCAGTCTGCCGGCATGTCCATCCACGGTTGACACCGGGAAATTGGGTATTTCGCTGTAGGGTATCGATTCTTTGATTTCGATTTCCTTAACAAGTCCGCCAAGGCCGGTACCCAGAATAATGCCTACCTCAGGCGTTGCGTTTATTCGTTCTTTTATGTAATTCGCGGTTGCTTTTATTTTCTCCAACATAGTTTAAAATTTTCTTATTGAATTCATTTTCTCCCTCATCGAGGAATTTAACTTTCACGGGTAAATAATACAAATGATGTTTGAAGTTTTCAGGCAAGCCTGGTAAATCTTTCAAGCGCATCACATCTTTTTCGGTGGTTACAATAATTTTTTTATTCGTATTCAAAGCGTCAAATTTTGTCATCAGCTTCTGAATATCAGCATCAGAAAAATAATAATGATCGGGGAAAGAGAAGATTTCAACCTTTTTTGAAAACTGACGCAAATGATTGTACATATGAGCCGGAGCAGCAATTCCGGTTAAAATCAGCATCGAAAAATCTTTTTTGTCATAAAAAGATGGCTCCAGTTCCGGCGCGTCAAAAACAGGCTTGATTTCTCCGTGTTTCAATGTGGTGAAAAACAGGTTCTGGTAGGGTTTCAGCCTGACTTCCTTTTGCAGGATCCTTCGCATGATTGGTGTTACTTCATTAGGGCACTTGGTAAAAACAATTATTTGTGCCCTGCGCATTTGTGCCACTCCTTCGCGCAAACGGCCTGCCGGCAAAAGTGTGTCTTTTGCAATCTGCCGGTTATAATCAATCAGCAGAATATTAATTCCGGCAGTAATCCGGCGGTGCTGAAAGGCATCGTCTAAAAGCACCACATCCGGTACTTTGGGATTGGTGGGATCGAGCAGTTTTTCTACACCTGAAACCCTGTTTTCGCAAACCGAAACGGTAATTTCGGGATAATGATTTTTGATCTGTAAAGGTTCGTCGCCCACTTCCGCTGCGGTTGAGTTGGTTTCCACCAGCCTGAAACCTTTTGTTTTACGCTTGTATCCGCGGCTCAGCGTGGCAACTTCGTATTTATTTTTCAGCAAATCAACAAGATATTCAACCTGGGGAGTTTTCCCGGTGCCACCAACGGTAATATTACCAATCGAAATTACGGGTACATCGAATTCCTTTGTTTTCAGGATACCAAGATCGTAAAACTGGTTACGGAAATAAACCACAAGGCCGTAAATCCACGAAAAAGGCAATAACAAAAGATACTTCATGGCAAGCGTTTCTTTAAACGGCTAAGATAACAAATTGCTGTGGTTATTTACCAAAAGAGGGTTTCACTGTATTCAATAACATTTCCAAAGTTCGAACTTTGGAAATGTTATTGAAAAAAAAATTTTCAGTTTAAGAGAATATCATACGGCATCCGGGCATAAATCCCATTAAGTCCGGTGGCTTTTTTCAGGAATTCGTAATAACGGTATTGGTCGCCCAGTTCGTTTTTCAGGAATCTTGCCTTGATATTGTCAGTTCCCATTTTAAAGATTTCCTGGAAAGGATCAG
Organism: Draconibacterium sp.; assembly: GCA_036735485.1. Lineage (GTDB taxonomy): Bacteria > Bacteroidota > Bacteroidia > Bacteroidales > Prolixibacteraceae > Draconibacterium. The sequence continues at coordinate 7,356 of DAINOH010000045.1, read as the reverse complement.
GCAAGGCTGGCAGAGAAACAGTTCTGTATTCTTCAAGGCCTTCAATTTCGGAAGCGAGTGCGATAGCTTCTTTTAATCCGCCAAATTCATCAACCAGGCCAATCTGTTTTGCATTTTCGCCACTCCACACACGTCCCTGACCAATAGAATCAACCTGTGCAATGGTCATCCGGCGTCCTTCTGCAACATGGGTGATAAATGTCTGGTAACCTTCTTCAATATTCCGCTGAAGCAGGTTCCGTTCTGTTTCTGTCATTGGGCGGGTCAAAGTAAGCAGATCAGAATTCTTATTTGTTTTTACCACATCGGTGGTAATACCCAGTTTGTCATTCAGCAGTTCGCCAAAATTCGGGATGGTTCCGAAAATTCCGATAGAACCTGTGATGGTATTGGGATTGGCCACAATTTTATCGGCTCCGCAGGAAAGATAGTATCCACCTGATGCAGCCACATTGCCGAACGAAACCACCATCGTTTTCTCGTCGGCGGTAAGTTTTACCTCGCGCCAGATGGTTTCTGAATCAAAAACAGTTCCTCCGGGAGAATCAATTCTCAATACAACCGCTTTGTAACTACTATCCTGACGCACTTTTCTGATTTCGCGGGCCAGTTCGTCGCCATCAATGAATTCTCCTCCCAGTGACATCCCAATATCGCCGCTGGCATAAACCACGGCAATTTTGTTGCGGCTGAATTTCTTATCGGTAACCGGAACATCGGCGTATTTCGACGCACTGATAACCGGAACTCCCTTGGTTCCCTCTATACCGGCAATTTTTCTGAGATCGTCCAACACTTCGTCCTTGTATTTGGCGGCATCCACCAAACCTGTTTCAACAGCTTTTGCTCCTTTATTAAAAGTCTGCACTTCGTCGGCTAAAACATTCAGTTTTTCAACCGGAATATTTCGTGCTTCCGAAATTCCTTTCAGCATGTGATTCCAGAGGCTGGTCATGTAAGTAAGTTGTTGTTCGCGGTTTTCGTCGCTCATTTTATCGAGCATAAATGGTTCCACCGCTGCTTTGAATTTTCCATGACGGACAATCTGCATTTCGACGCCTACTTTGTCCAGCAGTTTTTTGTAAAACATCATCTCTCCGCCCAGACCACGAAAATCGATAGATGCTTCAGGATGAACCACAATTTTATCGGCAGCGGTTGCCAGGTAATACGATTTCTGGTCGGCCATGGCAAATTCAACATGGGCATAAACCGGCTTTCCACTTGCCTTTTTAAACTCTTTCAGCATATTTCTGATCTCTTCCACCGAAGCCATCCCACCATTGGTAACCGAAAGTTTCAGGTAAACACCTTTGATCCGGTCATCGTTAACAGCATTTTCAAGCGAAGTGGCAATATCATCGAGTCCCAGCGATTTCACCACCGACAAACCCGGAATGTTGAGGTCTTCAAACGGATCGTTCCGCGCCCTGTCAACAAGCCGGTGGCTCATGTCAATCACCAGCATTGAATTATTTTCAACTGTTACCTGCTTTTCCGTGGATGCCACAATAGCACCAATAATCATCAGCAAAAAAACGAAACCAATTATCGATATCACAACAATACCAGTTATGGTAGCCAGAACATATTTGAAGAATTCTTTCATAATTATATTTGTGTACTTTTAATTTCTGAATCTTATCAGTCGAAACTCGTTTTTTAGAATTACAAATATACAACTCATGCATCAGGTTTTTTTGAGCATTGGTGGAAATCTCGGAAATAAGCGTGCTAATTTCGATAAAGTTTACACTCACATTCAAAACGAGTTAGGCAAAATAATTTTAAAGTCATCGGTTTATGAAACACCAGCCTGGGGATTCGTGTCGGAAGATTCATTCTGGAACCAGGTTTTGTGTATTGATACTCATTTGAATCCCTCAGAAATCCTTGACAATATTGAAAAAATTGATGCTGTATTCGGAAGAAAACGAAGCGGAAATGGTTACTCATCAAGGGAAATGGACATCGATATTTTGTATTTCGATGACAATATCATCAATACTGAAAATCTCACCATTCCGCACCCGCTATTGCACAATCGGCTTTTCGTGCTGGTTCCGCTTGCCGAAATCGCCCCGGATTTTGTTCACCCGGTTTTAAAGCTTTCAAGCCTTGAAATGCTGAACAACTGCGAAGACAAATCGGAAATAAAGAAAGTGAATAACGACGTAATCAGCTAACCATAAATATTTTCAAAAACCTTTGCTCTTTACTATCTTCCCGAAAAATTTTAAAAGCAGATTTCAATGTTATTCAATCACCATAAATCTCAATAAATCACTATAAATCTCATTCTTCACCATGATACAAATCGACTACCAATTGAAACCTGAAAACCTCTCGAAAAAACTGGCCTTGTTCTGGGAACTTTCGGGCGAGAAAATCAAAAACATCGACAAAAACTACGATGCATCAAAAGGTTCCCCGGTTTTTACCGTGAAAGGGAAATATACTACCCGCGGTTGGACTGAATGGACGCAGGGTTTTCAGTTTGGCTCGGCCATTTTGCAATTCGATGCCACTGGTGAAAACTGGTTTCTCGAAAACGGCAGAAAAAATACGCTGGCTAAAATGGCGCCGCACATCAGTCACACCGGTGTTCACGACCACGGTTTTAACAACCTGAGTACCTATGGAAATCTGCTCCGGCTCATGAACGAAGGAAAAATTCCAATGAACGAGTGGGAAAAGAATTTTTACGAGCTGGCCATCAAAATATCGGGGGCGGTGCAGGCTGCGCGCTGGACAAAAATCAAGGACGGCGGATTTATTTATTCGTTTAATGGCCCGCACTCGCTGTTTGTCGATACCATCCGCTCGGTGCGCATTTTAATGGCAAGTCACCTGCTTGGACATGTTTTTCAGGGCGAAGGGGATGCAAAAATTTCGCTGCTCGAAAGAGGGTTGCAGCACATTGCCGCCACAGCAAAATATTCGGTTTTTTATGGCGACGGCCGCGACAGTTATGATGTGTGGGGACGCACTGCTCACGAAAGCATTTTCAATGTAAACGACGGAAACTTCCGCTGCCCCAATTCGCAGCAGGGTTACACGGGTTTCTCCACCTGGACACGCGGATTGGCCTGGGCCATGCTCGGTTTTGCCGAAGAACTCGAATTATTGAAAAAAATGCCGGTCACCGAATTGCCAGAAGGAAAAGCAAATCTTGAAAAAATGATGATGAAAGCTGCCCGGGCAACCTGCGATTTTTACATCGAAAACACACCAGTCGATGGAATTCCTTATTGGGACACGGGTGCTCAAAATCTTCATAAACTTGGAAATTATCTTGAAAAACCGGCTGACCCGTTTAACGATTACGAGCCGGTTGACAGCTCTGCCGCAGCAATTGGTGCGCAGGGTTTGTTGCGACTGGGAAAATACCTTTCAGAAAAAGGCGAAACCGAAGTTGGTGCAAAGTACCGGCAGGCCGGACTGACAGTGATGAACACGCTGCTTTCAGTGCCTTACCTCAGTACAAATCCTGAACACGAAGGATTGATTCTGCACAGCATTTACCACCGGCCAAACGGCTGGGATTATATTCCCGAAGGAAGCAAAATACCGAATGGCGAATCGTCGATGTGGGGCGACTACCATGCGCGCGAAGCGGCGCTCTACCTGCAAAGAATTATCAGCAATGAAAAATATCTGACGTTTTTTGAAAGCCTTTCCCCAGCCCTCTTCCAAGGAAAGGCAGCAAAGAAAACTTCCTGATTTTTCATTTCTTATTCGATATTTTAGATTTTAATTTCACAATGTTATAAATGGCAACTGAACTTACCGATTTTTCAAAACTGTGTGTGCACACGCTCACCACAAAGCCCTGGAACCTGCGGCAATGTGCTGAAAACTACAGTGCCGCCGGGATTCACGGAATTACTATCTGGAGGAATGTATTGGAAAACCAGAATCTGAAAGAGGCAAAAACCTTTCTTGATGATTTCGGCATGAATGTGGTTTCGGTGGCACGCGGCGGCTTTTTTCCGTCGGTTGAAAAAGAAAAACGCCAGGCAGCCATCGATGATAACCTGTTTTGCATTGAACAGGCTGCTGCTGTGGAAGCGCCTTTGATTGTGCTCGTTTGTGGCGCCGATGGGCGGCAATCGCTTGATAAATCGCGCGAGCAGATAAAAGAAGGAATCATAAAAATACTTCCTGTTGCCAAAGCAGCCGGGGTAAAACTGGCCATCGAACCGCTGCACCCGATGTACGCGGGCGACCGTTCGGCCATTAACACGCTGGCTCAGGCGAACAAAATGACCGAGGAAATCAACGACGATTTTGTGGGTGTTGCCGTGGATGTGTACCATTTGTGGTGGGACAACACGCTCGAAGCTGAAATCAAGCGTTGCGGAGCGAACCACAAACTTTTTGCTTTTCATGTGTGCGACTGGAACGTGCCCACCATCGATTTTCTGAACGACCGCGGACTGATGGGCGATGGCTGCATTCCGGTGAAAAAGATTCGTGGCTGGGTGGAAGAAACCGGCTTTTCTGGCTACAACGAAGTGGAGATTTTCTCGGATAAATACTGGGCAACCGACCAGAAAGCGTATCTCGAAAAAATAAAAAATGCATATTTGAATTATACTTGATATTGGGATTCTGGATACTGGATTCTGGATAGTTTTCTCAACCCGGAACCTGTAGCCCGAAACCCGGAACTTTAGACTCGAAACTATCAACTGACTATGATACACAAAATCGGAATAATCATGAACGGCGTCACAGGGCGGATGGGAACCAACCAGCACCTGATGCGCTCTATCGTTGCCATCATCAAACAAGGTGGCGTAAAAATCAGCGATACAGAATATATAATGCCCGACCCCATTCTGGTGGGCCGAAATGAGGCCAAACTCAAAAAACTGGCCGAAATTTCGGGCGTGGAAAAGTGGACAACCGACCTCAATTCGGTAATGAATGATCCGAGTTACCAGGTCTATTTTGATGCACAAACCACCGGTCGCCGTGCCGGTGCAGTAAAACAGGCTGCCAAAGCCGGAAAGCACGTTTACTGCGAAAAACCAATCGCGGCCGACACTGCCACTGCGCTCGAACTGTACAAAGTATGTGAGGAAGCCGGTGTAAAACATGGCGTGGTGCAGGATAAACTCTGGCTCCCCGGTTTGCTGAAACTGAAACGATTGATGGAAAATGATTTCTTTGGCAAAATTCTTTCGGTGCGCGGCGAATTTGGCTACTGGGTTTTTGAGGGGCACACGGTTCCTGCGCAGCGCCCCAGCTGGAACTACCGCAAGGAAGACGACGGTGGAATTATTGTGGATATGCTCTGCCACTGGCGCTATGTGCTCGATAATTTAATTGGTGAGGTAAAAGGCGTTTTTTGTCTCGGTGCAACGCACATCCCGGAACGGGTTGATGAACAAGGCAATCCTTATAAATGCACTGCCGACGATGCTGCTTATGCCACTTTTGAACTGGATGGCGGAGTGATTGCGCATTTTAACTCGAGTTGGGTGACCCGTGTCCGCCGTGATGATTTACTCACACTGCAGGTTGACGGAACAAAAGGTTCGGCGGTAGCCGGACTGCGCGACTGCTGGACGCAACATTACGGAAACACACCCAAACCCGTCTGGAATCCGGATATTCCCAACCCGATTAATTTTTACGAAGGCTGGAGTAAAGTGCCTGAGCAGGAAAACTTCGACAATGCTTTTAAAGCACAATGGGAACTTTTCCTGAAACATGTGGTAAAAGATGAACCTTTCCGGTGGAATTTACTCGAAGGAGCCAAAGGTGTTCAGTTGGCCGAAAAAGGATTGGAAAGCTGGGCAAAAAGGGCGTGGGTGGAAGTCAATCAGTTGGATCTGTAACGTCAGAATTTCAAAAGTGAATGTTATATTTTTATTGAAAGGTATGTTGTTGGGATTTGCTGCAGCAGCCCCGGTGGGTCCGATTGGAATTTTGTGTATTACAAGAACAATAAACAGAAACTTTACCGCAGGTTTCGTTAGTGGGTTAGGCGCTGCAACTGCCGATTTGATTTATGGGGTTATTGCAGGTCTCGGTTTGACCATAATTTCTGATTTTCTGATTGAGCAAAAATTCTGGATGCAATTGATTGGTTTTGTAATACTTGTATTTTTAGGTATCAAAGCGATTCTGAAAAAAGAATCCGATATCGATTTTAAAGGTTACAAAGACAAAGGATATTTGCGCGACTATATCTCAACTTTTCTGCTTACTCTCACAAATCCATTGACAATACTATTCTTTACCGCTGTTTTTTCTGTGATGGGCATTTCAAATTCACTGGTTGAAATCTCAAAAGCAATTCAGCTTTTGGCTGGAATATTTATTGGGTCTGTGATTTGGTGGTTTATTTTAAGTGAGTTAACCCATCAACTGAAAACAAGAATAGGCAAGAATTTTCTGAAAAGAATTGATATAATTTCCGGAATCGTTTTTCTTTTCTTCGGATTGATAATTCTGATTGATATGTTTGAAAAGTTTTTTTAACCAAAAAAACGTGATTCAATTTGCAAAGCCTAAACTTGCAAAAATCACCGGTTTTCATTGTCCATTAGTAAAAAGTACTGTCTAAAAAATAAAGTGAGATAGAATGAAAAAAACAGCATTAATCACAGGCGGCTCGCGCGGAATCGGGCTGGGAATTGCGATTGAAATGGCGAAAGCCGGATTCAACCTGGCCATTAACGGTGTGAGAGAACAAAAAACAATACAACCAATGCTGGATGGATTAAAAATGTTTGGCGCGCGCGTGATTTATGCACAGGGCAGTGTTGCCGACAAAGCAGACAGACAAAGAATTTTAGATACGGTGATTTCGGAATTTGGCGCTTTGAATGTGCTGGTGAACAACGCCGGGATTGCTCCCCGCGAGCGAAAAGATATTCTTGAAGCCACCGAAGATATTTTCGATGAAGTACTGACAACCAACCTGAAAGGCCCGTACTTTCTCACCCAGCTTTTTGCCAGCCACATGGTTCAGCAGAAAAAGGAAAACCCTGATTTTTCGGGCTGCATCATCAATGTTTCTTCGGTTTCGGCAAGTGTGGCTTCGGTTAATCGTGGCGAATACTGTATTTCGAAAGCGGGAATTGCAATGGCCACCAAATTGTGGGCTGCCCGTTTGGGTGAGTTCGATATACCTGTTTATGAAATTCAGCCCGGCGTAATAAAAACCGATATGACTGCCGGTGTTACCGAAAAATACGACAAACTTTTTGAACAGGGACTGAGCATTCAGCAACGCTGGGGAACACCGGAAGATGTGGGCAAAGTAGCTGCTGCCATGGCCACCGGAATGCTTCCCTACTCCACCGGACAAGTGGTTCTGGTGGATGGTGGAATGTCGGT
>DAINOH010000044.1:0-36572 GCA_036735485.1 Draconibacterium sp. | reverse complement strand
GAAATTATGGAACAACTAAATAAAGAGGAAAATATCACGTTTATATTTTCGACTCATGATGCCAGGGTTGTGAACAAGGCACGGCGTGTGATCACGCTCGAAGATGGGAAAATTGTAAGCGACACAAAAACAAAATAAAATAATGAGAAAGACACTTCTGCTGCTGTATTTTATTCCGGTTTTACTCAAAGCTGTGGAACCAGAATCGTCAGCGATGCTGAATACAGCAGCCAGGGCAGGATATCTTTCACCGTTAGAAAAGGAAATAATATTCGAAATCAATCTTTTTCGCTCCGATCCGGCACAATATGCCGAAAAATATATTGCACCGCTTGCCAAAAACTTCAATAATAAAATTCTGACTTATCCGGGCGATTTGCCAATCAAAACGGTGGAAGGAGTATCGGCGTTAAACGAATGTGTGCGCGAATTGAAAAGAATGAAGCCACTTCCGCTCATTTATCCCAACAAAGAATTAACGCGGGCTGCGAAAGACCATTGCCGCGACCAGTCGAAATCAGGCGCAACCGGCCACACTGGCGGCGACCGTTCGAACCTGAGAACCAGAATTGAACGACATGGAGACTGGGAGAAACAGATTGCCGAAAACATTGCATATGGAAATACTTCAGCACGGCAAACCATCATTTTTCTGTTGATTGACGACAACGTGAGATCACGCGGACACCGGAAAACTTTTCTGAATCCGGATCTGAAACTGGTGGGTGTTGCCTGTGGCAGTCACCCTGAGTATCGTACCATGTGCGTGATGGATTTTGCAACGGGAATGAAGATTGGCAATTAATATTAAAAATTGAAAAGGTGATCATTTCGGAAACATACTTTCTGATTTCTTATTCGTTATTAGATATTTTAGATTCTGATTGTTAATGAAAAAGTACCTGCTCATATTGACTTTCGTAATTCTAACTTTCGTAATTAGTGCGCAGGAAAAAATCACTTTCAACGGATATCTGAAAGAACTGACCATGTATTACAAGCCTGTGAATCCTATCGCTGTCAGTGTAACCGATTCACTGAATAGTCTTCTTCTCAACCAGTTTCACAACCGATTGAATTTTAAATGGAATGCCACTGAAAAACTGGTTTTTGACCTTGAAATCCGTAACCGCCTGTTTTTCGGACAAATGGTGAAAAAATTCCCTGATTATGAGCAGATGATAGACGAAGAAGGCGGTTATTTCGATCTTGGGACAGTTCTGATTTCGGCCGACAGTTGGTTTCTGCATTCCGCCATCGACCGTGCATGGGTTGATTACACATTCGGCAAACTGCAGGCGCGCGCAGGCCGGCAGCGTATTAACTGGGGTGTGAACTTAGTTTGGAATCCCAACGATATTTTCAACACATTTTCATATTTCGAATTTGACTACGAAGAACGCCCAGGCACCGATGGTCTTAAACTTCAGTATTTTACCAGCGAAACTTCTTCTGCCGAACTGGTTTACAAAATCGGTCACAATGCAGATGAAACGGCGGTTGCCGGAATGTACAGGTTTTCAAAAATGAATACTGATTTCCAGTTTCTGGGTGGCTGGATGGGAAAAGATTTTGTTTTGGGAACCGGTTGGTCGGGCGATATTAAAGGCGGTGGTTTCCGGGGTGAAGTTTCCTGGTTTAAGCCCCGCGAAAAAGATAATGGAAGTTACGAAGCGCTTGTTGCCTCGGTTTCGGGCGATTATTACTTTCAGAACAGTTTGTATGTTCACGCTGCGGTATTGTACAACAGCCACGGAACAACCAGCGATGCCGGAGGCCGCAGTTTCTTTTCGCCCGATATTTCAGCAAAAATGCTTTCGTTGGGCAGGTACAATCTTTTCGGGCAGGTCTCCTACCCTTTTACACCCTTGTTTAATGCCAGTTTTTCATCCATCATAAATCCTTGCGACGGTTCGTTTTATGCCGGTCCTACTTTAATTTATTCATTAGGAAACAATCTCGAATTAATGGTAAACGGACAGCTCTTCTTTGGCCGCGACGGAACTGAATACGGTGACTACGGTCAGGCGTTATACGGCCGAATCAAATGGGCATTTTAATGCAGGAGTGTGAATGTGATTGGGTGATTGGGCAAAAACTCAAATAATTTCATTTTCTCACAAAGAAATGAATCCCAACTAAAAATGTACAATCACAACCTGACAACAACGACAACCTGACAACAATAAAAAAGCCCTGCCAGATTTGACAGAGCTTTTTCCACTAGAGTTTGAAAGTTTATGCTTCAGCGGCATCATTTTTTTTATCCAATAATAACACCGAGTTAACCACCACTTCGGTAATATACTGTTTTTCACCGTTTTTATCCTCCCACGACCGGTTGGTCAGTTTACCTTCAATGGCAACTTCGCTTCCCTTGTGGGCGTATTTTTCAATTACTTCAGCCTGTTTTCCCCAGGCAACAAGCCGGTGCCAGGTTGTTTCGCTTTGTCGGTTTCCGTTGGCATCGTGGTAAATTTCGTTTGTTGCTATACTGAAATTAGCAACGGTTTTTCCGCCGTCCAACTTTCTTACTTTCGGGGCATCGCCCAGGTGGCCGATAAGCCTGACGCTGTTTCTTAATGCATTCATTTTTGTAATTTTTTAAGTTATTAATTTGATAACGAAATTGTTGAGTCAAAGGTAAAACGGTCTCCAAAACTTATCCGGTATTTAAACATTTGTAATCGGATATAAGCATTTATAAACGTTTACAAACGGATATAAATTTCAATATCAGCAATTTGAGTCAAATCAAATTTTTCAGATCAGCTTTCTGTTTAAATTTGTAGTTTTGAAAAACCATTTTAACGCGATCTGGTTTTTATAATCATTACAGAAAAAACGATACAAAACATATGTTTAAGTTTTTAAACAATATTGACAGAAAAGGTTACAAAGCCCGGTTTGAAGGATTAGAAATTCTGAAATTTATAGGCCCGGGGTTGTTGGTTACAGTAGGTTTTATCGATCCCGGAAACTGGGCTTCGAACCTCGCTGCCGGAGCCGAATTTGGATACACGTTGCTTTGGATGGTTACACTCTCAACCCTGATGCTGATTGTGTTACAACACAATGTTGCTCACCTGGGTATTGCATCTGGGCTTTGTCTTTCAGAAGCAGCAGCAATACATATTAAGAATAAATATGCACGTGTAATTCTTTCTTCTGCCATGCTGGCTTCTGTTTCAACGTCGCTTGCCGAAATTCTGGGAGGCGCCATTGCTTTGAATATGATCTTTCAAATTCCCATCAGAGCCGGAGCAGTGCTGGTAACCATTTTTGTGATAATCATGCTTTTTACGAATTCATACAAGGTCATTGAAAAATGGATAATCGCCTTTGTATCAGTCATCGGGCTTTCATTTCTTTATGAGTTGTCACTGGTTAATATCGACTGGAATTCAGCCATAAAAGGGTGGGTTGTTCCTTCATTTCCTTCCGGTTCAATGATTATTGTTATGAGTGTGCTGGGTGCTGTGGTTATGCCACACAATTTGTTTCTTCATTCAGAAGTAATTCAAAGCCGGCAGTGGAACCTTGAAAACGAAACAGTTATAAAAAAGCAGTTGCGTTATGAATATCTTGATACATTGATTTCGATGATTATTGGCTGGGCTATCAATAGTGCGATGATAATTCTGGCAGCGGCCACGTTTTTCAAAGCAAAAACACCGGTAACCGAACTGGAGCAAGCGCAGTCGTTACTTTCACCACTGCTTGGGAACAATGCAGCTTTTGTTTTTGCAATTGCCCTGCTTTTTTCGGGAATCTCATCCACCATCACTTCGGGAATGGCAGCAGGAACCATTTTCGCAGGAATGTACAAAGAACCCTATGATATAAAAGATAACCATTCACGTTTGGGTGTATCAATATCATTGTTGGTTGCGCTATTCATTATTTTTCTTATTTCAAATCCGTTCAACGGCTTGATCCTCTCGCAGATGTTTTTAAGTATTCAGCTTCCCATCACCATTTTCCTGCAGGTTTATCTAACTTCATCAGAAAAAGTAATGGGTAAATACAAAAACTCATTGTATTCAAAAATTCTGCTTTACTCAATCGGGGGAATCGTTACTATCCTGAATATTGCCCTGTTTGTGAGTTTCTTTGTTTAAACCATAAAGAAAATTGAAATGTATATTCTGATTATTGTGTTTCCATGTTATCAAATTTCCAAATTTTGATACATTAATTTTCCATAAGAGACATTAAAGTTTCTGAATATTGATTTTTCTCTATTTTTACCTGATATTAACTTAACAAGTGAAATCAGACCAATTATTCCGGAGAAAATCGGTAACCGACATCATGAGTGATGCCGGTTCGACAGAAGCAAACGGTGGCGGGATGAAACGAACGCTGAGAGTTTTTGACCTCACCGCGCTAGGCGTTGCTGCCATTGTTGGGGCAGGTATTTTCAGCACCATTGGTAATGCGGCCGCAAGCGGAGGCCCGGCTGTTTCGCTGCTTTTTGTTTTTACCGCCATCGCCTGCGGACTTTCTGCCTTATGTTACGCCGAATTTGCTTCATCAATCCCAATAAGCGGAAGTGCCTATACTTATGCTTATGTCAGTTTTGGCGAATTAATTGCCTGGATAATTGGCTGGGACCTGATAATGGAATACGCTATTGGCAATATTGCCGTCGCCATTTCATGGTCGGGCTACTTTACCGCATTGCTCGACGGTTTGGGGATGCATATTCCCGATTTTCTTTCCACCGATTATTTAAGTGCTTCGCGCGGATACCATGCTGCACTGGAAGCCATTAATGCCGGCACACCTTTAACACAACTAAGTTCGGGATTACAGGAAGCTTTTGCAGCATGGACAAACGCACCTCAATTGGCCGGATTCAGAATAATTGCGGATTTCCCGGCACTTTTTATCGTTGTCATCATAACATGGATTTGTTATGTGGGAATCCGCGAATCCAGAATCACCAATAACTTTTTTGTGATCCTGAAAATTGTTCTCCTTCTGATGGTTATCGGAATCGGGGCATTTTTTGTAAAACCTGAAAACTGGAGTCCTTTTGCACCCAACGGAATTACAGGTGTTTTGAAAGGTGTTTCAGGCGTTTTCTTTGCTTACATCGGATTTGATGCCATTTCAACCACTGCCGAAGAATGTAAAAATCCGAGGCGAGATTTACCTCTTTCAATGTTTCTTGCACTACTGATAACAACAGTGCTTTATGTAATGATCAGTCTTGTGCTCACCGGAATGGTGCCTTATTTTGAACTGGGCGTTTCTGACCCGATGGCCTATGTTTTTGCCAAAATAAACATGCCTGGTTTGTCGGGTATCATCGCATTCGGAGCCATAATTGCGATGGCCAGTGTTTTGCTGGTTTTTCAGTTAGGTCAGCCACGCATTTGGATGAGTATGAGCCGCGATGGATTGCTCCCGCCGGTTTTTGCCAAATTACATCCCAAATACCGGACACCTGGTTTTTCAACCATTGTTACTGGGTTGGTGGTGGCAATTCCTGCTCTTTTTATGAACCTGACAGAAGTAACTGATTTAACCAGCATCGGAACACTGTTTGCCTTTGTACTGGTTTCAGGAGGGATCATTATTCTCAACCCGCGTGGAAATCTCAACAAGGAGCGCGGTGGATTCCGGGTTCCCTATTTCGACAGCCGATGGTTTTTACTGCCGATTTGGATAATTATTATTTTTATAATTCTGAGAACCGGATTTCGGGCTCCGGCGGCACAGTCGGAAACTGGCGAAGTTTATAACTTTCTTCAATACATCCGGCATCATTTCCCGCTGATGATTTTTGCGATAGTATCGATTGTCATCACATTTCGGGCGGTTGTAAAAAGATGGTCGCTGATACCGGTTTTGGGGCTTTTAACAAACCTCTACCTGATGAGCCAGCTCGGTTCAACCAATTGGTTCCGTTTTATGATCTGGCTGGGAATTGGCCTCGTGATTTATTTCCTTTATGGTGCCAGAAACAGTCGAATTAACATCAAAAGACGCTGACAAAAACGGAGCATAATTTTTGGCCGAAGAATAAGGATGGCAAAGCTGGTATTCATTTATAAAAATTTGTAGATTAGCAGCTTATAAAACCTTTAGAAATAAATAGTTCAACCCATGGAACAACGATTTTGCCTCGATTGCGGAGCACCACTGAAAGGTCGTGCCGACCAGAAATTCTGTAACGATTTGTGCCGGAACTCATGGAATAACAAAAAGCTGGGTGCGTCCACCAACCTGATGCGAAACATTAATCGCGAACTCAAAAAAAACCATTCAATTCTGGAAGAGTTGAATCCGGGAGAAAAATCAACTGTACTGAAATCAATTCTCGATAAAAAAGGCTTTAGTTTTAAATACCACACAAATATTTACACAACCAAAACCGGACGCAATTATTACTTTTGCTACGATTTGGGTTATGCAGAAATTGAACCCGGAAAGTATGTGATTGTGCGTAACGAAGAAAAGTGAACGTGTTGAAATTTAATCTTTTGAATAGGCCTTTTACCCTGCTCGACAACAAAACCGACCGTTATCTGCTGATTGGAATTGTTTTTTTATTTTATGTTGTTTTTCTGAATGTTTACGAACCATTTAACATTGCCAGGTGGTATTCCGACTCGGGATTTATCCAGTTTCTCAGGCTTTCGAGTTATGGTCTTATCATTGCTGTGGTTTTTCTTTTTACACAGTTTCCGTTGCGCCGGATTTTTAAAATTCAACATTTTACCTTTAAAACCTGGATTTTCTGGCTGGTATTTGAAATCATACTTATCAATATTTCCTATATTTTTCTCTACGGAAATCCGATCGGCAATTTAAAAAACGACTTGTTGTTTTCGGCAAAATATACTCTGCTGAGTATCTGGCTGCCGTATTCATTTGCCGTATTGATTCTTTATTATAAAAAGCACCGGAAAGAAATAGAAATACTGAAAAACATCCCTCACAAAACACCCATTAGTAACCTGGTGATTTTCAGAGAAGAAAACGGGAAGATCAGATTTTCGGTAAGAACACCCGATTTGCTGCTCCTCGAATCGACCGATAATTATGTAACCGTATTTTACATGCTCGAAAATAAGGTGCAAAGAATTTTATTCAGAAATACCCTGAAAAACCTTGAAAACGAACTGAAAAACAACGGCATTGTCAGATGCCACCGTTCGTACATGATAAATCCTGAGAAAATTGAATTTATGGAACGCGACGGAAAAAAGTTTCTGTTGAAATTGAATAATATCGAAAGGAAGATTCCGGTTTCTGAAAAATATTCACCCCTGTTTCTGACCTTTTTATCATGACGACTTGATTTTTATCCCAAAATACATTCGAACAGCCCATTTATTTTGACATCAGAAAAATCGATATAACATTTGCGGCAAACTTTAAAACTCAATAAAATGAAAAATTTACTGATTCTCGCATTTTTTATGGCAGTAACTATCCTGAATGCACAGGCCTCCGGCGCTGTAAACAAAGATGTTGTTGGAAACTGGAAATATGAAGTGGCTGGCGCACCGTATGGTTACGAAAAAGGAACACTCGTTTTTGCTGAAAAAGAAGGCAAACTGGTTGGCGAAGTGAAATTTGCCGACGGTTACAAAATTGAAATGAAAGAAGTGAAAGTTGAAGAAAATGGTGTTATAAAATGTGGCTTGTATGTTGATTATGAATACATCAGTGTGACAATAAAACTTGAAGGTACCAAAATGAGCGGTTCAGTAAACACACCCGATGGCGAATTGAAACTGAAAGCTGACAAGTTAAAATAAACAGGACAGAAAATTGATACAGCCCTTGATATCAAAAAACCATAAAAAAAGGCACCTGTCAGGTGCCTTTTCTTTTATCTCTCTATATATTTTTCGTGAAAGCCGGTATTTAATTCTTCAATTTTATGACCTCGCTTCCGGCTAATAAAAATGCTCCTGTTCCATAAACTTCCCAGCTTTCGGCATTGAAATTCTTTCTCGGATCGGCTCCAATTGGTTGGCACCAGCCAACATGCCCATCAGGTTGAATTAATCCGTTTAGTCCCACCCAGGCTTTTTTAACCACCGGCAAATAAGTGGTTTTGTCAAGAATTCCATTGTTGATTCCCCACGCCAGTGCATAACAATAAAATCCCGAGCCGCTGGCTTCTCCGCCCGGATAAGATGCAGGGTCGAGCAAACTCGAACGCCACAATCCATCAGCCTGTTGTAATGAAGCAATTTTTGAGGCCATCTCTTTAAAATTCTGAAGATAAAAATCACGGGCTGGATAATCCTGGGGCAACTCTTTCAACACTCGCACCAATCCTCCCATTACCCAACCGTTTCCACGCGACCAGAAAATTTTCTCACCATTAGCTTCTTTGATGGGTGTAATTCCGGGTTCATTCCATTTGTAATTCATGTCGCGTGCATAAAGACTGAAATCTTTATCATACAAGAGATTATAACACTCTTTAAACAGTTTGTCATTCAGTTCGAGGTACTTATTTTCCTTTAAAGTGATTCCCAATTTAACCAATGCAGGCGGTGCCATAAAAAGCGCATCGCACCACCACCAGGTTATTGGCCTGATTTGACCGGTTTCATAGGGAGTTGCCATAAACTCGTCCATCGTTTTAACAAACGGCTCAATCATTTTTCTCTCGTCCGAAACTCTGTACATATCAATGTAAGTCTGACAAATAACATGGTCATCGGCGTGATGCAGCCGTGGTCCGGGTTTCCACTGGTTCTTTTCCCCCATTTCATACATCGCATTCCATATTTTTTTTGAACCGGTAGTTTCCCAGGCTGCAAAAACTCCGGCATAAAAGGCGCCGTTGGTCCAGTCGTACAATTCATGTTTCGGATTTTTTAACTGCCAGTCAAGTGCTCTGGTCATCGTCTTTTTGATGTATTTATCTTTGAAAAGTTTCTCGTTTCCGGCTTTTTGCGCCTTTACTGAAAAGAGGGTTATAATAAGCAAAAGTGAAATGATTAGTAAATTCTTCATCAGATTTAGTTTTTAGTTTTTGTTAAAAGACTCAATTAAATTGAGATTTCAAATGTATGCAACCGATTGCAATTTTCAAAATAATACAGAAAGTGAAAAATTATTTAACAATTTACATTTAAAAGTCTGGTGTTTTATCAGTTTTTCAAATTAATGACTATAATTGCACACGTAAAAATTAAGAGAATGTTTATTGCAAAATCACATCACGGCCATCATGGTATTTTCCAATCTCAGGGTAGGCTGTAATTTTTTTGCATAGTAACAAAGATATTTTGAAAAAGGCTTACCCACGGGTAGGCCTTTTTTTATTAAGAAGTCCCAACTGGCTTCACCAAAGGGAGGAGAAAGAAAAAAGTATTAATAAAAAATATTAAAATGAACAGATTAAAAATTGCGATTCAAACCAAAGGCAGACTGAATGAAGATTCGATGCAACTGATTCAGGAGGCCGGAATTGACCTGAATATTGGCAGAAGAACGCTGATAGCCGAATCGAAAAACTTCCCGATTGATGCGCTTTTTTTGCGCGACGATGACATTCCGCAAACCGTGGCAGACGGTGTTGCCGACCTCGGAATTGTTGGTGAAAACGAAATGCTTGAGAAAGGCGAAAATGTGGTAATCGCCAAAAGATTGGGGTTCAGCAAATGCAGGCTTTCGCTGGCTGTTCCCAAATCGATGGAATACAACGGGCCGGACTTTTTCAATGGCAAAAAAATCGCCACCTCCTACCCCGCTATTCTGAAAAAATACCTGGCTGAAAATAACATTAATGCAGAAGTTCATGTGATTACGGGCTCGGTGGAAATCGCTCCCGGAATCGGGCTTGCCGACGCCATTTTTGATATCGTGAGTTCAGGTTCTACACTGGTAAGCAACCGGTTAAAAGAGGTGGAAGTGGTACTGAAATCGGAAGCAGTTTTAGTTGCCAATCCCAATCTTTCAGCCGAAAAAAAGGAGTTGCTTGAGGAGTTTATCTTCAGGCTCGAATCGGTACAGCGGGCAAAAGGCAAAAAGTATATTCTGCTGAATGTGCCAAATGAAAAAATTCAGGAAGTTGCTTCTTTGCTGCCCGGAATGAAAAGTCCGACCGTTGTGCCTCTGGCAACCGAAGGCTGGAGTTCGATGCATTCGGTTATCGAAGAAAACGATTTCTGGACTGTAATCGGTAAACTGAAAAAAGCTGGTGCTGAAGGAATCCTGGTGATTCCGATTGAAAAGATGATTTTTTAAATAGTAATTAGTATAAAGCATTGAGTAATGATTACCGAAAAAGGAATTTTCAAGCAAAATCTCAATACTCAGTACTCAATACTCAAAATCTCACTACTGTAAAAAAAATGAAAACATATATCGAACCTGCCCGGAATACCTGGCCGGAAATTCTGAAACGCCCCGTTTTCGATGTCTCTGAACTTTTTTCGCTCGTAAAACCAGTGTTGGAAGAAATTCAGGCAACCGGAGATCAGGCATTAAAAAAATACACCTTAAAATTTGATGGTGTTTCGCCTGAAAATCTGAAAGTAACCGAAGAGGAATTCACAGAAGCCGAGAGCCAGGTTTCTGATGAGTTGAAAAATGCCATTCAAATGGCTTCGAAAAACATCGCACAATTTCACGCTTCACAGGAATGTGAACTTAAAAAGATAGAAACAATGCCCGGTGTTACCTGCTGGCAAAAAGCAGTTCCGGTTGAGAAAGTGGGACTTTACATTCCGGGGGGAACAGCTCCGCTTTTTTCAACGGTTTTGATGCTTGCCATTCCGGCTAAAATTGCTGGTTGCAAAGAGGTTGTGCTTTGTTCGCCCCCCGGTAAAGACGGGAAAATCAATCCGGCCATTCTTTATGCAGCCAGAAATTCAGGTGTGTCGCAGGTTTTCAAACTGGGCGGGGTCCAGGCAATCGGGGCAATGGCTTACGGAACAGAATCGGTTCCAAAAACCGACAAAATCTTTGGCCCCGGAAACCAGTATGTAGTGGCAGCCAAACAATTGGTCAGTATTGCCGATGTTGCAATCGATATGCCGGCCGGACCTTCTGAGGTTCTTGTAGTTGCCGATGCGACTGCGGATCCGGCTTTTGTGGCTTCTGATTTGCTTTCGCAAGCCGAACATGGCCCCGACAGCCAGGTGGTTCTGGTTTGCTCTGCCGAATCGACAGCCGACCGTATTAAACAGGAATTACTGGAACAAAGTGCTCAATTGCCCCGAAAAGATGTGGCAGAAAAAGCACTCAGTCATAGTGTTTGTGTCATTCTGAAAAGTAAAAACGACCAGGTTGATCTGATTAATGAATATGCACCGGAGCACTTAATTATCAATACAACCGATTTTGAAGAAATTGCGGAGGGAATAATAAATGCAGGCTCTGTTTTTCTGGGTCCATTCACGCCTGAAAGTGCCGGCGATTATGCTTCAGGAACCAACCACACTTTGCCCACAAATGGCTGGGCAAAATCATTCAGCGGAGTTAATCTGGACAGTTTCAGAAAAAAAATTACTTTTCAGAAAATAACTGCCGAAGGATTAAAGAATCTGGGGCCTGCCATCGAGAAAATGGCACAGGCAGAATTACTCGATGCCCATAAAAATGCGGTAACTTTACGTTTAAATAAAATTTAATCACACTAAAATGAATCTTCAAAATCTTGTACGAAAAAATATTGCCAGCCTTGTTCCTTACTCATCTGCCCGTGATGAATTTACCGGGGAAGCACAGGTATTTTTAGATGCCAACGAAAATCCGTTTAACGAGCCTTACAATCGTTACCCCGATCCGTTGCAAAGAAAGTTGAAACTGAAAATTGCGGACATTAAAAATGTATCACCAGAAAAAATATTCCTGGGAAATGGCAGCGACGAACCCATTGATTTGCTGATCCGTGCGTTTTGTGAACCGGAAACCGATAACATTGTAACCATCGATCCCAGTTACGGAATGTACCAGGTTTCTGCCAACATCAATGATGTGTCGATCCGGAAAGTTCCGCTTTCTTCCAATTTCGCACTCGACCCGATGGCTGTGCTTCACGCGGTTGACCTCCACACAAAACTGATTTTCCTTTGTTCGCCAAATAATCCGAGTGGCAACAATCTGAGCCGGTCTGCGATGCACCACATTGCCCAACACTTCAAAGGGATTGTGGTGGTTGATGAAGCTTATATTGATTTCAGTCCCGGACATTCGCTGTTACCCGACTTAAGCCGGCATAAGAACCTGGTTGTTTTGCAAACCTTTTCCAAGGCGTGGGGAATGGCAGGCATCAGACTCGGAATGGCTTTTGCCTCACCGGAAATTATCGGCATTCTGAATAAAATTAAATACCCGTACAATCTTAATATCCTGACTCAGGAAAAAGCACTGGAGATGCTTGAAAACAAAGTTCAGATGGAAAATTGGGTGGCTACCCTGATAAATGAAAGAAACAGAATTTCAGAAGAGCTGAAAAAACTACCGGTCGTGAATACAGTTTTTCCATCGGATGCCAACTTTGTGCTGGTTTCAGTGGAAAACGCTACTTTAATTTACAACAAGCTGGTGGAAAAAGGAATCATTGTACGCGATCGTTCAAAAGTGAATCTTTGTGCCGGTTGTCTGAGAATTACTATTGGTTCGCCTGAAGAAAACAATTTGCTGCTTGAAGCACTGAAAAACATAAATTTAGCCTGAAACATGACAAAAAAAGCGTTATTCATCGACCGCGACGGAACCCTGATTTTTGAACCCGCTGACGAACAGGTTGATTCGTTTGAAAAACTTGAATTCCTGCCGGGTGTTTTCAGAAACATGCACCTGATAAGTAAAAATCTTGATTACGAATTGATAATGGTTACCAACCAGGATGGGCTTGGAACTGCTTCTTATCCTGAAGACACTTTCTGGCCGGTTCACAATTTTGTGATAAAAGCTTTTGAAAACGAAGGAGTTTACTTTGATGATGTTTGTATCGACCGAAGTTTTCCGCATGAAAACCTGCCCACCCGCAAACCCGGAACCGGAATGCTGACCAAATACCTGGAAGGGGAATATGATCTTGCCAACTCGTATGTGATTGGTGACCGTTTGACAGATATTCAACTGGCAAAAAATATCGGATCAAAAGGAATTTTGATTAACAATGGCAGTCTGACAGAAAAACTTGAAGAGGAAAATCTGGCAGAATATTGCGCTTTAATTTCTACCGATTGGGATGATATTTACGCCTGTGTGGCCCAACCGGAAAGAACAGCAGAAATAACAAGAACAACACGTGAAACCGACATCCGGATAAAACTGAACCTCGATGGATCAGGCGTTTGCGATATTTCAACAGGTCTGCATTTTTTTGACCACATGCTCAACCAGATTGGCCGGCATTCCGGTGTTGATCTGATCATAAAAGTGAATGGCGACCTTGAAGTGGATGAACATCACACCATTGAAGACACCGCGCTGGCATTGGGCGAAGCTTTCAGAAAAGCAGTGGGCAACAAACGGGGAATGGAAAGATATGGATTTTGTCTCCCGATGGATGATTGTCTGGCAATGGCAGCGATTGATTTTGGCGGTCGCCCCTGGTTGATTTGGGAAACCGAATTTAAACGCGAAAAAGTGGGCGATGTTCCAACCGAAATGTTTATGCACTTCTTCAAATCGTTTTCAGATACAGCGCTGTGTAACCTGAACATCAAAGCAGAAGGAACCAACGAACATCATAAAATTGAGGCTATTTTCAAGGCATTTGCAAAAGCCATCAAAATGGCGCTCAAAAGAGATATTTTAAATTTCGAACTGCCTTCAACAAAAGGAGTATTATGAAGACTATCAAACCTTTGCGTGAAAATAAAAACACTGCCATTTTGCTGATTCACTGTCCCGACCGGCAGGGAATCCTGGCAACAGTCACCGAATTTCTGAACAAGAATCACGGTAATATTATTTATCTCGATCAGCATGTCGATCACCAGGAAGGTATTTTTTATATGCGTGTTGAATGGGAACTGAACGGATTTGCCATTCCTGCCGAAAAAATCGGGGAATATTTTGAAACGCTCATTGCGAAGCCTTTGCAAATGAACTGGCGTTTGTATTTTACCGATGATATTCCACGAATGGCGCTGTTTGTTTCGACGATGCCGCATTGTCTTTTCGACATTTTAGGCCGCTACACAGCCGGCGAGTGGGATGTTGAAATTCCGCTCATCATCAGTAATCATGAAACACTTAAACCCGTTGCCGAAAGATTCGGAATCGATTTTCATCATTTCCCGGTTAACAAGGAAAATAAATCAGAACAGGAAAAAAGTGAAATAGAACTGCTCCGGAAATACAACATTAATTTTGTGGTGCTTGCCCGTTACATGCAGATTCTTTCGCCTGAATTTATCGAACAGTTTCCAAATAAAATTATCAACATTCATCATTCGTTTCTGCCTGCATTTGCCGGGGCAAAACCCTATCATGCAGCTCATGAAAGAGGGGTTAAAATTATCGGAGCCACAAGTCATTATGTAACGTCTGACCTTGACGCAGGCCCCATCATTGAGCAGGATGTAACACGTTGCAGTCATGTTGATACTGTTGAAAAACTGATCCGCAAAGGCCGTGACCTTGAAAAAATTGTACTTTCGCAGGCAGTATATAAACATTTACAACGTAAAATACTGGTTTACAAGAATCGCACAGTGGTTTTCAATTAAAAATGAAAAAGAAAAAATGAAAAGATTCGCTTTAATATTCAGTGTGCTAATACTTTCAACACAACTTTTTGCGCAGATGACAAAAATCCCAGAGAAAAATATACCCGCCGATTACGGGTACATTGTGAAAATAGGTCAACAATTACCCGATTTTGAAATGACACTTGCTGACGGAAAAACTGTTAAAACATCTGACTTAAATGGGAAAGTAGTGATGCTCCAGTTTACAGCAAGCTGGTGTTCGGTTTGCCGCAAGGAAATGCCTCATATTGAAAAAGATATCTGGCAGAAACACAAAAGCAACAAGAATTTTGCCCTTTACGGAATCGATCTGGATGAGCCGTTGGATAAAGTAAGAAAGTTTGCCGAAGACATTAAAGTAACCTATCCTCTTGCGCTTGATCCGGGTGGTAAAATCTTTTACACTTTTGCCGAAAAAAATGCCGGTGTGACACGCAATGTAATTGTCGATAAAACCGGCAAAATCGTTTATCTGACCCGTCTTTACAAGGAAGACGAGTTTAATGAAATGAAACAGGTGATTGAATTGCTGCTAAAATAATAGTTCGGGGTTCCGGGTTCAAAGTTTCGTGTTTTAAACACCACATTCATTACAACTTTGAACGCTGAACTCAGAACGCTGAACTCAAAAAAATGAATATTGTCATCATAAAATATAACGCAGGAAACATTGAGTCGGTAAAAAATGCTTTAAACCGGTTAAATGTGAATGCAGAAATCACTGACGATCACGACCGGATCAGGAGTGCATCAAAAGTGATCTTTCCGGGTGTTGGCGAAGCCAGTACCACGATGGCCTATTTGCGTGAAAAAGGACTCGATCAGGTGATCGTTTCACTGAAACAACCGGTTTTGGGAATATGTCTCGGATTGCAGCTGATGTGTTCCTATTCTGAAGAAAATGACACTAAATGCCTGGGTATTTTTGACGAAGTGGTGAAACGGTTTGTTCCGGCTCCCGGTGAAGAATACATCAACAAAGTACCGCACATGGGATGGAATAAAATTGTGAATCTGAAAACCAATCTTTTCAATCATATGGACGAGCAGTATGTTTATTTCGTGCATTCTTTTTTTGCCGGACTCGGAGAACATACAATTGCCACTTGTAATTACATCAATCCATTCAGTGCAGCACTCCGGAAAGACAATTTCTACGCTACCCAGTTCCACCCCGAAAAAAGCGGAACTGTGGGTGCCACCATTCTTGAAAACTTCATAAAATTGTAAAAATTAAACAATTCACATGGACAGACTGACCATCATTAAAGTAGGCGGAAAAGTAGTTGAAGATCAACAGGCTCTTGATTTAATGCTTGATCAGTTCAGGCGAATTTCGGGTTACAAACTGCTGGTACATGGCGGCGGAACAATGGCTACCAACCTGGCCAATCAATTGGGTGTTGAAACAACCATGGTTGAAGGACGCAGGATTACAAGCGCGGCAATGCTCGATGTGGTAACAATGGTTTATGGAGGTTTGGTAAACAAACGGATTGTGGCCGGATTACAGGCCCGCAACTGCAACGCTTTGGGTATGACAGGAGCAGACATGAGCCTTGTGAGAACCCGCAAAAGACCTGTTCAAACAATTGATTATGGTTTTGTTGGCGATGTGGAAGAGGTGAATACCCGCGAATTAAGGTTATTACTCAACGAAAATGTGGTTCCTGTAATTGCACCCATCACACATGATGGTAATGGCTTGTTGCTCAATACAAATGCCGATACGATGGCTGCTGAACTTGCTGCTGATCTGGCAGCTTTTTACAACGTTTTTCTTTTTTACTGTTTCGAAAAACGAGGTGTTTTACTTGATCCGGCAAATGATTCATCGGTGATTTTTGAATTAGATTATTTTCAATATGAAGATTATAAAACACAGGGTATAATCAGTTCAGGAATGATTCCAAAACTCGAAAATGCATTTATGGCAAAAAAACGCGGTGTAAAAGAGGTGCTGATTACGAATGCCGAAAACATTGCCAATGGCCGTGGAACCCGGATTGTATAACCTTCAATACAAATTACTGATACTGAATACTTACCTGAATAGCCGTACTATTCTATTCGATTTTGAAATTCCGGCTAAAACGTTTAATCAATTACTTATTTATTAACAATTGTTGGAAAATTGATAAAAATCAATATTTTCGTTATACTAAATTTATTTATTGTCACATCGATTTTAACCTGGAAGTTGTGATAAAATTAATTGATAATTAAATTTTAGCAATCAGGTATTTATGAAGTATCAGGATGAGAAGGGATGCATGGTATGTAATGATTGCGACAGAAAACAAAACTGTTGCAATAGTTCATGTTTTCGTGACGATGAAGAGAATATTTTTAAGCACCTGACCGATGAAGAATTGGATTACCTGGTGGATAAAAAACAACAGATCAGGTATAAAACAGGTGAAACAATCATTAAACAAAATACAGCTTCCACTTTTGTAATTTGCATGAAAGAAGGCTTTGCCAAAGTTTATATTGAGGGTGAAAAAGGGAAAAACCTGATTGTAAAAATTATTGGGAAAGGCGATTTTATAACCGGAGGAGGTTTGTTTAACGGGAATGTCCATCATTTCACGATATCAGCTATTAGTCCGGTAACCTGTTGTTTAATCGATTCAGGAAGATTAACCCAACTCTTTACTCAAAACACCGAATTCGCAGTTGAGTTATTACGAACACATACGAGGCAAAACAATTATCTGCTGTCAAGAATGGTCGGATTAACTCAAAAATATATGCCGGGCAGGGTGGCTGAAACTTTGCTTTACCTGAAAAACGAAATTTACAAAACCGGAAAATTCAGTACAACCCTTTCGCGTCAGGAATTGGCAGATATGTCGAACATGACTAAAGAAAGTCTGGTTAGAATTCTGCAACAATTTAAAGAGTCGAATATCATTAAAACACAGGCAAGTGAAATTGAAATTACGGATGAAGCCTCTTTAATACATATCAGCATTAATGGCTGATTGACATTTATCAATTACTTCAGTGTCTTTTATCACTTTGTTCACATTTTTATATCACCAAGCTGTATGTCAGGCTGAATAGGTTAGTTAGTATTTTTACGACCAATGAAAATATTTTAAAAACCTTATCTAATCTATTTTGCGATATGAAACACAAATCATTTCTACAATTAATGTTACTTGGCTTAATTTGTACATTTCTTGCTTCATCATGCGTGAAGGAAGGCCCGATGGGACCTGCCGGAGCAGATGGAACAGACGGAGTTGATGGTACAAATGGAGCAGACGGGCACGTAACCTGTTTATCTTGTCATGAAGGGACAAAAATGGAAGCTAAAGAGGCAGAATTTGTTATGTCGGCACATAATGTCGGCGCAATTGCTGTTGATTATGCTGGTGGCCGTGCTGCCTGTGCTAAATGCCATTCACATGAAGGGTTTACACAGTATGCTGTTTTTGGTAAAGTACTTGGTGATATTACAAATCCATCTGCATGGGAATGTAATACTTGCCATGGATTACACAAAGATTTTGACAGTGGAGATTATGCCCTGAGGCTAACTGATCCGATCGTTGCCGATTTTGATAAAAAAACGGTATTGGATTTAAAAGGAAACAGTAATCTTTGTGGATATTGTCACCAAACCCGTACTGCTGAACCAAACATTGCTAGTCCGGGAGAAACTTTCAGAATTACCAATACACATTATGGTCCTCATCATGGTCCACAGGCAAATGTTCTTGCGGGTGTTGGATTTGCAAATATTCCGGGCTCAGTTGCCTACCCTGAACCAAATTCATCAAAACATTTGACCCAGGCATCTTGTACTGGTTGTCACATGGCACCATTCAGCAAGGCATCAGGCGGGCATTCATTCAAACCGAACCTGGACGCCTGTAACACTTGTCATGGTGCAACTAATACCGATTTCAATTATGGTGGTGTTCAGACTGAAGTAGAACATTTACTTGTACAACTTAGAGACAAACTCATTGAATTGGGTGTTGTTGAATATGTTGAAGCAGATGGAGCATATGAACCAAAAGTAGGAACATATCCGATGGTACAGGCACAGGCATATTTCAACTGGATTGGTCTCGAAGAAGATCGCAGTTTAGGAGCACACAATCCGAAATATGTAAAAGCTCTGCTTCTTAATACAATAGAAGCTTTGCAATAGAAAAGCATAAAAATCAATTAAAAAAGACTTCGATTGAAGTCTTTTTTAATTGATTGTATTTTTACTGTTAAAACTAAAATTCTGGAAATTGAACTTAATTAATCGGTTAAAAACAGAAAAATACAAGATTAGAAGACATTCGTTTTCTTTTATTATTTCGATTTCAAATAACAGAATTGAATTATATACAATGAAATTTTCAAAATATATCATTATCATGCTTTTCACTGTTGCTATAACCAGTGGATGCAAGTACAATTGGATTTTACCTGAAGAAGATGTGGATCCTAATCCGGGAGGCGAGCCAATAAGCTATGCCACCCAGGTTCAGCCAATTTTCGATAATAAATGTGTTTCCTGTCATGATACAGGTGGCACTGCTCCTGATCTTACAACCGGAAAATCATACAATCAGGTTGTACCTGGGCATGTAAATCTGAGTACACCGGCAGAAAGCGAAATTTACTATTTCCCTGCCCCAACCTCTACCGTGCATACCTGGAAGAAATACAGCAGCAGTGAAGCCAAAATTGTTCTTACCTGGATTGAGGAAGGCGCTAAAAATAACTAACCTATTAAAAAGTGGAAGAAATGAAAAAATCAATACTATTCATACTATTAACAGGATTCGTTTTTAGTTGGTCTTTTGCACAGGATACTGAGAGCGAAGAAACGCCGGGTACACCTGTAACTGCTTTTGAAAGTCCCTACCTGGTTGACGATCAAACCACTGCTATTGGCGATAAAAAAACCCTGGGTTTTGCCATTCAGCATAAATTCGCCACCATGAATAACGGTATTTCCGATCTTTGGGGTATTTATGGACCTGGCACAAACATCAGGCTTGCACTTGATTATGTTCCGGTTAAAAATCTTCAGATTGGTGCCGGTATTACAAAAGGTAAAATGTACACCGATTTGAATGCCAAATATCTCGTATTACAACAAACTGATAACAATAAAATACCGGTATCAGTTGCCCTGTATGGTGTTCTGGCTATTGATGGCCGCGCAGAAGATGCTTTCGGAACCGGACAAATTGTTGATACAAAAGCTGAAACTCTGCCAACAAGCCTGGCGTTGATGGACCGGGTTTCCTATTTCTCTCAATTAATGGTAAGCCGTAAATTTACTGACTGGCTTTCGGTACAGGGAGGCGCAAGCTTTTCGCATTACAACCTTGCCACCTGGGATGAAAACCATGACCTTGTTGGATTGCATTTGTTGGGAAGGGTAAAAATCAGTCCGCAGTCGTCTCTTACCTTTAATTACAATGCTCCTTTAAAAATTGAATCTATTTCGGAACAGAATGAAATGCCGGATTACAAGCCGAATATTGCACTTGGATGGCAAATTTCAACTTTTACCCACGCGTTCCAGATTTATGTGAGCAATGCACCCAGTATGGTGCCACAGGAAAATATGATGTTTACACGGTCAGGATTTAACAAAGATGGCATTGCAATTGGTTTTACAATTACCCGTCTGTGGGCATTCTGATTTAAATGAAAGATGTATTTGATAGAAAAGAGGTAAAATTACTGTAAGTGGTTTTACCTCTTTCAATTACAATATAAAGACATGAAAAAGTTACAATTTCTAATATTTGTTTTGGTTTTAGTATTATTTGGAAAGGTAAAAGCACAAACACCTTACGATGACCCCAAAAACCATGCTTGTTTGAAATGTCATTCCTCCCAGATTATTTCATTTCAGAATGAAGTTACAGGTACTGAAATGAAAAGACTCATGAATCCCTATTATATTATGGATACAATTGCCATCAGATTGGGTGTTCATAAGAGTTTCGACTGTACTGATTGTCATTCCTATGATTATACAACCTATCCTCATGACGGCCAGTTAAAATTGCAGCCGATGAGTCAATGTCTTGACTGTCATGGAGGTGATCCGACATATGCTCAATATCAGTTTGAAAGAATTGATGAAGAATTCAGAAAAAGTATTCATCATCAGAAAAGCGGTGATTTGTTTACCTGCGCCAGTTGTCATAATCCGCATACCTACCACCCTACCGCACGGAACAGCAGCAGTGTGCAGGAGATCGTGAGTTACAGCAATAGTTTGTGTTTATCGTGCCACAACGACATGAAAAAGTATGAACTTGTATCAGGTCATGAAAATCCTAAAATCGTAAAAATCCATGAATGGCTGCCGAACCAGGAATTACATTTCAAAAATGTAAGATGTATCGAATGCCACACTGAAGTTGCTGACAGCCTCATGGTATCTCACAATATTCTCAGTAAAGATCAGGCGCTGAGAAAATGTAATGAATGTCATAACACCAATTCGAGACTGAAAGCTTCGTTGTATAAATACGAAAATCTGCAGGCGCGAGCCGATAATAATTTTATCGAATCACTATTTTCAAATGAATCATATATTATTGGTGCCCAGCAATTTCCTTTACTTAAAAAACTCAGTTATCTGATTTTTTTCCTGACACTCGGAGCAATTTCAATTCACCTTATTTTCAGATTTTTAAAAAAGAAATAAAATGAGTTCAGCTAACAGCAAATTATATTTTTATCCCCTTTGGCTTCGAATCTGGCATGCTGTCAACGCTATTGGAATTATACTATTGATAATCACCGGTATTTCGATGCAATGGGGAGTTGAAGATTCGTTTATTGAATTTAAAACAGCCATCAATATCCACAACACTTCGGGTATCGTTTTAACTATTAACTATTTACTTTTTTTCGTTGGTAATATTCTCACAAACAATATCAGGTATTATTTAATTAAGCCCAAAGGCTTTTTTAAACGATTATTTAAACAGGCTCAGTATTATGCTTTCGGAATGTTTAAGGGTATGCAATCTCCTTTTCCGCTTTCCGAAAAAAGGAAATTTAACCCGTTGCAAAAGCTTGCCTATGTTGTTGTTATGTACCTTTTTGTTCCGTTTGTAATCATTTCAGGTTTTGCATTGCTGTTTCCGGAAATGATTATTGAACAGATTTACAGCCTGAGCGGAGTTCTGTTAACGGCTGTTGCACATTCAATTGCCGGTTTTTTTATTTCAATATTTCTGGTGATTCATTTGTATGTAGCTTCTGTCGGAAAATCACCGGCCGAGAATTTTAAAAGCATTTTAACAGGCTGGCACAATATACATTGATCAGAAATTCAATGAAAAACATCTGGTTGTTAAATGTTTATATAAATTACAATTAACCGGATCGAAAATAAGTGAGAATAAGATTTTAAAAAGCATAAAGCATTTTACGAAATATTTATTTCTCCATTGATACACGTAGCTCATGAAATATAAAAAAACAATCTGGCCTGAATTTTTCAGAAATACTTCATTCAGAGGTAAAAATCAGAAAAGTTCAATTTCATACATCACAATTATAAATTTGGTGTTGCTGATGCAGGTTTCTGCATTTAATATAGTTGCACAAACCAATGATGATTGTTTATCGTGCCACAACGATCCGGACCTTAGCAAAATGCGCAGTGGAAAAAAAATTTCGCTGTACGTAAAACCAGATGCACTGGAAAAATCGGTTCACAGTTCTCTTGAATGTACTTTTTGTCATACCGAGGCTGCCGTTACTGAGTTTCCCCACCCTGAAAATATGACGAAGGTAAATTGTGGTGATTGTCACGACGGGGCAATGACCGAATTTATGGAAGGAATTCACGGAGCTGCATTAAAAAGAAATGACCACAATGCCCCAACCTGTTCGGAATGTCACGGAACACACCAGATAATAACTCCAAAAGATCCGAAATCGAGAACCTACAAAATGAACATACCGGTTCTTTGCGGACAATGCCACAGGGAAGGAGCTCCGGTTGCACGGGGATACAACGTATCTCAGCACAATATTCTTGAAAACTACAGTCAGGGCACACACGGTATTGGATTATACCAGAAGGGATTGACGGTTACTGCTACTTGCAACGATTGTCATGGAAATCATAAAATTTTACCTCATACTAATCTCAATTCAACTGTATCGCGTAAAAATATTGCAGCAACTTGTATGACCTGTCATGCAAGAATTGAAGATGTTCACGTAAAAATTATCAATAAAACCCTATGGGAAAAAAGTCCGGGTGCAATTCCGGCTTGTACCGATTGTCATCCTCCTCATAAGGTTGAACTCAGAAATGTGCTTGACAACATTACCGACAGAACCTGTCTGGTTTGTCACGAAAGGGAAAATGTTCACAAAGTGGTGGATGGGAAGCAGGTTTCGCTAAAAGTAGATGTTCTGAATATTGCCAATTCTGTTCACAAAAATATCACCTGCGTTAAATGCCACTCCGACATTACTCCTCACATAACCCGTCCATGCGAAACGGCTGAAAAAGTTGACTGTTCAAGTTGCCATGCTGAAATTGCCGATATTTATGCTTCAAGCGGGCATGGACAGGCATACGACAGAAAAATGGAGAATGCCCCCTATTGCACTGACTGTCATGGTTCTCACCTCGTAAAATCGAAACTCGATGCAACCTCACCTGTATTCAGGTCAGCAGTTCCGGGACTTTGCGGGAAGTGCCACCAAAGTAACGGGAAAGCACTGGAGGGTACAGACTTAAAAGAAAAGGATGCGCTGCACGATTATTCCACCAGTGTACACGGCAGAAGCCTTGAAGAAAAAGGTTTATTGTCAACTGCTATTTGCACCGATTGTCACACAACCCACCATAACCTGAAACAATCAGACGAAAGGTCATCGATTCATCCAAACAATCTGGCAGCCACCTGCGGAAATTGTCACAAGGGAATTTATGATCAGTTTGTTGCAAGCGATCATGGCTACAAACCCGGACAACCTGAGTTGAAACTTCCGACCTGCGAAACATGTCATACGGCACATAGAATTTCTGATGTTCAGAGCGACAGATTTACGGCACAGATTACCGAACAGTGCGGAAATTGTCATAAAGAACTGGCAGAGACCTATCTTGAAACCTATCATGGTAAAGCACACCGGCTCGGACACAAACAGGCAGCCAGTTGTTCCGATTGTCATGGTTCGCACAACATCTATAAGATGGACAACCCGAATTCAACCATCAGTCCAAGAAATATTGTAAAGACCTGCCAGAAGTGTCACACCGATGCAAACATGAAATTTACAGGTTATCTTACCCATGCAACACATTATAATAAAGAAGAATTCCCGTGGCTTTACTATACTTTTTGGGCAATGACTGCCTTATTATTAAGCGTATTTTTTGTATTCGGATTGCATACTTTGCTTTGGCTGCCTCGTTCCATTGGAAACATGATAAAAAAGCGTGAACATCCGAAAATTGAAGGGCGTCAGGTATATATACGCAGATTTTCGAAAACACAACGTATTACACATATTTTTGTAATCATCAGTTTTATCACCCTCGCACTCACAGGTATGATTCTGAAATTCTCGTACATGGATTGGGCTAAACTGATGGCAAAATGGATTGGAGGCGCGCAAGTTGCTGGTATTCTCCACCGTATTGCAGCGGTTATGACTTTCGGGTATTTCATTTATCACGTGATTTCACTTTTCAAACTGAAAAAATCGAAGGGACTTAAACTGAAAAATTTCATCTTCGGAAGCAATACCCTCATGTTTAACAAACAGGATTTAAAAGACTTCTGGGGATCAATCCGCTGGTTTATTGGCATTGGTCCGCGGCCAGATTACGGACGTTGGACCTACTGGGAAAAGTTCGATTATTTTGCAGTATTCTGGGGTGTTGTGGTTATCGGATCTACCGGACTTATGCTTTGGTTCCCGGAGGTTTTCACCAAATTCCTGCCCGGTTGGCTGATAAATGTAGCTCAGATTATTCACAGCGATGAAGCTTTACTGGCTGTAGTATTTATCTTTACTATACACTTCTTTAATACCCATTTAAGACCTGAATCATTTCCGATGGATACAGTAATATTTACAGGTCATGTTCCGCTTGAAGAATATAAACACGACAGACCACGCGATTACGAACGACTTGTAAAATCAGGAAAACTTGAAAAATATACAGTTGAAACTGAGTTTTCACCTAAAAAAATGAAAATGATAAAAATTTTCGGTTACCTGGCATTGGGCATTGGAACTATTTTGGCGGTATTGATAATTTATTCACTCCTGTTTCATTAAATTTAAATATTATGAAATTACCATCTTCCATAAAAAACTGGATTTCAATATCAGGAACCGTTATTGCGGTATTTAATCTTGCCACCATACTGTCCCTGTTTTTGCTGAATACTGCTTTCGGGTTTGGTGGTTCTTATATCGGGCTTTTTATCTATATCATTCTGCCCGGCTTTATGATCATCGGGTTACTGATGATTCCTATCGGGATGAGAATTAACCGTAAAAAAGCACGGAAAGCAACGCTGGAAGGCAAAGAACTGAACTGGCCGATAATCGATTTCAATGCGCAAACAACCCGAAATGCAGGAATGATATTTATTGTTGGCACAGTTGTTTTGCTGATTATTTCATCTATTGGCAGTTACGAGGCATTTCATTACACCGAATCGGTTGAGTTTTGCGGAAAATTATGCCACAATGTAATGGAACCGGAGTACACAACTTATCATGGTTCAGCTCACGAAAGAGTTGCCTGTGTTGAATGTCATGTTGGCGAAGGAGCCGGATGGTATGTAAAAAGCAAACTTTCAGGTTTATACCAGGTTTATTCAGTAATTGCGAAAAAATATCCGCAACCCATCCCCACTCCTATTGCCAACCTGCGGCCGGCACAGGAAACCTGCGAACATTGTCACTGGCCACAAAAGTTTTATGACGATAAACTGAGAGTTAAAAACTCATACCTCACTGACGAAAATAACACGGAAGTTATGCTTCAGATGCTTGTAAAAACCAGTACGCACGAAACAGCGGCAGGTGTTGTAAAAGGAATTCACCAGCATATCAGTCCTGAGGTAAAAATTGAATATAAACCACTGGAGAATAACCGGCAGGTAATACCCTGGGTAAAATATACCAACACAAAAACAGGAGAAGAATTTGTTTATGTTGACAATGACCTTGGATTGAGCCAGCAACAAATTGATTCGCTTGAAACCCGCGTGATGGATTGCCTGGATTGTCACAACAGGCCTTCGCACAATTATAATGCTCCGCAAAATTTTATTGATGCTGCCATGAAATCGGGTAAAATCTCTAAAACATTACCTGGCGTAAAATTGGCTGCCATGCAGGTTTTGTATGTCGATTATTCAACAAAAGACAGCGCCATGATGGCTATCCAAAACTCAGTTAATGAGTATTATAACTCTTCATATCCTGATATTGTGACATCAAGAAAAAGGGATATTGATGCCGCAATTGCTGAAATTCAGAACGGTTACGCATCCAATATTTTTCCGTTTATGAAAGCAAGCTGGAAAAGCTACCCGAATAATCTGGGTCACATGGAATCGAATGGTTGTTACCGTTGCCACAACAACCGGCACTCGACAACCGAAGGAAGAGTGATATCGAAAGACTGTAATTTGTGCCACAATATTAAAGCGCAAACCATTGGCGACAGTGTATTTTTTGCAGGTCCCAACCAGGTCTTGACATTCAGGCATCCGGTTGATATCGGTGATGCCTGGCAGACAGAACTTTGCTCAACCTGCCATTCGGCACTTTATTGAATGGTAAAGAATTTGCTGATTTCTGTTTTTGGCAATTATTAAAAAATAATGCATATTTAAAACTGAATAAAACGAGAGAATAATTTAATTATCAACTTTAAATCTGTAAAAATGAAGTATCTGAAATTTATGCTTGTATTGGGATTTGCCCTTACAATCAGCGCTGCCGGTTTTGCGCAGGCAAAATACATCGGTGTGAACGGATGTAAAATGTGCCATAACAAAGCCGAAAAAGGTGCCCAGTTTGCACAATGGCAAAAAACCGGTCATGCACAGGCCTATTCGAAACTTGATGATGCGGGCAAGAAAAACCCTGATTGTTTGAAATGTCACTCAACAGCAGGAAGTGTTGACAAAAGTTTGCTGGCTACAATCAAGGTTGACGAAGGCGTATCTTGTGAATCATGTCATGGCCCGGGCAGTATGTATAAAACTGCGGCTATTATGAAAAACAAAGAACAGGCACTTGCAAAAGGTATGGTTGAACCAACCGAAGCCACTTGTAAAGCCTGCCACCTGGGTAAAAAACCTGATGGCCACAAAGAAGCATCAAAACCATGGAATTTTGCTGAATTTAAAAAAGCAATTTCTCATCCCGATCCTACTCTGAAAAAATAAGACAGATTAGAAAGGAGCTTAAAAATTCCTTTGCTTTTTGGAGCAAAGGAATTTTTTTTACATGTTTATCCCCCGATAATATGTAATAAATCAGTTAAAAACTGTTTCAATGAAAAAAATTGCAACATATTTCTTTTCCATGTTTTTTACCGGGGTGCTGGTTACCATTTTTGCCGTAGCCATTGGTTATGCCACTTTTATAGAAAACGATTATGGCACAATCACAGCTAAAATACTGGTTTACAATGCACTTTGGTTTGAGGTTTTATTGGTATTACTGGCTGTAAATCTTGTGGGAAGTGTTTTCGTAAACAGATTGATTCAGCAAAAACGCTGGCCGGGATTTTTACTTCATATTTCATTTGTAATCATTCTGATTGGTGCCGGACTGACACGTTATGTCGGGTACGAAGGAACCATGCACATCCGTGAAAACGCATCATCAAACACTATTTTGTCAGAACAAACTTTTATTACGATAAAAGCAACCTTGGGAACTGAGACAGTTGTTTCAGAAGAACCGGTAATGTTTTCGCCTTATACAGCCAACAGGTTTAGCAAAAATGTATCGATTGGAGGTAAACACATTTCAGTTAAAAATCTTGGCTTTGTACCTTCAGCTGAAGAAGTTCTTGTTGCCGATCCGGCCGGGGAACCAATGGTTTCTGTAATTTCGGTTACCAACGGAACTAACAGGAATGATTTTCTGTTGAGAAATGGCGATGTTTTGAAAGGAGGTGAAGTAAGTTTCAGTTTCGGAAAACCCATTGAAAGCGGACTAAGTTTGTTTTTAAAAGAAGGGATTCTGTATGCAGTAGCCAGCGATTCGATGGGTGTTATGGAAATGATGGGACAGGAACCTGCCATGATCAAACCCGATTCAGTGTTCGAAATCGGCACTCAAAAAGCTTATGTCTGGGGCAATACAAGCTTTGCCGTCAAACAGTATCTCACAAAAGGAATTGCAAAATTGCAATATGTGCAACAAAATCAGGGAAGCGGAAAAGACGCATTTCAGGCTGAAGTTACAATTGGCACTAATACGCGTACGATGAATGTTTTCGGCACAAAAGGCGAAACCGGGCAGGAATACACAGTTGAATCTGAAGGTGTCAACGTTGCTGTTTCGTATGGATCGAAAATCATCGAAATACCATTTTCTATTTATCTGAAAGATTTTCAGCTTGAAAGATATCCCGGCTCAAACAGTCCTTCGTCGTATGCCAGCGAGGTTATTTTAAAAGATGGTGCCACCGAAAAACCATTCCGCATTTTCATGAATAACATCCTGAAATACGGAGGGTACCGCTTCTTCCAATCATCATACGATCATGATGAACAGGGAACCATTTTGTCGGTTAATCACGATGGATTAGGAACAACAGTAACTTATATCGGGTATCTTATAATGGCAATTGGAATGGTATTTATTTTCTTTAACAAAAACAGCCGGATTAAAACATTGATAAAAACTTCGGCAAAACTCAGAGCCGAACGTAAAAAACTGATTACAATTTTCATACTCGGACTTTTTCTCGGGTTCAACGCAAGTGCCCAGAATGCCGACCAATACAACAGTGAGCATGTTGCAAAATTCAGCAAGCTTTTAATTCAGACAAAAAAAGGCAGGGTGGAACCAGTAAATACCCTTGCCTCAGAAATTGTGCGCAAAGTATGTAAAAAGAACTCATGGGATGGCTACTCTCCTTCTGCCATGTTTCTCGACATGCATGTGAACCCGGGTAAATGGCAGGGCGAAGCCATCATTAATGTTGGCAACCCGGAACTAAGAAGAATGTTAAATGTGTCGGGAAATTATGCTTCTTACAATTCAATGTTCGATGCGTCGGGCAATTACAGGCTTGGCGAAATGGTGACTGCCGCCTATGAAAAGAAAGCAAATCAAAGAAATAAACTGGATAAGGAAGTGATGAATGTTGACGAAAGGGTAAACATTCTGAATTCGGTTTTTCTGGGCAATTTTCTGACTGTTTTTCCGGTTCCCGGTGACGAAAACCATAAATGGATTGCTTTAAATGAGGCTTCAATTCTTGGTAACGAAGGCGAAGCTTTTGCACGAAACAACCTGACCGGCTACCTGGCAGCCGTACAGCAAAAGGACTGGGTGGCTGCCAACGGATTGCTCGAAAGGCTTGCAAACAACCAGCAAACACTGGGCGCAAAGATAATTCCACCGAAAGCAAAAATCAGTTTCGAAGTGCTTTACATTAATCTCAACATCTTTGGCAAATTATCGAAGATTTTCCTTTTCATGGGATTAGCAATGTTGATTGTAAATCTATTGTCGATTTTTAAGCCAGGTATTGGTTTATTGAACATTAAAAAGGTATTGCTGGGTTTTGTGGTAATCCTGTTCCTGTTTCAGACTGCCGGCCTGGCAATTCGCTGGTACATTTCAGGACATGCGCCCTGGAGCAATGGATACGAATCGATGGTATTTATCAGTTGGGCTACCTGCATGGCCGGAATCTTATTTGCCAACCGCTCGGAGATTACTCTTTCGGTAACCACTTTACTGGCTGGACTTACACTGATGGTGGCCGGAATGAGTTGGATGAGCCCAGAAATCACTCCGCTGGTGCCGGTATTGAAATCGTACTGGCTGATTGTTCACGTTGCAATCATTACTTCAAGTTATGGTTTTCTGGGAGTGGCAGCTTTATTGGGTTTGCTGAACCTTATTCTTATCATTTTCAGAAACAAAAATAACGAAACACGCATCAACCTTACCTTGAAAGAATTGGTGAATATTATTGACATTGCAATAATTATTGGATTAATTATGGTCACGCTTGGTTCTTTCCTGGGCGGTGTTTGGGCCAATGAGTCTTGGGGCCGTTATTGGGGCTGGGACCCGAAAGAAACATGGGCATTGGTAACCATTCTTGTTTACACGTTCATCAGTCACATGCATAAAATTCAGGGTTTCAAAGGAATTTTTGCGATGAGTGCTGCCGCGTTGGTTGGCTTCAGCTCGGTTTTGATGACTTACTTTGGGGTGAATTACTACCTGTCGGGGCTGCATTCGTATGCACAGGGAGAACCAGCGCCAATACCTGCCGGTGTTTATATTGCCGTGGTTGTGGTCTTTGTTTTACTGATTACAGCTTATTTCTCCGACAATAAATACAAATTAGTTTCAGGCAAAAAAGAGTAAAACAACTTTTCAAATAAAAAATACAGCCCGGCAAAAGCCGGGCTGTATTTTTTTGTTGTCAATCAACGTTTCAGGATTTTCCTGAATAAAAGTTGATTTTTTCGTAAAGCTCGTTTTTAAGTATCGGTTTCGAAATATAATCGTTGCAACCGGCATTAATTGCTTTCTCTTTATCGCCCGATAAAGCAAAGGCGGTTTGTGCAATTATAATAACCTGTTTATTAAATTCCCTGATTTGCCGGGTTGCTTCATAACCATCCATAACCGGCATTCTCAAATCCATCAGAATAATATTGATTTCCTGGGTGTTCTTCATAAGTTCAACGGCAATTAAGCCATTCTCGGCTGTAAAAATCTCAGCATCATATGGAAACAAAACCGCTTTCAGAAATTGAAGTCCAACCGGATCATCTTCCACGATCAGAATTTTAAGTCTTTTCAATTCATCCATATTTTTTTCCTCTTCATGATATTTTTCAATTGCAGAATCTTCAGCAACAACTTCCACCGGGATAAAAAAGCTGAAAACCGAACCGATTCCGGGCTGTGATTTCAGTTCAATTTTTCCGCCCAGCATTTCAACATAGGCTTTTACAATGGCAAGCCCGAGACCAGAGCCCTCAAATGCACGTGTGTCGCCGAAATCGGCTTGTTCAAACCTGTTAAAAACCGCATCGTGCCTGTTTTCGGGAATGCCAATTCCGGTATCTTTTACATATATCTGCAATTTGTTATCGATTAACGTAGCGCCAATTTCAATCGTCCCTTTTTCGGTATATTTGATCGCGTTTTTAATCAGGTTTGTCAAAATTGAATCAAGTTTGGAAATATCGGTCCTGATAATCACATTTTCAGGTTTAATATCGTCTCTCAAAATAAAACTGAGCTTTTTTTCTGCAGTTTCGGGATAAAAGAAATTGTATAAATTCAGAATCTGTTCTTTTACAGAAGTCTCCGAATGAACCATTTGCATCTGCCCGGTTTCAATTTTTGAAATGTCGATTAAATCGTTGACCGTGTTTAACATCCGCTCGCCGCTTTTCTGGATAATTTTGATGTATTCCCTGATTTCAGTGCTTGTGAGGCCCGGTTCGCTTAGCAAATTTGTAAACCCGAGAATGCCATTCATCGGCGTTCTTATTTCATGGCTCATATTTGCCAGAAATGCCGATTTTAACCGGTCGCTTTCAAACGCTTTTTCAC
Source organism: Draconibacterium sp. (assembly GCA_036735485.1). Taxonomy (GTDB): domain Bacteria; phylum Bacteroidota; class Bacteroidia; order Bacteroidales; family Prolixibacteraceae; genus Draconibacterium. The sequence goes on along the minus strand of DAINOH010000044.1, from coordinate 5,061 downwards.
GCGCTTCAATCAATTCCTTTTCAAATTTTTTGCGTTCGGTTATGTCGCTGGCAACACCAATCAGTGCGATTACCTCTCCGTTTTTGTCTTTCACGGTGGTGGTTGAAAGATAAATCGGAAATTCGGAGCCATCTTTTCTTTTATTCAGTAATTCACCCTGCCAGCCCGAATGAATTGTTACCGGCAATATTTCGTCGGTTATCTCGGGTGAATTATTTTCAGAACGCAGTAATCCAAGATATTTGCCGATTAATTCGTCGCGGGTATATCCGTAGGTTTTCAGAAACGATTCATTAACAAACAAAATTTTATCATTCAAATCAGTGATACTGACACATTCGTTTACACTTTTCAGCGAATGTGCCAGCATCATATTCTCTTCTTCCGTTTTAACACGCTCTGTAATTTCCTGAACCTGTAAAAGATAACCGCTGATTTTTTTGTCATCAGAATTCAGCAATGGGGTGATAAAATAATCGAAATAGGCTTTCCCGGTTCTTGAAGTTTTGTATAAATCACGCGATTTTATCACATCGAAATCAAAAACCGACTGGTAGCTTACAAATTTCCCTTCTTTCAGTTGTTTTTTCCGTTCATCATTCAGGCTGATTCCTGCAAAAAGATTGAAATGACTGACAGCGGCCTTATCAGAAATGCCAAACATCGATAATGAGGACTTGTTTGCATTTATCTGAACTCCCTCTGCATTGTACAATTCAATGCCAATGGGCGATTCATCAAAAATGGTTCTGAATCTTTCTTCACTTTCACGGAGTGTTTTCTCTGCTTTCCGGCGTTTTTCCTCTTCACGCAAAACATTCCGCATTTTCGAAATCGAATAAAAATAATAAGATATGATAACCAGCAACAATAAAAACAATAAAATCAGCCTGTTCCGAAGGCTTTGAAATGCTGCATATATATCTTTTTCGTGACAGGAAATCAGGATGGTCCAATAAGTGTTTCCAATTTTTGCTTTATAAAAGGTGACAAACTTTTCTACAAATTCCGGATTTTCGCCGTTTTTTGAACCAAAATGCACACTTGTTGCCGAGCCGCTTTCATTAAGCCTGATTAATTCCATTAATGAAACCGATAATTCATGGTTATCGGAGTTTTCAATATATTTTCGGCCAGTATGATTTTCATATGGACAATACAACTCCACCCCGTTTTCGCTCAGCAACCAAATACTTCCGGTTCCTTTGATTTTTATGTTCCCGAGATATTGTTCGCCCAGTTTATTGATTGGGATTAGCACGGCAATACTTCCTTTAAAACTGTTTTCACTGAATACCGGAACATGAATGGCAATCGCAAGATATCCCTGTACCGACATAAAAACATCGCTGATAACCGGTTTATGAGTTTTTAAAAGTTGCTGCACATGTGTTTGCGAAGTAATATCCTCACCAATAATTTTGGCATTATAGGGGTAGGTATAAATTATTCTGCCATTTTCATCAATTCTGGAGATAGCCTCAATCTGATTGCTGCGAATATTAAAAAAGTGTTCAAGATAATATTCGCTACCCGATTGAAAATTAATAATATCCGGAATTTCAGAAAGAAATGTCAGGCTGGCCTGGTAATCTTTAAAAAATGAAGAAATTCCCTGGGCTGCCGTTTTAGCTAATATCAGTTGTTCATTATTAAATTCTTTGACTGCTCTTTTTTTAACATCGGTATAAACCATGTAGGAAACGGCAAGAAACAGAATGAGCACAATTGCGATCAAAACAGATCGTTTGGAGAATCTTAACTTTTTGATATTTATTTCTTTGCCACTCATTATTTATTTGTTTTTATCAATTTTTCAAGGTTTTGAAACTTATTCAATTTTGTTTAAAACCTTGCCGATCACCTGCATCAGATCCTGTTTTTTAATGGGCTTCGAAATATGGTCGTTGCAACCGGCTTCCAGCGCTTTTTCGCGATCGCCGGACAATGCAAATGCCGTTTGTGCAATAATCACTACCTCGTGGTTAAATGCCCTGATTTGCCGCGTGGCTTCATATCCATCCATCACCGGCATCCTGATGTCCATCATCACAATGTCGATATCCGCATTTTCCCGGCAAATCTCCACCGCATCCTGCCCGTTGATCGCATGTAATACATCGGCTTTCAACTCGCTCAGCAAAATGGTGAGATACTGGTCGCCTACCGGATCGTCTTCGGCTATCAGAATCTTTAAATGTGGTTTCGATGGTTGTGCATCATTATTTACGGTTGTTGCTTCCGAAGCTTTCTGTACTGAAATTCCTTCGACCGGAATTGTTACCGTGAATTCAGAACCTTTCCCCACTTCCGACTCAAGTTTGATGGTCCCTCCCAACATAACAACATAAGCCCGCGTGATGGCAAGACCAAGACCTGACCCCTGGAGCGCCCGGCTGTCTTCAATATCGGCCTGTTCGAAACGGTTGAAAATGGCATGCTTTCTTTCCTCCGGAATGCCGATGCCACTGTCCGACACACTAAATGTAAACACATTGCCTGTGAGCGAAACCCTGATTTCAACAAACCCCGAATCGGTATATTTCAGGGCATTTTTAATCAGGTTGGTCATAATCGAATCGAGTTTGGGAACATCCGTCCGGACCAATGTCACTGCCGGATCGATATTTTCTGATAGCCTGAAATCAAGCAATTTTTCCGAAGCCTCGGGTTTGAAAAAATTATACAGGTTCAAAACCTGTTCCCGTAGGTTGGTTTCGGTTAAAACCACCTGCATCTGGCCCGTTTCAATTTTCGAGATGTCAATTAAATCGTTCACTGTGTTCAGCATCCGCTGGCCGCTTTTGCGAATGATGTTAATAAAATCTCTTTTCTCCTCGCCCGTAAAATGTGAATCGGCCAATAACTCTGTAAATCCCAGAATACCGTTCATCGGGGTGCGGATTTCGTGGCTCATATTGGCCAGAAATGCCGTCTTTAAACGGTCGGCTTCCTCAGCTTTTTCTTTTGCCTTAATCAAATCAGTCTGGGTATTGTACAAATCGGTAACTTCGGTTACAGTTGATACCATTGTATTCTGATCGAATAAAGGAATATTTACTGCATTTATTACTTTTTTAGTGCCGTCTTTGCAGGTAACAAAAATATTCTCCCAATGCATCCGCTCTTTATCCCCACTTTGTATATCGGTCATAACTTTCTGGATCAGTTCATCCCGGTACTTTTTATCCGGATAAACCTTTTCAAAAAAAGTTTGAACCGAAGTAAGTTCTTCTTTGCTCCAACCATAAACTTCCTCAAATTTCCGGTTCATGTAAATTGCATCCCCTTCATCTATAAAATTAAGAGAAAGCCCAATTGGCAAATTATCGAGAATTGTTTGAATAAATAAGTTCCTTTCTTTCAGTTCATTATTTATTTTCAGAAGTTCAGTTTCGTTTTTTTCTGCTTTATTCTTTGCTTCTGTCAACTCGCCAATAATTCTTTCCCGTTCAGTAATGTCGGTAAAATTCATCACAATTCCCTGAACTGCGTCGTCGTAAAGCAAATTGGAGAAAGTAGTTTCAATCCAAAGATATTCACCCGATTTCTTTCTGAAGCGGTATTGTAATTTAACTTTTTGCGATGGGTCTTTCATCACTTTTTCCAAAACTTCATAAACTGCCGGAAGATCATCAGGGTGAGTAAATTCATTGCCATATCTGCCGACTGTTTCCTCATATTCATAACCAAAATGACGTATAGCATTGGGGCTGGCATAAATCATCATCCCCTGCATATTCATAATTGCCACACCGTCAGGCGCATTTTCAATCAATGCCTGGAATCGTTTTTCAGCTTTTTTCCGTTCGCTGATATCGCGCGCAATACCGTAGTAAAAAGTTTTTCCGTTTTGCAGAAACTTCTGAGTACTGATCTCAACAGGAAAAATGAATCCATCCTTTCTTCTATATGTGCTTTCAATAATTATTGTTTGACTGAATGGTTGTTTATCCCAGAAAGTGAGAAAATTTTCGGTTGTGGTACCAGGATCGATGAAATGCACCGTTTGTCCGATTATTTCATCGCGTTGATAATCCAGATTAATTAATGCTGCATTGTTAATTTCGGTTATGATTCCCTTCTCGTTTAACAGAAAAACTGAATCGGTTGCCGTTTCAACAAGCAGTTTATATTTTTCCTCACTTTTCCGGAGTTCATCCTCCACTTTCTTCCTTTCGGCAATATTGCGCGAAATTCCTTGTATTCCAATAATCTGTTTATTCTGATCAAAAATAAATTTAGCCGAAACTTCAATATCAACCGGCGAACCGTTTTTATGAATACCGGTCGTTTCCATTATTATTCCTTCGTGCATTCCGCTATTCAGGTATAGGATAAATTGTTCTCTGATCAAATTCTTAATCATTGCTATTTTATCCGGGTGGAGCAGTTTTTCGATGCTGATTTCATCTCGTTCGTCAGGAGTGTAACCAAATAATTTCTGTGTTGACGGACTCAAATAAGTAAAATTCAGGTCTAAATCAGCTATCCAGATAACATCTGAGGAGTTTTCGGCAATCAGGCGGTATTTTTCCTCACTCATCACCAGTTGTTGTTCAACATCAATTCTTGCTAAAGTATTGCCAGTAAGTTCGGCAAACGATTCAACCATTGCCCTGTTTTGGAGCTGACGATTTTTTTTAAAAATCAGTGTAAAATCGCCCACCATTTTGTCATCCTTGGTAGTTTTAACAATTACCAGATCGCCAAGATTGAAAGTTGTTTCCATCAAATTGATAACAGAAAATGGAAATACATTTTCAGCCAGTGTTCTGATACTTGAAAACCTTGTAATTTTTTGATCTTTAATCAGTTGTTCTCGTCGGGCATCGTAATCCCATTTTTTCCCAACCAGATCGATACCCATAATTTTTACAGCCTTTGCAATATTTTCTGACAGGCCGGCAGTTGCCATGGTTGTAAATTCTTTTCCGTTTTTTTCAAACTTGTTAAGCACCACATAATCGGCTCCTGAAATAGTGCGCATCCAACCGGCAATTTTTTCATAATCAATATTTTCAAACCGGAATTCACTCAGTTCTTTTGATGCTTCTGCAA
>DAINOH010000043.1:24344-37819 GCA_036735485.1 Draconibacterium sp. | reverse complement strand
GCATGTTTCGGGTAATCACCGTGGCGGCTCCAGCCTCCCCTGATCCGCAATCCTGCGTCAATATTAAAACCTGTACTTCCATCGGGATTGATCAGTTCAACATTGGCCGGCCTTTCCCAATCCTGACCATGATTTTCGGCATTCACATAAATACCGGTTTGTGAATCAAAAAGATTAGGCAAATCAGTAGTGACGGTAATTGTGGGAATATCTTTCAATGAGGGTTCAATCAGATTTGCATATCGCGAATCGTTCGTAACTTTTGTGTCCATGGGTAAATCAATAATCTGTCCGTTTACTGAACCAGCCGGCCAGCTACCTCCGGGATGAACCTGCGATTTTACTGCCGCGGGGAAAATATAATTACAGGTTACAGGTTTGCTCGGATCAAAACCCGTTTCAGTTTTTGATGCTCGCAAAACCACGCCCCCGGTTTTTCCTCTTCCGGCTGCTGTACTGTTCGGATCAATTAAAATGGTTGCTGGTGAAACTGCATTTACAGCGGTTGCTGAGTAACGCGGATCGCTGCCATCAAGTGTATATTTGATTGATTCACCTGCTTTTTCGGTACTAATTATGGTGGAGAATGGATTTGTAAAAAAACCGCTTTTCACTGAAATAGCCGGGGCATTTGTTTCGGGCAGTTTTTTTATGGTTTCTAATTTTGCATCGAGGTAAAAATCGGTGCTTACTTTTGAAATATTAAAGCCCTGAATGGCGATGACATTTTTCCCGTTTACAAGATTAAGGTCTTTTTTGTCGATTGTTTTGCTGACCCATTCGCCAAATTCGTGCGGATTAACGGCTCCCTGGTTATACGAATAATCATTTAGTACATTAGCTTTCCAGATTTCCTTGCCGTTTATCCAGATAACAAAACCATCATCATAATCACAGCTTATCCTGATTTGGTCAATGTTGGACGGATCAATCGTGATTTCTTTTCTTAAATATATAATTGTGTAGTTGTTGATCATGTCGGAAAGCAGGGTGCCACCGGTTCCATCGCCATATCTGAAAGGAGCATTGCCAACGGTCCACGCTGTTGCATTGAAATCGATATTCCTCCACAAGGTATTTGGTGTTGAAGGTTCAGATTTCCCCTTGAAATAGGACCATTGCGAGCCCCAGTTTATAATGGTCTGTGTTTGTGATTTTACATTCAGATTTAAAAAAAATACGACGGTTAAAATTAATATGGCTTTGATTTTAGTCATCATGTTTAAAATTTCAGGATTGATTGTTTTGGTTTAAAAAATCGTTGTTTTATTGAATCATGCTGTCAAAAATAAAAACAATTATCAAAAAGCCGGAATGAAATTGACGGAGATTGCCTGTTGATGATTTATTTAAAGAAATAAAATGGGTTAACACTTTTGTTGTTTATTGCTTAATTCTTAGATTCGGCTCCTGTAAATAATCTGAACAGAAAATGAAAGGGAAAAAAGTAGCGAACCCTTCAGTTGTAGTAAAAAATAAACGTAATATTCTTTATTTCAGAATAATATCTATTCTGTTACCTGTAATTATCCTGCTGTTTCTTGAAGCAGTTTTGCGTATTGCAGGTTATGGCGATAATCTTAATCTGTTTGTCAGAAATCCTGAAAAAGGATATGAAAAATACCTGATGGTAAATCCTGTGGTTGGGAAGAAGTATTTTCAGAAATTTGAATATACCTCGCCTGCAAACGACATTTTCACTGACAGGAAGCCTGAAAATACTTTCCGCGTTTTTGTGATGGGCAGTTCCACGGTTTATGGTTTTCCCTATGAAAGAAACCTGATGTTTTCGCGTATTCTGCACCAGCGGCTCGAATCGGCTTTTCCTGAAAAGAAAATCGAAATGGTGAATACTTCCATTACCGCTATTAACAGTTTTACCTTGCTCGATTTTACCGGTCAGATTATGAAGTATGAACCAGATGCCATTTTGATTTATGCCGGACACAATGAGTTTTACGGGGCATTTGGCGTTGGATCGAACGAAACCATGAGCAAAAACAAGACGCTTACACGGTTGCATATTAAACTGATGGATCTAAAACTTTACCAGTTGGTAAGAAACTCAATTGCCGGTTTATCAAAAGCAGTGGCTGGTAAAAACGATGGTGAAATTCACGGAACACTCATGAAAAGAATGGTCCGGAATCCTGATATAATTTACGGAAGCGAAAAATACAAGATTGCAATGGATCGGTTCCGGCAAAATATGGATGAAATTCTGACCAAAGCGGATAAGCAAAAAGTTCCGGTTTTTATAAGCGAACTTGTGAGCAATGTACACGATATGAAACCTTTTAATTCGATTTCTGAGAACGGTGCTGAATCAGCCCAGGCAGTTTTTGAATCGGCCCAAAAAGCAGAAAAGGAAGGTAATTTTGACCGTGCACTCGAATTGTATTACAAGGCCAAAGATCTTGATTGTATTCGTTTCAGGGCCAGCGAAGATGTTAACAGAATTATTGATGAATTGGCTGTGAAACACAAGTCGTATAAAATTCCAATGTTGAAAGTTTTTCAGGACAATTCTCCGAACAAACTCATCGGGAATAACCTGATGACAGAACATCTGCATCCGAATATCGAAGGAAATTTCCTGATGGCAGATGCATTCTTTCATGAGATTGTTGATTCACGCATTTTAGGAGAAGCCAATTTAAGTGAAATCCCGTCGAAAAATTATCAGAAACAAAACTGGGGTTATTCCGAACTCGATTCACTGCTTGGCATTCACCGTGTTGAACTGTTAAAAGGATTCTGGCCATTTATTACTGACCCGTCAAAAGAGTACAATTATAAAAATATCTATCGGTCCAAATCTGTTGTTGATTCACTCGCATTTTCGAAGATCAAAAATCCGGTTCTTACAGTTGAAGATTTACGGCTTCAACTGGCTGAATTTTATGAAAAACGAGGAAAGCCGGAGAAAGCATTTAAGGAATACGATGCCTTGGTGAGGATGAATCCGTACATTGCTGTTAATTATCGCGATGCAGCCAATTTATTACTGCAACTTGGTAATTTGCCGCTTGCATTAAAGTATTTCGAAAAATCGCTTGAATTTGAAGATTCATTTTTTGCGAAATTCAGGATCGGTGAGATTTATTTTTTGAAAGCTGATTTCGGGAATGCTGTAAAAAGCTTTGAACAGGCTTTTGCAATTGCACCCGACGATAAAAAGGTGAATGTTTTGGTAAAGACTTATTATTCATTTGTTTACAGTGGTAATAAAGCAAAAGCTGATGCAGCAGCCAACGAACTGAAAAGAGTAAACGCCGGGCGTTATTTGCAGGTTCCACCCAAAGAATATGTATATACGCGTTATGTGCCGTTTCAGACAAAAGCCGAGGTGGAGTTAGCCCGTAAACTTGCTGGAGAGAAGAAATCAGCCGAAGCAATTGCAATTCTTGAAAACTCACTCAGCAGATATATTTCTCCGGTTGCCGAAAGAATGATTGGAGAGCTTGCCTTGGAGATGAAAGACTTTAAAAAAGCAGGTTTCTATTTGCTAAAAACGGAAAGCGAATTCAGATTCGATCCTTTATTTCAAAAAACACTCACTGAATATTATACTGAAACCGGGGATGGAGATAAAGCGCAAAAATGCAGGAAAGAGTTTGAACGGCTCAGCGAGGGATTAGCACAAAAACCTGAAATTGCGGTTCAGAAAAACAGCCAGAAATAAAAACAAACAAGTGAAAATTCTCGGAATATCAGCCTATTATCACGACTCTGCTGCCGCGTTGGTGGTGGATGGAAAAATTATGGCAGCCGCACAGGAAGAAAGGTTTACACGAATTAAACACGACCCTTCCTTCCCGTTTCATGCTATCAGTTTTTGTTTGCACTCACAGTCTGTCAGGATAAATGAGTTGGACGCCATTGTTTTTTACGACAAACCGCTCCTGAAATTCGAAAGATTGCTGGAAACCTATTACGGTTTTGCACCGAGGGGGATTGTTTCTTTTGTTACCGCAATGCCTGTTTGGGTAAAGGAAAAGCTTTTCATGAAAAAGATTTTACATGATGAATTGGGCCGGTTTGAGGGGTACAATAAAAAAACTGCCCGGCTGTTGTTCCCTGAGCATCATTTGTCGCATGCTGCCAGCGCATTTTTCCCGTCACCATTTGAAGAAGCTGCAGTTTTAACGATTGATGGAGTGGGAGAGTGGGCAACAGCATCCATTTGCGAAGGAAAAGGAAACAGCCTGAAAATAATAAAAGAGATGCATTTCCCTCATTCTGTAGGCTTGCTTTATTCGGCTTTTACCTATTACCTGGGTTTTACAGTTAATTCAGGAGAGTACAAACTGATGGGCCTGGCGCCTTACGGAATTCCTGAAAGTGAAGAGGTAAACCGCTTTGTAAAAATAATTTCTGAAAAACTGGTACACATCCACGAAGATGGTTCAATCTGGTTAAACCAGGATTATTTCAGTTATGCATCAGGACTCAGAATGGTTCCCGACAAGAAATGGGAGCAGTTGTTTGGTTTCAGCCGGCGTGATCCGGAAAGTAAAATTGAACAGCATCACTCCAACCTGGCACTCGCCATTCAGCAGGTTACCGAAGAAATTATGCTGAAAATGGCTGTGGAAGCGAAAAAACTGACGGGTGCCAAAAATCTCTGTCTTGCCGGTGGTGTGGCATTAAATTGTGTTGCCAATGGCAAATTGCTACAATCAGGTTTGTTCGAACGGATATTTATCCAGCCTGCTGCCGGTGATGCCGGAGGCGCGGTTGGAGCAGCGCTTTCAGCGTATCATATATATTTTGGAAATGAAAGGAATGTTTCTTCCACGGATGGAATGTCGGGCAGTTTATTGGGGCCCGATTTTACCGATCGGGAAATTGAACAGGCGGTTAAATATTACAACGCAGTTTTTGAAAAGTTAGATGACTTTTCGCAAGTGGCACAGAATACTGCCCGTTTGATTGCGGAAGGAAATGTGGTTGGCTGGTTCCAGGGAAAAATGGAATTTGGTCCGCGTGCCCTCGGAAACCGAAGTATTTTGGGTGATGCGCGGAACAAGGAGATGCAATTAAAATTGAACCTGAAAATAAAGTACCGTGAGAGTTTCAGACCATTCGCGCCATCGGTGCCTGATGAAGACAGAAATGAGTTTTTTGAACTCGGTTGCGAATCACCTTACATGTTGCTGGTGGCCCGGGTTAATGATAAGCATCTGAACCCGAAACCAGAAGATTATTTCGAACTTCCATTGATGGAACGGCTCTATTTTCAGCGATCGGATATTCCGGCGGTGACGCATATCGACGATTCTGCCCGGATTCAGACAGTAAATAAAGAAACGAATCCCAGGTACTGGGAATTAATAAATGAATTTAAGAAGCTGACTGGTTTTGGCGTTATTGTAAACACCAGTTTCAATGTAAGGGGCGAACCCATTGTTTGTACCCCTGACGAAGCATACCGGTGTTTTATGAATACCGAAATGGATTACCTGGTGATAGGAAACTATATTTTCAATAAAAAAGAACAGCCCGCCTGGCCTGATAAATTCAGAATGAATAATTTTAAACCTGATTAATTTTGAATTAAAAGTTGATGAAATGGAATTTATAAAGGATTTGTGGTTATACCTGAAAGAACGTAAAAAGTGGTGGTTAATGCCGGTCATCATTATATTATTACTATTTGGTCTTTTAATTGTAATCAGCAGTGGCAGTGCCATTGCACCATTTATTTATACACTTTTCTGATCAGAGATGAAAGATAAATCGAAAATATACGAAACAAGCCTCGTACTTACCACTGGTTTTTTGGTTGTTTACCTGATCACCGGAATTTATACATTTCTGTATATTTCAATTTTTTTTGGGCTTGTTGGAATTTTTATAAAACCGCTGGCCGCCATAATTACGAAATTCTGGTTTTGGCTGGCAGACATTCTTAACCTGGTATTTTCAAAACTTATATTGGGATTATTATTTTATCTGGTTTTATTTCCTTTGGCTTTTGTATATAAAGTTGCTGGTAACGATAAACTGCGGCTGAGGGCGGATAACAATAGTAAGTGGAATATACGAAACCAGGTTTTCGAACCTTCTCACTTCGGGAAAATCTGGTAATTTACCCTGAAAAATCAAGAGAAATAAGTGTTAAAATTTGACAATCTCCGGATATTCTAAGGAAAAAAAAGTGTTAATTTTTTTTTAATCCATTCTTATCCGTTCTGAATTAACTTGAAATAAGGTAGTTACCAAGTGATTTTCACTTATGTTAAAAGTGGCTGAAATATCAGCAAAATAAGCGGGTTTATAAAATTTTAGATTAATTTTAACCGATCTGAAAACTATATTTACATTGTTTCAGAGTAATTGTAACTAAATATTTATTAACTAAAAGAACAAAATTATGAGGAGACTTTTTACCTTATTTTTAGGAATTTTAATGGTATCAGGCGTTTTTGCCCAACGCCCTGAAGCAGTAATTAAAAAAGCTACTGCAAAACCGGTAATTGATGGCGTTTTTGATGATGTTTGGGCTATTACAGATTCAAATAGTATTGAAAAACCTTACACAGGCACTGTGCCAACACTTGGCGAACCTGGTGAAACTTATTGGAAAGCGTTGTGGGATGAAGATGGTTTTTACCTGATTGTTAATGTTACTGACAATGAGTATTTCCCAAATTACGTTAAAGGTAGCGGCAATCCATGGGATTACGACAAACCTGAAATTTATTTCGATGTAAACTATGTATTGGAAGATGCTCAGGGTCCGAGCTCTGCAAGCAGTGGTCACCACCAGATGGCTCCTGATATGACGCTTGCCAAAGAAGAAGGAGTATTGACAACTGAATCCAATGGCAGACAACATGCCTTCAAAGTTGACAAACCCAATTATGTGGCTGAATATTTTGTGCCATGGAGCAGTCTTACTGACAGAGAAGGAATTGAAGTGGACAAAACCAACGTTGTTGGTTTCGATATTACAATTAACGACAGTGATCCTGAAAACGACACACGCAGACGTTCTGTTTGGGCTAATGATGGTACAGTAGGTGAATCATGGGTTAATATGGATGATTCAGGATGGATTACTTTCGAAGGTGCCGAATCAGGTACTTATATCGAAAAAATCACACTTGAAGGTGGTTCAATCACTGAAGACAATGGTACTTTCCAGGTTGTTGCAACTATCCTTCCTGAAAATGCATCGAATAAAAACCTGAAATGGACTGTTGCTACAAAAGAAGGTAGCACAGGTCGTGCTTCTATTAGCTCTACAGGTTTGGTTACAGCCATTATGGATGGTGTTGTAGTTGTTACAGGCGCCGGAATGGATGGATCTTATGAAGATGCCACTTGTGAAATTGTTATCAGCGGCCAGAAAATAACTGTTGATGAGATTAACATTGTGAAGAATGGTAAATTCGATTTATTTGATGAAGTTACATTCGCTCCTACTTCATGGGGTAACTGGGTAGATGGAGAAACTTATGGTACAGTACCGGTTGTTACTGATGGTGTTGCTGTTTTAAACAGTACAGGTGCCCATGCTTCTGAAAACTGGCACTACCAGTTCAATCAAACTAACCTGGCTGGTATGCCTGATATTCCTTATATCGTTAGCTTTGTAGCCTGGGCTGATAATGACAGGAACATCACATTCGACTTCGAAGACACTTCAGGTAACAACTATAATCGTTATGGAGTTTCATCTGATCCCGAATCAAACGGTCGTTCTGAATGGACATTCCCTATAACAACTGATCCGACAAAATATACTTTCCATGTAACTTTTGATCAGATGGTTGAAACAACTGTTCAGAAAATCCAGTTTATGCTTTCACAGGCAACCGGAACTGTTTATCTTGACAGTGTAAGTGTTGTAAGCGAAGCTGACATGGGTCTGGTTCCTGTATTACAGAATAAAGCTGAAACATTCCAGGTTTATCCTAATCCGGTTGATACAAAACTTCATGTTACACTCACATCCGCTGGCGAAAAAGTAGCCATTTTCAACAGCCTTGGAGTAAAAATGGAAGAAGTGGTTGTGCCGGGTACACATCATGTATTTGATGTAAGCCGTTATTCAAAAGGCTTGTACTTTGTAAAATCAAAAGATACTGTTGTGAAATTTGTGAAGTAATCACAATATAAAATATTGTATAAAGGGTTGTTCCTCAGCAGGAACAACCCTTTTTTTTTGCCTTTTCTGATAGTAGTTTTTTAGTTGAATATTTTCGTGAAAAAATTCAGATAAAATTCTTTTGTTTAATAAAAAGAATTTAATCATAGTATTTGAAAATAAATTAAAAAATTGATAATATTGGCTGAGAAAATTGAATCTTTGTAATCAGATTTAATCGGGAGAAAGAGCAGGAAATATGAATCGGAATTTATTGATTTAAGCTAAATATTTATTAACTAAAAAAACGAGAACTATGAGGAAACTATTTACTTTATTCTTAGGAATTTTACTGGTAAATGCTGTATTTGCCCAAAGACCCGAAGGGGTAATTGTTAAGGCAACTACTGCTCCTGTAATTGACGGTGTTGTTGATGAAGTCTGGGCTACAGCAAATGTTTACAACATCGATAGAAATTTCAGAACTGAACTGCCCAGTGTTGGGGATCCGGGAGAAACTACCTGGAAAGCATTATGGGATGATGATGGTATTTATCTGGTACTTCAGGTAACAGATGATGCTTTTTATCCGAACTATGCAGTTACTCCTGCTGGAAATGACTGGGAATATGACAAACCTGAAATCTATTTCGACTGCAATTTCATTCTTGAAGATGGTTTAGGCGGAGGACAGGATGGACAGGGACATTACCAATGGGCTCCTGGCTTTAAAGCTGATATTCTTGAAGGTGCTCTGCAAACAGATGCCAATACTGGAATTAAACATGCATTTAAAGTGGAAGATCCAAACTACGTAGCCGAATACTTCTTCCCCTGGGATTATCTGAAAGATAAAGATGGAGTTGGATTTGACAAAACCGGCGTTATGGGTTTTGATGTGACCATTATCGACAGAGATCCTGGTGATGCTGCCCGAAAACGTGCAGTTTGGGCCAATATGGGAGCTTTGGATGAATCATGGGCTAATATGGATGATGCAGGCTGGATTACTTTTGAAGGTGCTGAATCTAATGTTTTAATTGAAAAAATCACTCTCGAGGGTGGAGCAATTACCGAAGACAATGGAACATTCCAGGTTGTGGCTACAATCCTTCCTGCTGATGCAACAGTAAAAACTTTAAAATGGACCGTTGCCACAAAAGAAGGTAGTACAGGCCGTGCATCTGTAAGCAATACTGGTTTGGTTACCGGTATTATGGATGGCGTTGTGGTTGTTACCGGAGCTGCTCAGGATGGATCATATGAAGATGCAACTTGTGAAATTACAATCAGTGGACAGAAAATCACTGTTGATGAAGTTAACATTGTAAAGAACGGTAAATTTGATTTGTTTGACGAAGTTACATTTGCACCTACATCATGGGGTAATTGGGTGGATGGAGATACCTATGGTACTGTGCCAGTGGTTACTGATGGAGTTGCTGTTTTAAACAGTACAGGTGCACATGCTTCTGAGAATTGGCACTATCAGTTCAACCAGTCAAATCTTGCCGGTATCCCTGATATACCCTACATTATTAAATTTTTAGCCTGGGCTGATAATGACAGGAATATCTGCTTTGACTTTGAAGATACATCAGGCAATAACTACAATCGTTATGGTGCTTCTTCAGATCCTGAATCGAATGGACGTTCTGAATGGACCTTCCCGATTACCACTGAACCGACATGGTACACATTCCATGTAACATTTGATCAGATTGTACCTACTACAGTACAGAAAATTCAGTATATGATTTCGCAGGCAACCGGTACTGTTTATCTCGACAGTGTAAGTGTTGTAAGTGAAGCTGACATGGGATTGGTACCTGTATTGCAAAATAAAGCAGAAACATTCAAAGTTTACCCGAATCCTGTTGATACAAAACTTCATGTTACTTTATCATCAGCAGGTGAAAGAGTTGCTATTTTCAACAGTCTTGGCGTAAAATTGGAAGAAGTGGTTGTACCAGGTACACATCATATGTTTGATGTAAGCCGCTATTCAAAAGGCTTGTACTTTGTAAAATCAAGAGATACTGTAGTGAAATTTGTGAAATAGCAAATTTTAATCCGCTGTCCTGCAATGATTACATAATCAACAGTGCAGCTTAATCAACCGACCGTATGAGACACTTCTTGTACGGTCGGTTTTTTTGTAATCTGTTTTGTAGTTTCCTGATAAAAAGTCTCATCTGTATATGATTTCCTGAAACATTCTTAGTGTGTTTTATCAGGGGCCTGTTCCCGGTAATAGGTAATGTTTTTCAATACATATCGCTTATTTTCGGAATTAGCTGGTTTTTTGTGTATTAATACAAATGTGTCTTTTCAGCTCAAAAGGCTTGAAAGGAAGCAATTTATTATCAGTCTCTGTATTCTAAACGCTGGCTGGTTTTTTGTGATGAAGTGCAGGAAATTATTTTATAGCATGTAAAATCCGTGCATTTCACCCAAAGTAAACATGAAAAGTAGAGAATGAAAAAATTCGTATTTCTTTTAATCACTCACTCTGAATTTTTTCGTTTTACATCAGGAAAACTCTTCCGCATTTACTGTGAGAGGGAAAAAAGACACAGAGGTAGCTTGCCCGCCTTACCAGCTTAGTCGGGCAGGAGATGAGTGAATTTAAAACCAGACAAGAAATTCTTCTCATTACTTATCTCGTGATTGCTGAAAAACGATTGATTCAATTTTAATGCAACAGTTTAAATTGTCGGGCAAATACTCTGGCAAAGCTAACAACCGGTTAAAAGTTTATCGATGTATAACTTATTACTTCCGGGAATTTATTTTTCAGGGGAATGTACATTATAAAAAACAGAGGCCATCCTTTTCAGGATAGCCTCTGTTTATACTTTTTAATCGGATTTATTATTTTTCCAATTCAGATACTTTTCGTGAAGAATACAAAATATGTAGTGCAGCTGCTTTTCGTAATTCTGTTTTTACGTCGGCAACAATACCCATTTTTGTGTTCTCATCCACTTTTAATGCGGTGATCATTTGTGGTCTTTCTGCTTCATCCCTGGCTTCCCTTTCAACAATAATAAAGTCCTGAATTTCAGAAACACCCGCCCATTTATCATTTAATTGAATACGGGATGCCGTACCAAAAGTTTTACGGTATTGCTGAAGCGGTTCACCAATATAGATATAGCTTACTAATGATTTTTTTTCAATTTTATCTACTTCAGTTGCTTCAGGAACCTTAACCTTAACCATAAGAGAAACATCCCTCATTTGCACAACCACCATAAAGAAGAAGAGCAACATAAATACCACGTCAGGTAAAGAGGCAGTAGATATAGGTGGTAATTCCTTATTATCGTCTTTTCTGAATTTACTCATGTTATTTTCCTCCTCCAACTTTTTTAGGTTCTGCTTCCGAGATTTTCTGAGGATAGATATCCTTTATAGCTTCCTGCTGTTCCTCGTCGCACTTATCGAACGTTTTACCGAACTTGCTCAAGGCCAATTCATTCCTTAAATCGTTGATCGCACCAACCAATTCATTCTGAACGGCGATGTACATTTCGTATTTGGTGTCACGGTCGTTTTGCAGGGAGATAACTCCTTTGCTGACCATTGTGGGACCAAAAATCGGAATATCTTTCAACTCTTTTTCAGGAAGATTTGGGTCATCGTTCGGATTTGCCATAAATTCTTTTGCCTTTTCCCGCAAGTCTGCAACACTAGACCATTCATTCTCAACCAGAAGGTCATTGTTACGGTTGACAAGAACCACAAAAACATTACGTTCATTTACATCAACGTCAGTTTCCTGCTCTTCTTCAACCCATTGCGGGAGCCTTCTCTCCAGACCGTTATCCACGTTCATTTGAGTGGCAACAAGGAAAAAGATTAACAACATAAAGGCAATATCTGCCAATGATGCTGCCGGTACTTCCGGTAATTTCTTTTTACCCTTACCCATGATTTTCCTTGATTAACTTACTTGATTAAACGTGAAACTGAAGCATATAAAATAGATACTACAGAAATCCCAAAAACAATGTATGTTGCAATTAAACCTGTGTCCACCCATTTCATAACAGATGGTGTTACAGTGCCATCATCGATAAATTTCTGCGCACCAAAAAATGTTGGCATGGCATCAGATGCCATCATGTAAGAAATAAGGACGACAATACCCATGAAAGCCATGGCCAATAATCCTTTTTTTGCAGCCTGAAAGTTGGTTGCCATCTGATAGAGGGCGAAACCAACCAGGACAACAACGCTGAATATCATTAATATGTAGGTCCATGTTAAATTTGTACTAACCCAACTGTTCATAACCGGATCAGCTTCATTGTCACTGAGATTTGCAATTAAAGAAATGGCAAGAATTGCAGTGATAATGACCAATACCCACATAAAAATAGAAACGTATTTTCCAGTTTTATTCATGGGTGTATTATTTTTTCAGGTTATGTTTTACAAGAAGGTCAAGTAATGAGATCGATGCGTCTTCCATAGAGTTGATCAGACTATCGATTTTATTCATACAATAGTTGTAGAATACCTGCAGAATGATAGCAGAAATCAAACCACCGATTGTAGTGATCAAAGCAACTTTAATACCACCGGCAACCAGTGAGGGGCTGATATCTCCTGCTGCTTCAATCGCATCAAATGCAAGCACCATACCTACTACTGTTCCAAGGAACCCTAACATAGGTGCCAAAGCAATAAATAATGCAATCCAGCTTAATCCGCTTTCCATCAAACCTGCCTGTACGCCGCCGTAAGAAATAACAGATTTTTCAACAACATCCATACCTTCATGGGCTCTGTCAAGTCCCTGGTAGAAAATACTTGCCACTGGACCACGGGTTTTGCGGCAAACTTCTTTTGCTGCTTCAATACCACCTGTTTCAAGTGCTTCTTCTACATTTTTCAAAAGTTTTTTGGTGTTAGTGGTAGCAAGATTCAGGTAAAGAACTCTTTCGATTGCAAACGCCAACCCTAATACTAAAGCTACAAGAATTGAAGTCATGAAGCCGGGGCCTCCTTCAATAAATTTCTGTTTTAAAGCACTGTGGAATGATTGTCCTTCTTCAGCCTGAGCAGCTGCAGCTTCTTCATTATCAGTAGCTACGCCTACCTGAGCTGTGGCTGGTTGTGTAGCGGTTGAATCCTGCGCAACCACAACTTTTGATGCCATAAAAAATAGCACTCCGAAAACTGCTATCAACGCGAATAGTCTTTTCATAATTGTTTTAAATTTTTAATTAATAATCCCTAATTTGTTTGTATTGATTTTTGTTCAAAAAAATTCATTTGTTATCCTGTAATTTTTTACAAAGCGGAGAGAGAGGGATTCGAACCCTCGGTACCGTTTTGCAGTACACACGCTTTCCAGGCGTGCCAG
>DAINOH010000043.1:0-24244 GCA_036735485.1 Draconibacterium sp. | reverse complement strand
GGGATTCGAACCCTCGGTACCGTTTTGCAGTACACACGCTTTCCAGGCGTGCCAGTTAAGCCACTCCTGCATCTCTCCTTATTACTCTTTCAATATGCAAGAGCCTTAATAAATATTATTTGATGTAATGTCTTAATCTGAAAGTGAATAATTTGAAGATTTTTAATTGTTAATTAAAAATCTGAAAAGGCTTCTTAATTTCAAATTATTAACCTCTTGTTTCATCAAATTGTAATCAAAATCTTCAAAGAACTCGCTCCCAAAAAGAGGGCTGCAAATTAATAAAAAAATGTAATATAAATATGCTAATCACTAATTTCCCCTCGTAAACTTTTATTCAGATAGAACTTTATTTCGTTATTATTCAATCCCTGCCCCAGCAGGAACATCAGTTTTGTTATTGCTGCTTCAGACGTCATATCTTTTCCTGAAACAACCCCGGCATTTAGTAATTCGAGACTTGTTTCGTATTGGCCCATTATAACTCTGCCGCCTTCGCATTGTGTGATATTCAATATGATTATACCTTTTTTTATGGCTTTTTTTATGCAGTTAATCAGCCAGGGTGTGGTGGGGACATTCCCCGACCCGAAAGTTTCAAGCACAATTCCTTTTAATTCCTGAATGTTTATAATAGAACTGAAAACCTTTTCGCTGATACCCGGAAACATTTTTAGTATCACAACATTATCATCAAATTTTGTGTTAACCTTTAATATTCCGTTGTTTTCAGGCTTATAAATAAACTCATTACTGTATCTGATGTCGACACCTGCAACTGCCAGTGCCGGGTAGTTTACCGAATGAAACGCGCTGAATTGTTCCGAATCACGTTTTACAGTGCGATTTCCCCGATAAAGATTAAAATCAAAATAAATACAGACTTCAGGAACTTTACTTTTTCCATTTTCTTTTGCCGCGGCAATTTCAACCGAAGTAATCAGGTTTTCTTTCCCATCCGTCCTGATTGTGCCGATTGGTAATTGTGAGCCGGTCAGAATTATCGGTTTATCAAGGTTTTCGAACATAAAACTTAACGCCGAAGCAGTGTAAGCCATTGTATCTGTTCCGTGCAAAATAACAAAGCCATCAAAATCGTTGTAATTTTTTTTGATAGTCTGAGCAATCTTCACCCAAACAGAAGGAGTCATATTTGATGAATCGAGTGCAGGAGAAAATGTAATAGTTTGAATGTGGTAATTGAACTTGTTTAACTCCGGAACTTCATTTAATATCTGGTCAAATTTTACCGGGGTCAGTGTTCCTGATTCAGGGCGCTGCACCATTCCAATGGTACCTCCTGTGTAAACGATCAAAACGGATGATTTTACATTATTGCCCGGTTTCATTTTACTGGTTTGATTCGGGCGCAAATTTATCAAATTCCGAATAAAGTACGCGCGTTTGAGGTGGTTATTTCTGCAATCTCTTTTATGGGGAGTTCATATATTTCGGAGATTTTCTGGGCGGTGTAAACAAGAAACGAACTTTCGTTGCGACGGCCCCGTTTGGGTTCAGGTGACAAATATGGAGCGTCTGATTCAATAACAAGGTTATTAATTTTTACATTTTTCAAAACCTGTTTCAGGTTGCTGTTTTTATATGTAACCACACCACCAATACCCAGTAAAAATCCGAGGTCGGTTATTTTTTGTGCCTCAGTTTCATTGCCGCTGAAACAATGGAAAATACCTTTTAACGAACCATCTTGTTCGGCTTTTACAATCTCGAATACTTCATTAAACGATTCTCTTACGTGAATTACAATCGGCAGCTTTCTGGTTTTTGCAAGTTTAATCTGGTAAATAAAGGCTTCTTTTTGCTGTTCAAACCAGGTACGGTCCCAATATAAATCGATTCCGATTTCGCCAATGCCGTAAAACTTATGCTTATCAAGCCAGTATTCAACAACTGATAGTTCTTCCCTGTAATCTTCAGAAACCGAAGTCGGGTGCAGCCCCATTAATGGATAACAAACATGCGGGTAAGCGTTGCTGAGATCGATGAGTCGTTTGATAGAGCCTGAATCGATATTGGGGAGAATAATTTTTTTGACATCATTGTTGTAGGCATTTTGCAACACCTCATCAATGTCGTCATGAAAATCTTCAGAGTAAATATGCGAGTGAGTATCAATCAGCATTGTCAAAAAAATTTCGACAAAGCTATAAAACGAAATTATCCTGAAACACTTTTAAACTTTATCAAAAGATTAAATTTTAAAGCATTTCAGGATAAAAACGTGACTTTCAGCAGGAATCACACGATTCCCTGGGCAAGCATGGCTTCGGCAACTTTAACAAAACCACCAACATTGGCGCCTTTTACATAGTCAACCTTGCTGCCTTCTTTTCCATAGTTCACGCAGGTTTCGTGAATATCTTTCATGATTTGTTTCAATCTGAAATCCACTTCTTCACGTGTCCAGTTCATTCTCATACTGTTTTGCGACATTTCAAGACCTGAAACAGCAACACCTCCGGCATTTACGGCTTTTCCCGGAGCGTAATCAATGTGATGTAAAAAATATTCCACTGCTTCGGCTGTGCATCCCATATTTGATGCTTCGGCCACGAGTTTACAACCATTTTTTACCAGTTCTTTTGCATCTTCTCCGTTCACTTCATTTTCAGTGGCGCAGGGCATTGCCATATCAACCGGTACTTCCCACGGACGTTTACCGGCAACAAATTTTGCCCCGAATTCCTGTGCGTAAGGTTCAACAATGTCGTTGTTTGTGGCGCGCAGTTCCAATAAATAATCAACTTTATCTCCGGTGATTCCCTCTGCATCATAAATATATCCGTCAGGACCAGAAATAGTGACTACTTTTCCTCCTAATTCATTGATTTTTGAAATGGTTCCCCAGGCAACATTTCCAAATCCTGAAACAGCGATTCTCTGGCCTTCAATATCTTTTCCCAAACGATGAAGCATGTGCTGGGCAAAATAAACAGCTCCGAAACCAGTCGCTTCAGGGCGAATCAAACTTCCACCCCAGGCAAGTCCTTTTCCGGTGAGCACTCCTGTAAATTCGTTTTTCAGACGTTTGTATTGTCCGAAGAGATACCCGATTTCCCGACCACCAACGCCAATGTCACCTGCAGGAACATCGGTATTTGGCCCGATGTGACGATACAATTCAGTCATAAACGATTGGCAGAAACGCATGATTTCACCATCGGTTTTTCCTTTCGGACTAAAATCAGAGCCTCCTTTTCCACCGCCCATCGGCAGAGTTGTTAAACTATTTTTAAAGGTTTGTTCGAAGCCCAGAAATTTCAGAATACTCAATGTAACACTGGCATGAAAACGAAGGCCGCCTTTGTACGGGCCCAGTGCTGAGTTGAATTCAACCCTGTAGCCCCGGTTGATCTGAACTTCGCCTTTGTCGTCAACCCACGGAACGCGGAACATAATTACACGTTCGGGTTCAACCATGCGTTCCAGCATTTTTGCTTTCTGGTATTTTGGATTTTTTTTATAAAAATCCCATATCGATGTGATTACTTCTTCTACCGCCTGATGAAATTCACTTTCTCCCGGAGTTCTTTTCTCCAAATTCACGATGAATTCGTTAATGTCTGCTTTCATGTTAAGAATAATTTAATATTTGCCCAAAGGTATAATACTTAAAAATGAAAAAACAACTTTTTGAGGGTGAAGTATTGAAATCATTAGTATTGATAATCAGTATTATAGCATAAATAAAAAGATGTTAAAAAGCAGTGTGTGACAATTGTCAGAGTTTCGGACATAAAAAAAGAAGCCCTTTCCTGTTCAGAAAAGAGCTTCTTCCAATTATATGAGTTCTGAATTACATCATTCCACCCATTCCGCCCATTCCGGGGCCACCCATTGGCATTGCCGGTTTGTCTTCTTTTTCTTCCACAATCACTGCTTCAGTAGTAAGGAACATACCTGCAATTGATGCAGCATTTTCGAGTGCAACACGGGTAACTTTGGCCGGGTCGATTACACCAGCTTCATAAAGATTCTGGTATACATCGGTGCGGGCGTTGTACCCGAAATCACCTTTGCCTTCTTTGATTTTCTGAACGATTACGGCACCTTCTTTACCAGCGTTTTCAACAATCTGGCGAAGCGGTTCTTCGATGGCACGTTTAATGATTTCGATGCCAGTCTGTTCGTCATCATTGTCACCTTTGATAGCGTCTAATGCTTCGATGGCACGAATATAAGCCACACCACCACCAGGAACAATTCCTTCTTCAACGGCGGCGCGGGTTGCGCTGAGTGCGTCGTCAACGCGGTCTTTCTTTTCTTTCATTTCCACTTCAGAAGCAGCACCCACATAAATTACTGCCACACCACCTGAAAGTTTTGCCAAACGTTCCTGCAGTTTTTCTTTGTCGTAGTCTGAAGTTGTGGTTTCAATCTGTTTTTTAATCTGGCCAACACGTGCTTTAATTGCTTCCGGTTTTCCAGCGCCATTAACAACAGTTGTATTTTCCTTGTCAACAGTTATTTTTTCTGCAATACCCAACATCTCAAGTCTTGCCTGTTCCAGTTTCATACCTTTTTCTTCGGTAATAACAGTTCCGCCTGTTAGAATTGCAAGATCTTCCAGCATTTCTTTTCTGCGGTCGCCAAAGCCCGGAGCTTTTACAGCGCAAACTTTCAACGAACCACGCAAGCGGTTAACAACCAAAGTTGCCAATGCTTCGCCATCAACATCTTCTGCAATAATCATCAGCGGACGGCCAGTCTGGGCTGTTTGTTCCAGTACTGGAAGCATGTCTTTCATAGTGCTGATTTTCTTGTCGTGAATCAGGATGAACGGATTGTCGAGTTCGGCAGCCATTTTTTCAGGATCAGTCACAAAATAAGGAGAAATGTAACCACGGTCGAACTGCATACCTTCCACTACATCAACATAAGTGTCGGTACCTTTTGATTCTTCAATGGTGATAACACCTTCTTTGTGAACTTTTTTCATGGCTTCGGCAATCAGTTTGCCAATAGTTTCGTCGTTGTTTGCCGAAATTTTGGCAACCGATTCGATTTTTGCATAGTCGTCACCAATGGTTTGAGCCTGGTTTGCAATGCTGTCAACAACTGTTGAAACTGCTTTGTCGATACCACGTTTCAAATCCATCGGGTTTGCACCTGCAGCCACGTTTTTCAACCCAACTGCAATAATCGACTGTGCCAGCACGGTTGCAGTTGTAGTTCCATCACCAGCGTCGTCACCGGTTTTCGAGGCAACTTCTTTTACCATCTGTGCACCAAGATTTTCGTATGCATTCGGAAGGTCAATTTCCTTTGCAACAGTTACACCGTCTTTTGTAATCTGGGGTGCACCAAATTTTTTCTCAATAACCACGTTGCGACCTTTCGGTCCGAGGGTTACTTTTACTGTATTAGCAAGTTTATCAACACCGCTTTTCAGCAGGTCGCGTGCTTCAATTTCGAATTTAATTTCTTTTGCCATTTTTTTATGTTTTTATTGATTTTGAACTATGCGATGTACAAAACGTCAGTTTGTGACATTAATAAATAATCTTCGCCGTCAATGTGCAATTCAGTTCCTGAATATCTTCCGTAAAAAACAAGGTCGCCAACTTGAATTTCCATTGGCTCGTCTTTTTTAGGAGCGCCAACCAAAACAACTTTTCCCGATTGTGGTTTTTCTTTTGCCGAATCAGGAATAATGATTCCACTGATTGTTTTTTCTTCAGCGGCCTGCGGCTGCACAAGGATTTTTCCAGCCAGGATTTTACCTTTTAAATCTGCCATAGTTTTGTAGTTTTTATTTATTAGACATTAATTTTTTTAAATCGACACCGTGGTTTTACATATTTTGTGCCAATGCGGTTGTTGTAAATTAAAAGGCAAATTGAAAGACAAAATTTCACAGAGGGGAATAAATGGAAACATAAATTGAAGGGTTAATTTCAGATAATCAGGATTTTAAATGACTTGTCATAGTTTCTGACAGACTGGCAGAACCGATTCGCAAGCATAAAAAAAGCCGGCTGAAATCAACCGGCTTCGATATAAATTTTCTTAAATCTTTATTTAGCAGAATCAGTTGCTGCTGGTGCAGTAGTTGTTGCAGCCGGTGCTGAAGTCGGGAAATTAGGAATCTGGTTCGGATCCACCGCATTTTCAATTTGTTTCTGAACACGTGACTGCTCTTCACCAACCTGGTTGCGCGGAATAAACGCTGTGCCAACAATCGCAAGGAACAAAAGTGCTCCCGCGAGACCCCAGGTTGCTTTTTCAAGAAAATCGGCTGTTTTGCGTACGCCCATTACCTGGCCTGCCGACTGGAAATTACTTGCTAATCCGCCACCTTTTGAGTTTTGCACTAAAACAATGAGAATCAGCAAAACACAAACGATAAAAATTAATACAGTTACTAAAGTGTACATTTTCTTAAATATTATTGTTCTTTAATTTTTCTATCTCTTTAATTTGGCTCGCAAAGTAAATACTTTTTTCCGGATATTTCAAACTTAATTTTTCGTATGCTTTTTGCGCTTTTTCATATTTTTTTTGCCTGAGATAAATGACTGCCAGCGTTTCTGTTATCAGGTCGTCTGATTCAACTGCCGATTTTTCTTCAGGATTCAGGTTGTTTTCCACGGCTTCACTGCTTGTGATTTTCGATTTTAATGAGGTATTTCCAGTTTTTAGAAATTTGTCAATTAATGAATCACCCTGTTTATCTGGTTGTTTCTCTGAGGTGTCAGGCAAAATGTAATTGCTAACGGCAATAAATGATTCTGTTTCTGTATCATTCAGATAGTTTGAAATTATTTTTTGATTTGGAATAATTACAGACACTTTTTTATAAACATCCGCAAATAATTCCGGGTTGCCGGTTTTCAGTCTTTTCAGGTAAAAAAGCCAGCCTGCCTGAAACCAGGGATATTTTTCGGTAATGGTTTTAAGTTCGTTTTCAGATGCAGTTTCTGTCAACCACCGATTGAAAGAAAAATCTGATGTGTTTTCAGTATTCATTTTACCAGTTGGCAATGGTGGCATTAAAAATATCTTCGGTAAGTTTTTTTACAATATCAAGGCTGAGATCATCTTCTATGTCGCTGATTGACCGATCGCTATCGTAGTCTTCGTATGCAGAGAAAGTACGTTCAAAATTTGCTTCGGGTTCTTTGTGATTGGTGAATTTCAGTTTTACCGTAATCGTTAACCTGTTTTGTGCAGCCATGTCTTCTTTTTGAATTGACATTGGGCGGACTTCATAACCCACAATCTGACCTTCGAATTCAATGTCGCCATTTTCAGAGAACTCGTTTAACGAGGTCTGACGACGCAATTTTTCGCGTAACTCTTCGGTAAAAACCTGGCTCAGTGTTGGATTCACCAGCCGTGCCCTGTTTGGGAAGTAATAAACCGAATAGGTTTTCACCTGTGGCGACAAATTGGCTCCGGTAAACGAATAACCAATTTTGCAGGATGGAATTATTGCAAAAATCAATAGTACCCAAAAACCAGAAATAACCAGTTTTTTAACCTTCAATGTCATATTCTTTGATTTTACGGTACAACGTTCTTTCTGAAATTCCCAGCTCCTGGGCGGCATATTTTCTTTTTCCCTTGTGTCTTTCGAGAGCCTTTTTTATCAATTCAATTTCCTTGTCGGAAAGTGATAGCGATTCTTCAACAAATTCTTCGGTGTCCTGGATGTTGATTTTATCCACTGGTTCAATGTGAATTTGTTTTGCAACCGGTTCTTTTGGCGCAAACGTTGAACTTTCCGGTTCATATAGGTTTCTGAATATCCGCGCCTGGTCACTGTTGACAACGGTTTCTTTGTCATCCATTAAATCGAGCACGAGTTTTTTCAAATCGGTCATGTCTCGTTTCATATCGAAAAGAACTTTATAAAGGATCTCTCGTTCATTCGAAAATGAGTTTTCTTCGGACTTTGAAAAAATCGCCGGCAAATTATTGAAGTTATCTTTTGGAAGGTAATTTTTTAATACATCGGCAGAGATTTCCCTTTCTTTTTCAATAATCGAAATTTGCTCGGTAATATTTTTCAGTTGACGGACATTCCCCGGCCATCTGTAATTCACGAGTAGTGTAACTGCTTGTTCTTCAAGTGAAATCGATGGCATCCGGTATTTTTCGGCAAAATCGCGTGCAAATTTTCTGAATAAAAGGTGAATATCTTCAGGCCTTTCGCGAAGCGGATTAATAATAATTGGAACTGTATTTAAACGGTAGTACAAATCTTCCCTGAATTTTCCATTTTCAATTGCTTCGGGTATTTTAACATTGGTGGCTGCAATAACCCTCACATTTGTTTTCATTACTTTCGAGGAACCCACTTTTATAAATTCACCGGTTTCAAGTACCCTGAGCAAGCGGACCTGGGTTGCCAACGGCAGTTCTCCAATTTCATCCAGAAAAATAGTTCCACCATCTGCTTCCTGAAAATAACCTTTGCGATCGGCCAAGGCGCCTGTAAATGCGCCTTTTTCGTGCCCGAATAGTTCAGAATCAATAGTTCCTTCCGGAATAGCCCCGCAGTTTACTGCAATATATTTACCGTGTTTCCGGCTTGAAAATTGATGGATAATCTGTGGAAATATTTCTTTTCCGGTACCACTTTCGCCGGTAATCAAAACCGATAAATCAGTTGGGGCAACTTGCACAGCAACTTCAATGGCCCGGTTCAAACCAGGTGAATTCCCGATAATTTCAAACCGTTGTTTTATGTTTTGAACATCCATTTCTTAATATTCTCCTTTAAAAATCAAACCCGGAATTTGGGTTTATTCAGATTGAATTCCAGATTTATCGCGCAAATTTATAATTTTTTAAAAGGCATTTGGCTTATTATTTTCATGTTAACCATTTTTATAAATCGCTTTTTTAATTTTGCCCGATCAAAAAATGATTTGAAACATGAAGTTTGTAGTTATTATTCCGGCAAGATTCCAGTCAACCCGCTTTCCCGGAAAGCCTCTTGCCGCAATTGGAGATAAACCGATGATTCAGTGGGTTTATGAAAATGCATTGAAAGCTGTTCAGAATGTGTATGTTGCCACGGATGACGACCGGATAATTGAGACAGTTGCAGGTTTCGGCGGAAAGGCAGTCAGAACTTTGTCAACTCATCAGAGCGGAACTGACCGCTGTGCCGAGGCTGCCCGGATTATTTCAGAGGAATTGGATTTTGATGTTGTAATAAATGTTCAGGGCGACGAACCATTTATTAAAGCCGAACAGGTGGAATTGCTGAAATCCTGTTTCGACGGAGATGCAGATATTGCCACATTGATTAAAAAAATCGATTCAGAAGAAGAACTTTTTAATCCGAATCGTCCCAAAGTGGTAACCGATAATCAAATGAATGCACTTTATTTCAGCAGGTCAACGATCCCCTATTTAAGAAGTGTTGAATCAAAAGATTGGCATGTTTCGCATAATTTTTGGGCACACATCGGAATGTATGCCTATCGGGCTGAAGTATTGCAGAAAATTGCACTTTTACCACCCGGAAACCTTGAAAAAGCTGAGTCACTGGAACAATTGCGATGGCTCGAAAATGGACTTAAAATCAAAACAGCAGTCACAGAACACCAAAGCATGGGCATTGATACTCCTGAAGATTTATTAAATGCATTGCAACTTTTGAAAAAAAGTGCTGTCAATTAACAAAAAGGCATAGCATTTGTAATGCAAATGATTAAATTTGTGATTATGAAAAAATTACTACTTGCAATAATTTTACTTGTATTTACCTTAACAGGCTTTTCTCAGAGTCTGTCATCGGGTACTACAGGATGGAGCAGCCAGTTGCAGGAAGAAGTAATTTCATCAGAATTAAGAATTTATCCAAACCCATGCCGGGAAAATAAAGTTACGATTGAGTTTTCTGCAAAACAAATTACCGAAATCAGGCTTATTAATATTACTGGTAAAGAGGTTTACCAGAAATCTTTTGCTATTCCGGAAAATAAAAAGCAGGTTGAACTTACCGGTATTCCAAACGGAATTTATATCGTCAGAATTAAAACTGACGATCAGAATCTAGTTACCAAAAAACTGATGATTTCAAAAAACTAGTTATATCTTCTTTGTAATCAAAGAGATATTTGCGTTTAAATTGTCCGGCTGAAAAACTTTCGGTTGTGATACTATTTTTACCAGATTTTTCAAAATCAATTACATTTGTGACTTTTATTAAATAAACTGACAATATGAATTTTATCAAAACCAATCAAACCTGTTTATTTAAAGGTTGTAGTTTTATATTAATCCTCCTCTTAATACTGATTTCTGAACCACTGTTTTCACAGGGGTTTCTTCACAGAAATGGAAAGTATTTGTACGATGGCAACGGAAACGAAGTGATTTTGCGTGGAATTGGAACCGGAAACTGGCTGCTGCAGGAAGGTTATATGATGCAGACCTCGGGCGTTGCAGGCACACAACGCGAATTCAGGGCCAAACTTGTTCAGACAATCGGAGAGGCAAAAACCGATAGTTTTTATACAGCCTGGTTGAATTCTCACTTTCGCAGAATTGATGTTGACTCCATGAAATCGTGGGGATTTAATAGTGTCAGGGTGGCGATGCATTATAAATGGCTTACCCTTCCTATCGAAAATGAACCGGTGGCCGGCGAAAATACCTGGCTTGAACCGGGTTTCCAATTAATCGATTCACTGCTTGACTGGTGCAGCGATAACCAGATGTACCTGATTCTCGATTTGCATGGGGCTCCCGGCGGACAGGGGAAAGAAACCAATATTTCGGATTATGACCCGTCAAAACCATCGCTTTGGGAAAGCCAGGCCAACAAAAATAAAACCATTGCACTTTGGCGAAAACTGGCCGAACGATACAGCAACGAACCCTGGATTGGTGGTTATGACCTGATAAACGAAACAAACTGGACTTTTCCGGAAGGCAATAATTCGAAACTGAAAGAATTGATGATAAATATTACCAAAGCAATCAGGGAAGTTGATACGAATCACCTTATTATCATCGAAGGAAATGGTTTTGCCAACGATTTTTCGGGAATGACTCCTGCCTGGGATTCAAACATGGCCTACAGTTTTCATAAATACTGGAGTTACAACACCCAGGAATCAATCAATTTTGCGATTAATCTCAGAAACAACCAGAATGTACCGATTTGGTTAGGTGAAACCGGCGAAAACTCAAATGTATGGTTTACCGAACTGGTTGCACTTTGCGAGAAGAACAAAATTGGCTGGTCGTGGTGGCCGGTGAAAAAGCCTTCCATTAACAATCCGCTGAAAGTTACGGTTAACAGCGATTATACAAAGCTTGTGAATTATTGGAAAGGAAATGGTGCCAATCCCGGCGTTGATGCAGCTTTTTCTGCTGTTCTTAAGTTTGCCGAAAACCATAAACTCGAAAACTGCAGTTTTCAGAAAGATGTGGTGGATGCTTTGATCCGTCAGCCATTTACTACAGAATGTATTCCCTACAAATTGTATAAAACCGGAGAACCCGTTTTTGCGGTTGATTACAACCTGGGCCGTAACCGTTTTGCATATTTTGACAATGATACCTCAGATTTTCATGGAAGCACAGATGTTTTTATCAACTGGAATCAGGGCTGGAGCTACCGGAACGATGGTGTGGATATTGAAGCCTGCACCGATACTTCGGCAAATAATGGTTATAATGTTGGGTGGATTACTACAAACGAATGGATGGAATACACGGTTGATGTGGATTCGACGGCTGCTTATAAACTCAGCTTTCGTTCTGCATCCGGATCTTCCGGATCAAAAGTCAGGGTTCTGGCAAACGGGGCAAGTGTAACACCGGCGGTTTCGCTGGCAGGTACTTCGGGTTGGCAGCGCTGGCAGATTTCAACTGTGAATGATGTGATTTTGCAGAAAGGGAGAAATATTATCAGGCTGATGTTTGACCAGGGCGGTTCTAATCTCAATTATTTCATGTTTTCAGATCCTTCTGAAGTTTCATTGGTTCCGTTCAAAGCATTGTACGCAGAAACTTCGGCTGATGGCGCTGAAATTTATCTTTCAATCAATAAACCGGTTTCCACGTTAGAAGATATTTCAATTCAGGGTTTTTCGGTTACCATTAATAATAAAGAAGTTGTTATCGATAGTATCAGTTCAACAAATGAAGGCAAAACGCTTGTGCTTCATCTGCAGGAAGATATGTATTATGGTGGAACCATCAGATTGTCGGTTTCGGAAAGCGAAATTTACAGCGAAGCTCAGAAACTGGATGACTTCAGTAATTTGACTGTAACCAATAAACTTCCTGTCAGGTACAATGTTCCCGGAAGAATTCAGGCTGAAAATTACTATTATAACAATGGTATGGTCAGCGAAACCTGCACCGATGCAGGTGGCGGACAAAATATGGGTTATGCAAATCCGGGAGATTATATGGATTATCTGGTAAACATTACAAAAGCAGGATATTACAATATTAACTACAGGGTTGCATCCACCAACTCGTCAAGTCAGATTATCATCCGGAAAAGTTCCGGTGATAGTTTTGTGCCGATCGACACAGTTGCCATTCCGAATACAGGTGGCTGGCAAACGTGGAGAACCGTAACTTCAAAAGTTTATCTCGAAGAGGGCAGATTTACTTTGAGAATTTTTGTAAGATCAGGAGAATTTAACATTAATTGGTTTGAAGGTGTTGCTGCCCCGGTTACCGGCATCGACGATATGAATACAAGTTCCCTGCAGGTATTTCCAAATCCGGCAGATGCACAGGTTACAGTTGTTACTGGTTCTGAAAAATATGAAAATGGGCGTATTTTGATTTTCAATTCACAGGGAAGTATTGTGAAAAACGTTCAGACAAATGGCGAAACTACCATAAGAATCAATGTTTCAGACTTGACAAGCGGGCTGTATTTTCTGAAACTGGAATCAGGTATTAAGTCAGCAACCACAAGAATTGTGATTAAACGAAATAACCGATAACCAATAAAAAAATCGAAATGAAACCAAAACTTATTTTGATCGGGATAGTTGCCCTGATCCTTTCTTCATGTGCAAAGAAAGAAGAACCCGTACAGAAACTTACTTTTCTGAGAACCAGCGGACATTACATGGTGAATGAAACCAACGATACGATTCTGCTACGCGGAATCGGACTTGGAAACTGGCTGCTGCCCGAAGGATATATGTGGCATTTTGGTGAGGCCGGCGACCGTCCGCGAAAAATCGAGAAAATTGTGGAAGACCTCACTTCTCCGGAATTTAACCAGAATTTCTGGAAAAAATTCAGAAAGAATTACATTACCGAAGCCGATATTAAACGCATCAAAGAACTGGGATTTAATTCGGTACGACCAGCTCTGAACGCCAGGGTTTTTATGACTGAAGGTGACACGGCTGTTTTTATCGAAGAAAATTTTGCATTACTCGACAGTCTTATTGGCTGGTGTGATAAGCATCAATTATATGTAATTCTTGATATGCACGGTGCACCAGGTGGACAAACCGGGCAGAATATCGACGACAGCCCGAATAACGAACCGGAACTTTTTATGAATCCGGTTTTTGAACATCGGCTGACCCGATTGTGGATGAAGTTGGTGGAACGATACAAAGACAACCCGGTGGTTGCCGGCTACGACCTGCTGAATGAACCATTGCCTGAAAACACAGGTGCAGCCGAAAAATACAAGCATCTTCTCGTTCCGATGTACAAAAGACTGACTGAGCAAATCCGCACCATCGACCAGAAACATATGATTATACTTGAAGGTTACAACTGGTCGAATAATTGGTCGGAGTTTACCGAAGTTTTTGACGACAATGTTGTGCACCAGTTTCATTATTATTGCTGGAGTAACCCTGATCACCTGAATGATATAAGCTATTTCCTGCAGGAGCGTGAACGTTTGGGAACACCCGTGTGGGTGGGTGAAACAGGAGAACGCAACCCGGTGATTTATTTTGGCACGACTCAGTATTTCGAGTACAATAATGTTGGCTGGTCGTTCTGGCCATGGAAAAAGATTAACAACCGACAGGTGCTTTATTCGGTGAAAGAACCCGAAGGATATGATAAAATAGTTGAATACAGCAAGGGAGGGGAAAAGCCTTCGAAAGAATTGGCAGAAAAGGTTTTTACACAACTCCTCGAAAATATTAAAATTGAAAACTGCGATTTTCTGGAACACATTTCGCAATCGATTTTGCGGCAGGTTCCGGCGAGAGTGTATGCAGTAAATTACGGACATGAAGGTGCCGGATTTTCTTTCTGGGTAAAAGATTCAATAAACGCAGAATATTACAGAACAAACGAACCGGTGAAAACAGTTTTATTGCCAGCCGATACCACAAAACGCTGGCAAAACCAGGACATTGCCATTTTGTTGAATGATGAGGAGGGCACACTTTATAATGTATTTGCCACCAATGATTTCAATGCAATAGTTACTTTGAAAGTAAAAGCAAATCAGCCAAATTCTGACTTTTCATTTTCTGTAAATGGAAAGGTGAACCAGTTTTCAGTGCCTGACACAAGCTGGACTGAACTCAAAGTAGAAAATGCAAAATTCATAACAGGTAAAAACACCCTGAAAACGGAAGTCAGCGATGGAAGTGTATCATTTCTGCACTTCGATGTTGAGAAGAAATAACAGCCGTTTATTTTTTGTTGCTCCTTATTTTGCTGGCACCGGAGAGTGCATCAATATTCACATCCGGATCGAAAGAAACAGGTGATGCTGCCTCACGGGCGGCGTCTCTTATTTGCTGAGGTGAAACAGTAATTTTTCCTGTCATCAATTCCGGGCGGTTGAAATTTAAAAGATAATCGGTATAGAATTCAGGATTTTCCTGCGGTAAAACAAAGGGTTTTCCCGTTTTTCCTGATTTATCAATGTGTGCAATAAAGGTTCTGGTATGCACGCCGTCCATTCTGCGACTACTGAAAATCAGCCATCTGCCGTTTGACGACCAGGAATGATAACTGTCAGTTTCGGTGCTGTTCAAACCTTCAGGATGAACAATTTGCTGTTTTTCAATGTCAAAAAGAAAAATGTCGCTGTTTTTATGATGAATGGTGAAATAACCATATTCAGTCATGCAGAAGGCAATAAATTTACCGTCAGGTGAAGTTCTTGGAAAAGTGATGCTTTTCCCGGTTTGGCCGGCTGAAATTACAGTATCCGGTTGTCCCCATATTTTTGTTTCCACATCGTATGGAATTTTCATCAGGCTGTAGCGGGCAATTGCGCGTGCCGAATCATCAATTGCTTCGTGAGCGCTGATGTAATAAAGTGTTTTTCCATCGGCCGACCACTCGGGCAGATTTTCGCGACTTCGGGTTGAAACGGCCGGAGATGTGGTAAGTGTTTTATTTTCAGTGTCGTAAACTACAAGATCGGAATATTTATCAGTTACTTCGTTGCTCTGATCTTTAAATACGTGAAAATTCTGGTTTATTTTATTGACTGAGAATGCAATATGTTTTCCATCAGGGTGCCAGTTTCCGTATGCGGCAGAAGCAAGTGTAAAGTCGGTTTTGGTTTCCACTTTTTCGAGTTTACCATTATTATAGATAACTGTTCCCGGAAATTTAGAACGAATATGAAACATAAACTTTTCAGGATTATTCCGGCTTAACGAATGACAATTTACACAACCTCCGCCAACCGATTTATTCTGAATGATCACATCCTGGTCGAAATTCTCAAGATTGCGTTGGTAAATTCCCATTTCAAACCACAAAACATATGCTGAATTGATGAGTCTGTAAGACAAATAGCTGTCAATTTCATCGTTTGATATTTGTTGGGTAAAAGTATTGAACTGCTTCCATTTCCCATTTTCTGAAAGAAAAATCTCCACTTTTATTTGTTTTCCACGGTTTTCGGACAGCATCCTTTTCCAGTCGCTTGCATTTATTTTTATCTCCGGGCTATTATTGCTGATAACAACAGGATTTCCGTTTTCAGGTGTAAATCGTGCAATAAATTTTTCACCTGTTTCTTTAATCAGAAAGTTGAGTGGTGCGATATTTGGCGGAATAACCAGTTCAGTATAATCGGGATAAATCTTCGGCAGCTTGTTTGTTTTTTCTGCATTCTCCGGAATATCAGTTTTACAGGCTGCAAACAGAATGACCAGAACAACCGACAAAGCCTGAATATTGAATATTTTATTTTTCATTTTTCGCAGTTTTAGTAATTGGCTTCTGAAGGTTTTGTTTCGAGTTTCACTTTTGTAACCACCGGGCTGACAAATAAAACGTAGTACCAGTAAGTATTGCTGAATGCGGCTGCCTGAATTTTTGCCTTTTCTTTATTTCCCTTGCCCGAATTCATTGCTTTTACAAATTCGCGAAAACGGTTGAATGTTTCTGGTGAAATACGAAAACTGCGCAGAAATTGGTTGTCGGGTCGTTGTGATAAAAATAAAACCACAGCTTCTTCAATGGTTTTAGGAAGTTTTTTGTACCCCTGATCATTAAAGAACTTCATGTCCTCGGTAAAAGATGCAAGGTCATGTTCCATCAAATCAAAAGCAATCAGGTATTCAAAAGCTTTTTTATTCCGGCTGTTTTTATTCAGTAATATGAGCATTTTATCGCGGGGTGTGAAAAACAATCCTCCTTGCCTGGCGAAAATGTTTCTTTTCTCTGCAACCAGTTCATTTTCTGATGCTTTTTCGGGGTTCTCTGGAAAATTTTCATAATTTTTCAACCAATCATTCTCAACAGGATTTTCATTTAAAACATTGCTGAATGTTTTTGCAGCTTCATAGTCTTCCAGAATCAGGCTGTTCAGGATCAGTCTTTTCAAAACCAGCGGGCTGTATGCCATTAAAGTTTGAGATTCGAAAGCAAATCGCTGTGATTCATCAATATTTCCAAGGTCGAAATACAAGTCGCTGTTGGGCAGGGCAACTTCCGAAGTAAACGGTCTGTCGAGAAATAATCCCTGGGTTCCGAGAACCTGCGGATAATCGAATAATCGCTCAAGCATTTGACCAGAATTTGCAATTGCCCGGTTAAACTGAAAATTCACCATTCTGTCATAACCTTCAACTTGCGGATATTTTAAAAGAACATCATCCCATTTTTCCAGCAATGCACTGTGCCTTATTTCTGCTTTTAATTTTTCCTGTGGTTTATAAGAATAGTAAAAAGAAATAAATGCAAAAACCAAAATTCCTGCTGTTTGAAGTAAAAGCGGTAAAAGGTTTTTGTTTGTGGTTTTAACAGGTGGTGATGTATTTTTCTTCGTCTTTTTTTTAATTGTGTTTTTAAAAATTTCTGCGATCAGATTCACTGCTATTATTAATGGCATAATTCCAAGCGTAACCAGGAACAGGATAGGTTTCGAATACCGCAGCATGGGTGCAACATCAGGAACCGATCTTAAGAATGCATGTTCAAGAGTTGTCAGATAAATAAATTTCCATGAAAACCACGGAATTAATATCGAAAGTATTGCCAGTATTACAATCAGAAAAAGCCGTGAGCGGTTGGGTTTATATAAAAGCAATGAAATAGCAGAAATCGCAAATATCAAAAAGTACACACCACCCGATACAATATATATTATAAATAAAGAAGGAATGAATGTGAAATACAGATTTATTTTGAATTTCGCTTCCGCATAAATACAACAAAACAAAATCAGCGAAACAATAAACAGGTTAATAACGACAGAAAAGTTAAAAAGATAGTCAGTCATTAACGAAAGAATTAATACCTGGATTAATGGGAGCAATAAA
Organism: Draconibacterium sp.; assembly: GCA_036735485.1. Classification (GTDB taxonomy): domain Bacteria; phylum Bacteroidota; class Bacteroidia; order Bacteroidales; family Prolixibacteraceae; genus Draconibacterium. The sequence goes on along the minus strand of DAINOH010000043.1, from coordinate 6,515 downwards.
ACAGGCAGAAAAGATGTATTTAGCCGCAGGTAAAGCGATTTGAGTAGCAAAATAATCGCCAGTAAAGGAAATAATGCGATAATTATGGAACCAATCAATTCTGAATAAAAGAATTGACTGATAAAAAGCGTGAAGTATTCAGCCAATCCACCCGGATAAGTCAAATAGTATTTAAAAAAATGGATTCCACTCAACCAGGAAATTTGTTGTTCAGAATAATGTATTACAGGATTAATTAATAAAAAAACCACAAAAAAACTTATCAGTGCGAATCCGGAAATCGCAATAAATGCAAGATTCTTTTCAGTTTTCATTTGTCCAGTTCTAATAAATATAAGCCTGTTTCTGACACAAATTTAATTTTCTTTTTCACTGTTTATTAATCACGAAACATCAATGATAAGATTAAAATTGACGTTCAGAATAGAGCAGAACAGCACAAATAGGCACGTGTAACCGTAATAAAATCGACTATTTATTTGAGAATCAATTGTCTAAAAAAGTTAAGAAATATTAAATTTTAACTATTTCATTTAAAGAAATCTAATAAATTTGGATGTTTTTGAAATTCTAAAGTTATGAATAAGCCGATAAAACTATTTTTGGCTGCTTTAACAGCAGTTACCTTATTGGGTATAACAGGATGCCAGGACAACCAGGAACGGTATGATACACCACCTTGGTTGGGCGGATCGAGCATCGAAACCCTGGAAGAAAGAGGGAATTACAAGTCCTTCTTGCGTCTCATGGAAAAGGCTAATTACAAAGAGCCGATTTCCAAGCAACTATTTACACTTTTTGTTCCGGATGATGCAGCATTCGACACCTATTTAAAGTCGATTGGAAAGAACTCGGTTGAGGATTTAACCAAAGAAGAAGCTGTGCAATTATTCACACTTCATGTTTTGAGGAATCCGCGTTCAAGATTCCAGTTGATTTATGAATGGGCCTGGAGTGAATTACAAGGGCCAAAAGGTGAATATGCTTCATTGTTTCACAGAAAGGAAACTCCAAGTACATCCACTCCTTATTCGGAAAAGGTACTTTATTCACCTGTTTCAATGGTGGGTCAGGAACTTTTGATGTACACCGGAACTAAAAATGTCCCGCTTATTACTGAAGAGTGGTTTGGCGATTTCGGAAGTACTGATCCGAGTGGCGACTATCTTGCCATGTATCCCGGAAGCACCTGGAAAAAAGGCTACACCGGTGATATGAAAGGTATGAACTGGCATAATGCGCAGGTGATTCCCAATCCATTAATCCCAACCGAACTTGAGGTTAGGACATCAAGTGGTTTTATTTATTTTATCGATAGAGTTGTTCCACCCATGCCAAGTATTGAAGAATATATGAGGGCAAACCTGAATAAGTATGGTTTGTATTACGATATTCTGCAGCGCTTTGCACAATACGGCAATACAAAAGTGGATGAACAAAACCGGGTAATGTATCGCAAAAGCTATGATTTGATTTCGGATCTTGCTCACGAAAGAGGTCCGTCGGCCGGTAATGAAGGCGTTATTCCACCACAGAATATGTGGTCGGCATTTCTGCCACCGAATGATGTATTACAAAATTATCTGAATAATACTGTATTGAAATATTATTCATCTATCGACAGCGTACCAAGGGTTACACTATATTATATATTGCAAACCCAGTTGTCAAGCACGGCCGTTTTGATGTCAAAACTTAAAAATGGCTATTTCAATTCATTTGGTGATGCAACCGATTTAAAGCCATCCGACATTGCTTCAGGTTATATGTGTAGCAACGGGGTGGTCTATGAATCCAAGAAAGTTCTTGAACCAAACGTTTTCACCTGTGTGCCGGGGCTTTTGTTTATCGATAAAAATTATTCAACCCTTTTATATGTTTTGAATAAAACAAACATGTTGAATACATTGTCGAATCCGGATTCGCATGTAACGCTTTTTGCGGCCACAAACAAGGCGCTTGAAGAATACGGTATCCGTTACAACGCCACCGATGATGTGATTGAATTCCGTGGTCCGATTGACGGAAAATGGAGTGCAATGAATACCACAGAATTGACATATTTCGCACAGGATCAGATTTATAAAGGACGTTTGTCTGATTATAGCGGCGATGGCGGATTTGTTGAAGTAACCTCGGGTAACTATATATATTATGGTAATAATTATGTTGCTTCGGGAGAAAACCAGTTTACCGGTAAAAATGGAGAAGTAGAGGAAATTGTTGAGAATGACAGAAATGGCTTCCTGGTTAAAGTAAACAGACCGGTTGAATCGAGATACGTATTTGGAAAATACCTGTTGTCGGATCCTGATGTTTCAGAATTTGCACAATTGTGTGTTGATGCCAAATTATTGGATAAAAACTATAAAGATCCAATTACAAAAGAAAACATTCCGAACCTGAAATTTATTGCTGCCGATAAATATTGGACTGGGTTTATCCCGACAAATGAAGCCATGCAGAAAGCAAGGGAACAAGGAATTATTCCATCTAAATTTCCAACAACTGCTGCCGGCAAAGATTCGATCAATCAATTTGTATATTATCACTTTGTAAAAGGGAGTGTTATTATGGATGATGGCATGAAATCAGGTGATTTCAGTACCTACAGAAGTTATAAGGATACTGATGGAAAAACTACTTTATATTCAACAATTACAATATCAAACATTCCTAAAAATCTTACTATTTATGATACAAATACCCAAGTGGTACCCTTGGATCATTCTAAAGCCAATTATTTAGTCAGAAAAGGGGTTTGCCACAAAATAGATACGGTTTTAAAATATTATAAATAGTAAAAGCCTAACCTGATCTAAAATGAAAAAAATACTATTATTAACTGGGTTTCTAATTTGCCTGTTTTCAGGTATTAATAAAGCTCAAGGGCAATCTGCCATTATTAAAGGTAAAATCACCGATGCTACCACAAACGAATCATTGATGGCGGTTAACATCGTTGAGGTTGATAAAAACGGAAGGTTTGTCAGTGGTATTACCTCTGATATAAATGGTAACTACGTTTTAAAAATTTCCGATGTAAAAAACCAGGTTCAGGTTTCTTTTATCGGTTACAAAAAACAAATATTCTCAGTTGAAGGCCGCACAACCATCGATATTAAACTTGAAACAGAGTCGATTGCGATGCAGGATGTGGTAGTTACAGGTACCAAAGTTGGGAATGACGGTATCGTGAATGTTCGCGACCGTGCTACAGCTGTAACACGCCTCGAGTTGAAAGGTATGGAAAGTGTGATGTCAACTTCTGTTGAAGATATGTTGCAGGGACGACTTGGAAACGTTGATATTTCTTCCGTTTCGGGTGACCCGGGTGCTGGTTTGAATATCAGGATCCGTGGTACAGCATCGCTTAATGCACGAAACCAACCTTTAATTGTAATTAACGGTATTCCGTATGATGCCAATATCGAGGATGGATTTGACTTTGCCAGTGCCGATATTGAAAAATTTGGTAGCCTTATCGACGTATCACCTGAAGATATTGAATCGATTGAGGTATTAAAAGATGCAGCTTCTACGGCACAGTGGGGATCGCGTGCTTCAAATGGTGTTTTGATGATTAAAACCAAAAGGGGTACAAAATCAAAACCAATCTTTGAATATACTTTTAAATCAACAGTGGCCTATGAACCAGATCCGATTCCAATGCTTGACGGTGCCGGTTATGCAAGGTTGATAACAGAAGAACATTATAATGTAAACCGAAACGAGTTTTATAGCCAGGAAATTGCGTTTGACCCGGAGTGGGAAGAATATTACAATTATTCACAGAATACAAACTGGGTAAAAGAGATTACTCAGGTTGCTTTTACACAACAACATGACTTCTCGGTTCGCGGGGGTGGTGATAAATCAAGGTATAACATGTCGATGGGATATTTTGATGAAGGAGGTACCACCATTGGTAATAACCTTCAGAAACTGAATCTGCGTACATCGCTTGACTATGATCTCTCTTCAAAATTGCAATTCAAAACCGACATCATGTACACCCGTTATAACCAGGATAATACTTATGATGTTGAAGATGGCGAATTTGGTAGCTGGAAAACGGTCAGGGCAGTTGCCTATCGTAAAATGCCAAACCTGTCGGTTTATGAAAGAGATACATTAAATAATGTATATGATACTTATTTTACACCTCCCACAACCTTGCAGGGAACAGCACGTGATAATTATAACCCTGTTGCATTCGCAAAACTGGCAACACAAAACAGGATTAAAGATAATGCCAGGGCATTGTTTAATGCAAGATATGCTATCACCCAGCGTTTAACCTGGGATGGAACAGTGACACTGGATATTTTTGACCAGAAAATTTCAAAGTTCCTGCCTTATAAAGCTATTGGTTATGATTATTCCAATGATATTACCAATAAAGCTGTAAATGAATTTTACAAGAAGAGTACAATTTTCACCATGAATAAACTGATCTTCAGACCAGATTTTGGTCAGGATCATGATGTCTTATTCCTTGGACAGGTTGATACTGAAGAATCACGTTCAAGATGGTATAAGTCAGAATCAAGTAACTCAGCTTCTCCTTATATTACAGAACCTGTTAATGACAAACACCTTGTATCTTTCGGATCAAGTTTTACTGAGTACCGCTCATTAGGTTTTTATCTGACAGGTAGTTACAAGTGGAGAGACAAATACAGTATTATGCTGGGTGCAAAATACGAAGGGAACTCAAAATTCAGCAAAGAAAGCCGTTGGGGTTTGTTCCCGACAGTTGCAGCTTTCTGGCGTTTATCGGGTGAGGAGTTTATGAAAAGCGCCACTTTTATTGATGACCTGAAATTCAGGTTCAGTTGGGGACAGAGCGGTAACTCGCCAAATGGGAACTACCTTTATTATAATACATACAGGGCTGGTTCCAGTTACTCATACATGGATATGCAGGGGGTTCAACCTTCGGGAATTGAACTTACCAGCCTTGCGTGGGAGACAATCGATCAGATTAACCCGGGGATCTCATTCATCGGTCTTCAGAACCGGTTGACGATTGAGTTGGATTATTACCGTAAAAAAACATTGAATCTATATCTTCAGAATTCAGGAATTCCTGATCATTCGGGTTTTAGCAGCATCGACAGGAATGATGGTGAAATGGAAAACCGTGGTTATGAGGCAATGATTGATTATACAGTTGTTCGGAAGAAAGATTTTCAGTTGTCATTTAACCTGAATATTTCAAGTAACCAGAACAGGGTTTTAAAACTTCCTGAAAACTACAGTCTTGAATACGGGAACATGCTTGAAAATGGTAATTATAAAATCAGTATTGTTCCAGGTCAGCCGCTGGGAGGTTTCTTCGGATATGAGTACCTTGGCGTTTATGCATCAGATGCTGATGCCATTGTAAGAGATAAAGACGGAAACCCGGTTTACGGACTTGGCTCAGATGAACCATTATCTATGATTATGGGTGGTCCATCAGGTTATGTTTTTGAAGGTGGTGATGCCAAATACAAAGACCAGAATTATGATGGTAAAATAGATGAACTCGACCTTGTTTACCTGGGTGACCTTAATCCAAAATTAATGGGAGGAACAGGATTCCGTGTTCAATATAAAGGATTTATTCTGAATACATTCTTCTATTTCAAAGTGGGTCAGGAGATTATTAATCAAACCCGCATGGATACCGAGAAAATGTATAACTACGATAATCAGAGTCAGGCAACAAACTGGCGCTGGAGACGTGAAGGCGATATTACTGATATGCCAAGAGCTTTGTACAATACCGGTTATAACTGGTTAGGTTCCGACAGGTTTGTTGAAGACGGATCACATATTCGTTTAAAATCTGTTTCTTTAACCTACCAGGTAAAACCTTCAGTTGTGCAAAGATTGAAGCTTTCAGAACTTAAATTCTTTGCCACAGGTTATAATCTTTATACCTGGACAAACTACTCAGGTCAGGACCCGGATGTTGCTCCACCATCAAGACCCGATTCTTTGCCAAAAGACTATAGCAAAACTCCGCCAAGCCAGAAGTTTATGTTTGGTATAAACATTATTTTCTAACAATTAAACAGTAAGTCAATGAGAAAGCTTATAACAAATATACCTGTGATTATTACAGCACTTCTGATGATTGCTGCTGTAACTTCATGTGAAGATTATTTGACGGTTGCACCGGAGAATGATCTTATCAAAGAAAAATTCTGGACCAAAAGAGAAGATGTTTACAGTGCACTCGGAGCAACCTATGATGCACTTCGGGAAGCTAGTTTACAGTCACTTATTTTTGGTGAAGTTCGTGCCGACCTTGTTAAGTTTACAGGAGGTTCTTTTGCTGATTATGCAAAAATTGGTGCCAGTAACATCAGTCCTACAAATGGCAAGGTAAACTGGAAAGCTTACTATGCTGCCATTAACCTCGCCAATACTTTAATGTATTATGATGACGAGGTATTTAAAAAAGACCAGACTTTTACCAAGGATATGATGGATGCAGTGGAAGCAGAGGCATTGTTTATCAG
>DAINOH010000042.1:21320-38233 GCA_036735485.1 Draconibacterium sp. | reverse complement strand
ATGAAAGTCAATAATTAGTAAAAACTGTCAACCTTATTTAGGGATTGTCATCCAGCATCCAGTATCGAGTATCGAGTATCATGCATCCAGCATCGTCAACTTACAACTTTAAACTGTTTCCATGGAAAATTCACTGCCCGATAAAACTATTGTCGATTCAAAAATAAAGGAACTCCGCATTCCGGATGTCGGAAAAGCATCGATCCGCGAAATTGTAGCGCTTGTAAACCAGGTTGAAGCTGTCACAGGAGTTAAATACATCCGCATGGAAATGGGGGTTCCGGGACTGCCACCAGCCCAGGTGGGTGTTGATGCTGAAATAGCTGCCCTGAAAAGGGGAGTGGCCGCCATCTATCCGGTTATCGACGGCATTCAGCCTCTGAAAGAGCAAGCCGCATTGTTTGTAAAAAAATTTATGAATGTTGAGGTCGGTGAAAAAGGTTGCATTCCGACGGTGGGTTCGATGCAAGGTACTTTTGCTGCTTTTATGGCCGCCGGTTTTACCGATGCAAAAAAAGACACCGCGCTTTTTATCGACCCCGGTTTTCCGGTGCAGAAACAGCAAATGATGGTGCTCGGTCTGAAATATGAGTCGTTTGACGTATTTAATTACCGTGGCGAAAAGCTGAAAGAAAAACTGGAAGCGATTCTTTCGAAAGGCAATATCAATTCGATCATCTACTCCAACCCCAACAACCCGGCGTGGATTTGTTTCACCGACGACGAGTTGAAGATTATCGGCGAACTTGCCAACAAGTACGATGTGATTGTGATGGAAGACCTGGCCTATTTTGGCATGGATTTCAGACACAATTTATCTCAGCCCGGGGTACCGCCGTTTCAGCCAAGTGTTGCCAACTACACCAAAAACTTTGTATTGTTTATATCGAGCTCGAAAATATTCTCGTATGCCGGTCAGCGCATTGGTTTGATGATCATTCCCGAAGGACTTTACAACCGCGAGTTTCCGGCATTGCAGCAACGTTTTGGAAGCGCCACTTTTGGCAGCACCATCGTTTTCAAACTTTTGTATTCATTCTCTTCCGGCACCAGCCATTCGGCACAATGGGCGCTCACAGCCATGCTCGAAGCCGCTAACGAAGGACAGTATAATTTTGTGGAAGGTGTCAAATCTTATGGCGAAAAAGCCAAAGCCATGAAGAAAATCTTTACGGATAACGGATTCGAAATCGTTTACAAATCGGATATGGGAGAACCCATTGCCGACGGTTTTTATTTTACGCTTTCGTATCCCGGAATGACCGGCAACCAGTTGGTCGAAAATCTGTTATATTATGGAATCAGTGCGATTGCGCTCGATAATACTGGTAGCGAAGAAGAAGGAATCCGCGCCTGTGTTTCATTTGTTCAGCCCGGACAATTCGGCGAACTGGAACAGCGGCTGAAACTTTTTCACCGCGATTTTTCTGTCAATAATTGAATTCTGGAAATTGAAACCTGTTGATAAAAACTGATGGATCAGAAAAAGGTTATATCGCGTTATCAACATACCCTCCAATTGCTTGAGCAGTTAAACCTTACAAATAAACCGATTAAACTCCACAAGGGAGAAACGTTTATTGAATATGGCGAAAAAACCAAACGGATCGGGATTTTGCTGAACGGGCTTCTTTATGCCACCTACCTTTCGAATACCGGAACCGAATGGATTTCGAGGTTCTTTTTTCCGCCTGTTAATTTTATTGTCAGCAATCACCAGGGTTTTTATTTCGGGAAGAACTCCACCGAATCCATTAAAGCTTACGAAGAATCAGAAATCATCTATATCGAAAAGGAAGAATTTAAACTATTGCTCGACAGTAATCATGATTTTGAGCGAACTGTGCGGATTCTGGCCGAAGAGAGTTATATTCATGCAATGGACAGGGTTCATTCTTTTCAGTCGTTAAATGCCGAACAAAGAATCCGAAAATTTTTTGCCGAGAATCCTGAACTGGGCAAAAAACTACAAAGGCAACATATTGCATCGTATCTTGGAATTCACAGGAATATTTTAACCCGTTTTCTGTATAAGATTTGAGCATTTGGCCGGAATATTTCAGAATACTCATTTTCAGTTAAATAAAACATAATTATTGTTCAGTTGAAATAGCAACTTTAGTTGCATCCGAATTTTTTTTCATCGGGTAGTTTTGAAAACAAATCAATCGTAAATGATTTTTGCAATTTAAACATCAAACTGAAAGCAAATAACATATTTGTTTTAAAGATTTTAACCTGTGAAAATTATTTGTCCAGAACCTGATTTTTATGACGTTTTTTGAGTAGATGGGTATATATTTTTGAACAAAAATAGCACTGAAATGGCAAAAGTAAGAGGAGCTGTAGTGGTTGATAACGAAGAATGTAAAGGTTGCGGACTATGCGTGGAAGCCTGTCCGCACGATGTTTTGCGTTTGAACCGTGAAGTGAACAGCCGGGGATATCATTATTCGTACATGGAAAATCCTGATAATTGTATAGGTTGCTCAAATTGCGGCGTTGTTTGCCCCGATACCTGTATCACAATTTACAGGATGAAAGTGGAGTAATTTATTAGTTATTAATGCTTATTTATTATTTGGGGGTGTTTTTGTAACAAAAATTTTTGTGAGCAGAAAATAACTAATCAATAATCAATAGAAAATAATCATTTAAAAATGGCAGAATACAAATTAATGAAGGGTAACGAGGTACTGGCAGAAGCAGCAATCCGCTGCGGATGCGACGGGTATTTCGGATATCCGATCACACCACAGTCGGAAGTGATGGAAACACTGATGGCGCGCCAGCCCTGGACTGAAACAGGGATGGTGGTTTTGCAGGCCGAAAGCGAGGTGGCTGCTATCAACATGGTATATGGTGCTGCCGGTTCCGGTAAAAAGGTGATGACATCTTCATCAAGTCCCGGAATCAGTTTGATGAGTGAAGGAATTTCCTACATCGCCGGAGCTGAATTGCCTTGTTTGATTGTGAATGTTCAGCGTGGCGGCCCAGGACTGGGAACCATTCAGCCTTCGCAGGCCGATTATTTTCAGACTGTAAAAGGCGGTGGTCACGGCGATTATAAATTAATAGTGCTGGCTCCTTCATCAGTGCAGGAAATGAATGATTTTGTGGGGCTGGGTTTTGAACTGGCCTTTAAATACCGCAATCCGGCTATGATTCTCACCGACGGTGCCCTGGGGCAAATGATGGAAAAAGTAAAATTATCTGATTATCAACCCCGATGGACAAAAGAAGAAATTGAGGAAAAATGGGGAAGCTGGGCTACCACGGGAAAAGGATCAATCCGCAAAAAAAATATTGTTACGTCACTTGAAATGGATTCGGGACGGATGGAACAAAACAACATCCGGTTTCAGAAAAAATTCAATGAAATGGAGGAAAAGGAAGTCAGATATGAAGCTATTCAATGCGATGATGCAGAATATATTCTGGTGGCTTTTGGAACATCATCAAGGGTTTGCCAGAAAGCAGTGGAACTGGCCCGTGCCAAAGGTTTAAAAGTTGGTTTGTTAAGACCGATTACACTTTTCCCATTTCCTCAAAAAGCAATCAAAGAACTGGCCCGCAAAGTAAAAGGATTTTTATCGGTTGAAATGAGTGCCGGACAAATGGTGGAAGACATCAAACTGGCGGTTTACGAAGCCGGGAGCACTGTAAGAGTGAATCATTTCGGAAGGATGGGAGGAATTATTCCGACACCCGAAGAAGTTGTGGAAGCATTGGAAGAAAAATTTTCATGGGAGTTAAGTTATGGAGTTAAAAGATCTTATTAAACCCGAAAACCTGGTTTACAGTAAATCAGCGTTGCTGGAAGATGTGCCGATGCACTATTGTCCCGGTTGTTCGCACGGGGTGGTTCATAAAGTACTGGCTGAACTGATTGAGGAACTGGATCTTCAGGAAAAAACTGTGGGTGTGGCACCGGTGGGTTGCAGTGTTTTTGCCTACAATTATATCGATATCGACTGGCAGGAAGCCGCACATGGAAGAGCGCCGGCAGTGGCTACCGGAATCGTAAGGGTGAATCCCGATAAATTTGTTTTTACCTACCAGGGCGATGGCGACCTTGCTTCAATCGGAACCGCCGAAATTATGCACGCCTGTAACCGCGGCGAAAATATACTGGTAATTTTTATTAATAATGGAATTTACGGAATGACCGGCGGACAAATGGCGCCAACCACGCTCGAAGGAATGGTGACTTCGACAACACCGTTCGGAAGAAATACTGATTTAAATGGCTATCCGCTGAAAATTACCGAATTGATTGCCCAGTTGCCCGGAACATCTTATGTTACACGCCAATCGGTTGAAACGCCCGGTGCTGTTCGTAAATGTAAAAAGGCGATCAAAAAAGCGATTGATAATGTACTCGCTAAAAAAGGAACTTCGTTTGTTGAAGTGGTTTCAACCTGTAATTCGGGCTGGAAAATGACACCGGTTGACGCCAACCACTGGATGCAGGAAAATATGTTTCCTTATTACCCGCTGGGCGATATGAAAGACAGTGTGAAAGGTGACAACAATGCAAAAAACTAAAGCTGAAAAATTATGACTGAAGAATTAATCATAGCAGGGTTTGGAGGACAGGGAGTTTTATCGATGGGGAAAATTCTGGCATATTCAGGAATTATGGAGGACAAGGAAGTTACCTGGTTCCCGTCTTACGGCCCTGAAATGCGCGGCGGAACTGCCAATGTAACTGTTATCATCAGCGATACACGCATCAGTTCACCCATTGTAAAGCATTTCGATACAGCCATTATTCTGAATCAGCAGAGTATGGATAAATTCGAAATGTCAGTGAAACCAGGCGGTACCTTACTTTACGATCCGAACGGGGTGATTCATCCGCCAACCCGCACCGATATTAATATTTATAAAGTGGAAGCAACCCGGACAGCCGTTGAAATGGGCAACCCGAAGGTTTTTAATATGATTGTTTTTGGCAGTTATTTGTGTGTGAGACCGATTCTTACATTGGATAACGTGGAAAAAGGTCTTGAAAAATCGCTACCTGAACGCTATCATAAAACCATTCCGCTCAACCTTGAAGCTATCAGAAAAGGGCAGGAGATAGTGGAAACTGTATTGGAAGTCTGATTGACAGATTTCGGAAAAAACTGAAGAATTTTATAATTGGATATTTTGCTGACCGGCAATCACAAGTGAGTGGTTGCCGGTTTCGCTTTAATTCATGGTATTGGCGTTGTTACCTTTTGTTTCTTTTTTTCTGTGTTTTTTATTACCCTGTTTTGCCGGTGTTTTATCTTCAAACAACTCCTTTGTATAAACCTCCAGTTTGATAAAATCCACAAACCTGTCAAAATCATTCTGAGTTACCACCCTGTCGGTTCTGTCTGCAAAAATCGTATCAACCGGAAACCTGTAATTCAGTTTAAGCGCGAGGGTGTAAAAAGCTGTCATTTTTTTATCCGGAATCCTTAGTAAATAAGGTGGCAAAATACACTCTTCATCAGGAATCAGCCAGGGAGTCAAATCAACTTCGAGGTCGAGGTAACGGCGGAGTGTAATTTCATTGCTCGGATATCTTTTATCGTTCCGGTACCAAACATTATTGACCGATTTCATGGCATTAAATGTCTCTGCTTCGGTTTTAACAGCCTGTAAAGTATCCAGGATATTCGAAAGTTCCTCTGTCATGGCCTCATCATACGACAGTTTATTTTTGATGGCGCGCATCCCCATGTGAACTCCCAACAGGTTGGAGTACATGTCTTCGGGAGAAAAGCTTGAAAATTTTTCAGGAACAAGTGGAACATAGCGAGCGCCAAACCAGGTAGAAATTTCGTGCCACAGCGAAAGGTCGTAGGCAATTCTGCCTGCAAGTTCAATGATTTGTTCTTCAGTCAGATTGGAAGGAACATTCAGCTCCAGTGATTTTTCCCCACCTTCGTTTCTGAGTTCCATTTTTAAAAACTTTGCATCCTTTCTGCTGGCAATAATCAGGTTGTACAGGTAGGCTGTCCAGTCGGCACAGTCGCGTAAATGTCCCAGGTCAATGAATCCTCCTCTTCTTGTGTATATAATGCCATTTTCTTCCGATCCGCCTCCCATAAATTTATGCGAACCCATTTTTTCAAGCGAAGTGATGTCAGTTTTTTTGAAAAACGGAACAGCCACCACACCGATTTCAGCGCCAAAACCACAGCAGGTTCTGATGATGCGGGGCGGCGGAACCGATAATTCCCGTTTCGAAAGTTCGGGTGATTTTGCTTGTGAAATAGTATAAATTGCGGCCAGAAAAATTACCAGTGTTATTCTGAAAATCTTCATGTTCAATTGTTTATTCATGATGTAAAGGGTGCAAAAATACACATTTTATACAGAAAATTACAACCCGTTGAAATCAAACAGGATTTAATATCCGGCTGCCTGCCCGTCTTTTCTCGATTCTGAAGCACCGTAATAAACCTTGTTTTTGCTGTCGTACATGATTGCCTGATATCCGCCATATGGGCCCTTTTCAAACCGGATATAGTGTCCTTTGCTCATCAGTTCGCGAACAGTTTCATAATCAAATCCACTTTCCAGGGACACAACACCGCCGGTGGTCATTTTCTCGCCGGTCGGTTCGCTCGATCCCTCGTGACTGATGCGTGGAGCATCACCGGCTTCCTGCAGGTTCATCCCAAAATCAATCAGGTTACAAACAATCTGGGTGTGCCCCTGTGGTTGCATTCCGCCACCCATTACACCAAAACTGATGTAAGGTTCGCCATCTTTTGTAATAAACGCCGGAATGATGGTGTGAAAAGGCCTTTTGTGAGGTTGATAAACATTGAAATGCCCTTCTTCGAGTGTAAACAGTTCGCCGCGATCCTGAAGAATAAAACCTAATTGTCCCGGTGTCATCCCGGAACCCATTCCGCGATAATTGCTTTGTATCAGCGAAACCATGTTTCCTTCCTTGTCGGCAGTTGTCAGGTAAATAGTATTGGGTGATTCGGGAATCCCGGATGGATAGCTTTGGGCTGCTTTATCAGGATTGATGAGCGATGCCCGTTTTTTCCCGTAGTCTTTCGAAATCAGCTCATCGATGGGAAGTTTATTGAAATCAGGGTCGGCGTACAGTTTGGCACGGTCTTCAAATGCCAGTTTTTTGGCCTCAATAAACAGGTGCATGTATTCCGTCGAACCAAATCCCATACTTTTCAGATCAAAATTTTCGAGAATATTCAGCATCTGCAGCGTGGCAATTCCTTGTCCGTTGGGTGGAAGTTCCCAAACATCGTAACCACGGTAATTGGTCGAAACCGGTTCTACCCAATCCGAATGATGGTTTTCAAAGTCTTTCATCGTAAAAAATCCACCTTGTTCGCGGAGGTATTTTACCATCTTTTCAGCCATTTCGCCCCTGTAAAAAACATCGCGTCCTTCTTTGCCGATTTTTTCCAAAGTATTCGCCAGGTATGGATTTTTAAATATTTCGCCTTTTACAGGCGCTTTCCCGCCGGGCATAAAAATTTCGGCAAATCCGGGATATTTTTGCAAACTTCTTGAATTCGACTGCCAGTAATAAGCAATTACTTCACTCACAGGAAAACCCTCGCGGGCATATTTTACTGCCGGAGCCAGAATTTGATTCATCGGCATTTTCCCAAATCTTTTATTCAGTTCAAACCAGCCATCCACGCATCCCGGAACCGAAACCGAAAGCGGACCGTGTGACGGAATTTTTGTGTAACCGTTTTTAATGAAATAATCCCGGTTCAGTTCGTAGGGTGACCGGCCGCTGCCATTCAATCCATATAATTTTTTGGTTTTGGCATCCCACACAATCACAAAAATATCGCCACCAATGCCGTTTCCGGTAGGTTCCATCAAACCCAGAACCGCATTGGCTGCAATGGCTGCATCAACAGCATTTCCACCGGCTTTTAATACATCCAGTGCCACTTGTGTTGCCAGCGGCTGGCTGGTACAGGCCATTCCGTTTTGAGCAATCACTTCGCTGCGTGTGGCAAAATTGTGGCCCGTAATTCGGTCCTGGGCAGTTACGGAAAAAGAGAGAATCAAAGCCAGTACCGGTAAAAGCAAATTTTTCATATGGCAGTGTTGTTTTATTTTTTATGCTGAATTGCCCAAATTTATTGAAAATTAGGCACTGCCGTTCCCTGATTTAATAAATTTCAGGCTAACCGCTGAAAATTGTCCTTTTTCAACTAAAGTACAGTCACGGATTGTTTATAAATATCTTTCTATCTTCGGGGAAAAAACAGGAATGAACAGGTTTCTTGCCCAATGCGCTGATTTTGTTTACAGAAAACACAATACAGAATTACATAAAATATGTCTTGTATTTCCCAACCGGCGGTCCGGCGTGTTTTTTTCCTCGTACCTGCAAAAACTGATTGAAAAACCTGTTGTTGCTCCTGAAATTACAACAATCGGTGAGCTTTTTGCCGGCTATTCAGTCTATAATCAGCCCGAAAAGCTGCAGTTGATCTCGTTGTTGTACAATGTGTTTAAAAAGCAAACCCAAACCACCGAAACCTTTGATCAGTTTTATTTCTGGGGCGAAATGCTGCTTTCTGATTTTAACGATATCGACCGCTACCTGGTGGATGCAAAGGATTTGTTTACCAATGTTGCCAACCTGAAAGAAATCGATGCCAGTTTTGACTATCTCACTGAGGAGCAGAAAGAAGCGCTGAAACAATTCTGGGGCAGTGTGGCGGTAAGAGACAGAAAAGAGTTTCAGGAGAATCATGCACAGATTTGGGAAAAACTTTATCCGGTTTATGACGGTTTTAAAAAAAGTCTGAAAGAAAAAAGTCAGGCTTATCCCGGAATGGCCGACAGGCTGGTGATTGAAGAACTTACAGCCAACAAACTCAGTTTTCAATTTGAGAAATACTATTTTATTGGATTGAATGCGTTAAATGAATGTGAAAAACGCTTGTTCAGATATCTGAAAAACGAAGAAAAGGCTGATTTTTTATGGGATTACGACGTGTTTTATACAAACGACCCTGTAAACGAAGCCGGTAAATTTATGCGCGAAAACTTGCTGAATTTTCCGCCGCCTGATGATTTCGGGTTAAAAACAAGTTGCTTTTCTGATCCGAAAAACATAGAGTTGGTGGCAGTTTCGTCGAACAACGGACAATCGCAACAAATACCTGTTTTTCTGGATAAAATTCAAAAAGAACCAGTTTCAGGTTTTGATGAAACAGCCGTGGTTCTTGCCGACGAATCACTTTTATTCCCGGTTTTGGGTGCTATTCCTGAAAGTTACGAAACCATCAATGTAACAATGGGCTACCCTGTGCGCAATTCAATGGTACACGGGTTTCTGTTTTTGCTGATCAGACTGCTGAAAAACAAAAAGGTCGCAGATAATAGCGAAATAACTGTTTATCATCGTTTTGTAACCGATATTCTTCGTCATCAGTTGCTTTCAACGATTGAAACTAAAACAGTAAATTCATTCCTGGCAGAAGTTCAATCGCACAATAAAATCACCATCAAATTAGCAGAAATCAATTTTTCTGACATTCACAAATCGATTTTTTCAGTGCCGCAGAAAGTGCAGGATTACAGCCGCTATTTTCTGCAGGTATTGTCGGCTGTCCATTCTGTTTTCAGCAACAACGAAAACGAAAGTATTTTAACTGAAATAATCAACTCGGTTTACAATGCCGTGGAAAAACTCGATTCACTGGTTGAAAGTGTGGCAAATGAACTGGAAACACCATTCAGTGAAACGGTTTATTTCAGATTATTCAACCAATATCTGAACGGGGAAACCGTCACTTTTGAAGGCGAGCCGCTGAGTGGTATCCAGGTGATGGGAATTCTCGAAACCCGCTGTCTCGACTTTAAAAATCTTGTAATCATCGGATTGAACGAAAGTAAATGGCCACGTACTTATACAGCGGCGTCGTTTATTCCGCACAATATTCGCAAAGCGTTTGCACTGCCTTCCATCGAGGAGCAGGATGCCATGTATGCCTACTATTTTTACAGGCTGATTCAGCGGGCGGAAAATATTTCGGCTACTTACAATGTGGTGAAAGATGGGATTCAGACAGGCGAAATGAGCCGGTATGGTTACCAGTTGCTTTTCGATTCGCCTCACAAACCGGTTAAGAAAAATCTTGATTTTTCGTTTGCAGCCGGAAAAATTCAACCCATTGTCGTTACCTGCTCTGAAACACTTTCAAAGAAACTCTTTGATAAAAACAGCGAAAAAATTCCGCTTTCGCCCAGCGCCGTCAATACTTACCTGCAATGTAACCTCAGGTTTTATTTTAAATACCTGGCCGGACTGCCCGAACCCGATGAATTAAAAGAAGAAATAGACGGAGCCATTTTCGGAACTATTTTTCACGAGGTACTGGAAGAATTGTACACACCTTTTGTGGGGAAAATGATTACTGTTGCGGATTTTGAAAAGATGCAGCATGACAGAATCAAACTTGATAACCTGATTCTTAGAAAAATCAGAAAAGTGTACCTGAAACAGCCCGAAGATGCCGGTTCTTTTATCCCCGAAGGAAAAACAATCCTGTTTTTCGAGAACCTGAAAATCTACATTGACAAGTTGCTGAATATTGACAGGGAAACAGCCCCGTTTCAGATTGTTAGTCTTGAGAAGAGTTACAAAACCAGCATTGCTGTTGAAATTGACGGAGAAGCAAGACAAATTTTTGTGGGTGGGAAAATCGACAGAATCGACAAGTTGAATGGTGAAATACGAATTATTGATTATAAAACCGGAAATGTTGGATCGCTTTCGATTACAAACGTGGAAGAACTCTTCAGAAAGAACGAAAAGACTCCGAAAAAAGAGGTTTTGCAGGCTTTGATATATTCACTTGTTGTACAGGAGAGTACAAATGAAACGGCAATAAAGCCTGCCATTTTTAGTCTCAGAAAGCTGTTTGCCGACAACTTCGACCCAACCATAAAAATGGATAAAACAGAACTGACAATTTCTGCTATTAAGGAAGAATTTACTGAAAAACTTAAAATTCTGCTTCGTGAAATATATACTTCGACAGGTAGTTACGAACAAACACCACACATTGAGCATTGCCAGTATTGTGCATACAATACCATTTGTCAACGATATTGAAACAGGGAAAGGATAAAAAATCTCAAACCTCAAATTCCAAAAATCCGAAATCATCCAGCATCAAGTATCCATCCAGAATCCAGCATCATTTTTCTGAATCCGCGATGCGAATCAAACAAACACCATTCTCGGAAAACTTTTTTATTTTTGCGTCTTAAAATTGTTTCATGAATTCTCTCGAAATAGTTTATTCCAGAAATGTAGTTGAGTTTGTTACGGTGGCCAATGAATATTGCCAGGCAATCGAGCAGGTGAATCGTATTCCGGCAACTGCCAATCTGCAAAAAATGCAGAAACTGTTGCCGTTACTTTATCTTAAAGCTTCTTTGTTACCTCAATCTGAAAGAGTTTTAGACGAAGAACTGGAAAAATATGTGAGTGAATTCGACTACAACGTTTTGCACCAGAAATGGCTGACTTTACTGAATGAAAATGATAATTTTTATGAAGTATTCGATCCATCGATACAGTTTGGCCACGAAGCAGTGACTGCCAGTATTTCTGAGAACCTGCTGGATATTTACCAGGACCTTAAAAACTTTTTGGTGTCCTACAGTATTGGTAACGAGGAAGTAATGAATGATGCGCTGGTGGAATGCAATGAACATTTTGTGCAGTTCTGGGGGCAGCAGGTGGTGAATGTTTTGCGCGCTGTACACATGCTTGTTTACAGCGATGTTGATTTTGGAAATTCAGAAAAAAACGATACGGTTCAGCCCGGAACAGGCAATCCTAAATGGCTTGACAGCTTTTGGGGAACCGATGAAGATAACGAGGATGTTTAAAGAAAGTATAACCAAAGAGGAACTGACTGATTTGCCATTGCGCTGGTTCGAAGGTGAAATTGTTGTGGTGGCTTCAAAGGAAAAGGTGGCTGAAGCTGTTGAATTCCTGTCGAAAGAAGCGGTAATCGGGTTCGACACCGAAACAAAACCTTCGTTTAAAAAAGGTGTGATGAACAAGGTTGCTTTGTTACAGCTTTCGGTAAAAAACAAAGCATTTTTATTCCGTATAAACCGCATCGGACTTCCCGAGGTGGTTTGCCGTTTGCTGGCCAACCCCGATATTATAAAAACAGGTGTTGCCATTCACGATGATATCAAAGGTTTACAGAAATGGAAAAACTTTAAACCCGCTGGATTTATCGATTTACAAGACCATGCCAAATCGCTGGGAATTACCGATTTCAGTCTGAAAAAGCTAGCCGCCATTACCTGTGGTTTCCGCATTTCTAAAGGTCAGCAACTTTCGAATTGGGAGGCCGATGAACTTACAGAGGCACAGCAGGTTTATGCTGCAACCGATGCCTGGGTCTCGCTCGAGATATTTGAGTCATTTGCAAAAATTGACGTATGAATCCCGGACAAGTGAAAATTACGCTGAAACCCGGTAAAGAGCAGTCGGTGAAAAGATTTCACCCCTGGATTTTTTCGGGCGCCATTGCGCGTTTTGCAGGCAAACCGGCAGAAGGGGAGTGGGTTTCGGTTTATTCTTCTGCTGATGAATTTTTAGCCGCCGGGCATTACCAGATTGGTTCAATCGCAGTCCGGGTTTTGACTTTCACTGATGTTGAACCGGATGATAATTTCTGGAAAAATAAAATTGAAAGTGCCTGGAAATTACGCCAGTCGCTGGGTTTTAATGATAATAACGAAACCAATGTTTTTCGCCTGCTTCATGGTGAAGGCGATGGTTTGCCGGGTTTGATCGTCGATTTTTACAATGGAACAGCCGTGATGCAATCGCACTCGGTGGGAATGTTCCTGATTCGTGATTTGCTGGCAAAAGTTCTGAAAGAGGTGCTGGGCGACAGGCTCAAAGCTGTTTATGATAAAAGTGCCAAAACACTGCCTTTTAAAGCCGATATTTCGCCGGTTGACGAATATATTCTGGGTGAACAGAGAGAAACAAAAGTGACGGAATATGGGTTGAAATTCAAGGTTGACTGGCAGGAAGGACAAAAAACAGGCTTTTTTATCGACCAGCGCGAAAACAGGTTGCTGGTGCAGCAGTACTCCCGAAACCGCGATGTGCTGAACATGTTTTGCTACACGGGAGGTTTTTCGTTTTATGCCATGAAAGGCAGTGCCCGTATGGTTCATTCGGTGGATGCTTCAGCTTCAGCCATCGAAATCACCCGCCAGAATGTTGAACTGAACTTTCCAGGCGATTCGCGTCACGAAGCTTTTGTTGCCGATGGTTTTGAATACCTGAAAAATATAAAGGATCAATATGATTTAATTATTCTTGATCCGCCGGCATTTGCCAAACACCGCGACACGCTGCCACAGGCGCTGAAAGGTTACAAACGCATTAACACACGGGCTTTTGAGCAAATCAGGAGCGGGGGGGTGTTGTTTACTTTTTCGTGTTCGCAGGTGGTCACGAAAGACCAGTTCCGTGAGGCTGTGTTTTCAGCAGCGGCAATTGCAAAACGAAACGTGAGGATTTTGCACCAGCTTACCCAACCCGCCGACCACCCGGTTAATATTTACCATCCCGAAGGCGAATACCTGAAAGGGCTGGTTTTGTTTGTTGAATAAAAAATGGAATTATGATTGGAAAGAATCTGGTTGATTTTTTAAACGAAGAGTTAAAGGAATACAACATAGTTGAAAAACTCGTGTACCTGGCAGATGGTCACCCTGATAAGGTAGTTTTTACTACAAGTTTTGGTTACGAAGACCAGGTAATTACCGACTTGATTTTCAGTAATAATATCGATATTAATGTGGTGACGCTTGATACGGGCCGTCTTTTTGAGGAAACTTACAAAGTTTACCGCAGCACTTTGGAGAAATATGGCAAACCGATCAAAGCTTTTTTCCCGCCAACCGAAAAAGTGGAGCAGCTTTTGGCTGATAAAGGTCCGTTCAGTTTTTATGAATCGCTTGAAAACCGCAAAGAATGCTGTTTTATTCGCAAGGTAATTCCATTGAAACGTGTGTTGGCTGGTAACGAAATCTGGATAACCGGTTTGCGTGCTTCACAATCTGAAAATCGAAGTGATCTCCACGAATTTGAGTGGGACGAAGGCAACCAGATTATCAAATTCAATCCGTTGTTGGATTGGAGCCTTGAACAAACAATTGATTATGTGAAGGAAAACAATGTACCGTACAACGTTTTACACGACCGTGGTTTTGTGAGTATTGGCTGCGAACCCTGCACCCGGGCCATTCGCCCTGGAGAGGATTTCCGCGCCGGCCGCTGGTGGTGGGAACAAAACTCGGGCAAAGAGTGCGGATTGCATGAGACACAAGTCTCCCCAGGCTCTTCTGCAGGAGGGGATTAAAAACTGGTGCGATGTCCCGACAGCTATCATTATAAAACGCTGGAATTGCGACTTTCCCAAGGCCAAAAATAACTTTGAGTGACATATTACCTATAATTTTCTAAATTTGTTAGAAAAAAGAATATGCCAGCTATTTCAATGTTCTATGGTATAATTGTTTATATGTACTTTTTTGACAGTAAAATGCACAATTTGCCACATATTCACGCAAAATACCAGGATAATGAAGTGGTTGTGGAAATTCAAGAAGGTAAAGTTTTAGAAGGGGAGATACCTTCCAATAAACTGAAACTGCTGTTAGCATGGATTGAAATTCATAAAGAAGAACTGATGGCAAATTGGGAACTCGCCAAAAATGGAGAAATGGTATTTAAAATAGAAGGATTAAAGTAAACAAATGAATCCAAGGGTTAAAAAGGTAGAACCATTAGATGACTTCACGATTTTAATTACTTTTGAAAACGGGGAAGAACGGAGTTTTGATGTAAAACCCTATCTCAACAAAGGAATATTTACTGAATTAAAAAATTTAAATAGCTTTAAATCAGTGCATGTTGCAGAAGGAACTGTACGATGGGAAAATGAAGCTGATTTTTGTCCTGATACGTTATTTGAAGATAGTGTGCCCTATAAAAAGCAAATTCGCAAATAACCAAATTTTCTTCCGTCACTATATTTCCCAAAGAAGCAGCCCGCTAAATTAAAAGACCTCGGCGAAAATTTCCGTGCCGGCCATTGGTGGTGGGAACAAAACTCGGGAAAGGAGTGTGGGTCACACGAAAAATAAACCTCTCCCGGTCTCTCCGCAGGAGAGGAGTAAGGAAATCAGGTGCGACGGCTTAGAAACCGCCATATCATCAGCAAATGTTTAATAGTAATGTCCTTTGGCGGAGTGAACCAAAATTTGGTCTTCAATAACCTCATAAACCAACCTGTGTTCTTTGTTAATTCTGCGTGACCAAAGTCCGATAAGATTATATTTTAATGCTTCAGGCTTTCCGGTTCCTGAATATGGATGCTCAGAAATTTCATTTAACAGTAATAGCAATTTCTTCAAAACTAACTTATTACCTGTTTTTTTGTAGAACGAGATATCGTTTTGTGCCTGTTGCGAAAAATTCAGTTGGTAACTCATTGTAATCCAAGGAAATTTTGCAAATCATCTTTATCGATTTGTCTGAAGTTGCCATCTTTAAATTCTTCCCGGCTTTTCTTAATCTTATTTATAAAGTCTTCATTGTAAGGCTTTTCGTTTGGAATCTCAAATTTAATTTTGAGCGCCTTGACGAACGCTTTAAGCGCGTTTATCTGTTCCGCATTTTCAGGGTGAGCAATAAATATATTTTCGGATGCCATAACTTTTCAATATTTAAAAGTATTGCAACAAAGGTAAATAATTAGCCACTGAACGCCAATAAAATTAAAAATGCTTTTTGTGAAACAATCAAACTTATTTTCAATAATCACTTTTTCCTATCTGATTATCCGCAATTATGCCGGTAATAAAAAATGATTTTAATAACAGTTTGAAAATGAATGTTTTCTTATTTTCACTCACCATGATTCGTTTGCCGCCGAACCGTCTCTCTCCACGCGTAGAGAGGCCCGCCTGAATAACGAAGTCGGGCAGGGAGAAGAGGGTGAGTCAAAATACAAGCGAAAAAATTACTGGTTTAAAAACGGATGAACAGATTTTCCTTTTCAGAAATCAACTTTGTTTCCAAAAAATCTCCCGTTTTTGATTTTTTCCAAAAACCGTTTGTTGGTTAAAACAGGTGATTTGTTAGTTAAAACAGCTGGTTGGTGAGTTTTGGGAATCAATTATAACTGATTCGTTTAACTTATGAACCTATTCTAAAAACCAAAACTGAACGGCTATGAAAAAATTTCCTTTACTTGAAAATTGGACAAGGTTAACATTGTTCATTACAATAATAGTTTTAACTGCTAGTTGGAGCTCTTTTTCTCAAACAAATGTTGGTGGAAGTTACCAATCAACTAATGTAAAATGGACAATAGCTGGAAGTCCATATAATCTTGTATCTAATGTTTATTTACAGGGTGCAACTTTAACTATTGAACCAAATGTGGTAGTAAATTTAAATGGGTATTCAATAACGGTCAATTCCAGAATAGGATATGGGCCAACTGTTTATAGTTCGCAAGGTGTTTTAGAAGCTAACGATGTGACTTTTAATAATACAGGTTCAAAAAATAGTCGTTTTGAATTCCAAGGAGCGATTGATAAATATTATTCTGAATATAAGGCAGTTGGATTCTTTAAAAATTGTATTTTCCAAAATGTTCAATTTTATTTTGATTACCTTTCAAATTCCGGGGTTAATAATTCAAGTTTAAATTTCAATGCATCTGTAAATGGAAATGCATTTACATGTACCGGAGGAACTGCCCCATTTGGTTATGGTGCCTCTGAACAAACCTTATCAGGGAATAAGATAGTGGGTTACAAATATCCATTTGTGATATCGAATGATGCGTATCCAA
>DAINOH010000042.1:0-21220 GCA_036735485.1 Draconibacterium sp. | reverse complement strand
GGACGGGTCAGGCAGAGTTTTGGTCAGGTGGAACAATGGATAAATGTACATTTAACAATGTCAGGTTTGACATTGGGCAGTATTCAAAACCTAAGATAACCAATTCAAATTTGACTATAACCAGTTCTGTTAATGCAACAGCTTTCATGATATCCGGCTATATTAATAATAATGCAAATGGATTTACAACACCAGAGCTTTCTGGCAATAAGATAGTGGGTTACAAATATCCATTTGTGATATCGAATGATGCGTATCCAACTATATCTGGGAATGATGTAAGTGGGTGTGTATTTAAAGGGATTGGATTGCAGGGTACATTTTATACAAATTACACTTTGGGTGATTACAACAAACTTCCTTATCAGTTGAGCTATTCTCTTTATATATATGGAAATACCTTTACAATACCTTCAGGTCTCAGTATTGATATGCAAGCAAATAGTATAAATGTAAATGCAAAGAATTCGGGAGTATTAGTTGACCGCAGTGAAGCATTTTTGAATGCTAGTGGAGTGACATTTACAGGTTCTTCAACAGGTTCGGGATTGATTCAGTACAATGGATTTTTGGGGACGGGTCAGGCAGAGTTTTGGTCAGGTGGAACAATGGATAAATGTACATTTAAGAATATTCGTTTTGTATTTAATGAATATTCTAAACCGAAATTTGAACAAGTCCAGATTTCTGGGGTTTCTACAGATGCTTTTACGGTAAATAAAACAGGAAAGCCTTCAATAACTAATTCTGACTTTTATAACGTTACGGGATATGGAATTAAAAATTTAGGAACCAATAATATTGAAGCGCAGAATTGTTATTGGGGTGATTCTTCCGGTCCTAATCATACAATTTCAAATCCAACCGGAAAAGGTTGCAAAGTAAGTGATAAGGTTAATTATGTACCGTGGGTAATAAAGCCAAATCAAGAGATAAAAGATGAGATTATTACAGAAAAACTTTATCCGGTATTCAAATATCATTTATCACAAAGTGGTTTTAAAGGTATTATGATTGGATTAAATATAATTGGATTTGGTATAGCAGAGGTTGAAAATGCAACTCTATTTATATTAAACGAATATTTGGAAAATTGCTTAGAATACTCAATTACAGAATTTATCGATTTGCTTATTGAAGACCCTAAATATATTACCTGCTGTATGAAATACAACGGAAGTAATCTGTCAAATCCAAATTCAGACTTTGTATTTTTGCTTGAATATGATGACAAAATTCAAATAGGTAAGCCATTTACAGCAACATATCAAAAATCGTCTATTGATATGGATAATACTTTAATACCCCCTGGTTTCGGAATTCTAACGAATTATCAAGTTAGCACATTACCAAGTAATTATATGACAGTTTATGAAGCAGGATATAAGCTAAAACCACAATTTTTTAGTCCAAAACTCAATATTACTACGGTGGGTGTAGTCAATGGCTTTATTAATCATAGTGGAAAAACCTTAATGATTTTGCAGAATTACAGGCCAATTGAATATTTTATAATTCCGTTATTTGAAATAATACCTCAAATTGATATGCAGTTTATAGCTGTTGATGTATCTAATCAAGTAACCAGATATGATATTGGTTCATTAGTTGAGGTTACCGGTCAGTCTGTAAATATATCACCTTTGATTAAACAAGAATATGAAAGTTGGTATAGTAAAAAAGTAATTCAGTACATTTCCCCCAGTTCTGTAAAGCCGATTAATGCAAAACCAGCAAATGAAATAATTTATAATACTTCTTTATTATCGATGTTTTATTCAAAAGATGGAAAGATTGTTGCGCTTAAATTTCCAGAACTTAAACAGTATCCTGATTTAAAATTTATTGATAAAAACCTTTCGATTTATCCAAAAGAGTTGATAACAATAGGTAAATCTTATACTGTGCAAACCGCTGTAACCAATAATGGAAATGTTGAAGCAGATTTTGGGATAAAAGCTTATATTAAATCAGGTGGTATTTTAAAACAATTAAAACAATTTGATATTCAATCATTAAAACCAGGAGATAAAAAACTGGTACAATTTAATTGGATTCCCGATAATTCAATTGATATTAAATGGGGAACTGGGGAAATTTATTTCTCAATTACTAGTAGTTCACCTATTGAATCAAATCTATCAAATAATACAATCTTTTCAGAATTCAATTTAAATGTTTCTGACTATTATAAATACCTTGTAGCTACTGGATATTGTCCGGTCACTTTAAAAGTAACTGCTCCTGACGGTCAATACATTGATATCAATTCAAATCTGATAAACGGTGCAGAATATATTGTTGATGATTTTGATGGCGATGGCTATTTGGATAATCGTGTATTTATACCTGAAACAACAGACGGGGAATACAAAGTGGATGTTATCCCAACTGAAGATGCAAAACCGGAAGATTCATATACGCTAATTGTCAGAGCGGAGAACCAGGAAATTGTATATGCTGACAGTGTCAAAATTCAGGAAATTCCTGTTGTTCCATACTCATACATTTATACATCAAATCATGAAATCGAAGAAAATAAAGAGTTAAATATTTATTCAATTGGTAATCAAATTTATATTCAAAACAATTCTTTCAGTTTTGACGAATTCAAAATTGATATTTATGATATTGACGGCAGATTACTCCATACCGATAAAAAAATCTTATCCGGAATTACTCAGATTGATTATCAATTGTCATTAATTAAACAAAAAGTATTGATTGTTAGATTACTAAGTAAGGGTTATTCAAAAAGTTATAAGTTATTTGTTGATTAGGAATTTGTCTTTAATGCAATTAATGTAGCACCTTTTATAACAATTAAATAATCAGCTATTGTTGAGTAATTATTGTTTTTGAGAAAATCAAAGAGTGCGTATTTTACTTACCTTGATTTTAGGAACGAAGTAAAAGACCTATCTATATTTTAATGACCCAAAACCATAACTTTTGGTCATTAGAATATTTGAAAGTAAAATTGAAAGCACTAATTTCAGATAATTTGTAATAATCTAAAATGCCTGCAAAAATTACATGGATATTGTTGGTAATCTTTTTATTAAATAGTCCATTTTTAAATGGACAGCAATCCTTTTATTCAAAAAACTACACCACCGACCACGGTCTGCCTCATAACCATGTTCGCAGTCTGGCGCAGGACAGCACTGGCTTTTTGTGGATTGCCACCTGGGATGGGTTGAGCCGGTATGATGGTTATGAGTTCCGGAATTATTACCACAACCCGGCTGACAGTACTTCGCTGGGGTATTTTATCTGCGAAAAAGTGCTGGTTGATTTTCAGAACAATGTCTGGGTATTTGGTCCTTCAACCATTTCAAAATACAATCGCGAAACAGATAATTTTTCCCGATTCAATTTTAATCTGGTGGGAAATATATCGCTGGATAAATCTGGAAAAATCTGGTGCAGCACAATGGAAGGGATTAAATTCTGGGATTACGAAGAAAAATGTTTCCAGCCTTTTGAATTTGAAGCTGATGCGAATTTGAAAAAGTCAATGCAAATGCATCCGGTTGGTTTGGGTTTCGATAATATCAATGCGTTGTTTCTTTATGCGGCTGTCAATCAAAATCTTACCATTTATAAAATAACCGGTGATAACAAAAAAGCAGCAGTTTTCCTGGGCGAAATTGATAACGGAAATATGCCCAATATTATCAACCTGTCGTGGGATATTGGTTTTTATACTTCTTCTGCCGATGAAATCTTTGTTCTAGGTAACCTCTATTTTCTGAAACTGGATACTTTGCGTGGCAAATTTCTTCCAGTCAAACCGTTTGGCAACCAAATCTTTGATGTTGAATTAGTAAAGCTCAGGCAAAGACAGTTGAATTATTCAACCCGCCTTTTAAGCGATGAAATGTACCGGAAGTTAAACCCCTTAACCGTAGAAGCATATCTTATTGATAATCAGAATACGCTTTGGCAGGCTTTTCTAGCAGAAGGGGCCAACCAAACTGGTTTAACCCGCACCATTTCAACACCAAAATTTTTTAAACATTACTTTACAACTCTTAACCCGGCGGTGGGACTGAATGCTTTTTTTCCGGTAATGAAGGACAAACACGGGAATATCTGGGCTGGCCCGGCCAATGTAAATAAGTTGTTTATTTATAAACCTGACGGAACAGAATCAACCATTAAACCAGTTACTGACGAAACCTGGAAACTGGCAAGCCAACGCCCGCGGGCGTTTTTCGAAGATTCAACCGGTTTCTGGGTTGGGTATTTCCATCGGCTTTTACTTCGCTACGACGAAAACAGTAATAGCTTTAAAACTGAAATCGTCAACAAAGCCGATTCTGAAAACCACACGCTGCCATTTTCTTTTCTTCATTTGAAAAAAAATGCAGATGAACTTCTCATAACCGGTTACAAAGAACTTAATGCCTATAACCCGGTTACGAAAAAAGTAACTTTTAAAAAGCCGGTGGAAATTGACGAAAAATATAATTTCTTCAGCATTGCAAAAGATATTGATAACAGCTATTGGTTAGGTGCCAGCCAGCGGATGTTATTTCATTTGGATTCGGTGTTTCAACTGATTGCATCTTATGAGGTTACGCCAGATTTGTATAACATTGAGGACGTTATTATCGGTGATAACAGCGATTTATGGCTTTCGCTTTTGGGTGGAGGCCTGGCGCATTTTGATAAAGCAACTGGTAAAACCATTAAAGTTTATACCACTGCCGACGGACTTTCGAACAACACCTGTTACGGTATGTTGAAAGACAAAAAAGGTAATCTCTGGATTT
This sequence comes from Draconibacterium sp., assembly GCA_036735485.1. GTDB lineage: Bacteria > Bacteroidota > Bacteroidia > Bacteroidales > Prolixibacteraceae > Draconibacterium. The sequence goes on along the minus strand of DAINOH010000042.1, from coordinate 16,439 downwards.
CGACCAACAAAGGAATCTCAAAATTCAACCCCAAAACTGAACGTTTCACAACATTCGGGAAAATGGAAGGCCTTGAAATTGAAGAGTTCAATTCTGACAATACTTTTCTTGCTCCTGATGGCGAAATGTTTTTTGCCGGTATGGGCGGTGTAGTCAGTTTTTACCCCGACAGCGTCGAAGAAATGCTTTCTCCCGAATACCAAAGCCATCTGGTTCTGACCGATTTTAAAGTCTCAGGAAGCAATCGGTTTTTCAACAAGGCTTTATACGATTGCGATACCATCAGGCTGAACAAGGGCGATGATAATTTTCAGCTCTCGTTTGCCTGCCTCGATTTCAGAAATTCAGAAAAAATTAAATACCGATACCGGTTATTGCCCGGTGAAAAGGAGTTTTTACAAACCGGTTTCAGACACCGTACATTGAATTATGCCAGCTTGCTCCCCGGAACCTACCGGTTAGAAGTAGAGGCCACGAATGAAAGTGGTGAATGGAGTACTTCAAAAGTGTTGATAATCCGGATTCCGGCTTATTTTTATCAGACCATCTGGTTTAAGTTATTACTCCTGATTTCAATTGCAGGAATAATCTCATTCATGATTTTTTCATACAATCACCGGTTGCGGTTGCAGGCAAGGCAAAAACAGGACGAAATGAAATTGGAAAGTTTGCGCAGCCAAATGAATCCTCATTTTATTTTTAACGCGCTTAATTCGGTTAATTTTTTTATTTCGCAAAACGACCGCTTGTCAGCCAATCGCTATATCGCAGATTTTTCCCGTCTTATACGTTCATTTTTGGGAAATTTGTCACATGAGTTCATTCCTTTGTCAAAGGAACTGAAAACGCTCAATAATTACCTTCAGTTGGAGCACCTCCGCTTTAGCGATAAGTTTGATTATGAATTGATTGAACCAACAAATCTGCAAATGGATGAAGTTTTCATTTTCCCCGGAATGGTGCAGCCTTTTATTGAAAATGCCATTTGGCATGGTTTACGTGGGCTTTCGGACAGAAAAGGTAAGGTAAAGGTTGATTTTATTTTAGGGAACGATGGTGAATTAAAATGCCAAATAACAGATGATGGAATTGGCCGAAAACTGGCTGAACAAAGAAAAAGCAGCCTTCCCGGAAAAACATCGCGGGGAATCGGGATTGTTCTTGAACGGTTGAAAATTGCCAATCATTTGTACAGGAAAAATTATCAGGTGGAGATTACTGATTTGTATCCCGATGCTGAAGAATCGGGAACCCGCGTTGTTGTTGATATCCCGTTGAAAATGAGCTGATGAACATCTTCTTTTGATAAAAATGTTATTTTTATCAAAAAACTTAATACGATGCTGACTGACCGGATTCCTGTTGTTGTTGTCGATGACGAAACACCTTCACGGGTGGCACTTACTACTTACATCAAAGATTATTGTCAAAACCTGGTAATTGTGGCAGAATGTGATTCAGTGAAAACTGCATATCAGGCAATTAATAAATTCAGGCCGAAGTTGGTTTTTCTCGATATTGAAATGCCCAATGGAAACGGGTTCGACTTGCTACAGTTATTTAAAACGCCCCCTTTTAAAGTGATTTTTGTAACAGCATATTCAGAATATGCTATCCGCGCATTCAGGTTTGCAGCCGTTGATTATTTATTAAAGCCGGTAAAAGTGGATGAGTTGGTGGAAGCCGTTAAAAGAGCCAAAAGCGAATTGGAGAAAGATCATTCAAATGATAATCTGAATGTTTTGCTGAACAGCATAAAATCGGGAAATGGAGATAATCAACATTTGGTAATTCGCGATACAAAGGGATTTACGGTATTGAAAATTAGTGAGTTAATAATGTGTGAGGCAGATGGTTATTGTACACAGCTTTTTCTGACAGGAAAAAGAAGAGTTACAAGTGGAAAAAGTTTGGGATATTTTGAAGAGCTATTTACAGAAAGACAAATGCTAAAAGTACATCGTTCGTACATGGTGAATCCTGATTTTGTTACTGCATGCACACGGCAGGGTGAAATTTTTCTCGAAGAAAATCTTTCCTGTCCACTTGGGAATAATTACAAACAGGAGTTTTTGGAAAGGTTTAATCCCCATTAAATCCATAAGTATTTCAGGAAAGAGGCCTTTTTAGAATTATTGCGATAGAGCAGATCATATTCATGAGATCGTTTCTATTGTCTGATTTCCAACTTTTATTGGTTGAAGTGGCATATTGGTATGCTTTTGAAAAAAAATCGCGGTAGTTTTTGTAAAATTAAACCGTTAATAATTTATCGTGTAAAATTTATCAGCAATTGATCTGATTCCCTCTCTCAAGGAAAATCGTTTAATTCCTGAATGTTAAAGCCGGCCCGCTGCCGGCTTTCATTTTTCAATCCACCTTCTTAAATCTTAGTAACTCGTTTCCGGTTTCATCAGAAAAAATCAGGCGAAGGTCATCGCGACGGTATTTTTTAGTCTGGCTCAACAATGGATTGAATCGGTCGGGAATATCGTTGTCAAGACAAAGTTTTTTGGTTTGGGCAACCGGGCCAAATTCAATCTTGCCATTTTCAAGTTTTGTGATAGAGCCGGTTAACCGATTACAACCATCAGAACCCATCACACGCATTTCTGTTACATTAATTTCAATTGCCGGGAGTGGACGCTGGTTGTCGTTTTCCGGTTTTTTTACAGTTTTGCCGTTGATTGCTTCCAAAACCCAAAGATCGTGCAATACAAAACGGGGATCTGGCATTTTTTCAAGAATTTCCACAAGTTTATATTTTACCGATGAACCATCCACCGGAACTTTTGCGGGATTCAGTTTTTCTTCTGTTACTTTTACTTTAAAAAGATACCCGTTCTGAAAGTTAAATCCTTCGATTTCAGTAAAAAGATTCTGCCAGTTGCCGGGTTGTAGGGTGTCCGATTTTTGAATCTGCAGACATTTCATGGGGCCAACTCCTGAACAATCCACTTTCGAACCATTTACCCACCAGATTTCAGCAGATGTGGTTTGTAGTTTTTTAGCGGCACATCCCGAAAGAGCCATCACAACGATGAAAATCAACAAGTTTCTCATAATCCCGATTTTTAACTTTTTGCTGATCGTCAAAGTTACAGAAACCCTGCTAACTTTCGGGCGCATTTTTGCCGGTTAATTTCCTGCTGAAAAATCGAGTCTTCCTCCCTTTTGTAAATCTTCGTGTGTAATAACCGGCTGAATTTCCTTCCCGTTTAAACTTACTTTAGCAAACGAGGTACAACTGCAACCCGGAGTAGTGGTGAGTTCAAAAGTACCTCCGGGATAATATTTTTTATCAAGGTGAAGAATAACTTTTTCATAAAGTGGAGACGATAACTGGTACTCGTTGCTGCCCGGACAAACGGGGTAGAATCCCATTGCCCCGAAAACATACCAGGCCGACATTTGCCCGGCATCATCGTTGCCCGAAATTCCGCCGGGGCCCAATCCATATTCTGTTTTCAACAAATATTTTACAGTTTCCTGTGTTTTTTTCCAGTTCCCGACATAGTTAAAAAGGTAAGGAATCTGGTGGCTGGGTTCGTTCCCATGCCAGTATTCATGATGGTCAATCATTGTATCCAGTTGTGCGGCAAATTTTTCCTTTCCCCCCATCAGATCCATCAACCCTGCTACATCATGCGGGACATAAAATGTGTAATGTTTCGGAGAACCTTCAGTAATGTATGAAAGATGCTCAGTTGCACTGAAATCTTCCGTAAAAGTGCCATCGGCAAAACGACCACAAACCCAGCCTTTCTGAGGATCAAAAACTTTCCTGTAATTTTGTGAACGCGCCATCAGTTCATTATGATCGTCTGTTTTATTCAGCTTTTTGGCAACCTGTGCAATGGCCCAGTCGTCGTAAGCATATTCAAGTGTGCGCGAAACTTGTTCGCGTTTGTGGAAAGCCTGCAATACCTCGTCTTCCAGCGGAATGTATCCATATTTTAAATAGCTGGGAAGCGCCCGTCTGCCTTTTCCATCAATATATTCTGCTGAATCGGCGGGCGTTTCAAACGCATTTTTAAACATGTATTGGTAGGCTTTTTCAAGATCAAAATCAAAACCTTTTATGGCAGCATCGGCAAGAATTGATACGCTGTGGTCGCCAATCATAGCCGAAGTGTAGCTGTTCCACATCGGGAATATGGGAAGCCAGCCACCCTGTTCAGCTTTTACAACCAGCGATTTTACCATGTCATTATACACTTTTGGCGCAATAATGCTCAACAACGGCATTTGGGCACGGTAAATATCCCAGTTCGAAAAATCATCGTAATAATCAAATCCCTCTGCTTTTTCAATTTCACCATTTCCGGCAAAACGCGGGTATTCGCCGTTTACATCGCTGTATAACCGCGGGTGAATCAGCGAATGATACAGGGCTGTGTAAAACTTAATTTTATCATCTTCAGGGGCATTCACCAACTCAATTTTTCCCAGAAATTCATTCCATGTATTCTCAAGTTCAGCTTTTGTTTTATTAAAGTTCCAATCCGGGATTTCGGTTTCCAGGTTTTTGCGCGCATTTTCAATACTTGTAAACGATGTTCCGATTTTCATCAGGATGACGGCATCGCTTTTTGTAGTAAAAGTTACATATCCGCCAATATTTTCACCTTTGTCCTGTTCGATTGCTCCCACCATAAAATCGGTTCCGCGATAAATACCGGTTTTGATAATTTTCTGACTGAATTTTGCCACAAAATACCCCGAAATTCCGGCAGGTTTTCCTGAACCTGCATATATTCTATGCACCGGATTGTAGCCAACAACCTCCTGGTTAATGGTGTCAATTTTTATATAGCCTTCGCCTTCGTCGCTGTTGATATCGAAAATGATGGTCGGGTCCACTGCGTCAATCCAGGAGAAGCAGAAAAAGCCAGATCGTTTCGTGGCTGTAACTTCCGAGAGAATACCAGTTTCGGTAAACATCGTAGTTAAATAGGCAGGTGAAAGAGTATCATTGTTCATCAGGTAATCAGTATTCCGCTGGTTGGGCATAAGCCTGAAGCGGTTGTCGAAATTCATAGGGTACACTGTAAATGAACCATAATCCTGTGTGCAGGAACCGCTTAACCAATGTGTTGCACGAAATCCCTGGATGTAGGTAGTTCCAAAATAAAAAGGGGCAACACATTTTTTTTCGGTAGGCTGGGTTTGCGGTGTCCATTGTGTCATTCCAAAAGGCGCAGTGACTGCCGGTATGGTTTGTCCGTTGTTGACGCGGTCGCCCGGTTTCAGTTTTACCGATTCGGTGGTGGCAAGTGCAGTGCCAATCAGCGGATCGACATATTTAATTAAATCGGGTGATTTTTGTTTACAGGAATTACCGAGTAAAACAATTAAAATCAGCAATGAAACAAGATACCTGGAGAAGTTCATATATGTTTTGATTTAGTTTCAGTGCATAAAAATAGAAATTATCCAACAACCACAGCTTGCAGTTTCAGCAAGTTTTAAAACCGAAAACCGGCAGAATAAAAGGCAAACAGGTATTTTTTATCTGCAAATGCACGTATTAGTCGTTCAACCGGTAAAAATCTTCTGCAAATGGGCTTAATCATGTTTTGCAGGACATCCGGCGCTGTTGACCGCCGTTAATCTGCCGGATATTGAAAAAAAATGAACCACAATAAGTATTGACCTACATTTGATTTGTAAAACAATTAACAGTAAATGTCATGAAAACAAAACTTTTTATTTTAACAGTATGTGTTGCCCTTCTCAGCCTTGGAGCTTCTGCAAAAATCAAAACTGGTCAGGCACTGACCGGAAACTCACTGACCGAATTTGGTAATTATTCCATTACTGTGGCTAATACCCCGATGATGGTCAATAACGAAGCGGTGAAAACATACGATTTAATGTATGATAATACATCGAATCCGGTGAAAATTGGTGTTGTAAAAACCGAAGATTGCTCAAAATTTATCGTTCGTACCGACGAGTTCGAAGTTCAGTACACTTGTAACAAAGGCGTTTTCGGGGTGAAAAAAATCGAAGCCCAGTACCAGCAGTTACCAAAGGAAGAAATTGATGCAAAACTCGAACGTTTCAATTATTTTTCACAAAGGGTAATTTGTCAGGACAAAAAATCGGAAGACGAACTGCTGGGTTTAATTGCCTGCTACTTCCCGAAATTGATTAAAGAAGATTACCAGGCAAGTTTTTAAATTAGAGAATTAGTGTTAAACAGCGCAATTTTTTTCATAGAAATATGAAAAACAGGCCTTTCGTCAGAGGACGGAAGGCCTTTTATTTTTTATAGTACACCAGAAACTTCACTTAAAATATGTTAAAAACCTGAAATATTGTAACGAAAACATAGTTATCCGAGTCTTTATGAAGTGTAATTTAAGTTCATTAAATTTTTCGGAGCAGAAACAGAAAAACCTGGAAACAGTGTAACAGAATACAGGAAACGATACTTATAAAAACAGAACAGAAAACAAACTTATGCCAGCTTCGGGAGTGTAACTTTGCATCAGCCAGTGCAATAACACGTTCGTAGTTTGTATAACAAACAAAGCCGCAACATGAAAACAAAGTGCCTGGTGATTGATGACGAACCACTTGCACGGGAACTATTACGTTCTCATATCTCGAAACTCGAAAATTTTGAAATTGTTGGAGAATGCAGCGATGCCATGAAAGCACTCCAGAAATTACGCGATGAAAAAGTGGATTTGATGTTTATGGATGTCCAGCTTCCCCAGATTACCGGATTCGAATTACTTAAAATTCTGAAAAACAGACCCAAAGTTATTGTAACAACTGCACATCGGGAATATGCACTCGAAGGTTTTGAACTCGATGTAGTTGATTTTTTACTGAAACCGATTGCATTCGATCGTTTTTTGAAATCAGTCAATAAATATTACCAATTGATTGAAGATGAGGTTTTACCTGCCCCGACAGTTAATGAAGTTTCGAATGGAGAAGAGCCTTTCATTTATGTAAAAGAGAATAAAAAGGTGCTGAAAGTGAACCTGAGTGAAATTCTTTATGTGGAAGGTTTGAGTGAATATGTGCAGATTTTTACAGGCAAACGAAAAATTGTGACCAAAACAAGTATGACCAACCTGGAAGAAAAACTTCCGGCTGATGATTTTGTAAGAATTCACAAATCATATATTGTTTCCACTTTACACATCGAGGCTTTCACAGCCAATTGTGTCGAAATTCCGGGAAAATCGCTGCCAATAGGGCGGAGCTACAAAAACTCGGTGCTCAACATGCTTCAGTTGCAGGGTAACAGTTGATTGCATGATGCTTAAAAATAGCGGACAGTTTTAAAATTCCTTTTCCGGGTTGAAGAGCTTTTACCGGCGAAAGATTCAGCCAGTTACACCTGATTTGATTGACTTCATCAAGTTGAATTGGTTTTTCGGGTAATTTTCCATTAGCCCAACAGGCAACCACGGTTTTCAATGTTGAACCACGCACGCGGCAGGTAAATTCCGACCTTTTCCCCGGGTGCAGATGAATATAGTTTTCATCGTTTACTGAGCGTTTCACCACCCAGACCGATGAATCGCTCAACATCAATTTTTTATAGTCTGAGCCGGAAATCCACCTGCAAAAATCTTCATGGGTAAACACATCCAATCTGTTTAAAACTGATTGAATTTCAGTTAGAATTTCATCAACAGAAAGTTTCCCTGTGTATAAATCCATCAGGTTGTCGCCAATTACCAGCAACTTGTCCGAAATCTCATCGATCGACCTGAATTTTAATTCTTCAGATTCTGAAATTATAAAACAGAGGTGATGTTTCATGGGGTTGAATGTTACAGGTATTTTAATTTTTCCGGTCACGCTGATAACACCATTTAAAGTAATTGTAAATTTACCAGAAAACAACAGAAATGACATTTGAACCTGATAATAAATATGTTCTGGTTAATCACAACGTTTTGTTAGCCTCTGAAGCCGAAGTTCCTGATAACGAAAAAGGAATTTACGAAGTCATCAGGGTGATTGACGGAATTCCCCTGTTTTTTGAAGATCATTATGCAAGATTTTGTAAATCGGCTGAAATTGCAGGTATCACGCTTGGTTTTGAAGAAGATGAGCTTTTCGGGCTACTTCGGAAACTTATTGAAAGAAGCGCCACAAATGCCGGAAACATTATTATTTCGAAAGATAAAAACCTGGTCGCTCATTTTATCAGTCATAATTACCCAACAGATGAAATGTATAACGAAGGTGTTGTTTGCAAACTGCTTTTTGCTGAAAGGATGAACCCGAATGCGAAAATACTGCACACCGAGGCTCGTCAAAAAGCCAACAGATTATTGGCAGAAAGTGGATGTTACGAAGTTCTGTTAGTCGATCACAACGGATTTGTAACAGAAGGAAGCCGGAGCAATGTATTTTTTGTTTCAGGAGAAAAAATATTCACAGCCCGCGGAAATCAGGTTTTGTTGGGGATTACGCGGCAAAAAGCCATCGAAACTGCGCGTTCATTGCAAACAGAGGTGATTGAAAAGGAAATTCATATTTCCGAAATTCAGCAATTTGATGCTGCTTTTATTACCGGAACTTCGCCTAAAATTCTTCCAATCAGGCAGATCGAAGAAATTCAGCTTGACTCACGAAATACGTTGGTTACCAGGCTGATGATTGCATTTAACGAAAGAATTGCAGCTTATGTAAATAAAAATCTGAAAAGCAAAATTTAATATGAAACTCAGGAAATTAGGATTTGTTGGTTCGTTTGCCATTTATCTGTCGGCTGCAATGTTGATGTTTGTAATGACTCATTTTCTGATTCCTTATCTGAGCAAAACCACCGGAATGGAAACCATATTCTTCTGGTTTGTGGTGGCGGGAGCCGGAATTTTCACACCACTGATTATTACCGGGCTGTTTATACTGAAATCTGAAGGTTATAAAATATCGTGGCAGACAATTACAGGCAGACTTCGATTCAAAAGGCTGACATCGAGAGACTTATTATTGACGTTTGCCGGATTGGCGGCAGTTGGTATTTTAAGTGGCGCAATGATGAAAATCCTCGAAATGATGATTGGGAAATTCGATCACTCGCCATCTTTTATGCAATTCGAACCACTTTCTGCAGGCCGGTATTGGCTTTTGCTGGTTTGGGCTCCGTACTGGATTACCAACATTCTGGGCGAAGAGTTTTTGTGGCGGGGTGTGATGCTTCCCCGACAGGAAATTGCTTTTGGTAAATATGCCTGGCTGATTCACGGATTTGGCTGGGGATTGTTTCATATTGCATTTGGCTGGCAATTGTTGGTAACTTTGATCCCGCTGATTTTCATTCAATCATACCTTGTTCAGAAAACCGGAAATTCGTGGGTAGGTGTAATTCTGCACGGCGGATTAAATGGTCCGGCTTTTATTGCCATTTGTTTTGGATTAATTTAAAGAATTCAGAATGGTAAAAAAATGCCGGAAAACTTCAGTTTCCCGGCACATTAATATCAGCTGGCTATTTGCTTTTTTAATAGTATGAATTTCTAAAACCTGTCATTCAGAATTGATTCAATTACTTTGTAATCAATGTTTCTTTTTTCACCAAGTTTATAGGGGCGTTCCCGGAAACGATTGGTAATTCTGTCCACGGTTTCATTGGTAAGTCCGTAGGCTGAAAGAGTGGTTGGCAGCCCCATTTTTTCAAAGAAATCAGCCGTTTTTTTGATCGCCAAATCAATGCGTTCGTTTTCTGTACCTTCAGAAATTCCCCAGACCCGTTCGCCATATTGAAGAATTTTGGCTTTTTTCTCTTCGCGTTTTATATTCATCACACCTGGTAAAACAATAGCCAAAGTTCTGGCGTGGTCAATTCCATGAAAAGCAGTCAGTTCGTGGCCGATGCCGTGAGTTGCCCAGTCCTGCGGAACTCCCGGTGAAATCCAGCCATTCAGGGCAACGGTGGCGCTCCACATAAAATTGGCAGCTGCATCGTAGTCATTTCTGTCAGCCAGAACTTTCGGGCCTTCTTCAATCAAAGTCAGCAAAACGCTTTCTGCCATGCGATCCTGTAAAGGCGCATTTACCGGGAATGTCAGGTATTGTTCCATCACATGAACAAATGCATCAACAACACCGTTTGCAACCTGTTTCTCTGGCAGCGAGAATACGCATTCAGGATCGAGGACCGAAAATTTTGGCATCACCAGCAAAGAACTGAACGCCAGTTTCTCGGTTGTGGAAACGCGTGAAATTACAGAGTTCCCGTTCATTTCGGAACCTGTGGCGGGCAAAGTCAGCACTGCTCCAATGGGAACTGCGTTTTCAACCGGTGCTGCTTTTGCAAGAATATCCCATGGATCGCCATTTTTGTGGTAAACTGCGGCGGCAATAAATTTCGTGGCATCAAGTACCGAGCCTCCGCCCACTGAAAGCAGAAAATCTATTTTTTCACTTTTTACCACCTCAACAGCTTTCATACAGGTCTCGTAATGCGGATTTACCTCAATACCGCCAAATTCCTTCACATTGAAACCTTTCAATGCTTTTTTTACCTGGTCGTAAACACCGTTTTTCATGATGCTGCCACCACCGTAAGTCAGTAAAATATTGGCATTTTGTGGAATTTCAGCAGCAATTTTTGAAATGGTGTTTTTACCGAAAATTATTTTAACCGGATTTTTGAATTCGAAATTGTACATGATAATTGTATTTAATTGTTCAAATTTGCGCGTAAAGTTATTCTAAAATGAAGGAAAATTCAAATACTGAAAACCAATCAGAACATTTCAGGGAGGTTATGCAGCGTCATTCAGATGAAGAATTGATCAAGGTGCTGAAAAAACGGAAACAATACCAGCCCGAAGCCGCAAAACAGGCGATTGCTGAGGCAATCAAAAGGGGTATTATCAATTCGGAGCAGGATTTGTTTTCTGAGAAATTTGCTGAAATTCCGGTTAAAACCAGGTTATTTCCTGAAATTGAAAATCCGGTGGTGAGAAAAAAAATTAGAAGAAGTATTTCGCGATCTCTTTTATTAGTTGGTGTTATTCCACTGGTTTGGAGTCTTGCCCGCTGGAACATTAATACACTTCCTGTTAGTTTGATGGTTCTTTCTTTCAGCCTGGTTTGGATGAGCATTTCTGCCGGTTTGTTAGTCTCAAAAAATGTGAGGTTTGCCTATGGTTTGCTTTTCCTTTTGGTTCCGGGGCTTATTTTTCTGGTTAGAATGATGCTGCAAAACCGGTTTTTGCTGGCCTATGAAATAGTTGTACCTGTTTTGCTTACAGTTTTGATCTTGTATGGCGTGGGTTATCTGCACAAACTGAAAGAATAAAGTGCCTCCGGTTACCAGTTTCATTCTTTGTTTACCTTTTAAAACAGGCATTTAGTCGATTTTAGAATCCATAAAACTTTTCCGGGTTTTATCTTCGCAGGGCAATTATCAAAAAACAGGGACATGAAAAGGATTTTCGTTTTTACAGCGTTGTTATTCGTTTTCGGGATTTCGGTAGTTAGTGCACAAAATGATTTAAATTGGGAATCAAAAGTCTATAATTTAGGCGATTACAAAACTATCAGGCTCGAAGGTGGGTTCCGGGTTTATCTCATTCAGGGCGACCACTATGAAGTAAAAGTAAAATCACCTGATATTGATGTTTTTGACAAAATCAACATCCGCAATTCAGGCCAACGATTGTCGGTAAAGGTTAACCAATCGATTTTTGATTATAGCCGGGTGAATTTGTATTTCACTTTTAAAGATCTCAGCGAACTTGAAATAGAAGGGGGAGTCAGCCTGAAAACCAATGGATATCTCGATCTTACTGATTTCAGTACCCGCATCAAAGGCGGTGCAAACATTGATTTGAATATGAAAGCCCAGACAGTAAAAATTGTTGGCGAAGGGGGTTTTCTTTTCGAAATAAAAGGTGTAACCGATTTGCTGGATATTGCTATTTCGGGTGCCGGACACGTGAGTGCCAGCGAAATGAAATCGAACGACGTGAACTTTGCCATTTACGGATTCGGAACCGGAAGTGTTCATCCGATCAAAATACTAAACGCACATGTCGAGGGTGTAGGGATGATTAAATACAAAGGAACGCCAAAAGTTACGCAAAGTATTGACGGTCTGGGCAGCGTCAAGCCATTGAACTGATTTCAAACAAAATCTCCACCTTCTTTATTTCTGAAATCAGCAAAAAAATCTGGTTTTTGATTTTGCTGAAAAGTGGACAGAAATATCAGATTGGTTTTGAAAGCATCGAAATTTCATTACATTTGTGGTTCGTGTTCGTACACGGAAGCGACTTGAACCAATTTTTTAATCAAATTTCAAAGCGATAATGAAAAAAAATCTGATTCTTTTTGTGTTACTTGTTTCAATGGCAGGTGCAGTTTTTTCACAGGATGGTGAATGGATTTCGTTGTTTAACGGAAAAGACCTCACTGGTTGGAAACAGTTGAATGGCGAGGCAAAATATGAAGTTAAAGATGGAATGATCGTTGGAACAACGGTTCTGAATACACCCAATTCCTTTTTGTGTACCGAAAAAAATTACTCCGATTTTATTTTTGAAGTTGATTTACTGGTGGCCGATGACATGAATTCAGGCATTCAGTTCAGGAGCGAGAGCAAACCCGAATTTAACAACGGCCGTGTTCATGGTTATCAATGCGAAGTGGATCCATCAACCCGCGCCTGGAGTGGGGGAATTTATGATGAAGCCCGCCGTGGCTGGCTTTATCCGCTCGATTTAAACCCGGCTGCCCATTCGGCATTGAAAAAAGGGGAATGGAACCACTACCGGATTGAATGTATTGGCAACTCGATAAAAACCTGGATTAACGGAATTCCGTGTGCACATGTTATTGACAATATGACTCCTTCGGGATTAATTGCCCTGCAGGTTCACGGCATTGGCACTAACAAGGAAAAAGAAGGTGAGCAGATAAAATGGAAAAATATCAGGATAAAAACAAAAAATCTGAAACCATCGCCGGCAGAAGGAATTTACGTGGTAAATCTGATTCCCAACGATTTGAGTATAGCCGAAAAAGAGCAGGGATTCGAATTGCTTTTTAATGGTAAAAATCTGGATAACTGGAAAGTGGCTTCATCCGGAAATCCGATTGCAAAAGGATGGGAAATTATTGATGGCGAACTTGTGGCTAACAAGAATAAAGAAATCAAAGGTGATGGCGATATCAGTACAAAACAGGAATTTGGCCCTTTCGAATTGAAATTTGATTTTAAACTCACCGAAGGTGCCAACAACGGTATAAAATACGGAATCGGAAACAATGGCCCAAACTTCGGATTGGAATACCAGATTCTCGACGACGAAAAACACCCAGATGCAAAACAGGGAGTTGTTGGAAACCGGACGCTGGCTTCGCTTTATGATTTGATTCCGGCGGAAAAAGACCCTCGCTTTATTAAAAAAATCGGAGAGTGGAACCAGGGCAGGATTGTAGTCTATCCCGACAATACAGTTCAGCATTGGCTGAATGGAAGAAAAGTTGTGGAATATAAACGCGGCAGTAACATCTATAAAGCTTTGGTGGCTCGCAGCAAATATGCAGCACACGAAAATTTCGGGATGGCAGAAAAAACACCGATTCTGATTACCGACCATCACGACGAAGTTTATTTCAGAAGCATTAAAATCAGGGAGTTAAAATAAAACAGACATATTCAAATCAAACTAAAAAACTAAACAAACATGGATTCAAGAAGAAAATTTTTACAAAAAGCGTCGGTTGCATTGGGCGCTTTTTCAATCGTTCCGGCGCATGTATTATTTGCAAAACCCGAAATCAGGAACAAAGAGGGTGAAATAATCAGAAACGCCATATTTACACCGGGAGAAAAGGTAAATCTTGCCTGTGTGGGGATTGGTAACCAGGGTGGATCGGATGTAATGTCGTTATATAATACTGGCCTTTGCAATATTGTGGCGCTTTGCGACACAGACATGGGCGCCAAACATACCCAGAAAGTGCTTGAAAAATTCCCGGATGTTCCCCGTTTTCAGGATTTCAGGGTTATGTTCGACAAAATGGCTAAACAGATTGATGCAGTGCTGGTTGGTGTGCCAGATCATTCTCATTTTCCAATCACCATGCTTGCCATGTCGCTCGGAAAACATGTTTATGTTGAAAAACCGATGGGCCGCACTTTTAACGAAGTGGAACTGATGACAAAGGGTGCAAAAAGATACAAGGTTGTTACCCAAATGGGAAATCAGGGACACTCAGAAGCGAACTATTTTCAGTTTAAAACCTGGGTTGAAGCGGGAATTATCAAAGATGTGACAGCCATTACCGCGCACATGAACTCGGCGCGTCGCTGGCACGGTTGGGATACCAACATTAAAAAATTTCCCAATGCTGAACCGATCCCTGAAACATTGGATTGGGATACCTGGCTTTCGGCAGCACAACCGCACGATTACAATAAAGATTTCATCAACGGACAATGGCGGTGCTGGTATGATTTTGGAATGGGTGCGCTGGGCGACTGGGGTGCGCATATCATTGATACTGCTCACCAGTTTCTGAACCTCGGCCTGCCGACTGAAGTTAATCCATTGTTGCTCAGGGGGCACAATTCGTTCTTTTTCCCAATGTCCTCAACCCTTTTATTTAAGTTCCCGGCTCGTGGAAATATGCCTCCCGTTGATATTACCTGGTATGATGGCGTTGACAATATTCCACAGGTGCCCGAAGGTTATGGAACATCGGAACTTGACCCGAATATTCCGCCAACCAGTGTTGGTAAAATTCAGCCTGCAAAACTGAACCCGGGCAAGGAAATTTACAGCAAAGACCTTATTTTTAAAGGAGGTTCGCACGGCAGTGCCTTGTCTATTATTCCGGAGGAAAAAGCAAAGGAAATGCAATCAAAATTACCGGAAGTACCTGAAAGTCCGTCGAATCATTATGCAAACTTTCTGAAAGGATGTAAAGGCGAGGAAGAAACCCGTTCGCCTTTTGAAATTGCCGGTCCTTTGAGCCAGGTGTTTAATCTCGGTGTTCTTGCCCAGCAATTGAATACCAAAATTTTATTCGATCGCGAGAAAAAAGTGATTACCAACAATGCTCTTGCTAACCAGTTGTTAATTGGAACCCCTCCGCGAAAAGGCTGGGAAGAGTTTTATAAACTGTAGATAACCGGCAGAGAATCCGGCCAATTTCAAAAACAAAAATCTGCACTGAATTCCGGGAATCTTTCCTGAAATTCGGTGCAATTGTTTTAAAAACGATTAATTTCATATCCCATAAACTAAATTCCTGTAAAACTATGAATAAGATTGTGCTGCTTCTATCTGTTGTAACCCTCTTTATTTTTCAAACATTTGCTCAGCCCGCCCGCCAGTTGGTACAGGTGGTGGTAACTCCTGATCATGCCGATTGGAATTACAAAACCGGCGACAAACCTCAATTTACTTTGACTGTTTTGCGAAATAATGTCCCGGTTAAGGGAATTGAAATAAAATACAGCATTCAGCCCGAATTAATGCCAGCCATTGAAGAGGGAAAAATGAACTTAACAGATGGAGTGGCAGTGGTGAAAGCACCAAAGTTTAAAACTCCGGGATTTTTGCGCTGCACGGCTTCGGTTGAAGTCGATGGCAAAACTTATTCTTCCTACGCAACTGCGGCATTTGAACCTGAAAAAATTCTGCCGTCAACCACTTTGCCGGGCGATTTTCAGTCTTTCTGGGAAAAAGGAAAACAGGAACTGGCTAAAGTGGAGATGAAGCCGGTAATGAAATTAATGCCGGAAAGATGTACCGACAAAGTGGATGTTTACCATGTTGGCATCAATAATATTAAAGGGAAAATTTACGGAATTCTGTGCCGACCAAAAGCTGAAGGGAAATACCCTGCGATACTTCATGTTCCGGGTGCTGGAATTCGCCCCTATTTTGGTGATATTGCAGGTGCTGAACAGGGATTTATAACTTTTCAGATTGGGATTCATGGCATTCCTGTAAATCTCGATCCCGGTGTTTATACCGACCTGGCAGCCGGGGCATTAGATGGTTACCCGACTTTTAATATGGATGACAAAGATTTTTATTATTACAAAAGAGTTTACCTGGGGTGTGTCCGTGCGGTGGATTTTATTGAATCGCTGGATTGTTTTGATGGAAAAACGATTGGAGTTACCGGTGGCAGTCAGGGCGGAGCACTCTCGATAATTACTGCCGGCCTCGACAGCCGCATTGATTATCTGGCCGCCTTTTATCCTGCTTTGTCCGATCTCACCGGGTATTTAAGCGAAAGGGCAGGAGGGTGGCCACACCTGTTCAAAAATGAATTTACGAATAAACCGGAGAAAGTGGAAACATCGAAATACTTTGATGTGGTGAATTTTGCACGTTTTGTAAAGGTGCCGGGCTGGTATAGCTGGGGTTACAACGACAATGTTTGTCCGCCCACATCGATGCATGCCGCATACAACGTAATTCCGG
>DAINOH010000041.1:11960-39955 GCA_036735485.1 Draconibacterium sp. | reverse complement strand
CCTGATGCTGAAATCAGAATCGCAGCTAAAAACAATAAAACCTTAAGTTTTTTAAGAATGATCCTCATGTTTAAAGTTATTAGTTTATAATCCTTAATACGATTGTTAAAAAATACTGTCTTTTAATCGGCAAATTATCAACAGTTTGCACTTACCTTTTTTAACTTCTCGCAAAAATCCGGGACGAATGTAAAAAAATTGTTAATCGTCGTTAACAAATTGTAACCCACAAAAAATCGCAAACGTTTGCGGTTTCGTTTGCACCCGATATGTTTTATAACAGGTAGGGACTGGTAGGTATCATTCTTAGTCTGAATACCAATATTTGTGAAAATTTCCCCGGCCTTGATTTTTTAACTTATTTCGATTAATCAGTAGTATTTAATTCCCGGAAAGCCCTTTCATTTTTCCGAAAGAAAGTCATAGTAGTAAAAACATATAGAATTGCAGACATTTTTAACACTTGTTTCCATATAACGGGTTTTTTGCACGCCTTTAATTTTACGTGTCTTCGGAATATTACTATTTTTATACAATTGAATCAACAAAACTATTATCACGGCTGAAAGTGATTTTCTAAACCTATTACATAAATGAGCAGCGGACTTGTTACAATAAAAGATATTGCCAGGGAACTTAAAATCTCACCCTCAACCGTTTCGAGAGCATTAAAAAATCATCCTGACATCAGCGAAGAAACAAAAATTGCGGTAAATGAACTGGCCAGAAAACTCAATTACCAGCCCAATGCCGTTGCCCTGAGCCTGAAACAGCGGAGAAGCAATACAATCGGGGTGATAATTCCTGAAATTGTACACTACTTTTTTTCTTCGGTAATCAGCGGAATTGAGGATGTTGCCTATGATGCCGGGTTTAATGTTATTATTTGTCAGTCGAATGAAAAATATGATCGCGAAGTGGTGAATACCCGCACTCTGCTTGCCAACCGTGTTGATGGTATATTGGTCTCAATTTCGAAAGAGACAGTTAATTATGAGCATTTTGAAAATATTAAGGAAAATGGAGTGCCATTGGTTTTTTACGACAGGATTGTTCCTGGTTTTGAAGCCGACCAGGTAATTGTTGATGACCTGGATGCAGCCTATCGTGCAACACGTCATATGATTGAGGAAGGTTGCAAAAAAATAGCTCATTTTGCCGGGCCTCAAAACCTGCTTATCGGACAGCTACGCAAGGAGGGCTATCTGAAAGCGCTGCGTGAAGCGGGGCTCGAAACAAGAAAGGAATGGATTTTTGAAGCCGATAATTTTGAGAAAGCACGTCTGGCAGTTTTAAATATTCTGGATGAAAAATCAGACATCGATGGAATTTTTGCCGTGAATGATACCACTGCGATTGGGGCAATGCATACATTACAAAAAAAAGGTATAAAAGTGCCGGAGCAGGTTGCTGTAGTTGGTTTTTCTGATGGCAGGCTTTCAGGAATTACAGATCCTGCGCTCACCTCGGTCGATCAGCATGGTTATGAAATGGGAACAGTTGCAACCGAGATTCTCCTCAAAAGAATCATGTCTTCAAACAAAAATTATCCGTTTGAAACACGGGTTCTGAACGCTGATTTGATTGTTCGTGGATCGTCGATAAAATAATTTTTCAGAATAAAACAAAAAAAATCATTTGCTCATGCAAACGTTTGAAATGAGCATTTCTGCAAAAACCGGCTCATTTTAAAATAATTGGGGTGCCAACTACATTTGGAAATTTCATTATTTGTGTTTTATATTTGTTCGGCAAATTATCAGTTTCACTTTCTTTTTTAACCCGCAATCGTCCCGTAACCGGAAATGACTTCCGGTAAATACAATTCAGTATTTAATATTATGGCTAAAAAACCATTGCTAAGTTTTTGGCAGATCTGGAACATGAGTTTCGGATTTCTGGGAATCCAGTTTGGATTTGCATTACAAAATGCCAATGTTTCCAGGATTTTTCAAACGCTGGGCGGCGACGTTGACCGGTTGGCAGTTTACTGGCTGGCCGCTCCGGTTACCGGTTTAATTGTACAACCCATTGTGGGTTATTACAGCGACAAAACCTGGGGCCGACTTGGCCGCCGGCGTCCTTACTTTCTGGCAGGTGCCATGCTTGCCTCGGTGGCACTGCTTTTTATACCCAATGCACCGGCACTCTGGATAGCAGTCGGGACTCTCTGGCTGATGGATGCTTCTATCAATATCACTATGGAACCTTTTCGTGCTTATGTTGGCGACAATCTTCCATCTGAACAGCGCACCACCGGTTTTGCGATGCAAAGCTTTTTTATTGGCACCGGCGCCATTGTGGCTTCGTTTCTGCCATACGCCATGACCAACTGGATGGGGATTGAAAACACGGCGCCCGAAGGCGTTATTCCACCTTCCGTAAAATGGTCGTTTTACATTGGCGGTGTTGTTTTTCTGGGGACTGTTTTGTGGACTATTTTCAGTTCAAAAGAGTATTCTCCCACCGAAATGAAAGCTTTTGAAGAGGAAAAAATCAAAGCAAATCCATCAGCAAAACTGAACCAGCGAAAACCCATTGAACTGCTCGGAATTTTTCTTCGGAATGGTTTATTATTCCTGGTTTTCGGGTTAATAATGATTTGGTTTGTTTATGGTTATGAGCTTGAAAAAGAGCTTTACATTTTAGGAGGTGGTCTTGCCGGTTATGGAATCATTCAGCTTTTTACCTGGCTGCTCACGCGTTCGGGGAAAACAGAAAACGGGCTGGTTGAGATTATTACCGATATGATTAACATACCAAAAACGATGGGGCAGCTTGCTGTGGTTCAGTTTTTTACCTGGTTTGCACTTTTTGCCATGTGGATATATGCCACACCAGCCGTAACAGGTCATATTTATGGCGCCACCGATACCACTTCTGAACTTTACAACGAAGGAGCCAACTGGGTGGGTGTTTTATTTGGTATTTACAATGGCTTTGCCGCTGTAGTGGCTTTTGGATTGCCGGTACTAGCAAAATACACAAGCCGCAAAATCACGCATGCCATTTCGCTGGCAATTGGCGGATTGGGCCTCTTGTCATTCTGGGTTGTTACAAATCCATACCTGTTACTTTTATCGATGGTGGCAGTTGGAATTGCCTGGGCCAGCATTTTATCAATGCCTTATGCCATTTTAACCGGTTCACTTCCGGCAAAAAAGATGGGTGTTTACATGGGCATTTTTAATTACTTCATTGTAATACCACAAATTCTTGCTGCCAGTATTCTGGGGTTTTTAATGAGGCGTTTTTTCGACAGCGACGCCATCTGGGCGCTTGTTGCAGGTGGTATTTCGATGTTGATAGCTGCAGCCGCAGTGGTTTTTGTTAATGATGTTGATAGTCCGAAAGACTAAAAATAAATTGTAAAATGAAGGATTATATAAATTATAACGAATGGCTGATAGTCGAAAAGGGATTCGACCCTGAGTTAAATCGCGTTTCCGAAAGTATTTTCAGTATCGGAAACGGGAAAATGGGGCAACGCGCCAACTTCGAAGAGAAATATTCCGGCGATTCATTGCGCGGTTCGTATGTGGCGGGAATTTATTATCCCGACAAAACCCGCGTGGGATGGTGGAAAAATGGCTACCCCGAGTATTTTGCCAAAATCATCAATTCCACCAACTGGATTGGGATCAATATCAATATTAATGGGATAGAGCTTGATCTCGCGAAAGCAAAAATTCTATCTTTTACCCGCATTCTGAACATGCAACACGGATTGCTCATCCGAACTTTTGTGGCCGAACTCGAAAATGGAAACCGGGTTGAAGTTAATGCCCAGCGTTTTGTAAGTATCGATCAGACAGCCATCGGGGTTTTACGTTATTCAATAAAAGCATTGAATTTTTCAGGAGAAATAAAAGTAACTCCTTATCTCGATGGCGATGTTTTTAATGAAGACTCAAATTACAACGAAAAATTCTGGATTGAAACTGAAAAGAAAATCGATGGGCGGGAAGGATTTCTTACACTTGAAACCCTGAAAACAAAATTCAGAATTTGTACCGGAATGCACTTCAAAATACTGAAAAACGGCGTGGAAGCTGATTCTCCGGTAACCAATTCGGAAAAAGAAAAATATATTGAAGCCACACAAAATGTTATTGTCAATGAAGACGATATTCTGACCATCGAAAAATTCACGGCAACAGTTTCTTCACTCGATTATTCTGCTGAAAAACTGAATGTTGAAGCATTGAATTGGGTGAATTTGGCGAAAGAGACTGGATTCGATTTACTTTTTGAAAATCATAAAAACTGCTGGCTCAGAAAATGGGAAACCAGCGATATTATTATCGAAGGTGATGTGGCTGCCCAGCAGGGAATCCGGTACAATATTTTTCAGTTGAACCAAACCTATACCGGCGAAGACGAACGTCTGAACATCGGGCCAAAAGGTTTTACCGGTGAAAAATACGGAGGTGTTACCTACTGGGACACAGAAGCATATTGTCTTCCGTTTTATTTGAGCACCTCAACACAGGATGTATCAAAAAAACTGTTGATTTATCGTCACCGGCATTTGGCAAAAGCCATCGAAAATGCGCAGAAACTCGGATTCGAAAACGGAGCCGCGCTTTACCCGATGGTAACCATTAACGGTGAGGAATGTCACAACGAATGGGAAATCACATTCGAAGAAATTCACCGGAACGGGGCAATCGCTTATGCCATTTGTAATTATGTGAATTATACCGGCGACAAAGAATACCTGGCACCCTATGGTTTCGAAGTGCTGCTCGGAATCAGCCGTTTCTGGAGCCAGCGTGTTAACTGGTCGGAGGATAAACAGAAATATGTGATGTTGGGCGTAACAGGCCCCAACGAATACGAAAACAATGTAAATAACAACTTTCACACAAGCTACATGGCTATGTGGACTTTGAAATACACGCTCGAAGTTGTTGAATATCTGCAGAAAGAGTATCCGTATTTGTATAACGAGCTCATTTCGAAATGGAAATTCAATGCCATTAAAGAAACATCGCGCTGGAAAGACATTATTGAAAAAATGTATTTCCCGTTTGATGAAAAAAGGCAGATTTACCTGCAGCAGGATGGTTTTCTGGATAAAGAAATCATTCCAGTTTCAGAACTACCAGCCAGTCAGCGGCCTATTAACCAGAAATGGTCGTGGGACAGAATTTTACGTTCGTGTTACATTAAACAGGCCGACACTTTGCAAAGTATGTTCTGGTTCGAAAACAATTTTACAAATGAGGAGCTGAAACGTCATTTTGATTTTTACGAGCCAATTACTGTGCACGAATCCTCGCTTTCGCCTTGTGTACATTCCATTCTTGCCGCGAAAATCGGGTACGAGGAGAAATCGTATGAAATGTACCTGCGCACTTCGCGCCTCGATCTCGACGATTATAATAACGACACCGAAGACGGCCTGCACATTACAAGTATGGGCGGTACCTGGATGTCGTTTGTAATGGGTTTTGGCGGAATGCGTGCCGGCAATAACCATCTTGTACTAAACCCGTTCTTACCTGGCAAATGGAAATCGTACCAGTTCAGGCTTAATTACAGGGGCGCTCACCTTATTCTGAAAAAAGAAAAGGAAAAACTGACGGTAATGAATGATTCGCCTGTTGCTGTTTCCCTGTTGATTTGGGGCAAAAAGACAACACTCGAAGGAAACAGTTCAAAAGAATTTTTAAAATAAGAAAATGAGAAAATCAATATTAATTGTTTTCACAGCTATTTTATGGCTGAATACATTGGCACAACAGCCAGAACGGGTTGAACCACCTTTCTGGTGGGCCGGTATGAAATCTGCTGACCTGCAACTGATGGTTCATGGCGAGAAAATTGCATCTGCCGATGTAAAAATCAGTTATCCGGGAGTTGAAGTTGTTTCGGTAACAAAAGTGGAGAACCCGAATTACCTGTTTGTTGATCTGAAGCTTGATAAAAATGTTCAGCCCGGAAAATTTGATATTCTGTTTTCCACAGCCGGGAAATTGATTGGAAAATATCAATATGAATTAAAACAACGCGAAAAAGGTTCGGCCGAAAGAACCGGATTTGATGGGTCCGATGTGATTTACCTGGTTACGCCCGACCGGTTTGTTAACGGAAATCCCGCAAACGACCAGGTTGCTGGGATGAAAGAAAAACCAAACAGGGCCGATAAAGATGGTCGTCACGGTGGTGACATCCGCGGAATTATCAATTCGCTCGAATATCTGCAGAAAATGGGTTTTACTGCGGTGTGGCTGAATCCGGTTCTGGAAAATAATATGACCCAGGTTTCGTACCACGGCTATTCCACCACCGATTTTTACAAAGTTGACCTGCGTTATGGCTCCAACGATGAATACCGCGAATTAAACGCTGAACTCGACAAACGCGGGATGAAACTGATTATGGACATGATTTTTAACCACTGCGGCTCTGAACACTGGTGGATGAACGACATGCCCATGAAAGACTGGATCAACAATTATCCTGAATATAAAATCACTTCGCACAGGCGCACGGTAAACCAGGATCCGAATGCTTCGGAAGCTGACCGCCGGGAAATGACAGATGGATGGTTTGTACCAACCATGCCCGACCTGAACCAGCGAAATCCGTTTATGGCAAAGTACCTCATTCAAAACAGCATCTGGTGGATTGAATACGCCGGGCTCGAAGGAATCAGGCAGGACACCTGGCCCTATCCCGATAAAAACATGATGGCCGAATGGACAAAAAAAGTGCTCGAAGAATATCCGCATTTCAATATTGTGGGAGAGGAATGGAGTCTGAATCCGGCCATTGTTTCGTACTGGCAGAAAGGTAAAATCAATGCCGATGGTTATCATTGTGATTTGCCCAGCCTCATGGACTTTCCGCTACAAAACAGCGTGAGTAGTGGCCTGCGGAATACCGAAAGCTGGGACAACGGTCTGATTCAGATTTATGAATCACTGGCCAACGACTTTTTATATTCCGATGCTTCAAAACTTGTGATTTTCCCCGATAACCACGATATGTCAAGGTTTTTTGTGCAGGTTGGCGAAAATCCGGAACTGTTGAAGATGGGACTGGCATTTTTCCTTACCACGCGTGGTGTTCCGCAAATTTATTATGGTACCGAAATTATGATGCGGCACGAGGGCGGAGAACATGGGAATATACGGGCCGATTTTCCGGGTGGTTGGGAAGGTGATGCAGTAAATGCATTTACCGGAAAAGGACTTACTGACGGACAGAAAGACATGCAAAAGTATATTTCCACAATTTTGAACTGGAGAAAATCCTGCCAGGTGATTCATACCGGCAAACTGATGCATTTTGCCCCGCAGAATGGAACTTATGCTTATTTCAGGTATGACGATCATAAATCGGTGATGGTTGTTTTAAACAAGAATGCAGAAGAGAAAGTAATCGATACATTCCGCTTCAGCGAAGTGATTTCGGGTTATAAAACCGGGAAAGAAATTATTTCAGGGAAACAATTGTCGGATATATCAAAAATAACAGTTCCAGCCCGTTCGGCAGTGATTGTTGAATTGAGCAAATAATAATTGAATCAGGATAACGCAGGTGAGACAGGAAGTTTCTGTTTTCTCTGCGTTATTCATTTTAACCTGAACCATTTAAATAAAATGATAAAAAAGATAGCATTTGTAATTTTAGTTTCCGGTCTATTCTCCTGCCAGTCAGCAAATAAACAAACTGATGTTCAGTCAAAAAATGCAACAGAAGGGAAACTTGTGGTTTACCAGGTTTTTACCCGGTTGTTCGGGAATACAAATACAACCAATAAACCCTGGGGAACCATCGAAGAAAACGGGGTTGGCAAATTCAGTGATTTTACCGACCGGGCGCTCGAAGAAATCAAATCAATGGGCGTGACGCACATCTGGTACACCGGAGTCCCGCACCACGATGTAATCCGCGATTATACTGCCTTTGGAATTTCGAACGATGACCCTGATGTGGTAAAAGGACGCGCCGGTTCGCCTTATGCCGTGAAAGATTACTACAATGTGAATCCTGACCTGGCAACTGATCCCGCCAGACGGATGGAAGAATTTGAAGCACTGGTGGAACGCACCCATAAACACGGCATGAAGGTAATCATCGACATTGTACCCAACCATGTGGCACGCAATTACAAATCGATCTCGAAACCGGCAGCAACCATTGATTTTGGCGAAAATGACGACACTTCGGTGGAATACAAACGCGACAACAATTTTTATTACATTCCCGGTCAGGCTTTTAAGGTACCTGTTTTTGAAAATGGGTATAAACCACTGGGTGGCGAAATCAACCCCTTGTCTGACGGAAAATTTGAGGAAAATCCGGCCAAATGGACCGGCAATGGTTCACGCCTTGCCCAGCCCGGTTTTTACGATTGGTATGAAACCGTAAAAGTGAATTATGGTGTGCGGCCTGATGGTACTTATGATTTTGATTCTTTACCGGATGGTTTTGGAAAGGAAGGCATTGAAGCACACTTTAATTTCTGGAAGGACAAAGATGTGCCGGACTCCTGGATCAAATTCCGCGATATTGCACTCTTCTGGCTCGATAAAGGCGTGGATGGTTTTCGGTTCGATATGGCTGAAATGGTGCCGGTTGAATTCTGGAGTTTCATGAATTCAGCCATTAAAATGAAAAATCCGGATGCTTTTCTTTTGGCCGAAGTTTACAATCCTGCGCTGTACCGCGATTATATTTTTAAGGGGAAAATGGATTATATCTACGACAAGGTTCAGCTATATGATACCCTGAAGCATATTATGCAGGGGCATGGCAGCACCGATCATCTTCCGACCATTTATAATGATCTGGCCGACATCGAACATCACATGCTCCATTTCCTCGAAAACCATGATGAACAGCGTATCGCCAGCAAAGATTTTGCAGGAAATGCCGAAAAGGGAAAACCTGCCATGGTGGTTTCAGCCTGTTTGAGTACTTCGCCAACCATGATTTATTTTGGTCAGCATGTTGGTGAACCCGGTGATGGCAATATGGGATTTGGAAGTGAAACCCGCACATCGATCTTTGACTACTGTGGCGTTCCGGCTCACCAACGTTGGATGAATAACGGTAAGTTCGATGGTGGCCAGTTGACCGAAGGAGAAAAAGAGCTGAACAATTTTTATAAGACATTATTGAACTTTACAACTCAATCTTTAGCCTTAACCGGCGAATTTGCGGAAATTCACACCTACAACCGGGAAAATACACCCGGATATACCGATAAGCTATTTTCATTTGTGCGGTGGAGTAACGATGAAAAGCTTTTGATTATAAGTAATTTCGAAGAGAGTCCCCATGAATTTCAATTGAAGATTGACGCTGAAACCATCAAAAAACTAAACCTGAAAAACGGGTCTTATAAATTAACCGATCAACTTTCAGGGAAAGAGGGAATGAAACTGGTGATTAATGAATCGGGTTTTGTGGATATAAAACTGGCTGCACTGGAGTCGCTGATACTGGAGATATTATGAGCAAACGATTTGTCATACTGATATTTATTATTGCCGCATTTTTCAGTGGTAAATCACAGGAACAAAAAGAACCGGTCGTGAGGGTTTCAAGTGGAAGAATTGAACGGATTGCTGATTTTAATTCGGAATATGTGACTCCGCGGAATATTGATGTCTGGTTGCCGGATGGATATTCAAACAACAAAAAATATGCAGTTTTGTACATGCACGATGGGCAAATGCTGTTTGATTCAACCACCACCTGGAACAAACAGGACTGGGGTGTTGATGATGCCATGAAAAGCCTGCTGGATCAGGGAAAAATCAGGGAAACAATTGTAGTTGGGATCTGGAATACACAATTTCGTCATTCGGAATATTTTCCCCAAAAACCTTTCGAAATGCTGGATGCGGCATATAGGGATTCGCTGCTTGACCGGGCAAAACGAAATCCGGAAACTGCACTGTTCGCCACTGAAATAAAGTCTGACAATTATCTGAAGTTCCTGGTCAAGGAACTGAAGCCATTTATTGATGCAAGGTATTCAACAAAAACCACGAAAGAAGAGACTTTTATAGCAGGTTCAAGCATGGGAGGGCTGATTTCGATGTATGCAATTTGTGAATATCCTGAGGTTTTTGGCGGTGCTGCCTGTCTCTCAACTCATTGGCCCGGGACTTTTGAAACGGAAAATAATCCGGTTCCGGCCAGATTTATGGAATACATGGCGAAAAATCTTCCCGATCCGGCAACGCACAAAATTTACTTTGATTTTGGCACTGAAACCCTTGACGCGTTTTACGAGCCGTTTCAAAACCAGGTTGATACCATCATGAAGAACGCCGGATACATGGATGCAAACTGGATGACGAAAAAATTTCAGGGGCAGGATCATTCCGAAAATGCCTGGAAAAGAAGGTTATATATACCTTTGACATTTTTATTGGGGGTGACGGAATAAAAATTTTCAAAAAAATAAACTTTTTTATAAACTTTTTTCAAGGGCCAATGTTCTAATGATACTACAAGAGCAAACATCAGATTTGCTCACCATTTAAAAATGGTTTGGTTTTTGGTTTAGTTTAGGTTTAGGTTGATTGAGAAAAGGCTGGTTGTTGAACCGGCCTTTCGTTTTTTTATGCATGAGTGAAGTTTTGCAATCTCGTGATTAACTGGAAAATTCTCCCTTTAAAATAAAAATGCCGGTTGTAAGCCGGCATCTTTATTTTGAATTTTTTATTTCACAATTTCGAAAAACCTTTCCACTCCAATATTATCCCACACTAATTTTCCGTTGTACCAGACTTTTTTACACATAACCGAACCATCATTTCTTGAAAATTCACATTTTATAGTATCCATATCGGTTTCATTCCATTTTATTAGGGTCACCGGAAAATCCTCTTTTTTCGATGCGTTAGGAAATATTCTGATTCTGTAATCAAGTTCGTCCAAAATCATATAATTTCTTGGATAGTCAAGGTTTGAGTAAAAAACTTCATTTATTGAATTTCCCTCAACATAATACAGCTTTATGTCATTGACATTATAGGCGGCAGGGTTCGAAGGTTTCAGTAAATTATTACCTGATTTGTCCAGTAATAAGACTTCAATTTGGGTATCTAAATTATATTGTACCTCTTTTTCGCAGGAAATAGAGATTATAATTAGACAAATAATAGGGATTATTTTTTTCATAAGTTTTTGATTTTAAGTTTAACACGATAAATTTAAAACTAAAAACCTATATATCAAACTTTTTTGTAAATAGTTTCAATACAAATTTCAGCTTAAACAACAAAGGGATGTTCCCTTGCAGAAAACATCCCTTTGCCAGAATGGAAAACACGCTTATCGTTTCATAATTCCGTAGCAGATAATTTTCAGGATGATGTCAACACTGCTTTCGAGATTTACAGTACCATAAACACCGGCTGTAAGCGGCATTTCCAAACCTTTGATGGCCATGGTGATACCCGTGGCGGCCAGGCTGAAATCATAAATTTCGAATTCGTTTTTACGCACACCTTCAATCAGAATTCGTTTAATCATCCTGATTTCGTCCTGTTCGTATTTTCTTTTTATATCGTCGATAAAACCGATGGCGGTTACATCGTTTTCAAGCGCGTGATAAAAGTTGGCCAGGCTTCTGAACGTGGTCAGTTTGGTGAGAATATAATCGCGCAGTTTGTCAATCGGGTCGGTATTGCGGTTAATCACAATTTCCAGTTCACGCGCCAGAATATCCACTTCTTTTATAATCACAGCCTGGAAAAGGTCTTCTTTGCTGTCGAAATAATAGTACAGCGAACTTTTCCCTTTTCGCACCGCATTGGCAATGTCGTCGAGCGTTGTTTTTTTGAAACCGTATTTGCTGAAGATTTCGCGGGCTGTTTTTAAAATGCTTTCTCTGTTAAGGTCTTTTTTGTTACCGTTCTCACCTTTGGTTTGCATTTTCAATAAAAAATTAAGGTTTTAAGCGAGGGCAAATATAACCAATTATTTTGCCTGCTAAATTTTTAGTTAAATTTTTACACATTTCTGTTTCAGGAAACAGGTTGTTGTTCAAAATTCAAAAACCTGACATACAGAAAAATAGATGCTGTTTTTACTGTTATATTCGATTCGCTAACTGAAAATCGAGTTGTTTCCTTTCGAGGTTGGTCCGCCATATTTTCACCTGAATATCATCGCCAAGCTGGTAAATTTTATGGGTATGACGACCCACAAGCTGGTAATTTTTTTCGTCGAGCGAATAAAAATCATCATCCAGTTCGCGGATTGGAATCATGCCCTCGATTTTGTTTTCCAATTCCACAAAAATGCCAAAGTCGGTAATTCCCGAAATCACACCCGGGAAAATTTTACCGATTTGGTCCTGCATAAATTCTACCTGTTTGTATTTTACCGAAGCCCTTTCGGCGTTGGCAGCGCGCGCTTCCATGTCGGACGAATGTTTGCAGAGTTCCTCAAATTTCTCTTCGCTGGCCGACCGTCCGCCTGCCAGGTATTTTTCGAGTAAACGGTGTACCATCATGTCGGGGTAGCGGCGGATGGGCGAGGTAAAATGGGTGTAATATTCAAATGCCAATCCGTAATGCCCGATATTCCGGGTTGAATAGGCAGCTTTTGCCATTGCCCTGATTGCCAGCGTTTCAATCACATTCTGCTCTTTCTTACCTTTTACATGGTCGAGCAGGCTGTTTAATGAGGAAGAAATCGTTTTGGCAGTTGTAAGCTGAATTCCGTAACCAAACCTTTTGATAAACACATTAAAGTTGGCCAGTTTGTCGGGATCGGGTTTGTCGTGAATGCGGTAAACAAAGGTTTTCGGGGCTTTATTGCCGCTGCGTTTCCCAATTATCTCGGCCACTCTTTTATTGGCCAGCAGCATAAATTCCTCAATGAGTTTATTCGAATCTTTGGCCTCCTTAAAATAAACCGAAAGTGGTTTCCCTTTTTCATCTATTTCAAATTTGATTTCCACCCTGTCGAAAGCAATCGATCCGCGTTTGAAACGTTTGTCGCGCAGCAAAACAGCGAGCCTGTTCAGCGTGAGAATTTCGTCTTTGAGGTCTCCCTCGCCGGTTTCAATTACCTGTTGCGCTTCTTCGTAAGCAAACCTGCGATTGGAGTGAATCACCGTTTTCCCAAACCATTCATTCATCAGTTTGGCATTGTCGTCAATTTCGAAAACAGCCGAAAAACAGAGTTTATCTTCGTTGGGGCGGAGCGAACAAACGCCGTTTGAAAGTCTTTCGGGCAGCATAGGAACCACGCGATCAACCAAATAGACCGAAGTTGCGCGGCTTTGTGCTTCCTCTTCGATTATTGAATTTGTTTGTACATAATGCGTAACATCGGCAATGTGAACACCCACTTCCCAGTGGCCGTTTTCCAGTTTCCGCAGCGAAAGTGCATCGTCGAAATCCTTGGCATCCACCGGGTCGATGGTAAAAGTGGTTACATCGCGCATGTCGCGGCGTTTGGCAATTTCTTCCTCCGGAATTTCGAGCGGAATTTTTTCGGCAGCTTTATCAACGTTTACCGGAAATTTGTAAGGCAGCTCAAATTCGGCAAGAATGGCGTGCATTTCGGCGTCGTTGTTGCCTGTGTCGCCCAGCACATCTTTTATTTGACCGATGGGATTTTTGGCGTTGGCCGGCCATTCAATAATTTCGGCAATGGCTTTTTGTCCGTTTTTGGCCCCGTTCAGTTTGTCGTTTGGAATAAAAATATCGAACCCCGCTTTTCCCGAAGGAATCAGGAAAGCAAAATGGCGTGACGTTTCCACGGTTCCTACAAAAACCGATTTCGCACGTTCAATAATTTCAATGACTTCGCCCTCTAAATCATGTTTTTTGCGGCGTGCAAAAAGCCTGATTTTTACTTTGTCGCCTTCCATGGCATGGTTGAGGTAACGCGACGGAATGAGCACGGGTTTTTCGAGTTCTTCGCTGTTTACATACGCAAAACCCTGCGATTGCATGTCAACCGTGCCCACAACAGAACCGGTGCGGGCTTTCAGTTTGTATTTCCCGCGCGAAACCTGGTCGAGATAACCGTCGTCGCAAAGTTCCTGTAAAACTACATTTACAAGAATCCTTGTTTCAGCATCCCTGATTCCCAGCAATTCCGATACCTGTTTGTAATTCACCGTTTTTCCGGGTTCTGCATAAAACACCGCTACAATCTCGTTTTTCAGCCTTTTTTTATTAAATGTTTCCGGCTTAAATTTCTTTAATCCCTTGTTTTTCTTTTTGTTCTTCGACATGGTTGTTGTTTTACATTTGGTGAACAATTTAGTGTATTTAATTCTGAAAAGTTATGTTATAAAAGGTTAAACTGCATTAAAGTGACTTATTTCTGAAAAACACTGGTTGATTGATTATTACCGGCTTTCAATAATTTGAGGTATCATTTGGCAAGAAGAAACAATTTTCACGGTTTGATTATCGGGATTAATTATTTTCAGGAATTTGTATGTTTGTAATCCTTTTTTAGAGAATGAAAAATACAGGAAAATTACCGATACTGATTGTGGCTGTTCTGGCCTGGATTGTTATCATTTCGTCGTGTGCCAATCCCGGGATGCCGGAAGGTGGCTACCGTGACACGATTCCGCCGGTTCTGCTGAAAACCGACCCGGTGTATAAATCGGTGAATAACAAAAGCAGCGAAGTAAGGCTAACATTTAATGAATATCTGAGTACCGAAGAAATTTCGGAAGCGCTGGTGGTCTCGCCTCCGATGGCAAAAAAGCCCTCTATTCTTACAAAATCGAAAACTTTGATTGTAAAATTCAACGAAGAACTGAAAGATAGTACTACTTATTCGCTCGATTTTAAGAGTTCACTCGCCGATAATAACGAGAAAAATATAATCGAAGATTTCAGATTTTCATTCAGTACCGGCCCTGTTTACGATTCATTAAGAGTTTCAGGACATTTGGCCAATGCATTTAATCTGAAACCCGTTGAAAAAGGGCTAATTTTGTTGCACAGTAACCTGCACGATTCTGCAGTTTTTAAAATACGCCCCGATTATATTGCCAAAACCGATAAAGAAGGTAAGTTTCTGATTGACAATATCGCGCCTGGCAAATACCATATTTTTGCATTGAATGATGCCAACAACAACCTGCTATATAACGAAGGTGCCGAGGAAATTGCATTTTACGATTCCATCGTGGTTCCATCGGCAGTTTTTGAAGCTGAACCCGACACAATCAGAACCGAAAAGGATACAATCGTGGTATTGGGGCACACCCATTTTTCTCCAGAACCCATTTATCTCAGCCAGTTTACCGAAGATTTGTTTGAACAATATCTCGAAACCGGCAAACGCGACAGCCGTTACAAATGCACTTTTGTTTTTGGCGAACCGGTAAAAGATACTTTTGCGCTTCGGCTTTTAAATTATAACACCGAAAACTGGTACCAGATTGAATACAACGAAAAGTTTGATTCGCTTTCGGTTTGGATTACCGATACATTGGCCGCCAAAATCGACACATTGATGGCAGAGGTTGCCTATTTTCAACTCGATTCAACGGACCAGGTATTCTTAAAAAAAGATACTGTTGAACTGGCCTTTGTGGACCTGGAAAAAGAGCGGGCACAAAAAAGGAAAAAAGACAAAGATGAATCGGATAAAAAAGCAGTGGAACAATTTGGCTGGATAACGGATTTAACCGGATCAACGGTTGATCTGAATAAAAAACTGGGAATTACAGCACCCGAGCCTTTGTTTGCTTTTGATGAAACAAAAATCATAATGTACTTGTCAGAAGACACATTGAAGACTCCCCTGAAATTCAGCTTTGAAAAAGACACAACTACCTACCGGAAATACCTCATCGGGTACCAATGGACACCGGGTACCACCTATTCATTTGAAATTGACTCAGCCGCCGCCACGAATATTTTTGGCATCACAAGCCGCAAATTCACCACCCGGTTTTCTTCGCGCGAAGAAGATTTTTATGGTTCACTCGAACTCGACCTTTCGAATGTTGAAATGCCATTGGTCGTGCAACTTTGCTCCAACAGCGATGAGGAAAAGGTAGTGGCCGAAAGGTTTATCAGCGCCGATGGAAAAGTTTTGTTTGACTACCTTTTGCCTGAAAAATACAAGATAAAACTGATTTACGACAGCAATGGCAATGGCAAATGGGACACCGGAAGTTTTCAGGATAAAACCCAGCCCGAAAAAGTAATCTACCTGAACCAGGTTCACAAAGTACGTTCAAACTGGGATGAATCGCTGGTTTGGGATGTGAAACCTGATTATTCGTTTATAAAAAATATCCGCGATTTTGAGCAGGAGGAAAAGGCCAGAAAAGAAGCCGAAGAAAAGGCAAAAAAAGCTAAAGAAGGCGAGAACCGCCAGCAAATGCAGGATTTAATGCAGGGTAGCGGCACAGGTCTTGGATTTTAAATAGAGATAAAAGGTTTTCTGAAAGGAAAAAAGTACATTTACAAAAACAAAACTCTGAAATTATGGCAAGTGTAAAGGATTTGAAAAAAGATATCGATGTGTTAATGTCGCTGGTTTTGAATGATTGTTTTTCGGTGTTGGAATACAATGAAAAAGCAGATGAGGAAGCAGTCCTGAAAATTGCCGCCGATGTTATCAGAAAACACCGCGAATTGCGGGTCAGGGCAAAGCACCCGGATGGGAAGAAAAACCCGGAACTTGTCAAAAAATATTACAACCAGCTTATTTCCGACTCACTGAAAGAAGCCGATGCCGCTCTGCAAAGGCTATCGGACGAAGTAAAAAAAGTGGCTGCTTCGTAAAAATTTTCCCATTTTTAAATATTAGCATCCCTTTTCCGGGTGATTCTGAATTTTCGTAAAATCAATGAAGATTTGAATCATTAAGGGAGTATTATGTTGCAGATAAACAGGAAGATATACATGTAATCTCTTTTGGCGAATCATTGCTCAGGTTTAATAATCCAATCTTAAAAACATCCCCAAAAACAATGAAAAAGCAATCTGTCTGAATCTGGAAACAGATTGGATGTTAATTTTGCCCGAAAACCAAAAAACTTGCGATTCATCAGGGAAAATAGAAAGTTGATTTTTGCGCTGGTACTGCCGGTTTACCTGTTTATTGTGCAGTCGTCGATTACCAACCGTCACTCGCATTTTTGCGCAAACGGAATGGTGATTACGCATTCACACCCTTTTGATCATCACGAAAAAGGAGCCGCCAAACACGATCATACCCAAAAAGAAATTTGTTTTTATACAAGTCTGAATTCTGAATATTATCAGGTTGAACCGGAAACTTTTGTTCCCGGATTTTTTGGGACGCAACAATTGCTCAGTCAGCCATTTATTATAGTTATTCCTCAGAGTGAACTTCCCGGTCAGTTATGGCTCCGCGGCCCGCCGGCATCATACTCCTGTTAATCCCGTTTATTCATTTTCATTTTTCTTTCTGAACATTTTGATCGGTTAAACTGAGGTGCAAATCAGTTTGCAGTAAGCGTTTTGTTTTTTGTCAGCTATCGATATCAGAACTGCTCAGAAAGTACTTTATAAACCATTCATAATAATTTCATTCATGAAATATATATCAGCACTGCTGATGATCCTGATAATTGCTTCAGAAAATCTGTCAGCAGCAGAACCAGAAACCAAACCAAAAACCGACGCCATGCTTTTTGGCGATGTAAAAGACAGTGAAGCTCATATTCCGTTTGCAACGATTTTATTAAAGGGAACTGTTATCGGAACCGCTACCGATGTTTCGGGGCATTTTAAAATGGCCAACCTGCCGGTGGGGAAACAGGTTGTTGTTGTCTCGGCAGTCGGCTATAAATCAAAACAAATTGAGGTGGAACTGAAAGCAAAGGAAAGTGTTACCATTCTTGTTACACTCGAACCCGATAATATTGGACTTGAACAGGTGGTGGTGTCGGCCGACAGAAACGAAAAAAGCCGCCGCGAAACACCCACCGTGGTAAATACCATCAATGCAAAACTTTTTAACCGGACACAAAATGTGACACTGAGTGAAGGGTTAAATTTTGCACCAGGCTTGCGGATGGAAAATAACTGTCAGAATTGTGGTTTTACGCAGGTGCGGATGAACGGTCTCGAAGGGCCGTATTCGCAGATTCTGATCAACTCGCGACCGGTTTTCAGCGGCCTGGCCGGAGTTTACGGACTCGAACTGATTCCGGCCAACATGATTGAACGGGTTGAAGTGATCAGGGGGGGAGGCTCGGCCATGTATGGCAGCAACGCCATCGGCGGAACCATCAACTTAGTTACAAAAGACCCGGTTTCCGATAACTTTTCGGTGGCAACATCAGGCGGTGTTTTTGCTGCCGGGAAAAATACAACGAACACACCGGATTTCAGTCTGAACCTGAACGGCTCGTTTGTAAGCGACGATTTTAAAACCGGATTGAGCATTTTTGGATTCACCCGGTCACGCGATCATTTTGATGCCAACGGAGATGGCTTTTCAGAAATTTCGGAGATCAAAAATATGACCATCGGTTCGCGTTTTTACCAGCGGGTTGCCAGCCGTGGCAAACTCACCATCGATTATTTCCGGATCAACGAATCGCGCCGCGGGGGTAACAAATTTGAACTGCCCATGCACGAAACCGACATCACCGAAAGTGTGGATCACAATATCAACTCGGGGGCAGTCAGTTTCGACCTGATACTTCGCGAAGCCGATAAATTTTCGGTGTTTTTTGCCGGACAGGGTGTTGATCGCGGTTCGTATTACGGGGCCAACCAGGATTTGTCGGCTTACGGAAGAACCACCGATTTTACCTATTCCTCCGGTGTTCAATACATTCGTCAGATCGATCGTTTGATTTTCAGCAACGCCACATTAACATCGGGTATTGAGTTTAATGGAGGAAACCTCGTGGATAAAAAACTGGGTTATTATGATCCGGAATCTGACACCCATTTCGGGAACACGCTGGTGGCCGATCAGTCGCTTTCAACACAGGCCGGATTTTTACAATCGGAATGGAAACTGGAAAAAGTTACATTTTCAGCCGGGGCCCGGTTCGATCATTACAGGGTTGCAGATAATGCTTCGGGAAACGATGATGTTACCGGAAATGTGCTGAGCCCGAGAATCAGCCTGCTTTATAAAATTATGCCACACATTCAGTTCAGGGCGGGTTATGCGCGTGGTTTCAGGGCACCACAGATTTTTGACGAAGACCTGCACATCGAAACTTCGGGTTCGCGACAGGTGATTCATGTAAACGACCCCGGTTTAAAACAGGAAACCTCGAACAGTTTTACAGGTTCTTTTGATTTTACCTTTCACCCCGGAAAGTGGCAGATTCAGTTTTTAGCCGAAGGATTTTATACAAGGTTACTCGATCCGTTTGCCAACGAATACGGAACGCCTGACGATGAAGGAACCGTTATTTACACTCGTGTGAATGCAGAAAATGGCGCAACAGTTAAAGGAGCAAATTTTGAATTGAATGCTTCCCCGTCGGCCAAATTTCAGTTTCAATCGGGATTTACGCTTCAGAACAGCCGGTACGACGAGCCGCAGGAGTTTAACGAAACCCACTTTTTCAGGTCGCCCGACACGTATGCTTATTTCGGATTTGATTTGAAACCAGTACCGCTGTTTAACATTGCTTTTACCGGAAATTATACCGGCAAAATGCTGGTTCCGTATTTTGGGCCGGCAATTGCTGATCCCGAAGCCGGGCAGTTGAATACCACCAATCCGTTTTTCGATGCCGGAATCAAACTAAGTTACCAGTTCAGGATAACCGATGATGTGAAAGTGGAAGTAAACGGCGGAATCAAAAATATTTTCAACAGTTACCAAAACGATTTTGATTCAGGTGTTGGCCGCGACCCGGGTTATATTTATGGCCCGCTTTCGCCGCGCATGATTTATCTGGGGCTGAAATTCGGCAGTTTTCTCTGATGCCGGTACAATCAGAAAATACTGAAATCTTTTATGTTGTCTGAAAATCGGGGTATTTCTGCCCTTTAAATTTGATGCGGCATAAAAGATTTTTATTTTTGCAACATTCGTCAAATCAGGTAACATGAATTTCAGATTTACCCGGTTTGTTTGAAAAAAACCGGAAAGGAGAAAAAATGAGCGAACTGGATTATTTGCAGAAAGAGAAAAACAGGAGGAACAATATTATTGTGGGCATTCTCTCGGTGATTCTTGTGGTGGTGATTGTGTTATTTTTTATACAGCGAAAAGAACATAGAAGCGCACTAACCGGACTGAAGGCTGAAAAGGATTCTATTCAATCTGAACTGGCGCAAATAGCGACAAGTTATGATTCGCTGAGAACCGAAAACGACACCATCAACGGGCAATTGTTTATGGCGCAGGAAAAAGTGCGCGACCTGATGCTCGAAATCGAGCAGACAAAAAGGGTGAGTGTGCAAAAGATCAACGAATACCAGAAACAGGTAAATACGATGCGTGGCATTATGCGCGATTTTGTTACACAAATCGACTCGCTGAACCGCCGCAACCAGCAACTCCTCGAAGAAAACACCCAGGTGAAGGAGCAATACAAACAGGCCGAAATAAAGAACGAACAACTCAGCCAGGAAAAGGATAAACTCGAAAAGAACCTGCAAAGGGCTGCGCAGCTCGAAGTCCGCGAACTGATTGCCGAAGGGATGAACTCGCGGAATAAGGAAACCAAATTTGCCAACCGCACCGATAAAATCAGGATTTCGTTTGTGTTGAACAGTAACATCACCGCCAAACGTGGCCCGAAAAATATTTATGTCAGAATTATGCGCCCCGACCAGCTTTTGCTGAGCAAGTCACCCGGCGACCTTTTTCAGTTCGAAGACCTGAAAATTCAGTATTCGGCCGTGCGCGAAGTGAATTACGAAGGGATGGATTTACCGGTGGCCATTTACTGGGACAATGCGGGCGAATCGCCGCTGATGATCGGAACCTACACCATCGATCTTTTTGCCGATGGCAATAACATCGGCACCACTTCGATTGAGTTTAAGTAGTTACCTGATTTTTTTCTTCCACTTCTCAAACTCAGGTTTAGCCTTTTCGATGGCAAACGGTTTGCCGTGGCCCGGAACCACCGTTTTTACACCTGATTCGAAAAGCAGTTCCCAGGTTTTCAGCAGCGTGGCCGGGTCGTTGCAAAAATGCGGGAAAATTATTCCGTTGCCGAGGTTCAGAAAAGTGTCGCCTGCAACCAGCGTATCGCCAGCTAAAACCGATTGTGAACCGTTGGTATGACCAGGCGTTGAGATGATTTTTGCATCCATTCCGAAAGGATTCAGTCCGAATTCATTTTCGTTGATGAGCTGTGCTTCAAAGGCTTTTGGCGAAGCAAACCGCGGCACCACAATGCTGCCCAGCCCAGAAATAAAACGGGTGTAAAAACCCATTCCTTTTGGGATGGGCGTAAATCCGTTTTTCAGGTTTTCAAATTCGTTTTGATGCACAAGTACAGGGGCGCCGCTTAGTTTCACAAGTTCGTGCAGGTTGCCGGTGTGGTCGTGGTGTGTGTGGGTTAAAACAATCAGTTTTAGTTCAGCAGGCTCTGTATTTTTATGTTTCAGAAAGCGGATAATGTGGGCCAGGTTACCTTTTACTCCTGTATCGACAAGAACTGCCGTTTCGCTGGTTTTCAGCAAAACAACGTTTGAGTAACCAACACGTGTCCAGAAAATACCTCGATTATTTTCCATTTGTTTTCTTCGGATTTTTTGGCAAAAATACGCTGAAATAGTTGTCAGTTATTATTTTTGACACATTTTCAGAACCGAATTCAGGATGAATAAAAGAAACAGTCTTTTTTGTTTATGGCTTGCACTGCTGCTTTTTGCAGGAATCCAGTCTTTAGTGGCACAGGACGATAAAAAAATTCCCAAACTAAAATTCAATCTTACCGAAGATGGAAGTTCGTATGCCGGAATCATGATGAACAACCAGATCTGGACCCGTTATATCTGGAACAATCCCGACAAAAACGGGGTGGAACAATACAGTGATATCGACCTGGGAATCCGTCGCAGCCGGCTCACTTTTTATGCCAGCCTGATGGACAGGGCACTGATATTCACACAGGTTGGGTACGATGGTTTGACTTACCGTTCTCCCCGCAAAGCGGGCATCAATCTTTACAATGCCGAAGCTGAGTTTATTCTTGCCGGCAATTATTTTCACCTGGGTTTTGGATTGAACAGCAAAAGCGGAATTTCACGGTATGCGAGCAATAAAAATTTTGAGTTTCTGGTAGTTGATGCACCCGGTTTTACCTTTCCGGTTGCCGGTACTTTCGATGAATTTGGCCGCCAGTTGGGAATTTATGCCCGCGGTGCACTCGGTAATCTGAACTACCGGGTTTCGGTGGTAAAACCGTTTGAGTATGGTATCGATTCGGTTTCGTCGCCGGTAACCACCGAACGTATTAACGAAAACTTTGCGCTGAAAGGCTATTTTGAATGGCAGTTTTTTGACAGGGAAAACACAACATTTTACCAGATGACCATGAATAACCTGGGCCGTGCAAAAATGCTGAATGTGGGTGCCGGGTTTTATTACCATCCCGAAGCCATGCTCGTTGAAGCTGAAAAAGATTTATCGACCGTGGATCCATTTTTAGCCGCATGGCTTATTTCCACGGGTAACGAGCATTTAATTCCTGATTATGCCGGTTATTACCCCTCGCAAATCAGCGATATTTTTGTGGCCGCCGCCGATGTTTTTGTGGATATGCCCACGCGACGGGGTGGCGCTGTAACCGGCTATTTCGCATACCAGTATAACTTTTTCGGCCCCAATTACCTGCGGAGTGCCGGGCGGATGAATGTTTCAAAAATGAGTGCTGAAGATGCTTTGCCACAGGGCCCCGGAAACGCCGAGTGGGAATTGGGCACCGGGCACATTGTACGCGGCGAATTCGGTTATCTGCTGCCGGGCACCGGACTGAAAAACCGCATGCAGCCATACGGGGCGTTTACTTTTAAAGCTTTTGAAGGACTGGGCGAAGCCTCAGCACAGTTTGATGCCGGGATCAACTGGCTGATGTACGGCCACAACATCAAATGGACTTTGCAATACTCCTCGCGCCCGGTTTACACCGAAGTTGACGATCAGCAAATGTGGACAAACTCCAAAGGACAGGTGATTCTGCAAACACAGATTTTCTTTTAGAAACCGGTTGATGGGTTGGGGCTACACTCTGAGATTTAAAATCATTAAGAATTTTTTATGTTTCAAAATTACATCAACTAAAAACTATTTACTTAATAAACATTAGTTTTGGATTGTTCTGTGATAAAAGTTTTTAAATGTGTTAAGGTTTCTCCAAAATATCCTCACTCTGAACTGTGCGCCTACAAAATATGGCAAAGCACCACACAAACCTGTTTTGCTGCTGGCGGTTTTGGAATCTTTTGAATCTTGCGAAATAACTGAAAACTGGATTCCTGTAACCGACAGTTTGTTGCAAAGATTTTATGATTTGTGGAAGTTGCTGGTAAAAACAGAAAATGTCCCTAATTTTTCATTGCCATTTTATCATTTAAAGAACGAGAAAGGAGGATTTTGGAACCTGGTTACTCTACCCGGAAAAGAAATTCCTACGACGAATAGTAAATCGATAAAAAGTTATCGTGCACTTATCGATACTGTGCTGGCTGCAAAGTTATCGGAAGAAATGTTTCAGGCATTTTCAAATTCTGCAGACAGGGAAATCATTAAAAATGTGATTTTGGAGAAATACTTCGGAATAAAAAATCTGCAACAGATAAATCAGAAAATAAGATATTCTGAAATAGTAAAGACTGAGATTTTGTATGATCCTGAAGTAAATTATTCTAAAAAAGTAATCCGTCAGATTTCTGAAGTTCCGTCAGAAGTTCGTGAGGAGTTGATTGTATTGCGAAGTACTATTTTCAGAAAAGCAATTCTTGAAATTTATAACAACCAATGTTCGGTGAGTGGATTGAAAGTAGAAGATGCGAATCGGAACTCTTTGGTGGATGCCTGTCATATTATGCCATTTGCTGAAACCTACAACGATTCTATCAAAAATGGGCTGGCGTTGTCGCCTACTTTTCATCGTGCTTTCGACAGGGGATTAATTGCCATATCTGATAATTACAAAGTACTTGTTCATCCAAAACTCAAAGATTTCAGGCCCGATTCAGGAATCAGGCAATATGAGAATCAATCCATTTATCTCCCTGACAACGAAAAGTTTTATCCCTCATTATTCAGTCTTCGGGAGCACCGGCATAAATTCGGATATAACTGAAAAATCCTCCTGAATCCCTCTCCCGGCGACCCTTTCAGCGGTTTTACAAGTTGGGATATAAAGCCCGTATCCAGGGATATAATGACTATATCCAAAGATATAAAAGCCATATCTGAGGATATGAAGACAATATCCAAAGATATAAAGTCCCTATCCAGGGATATAAGAACTATATCTCAGGATATAACCTTTATATCCTGAGACAGGAAGGATCTATCTAAGGTCAGGAAGATTCTGTCTTTGGATATGAGGTCTGTATCCGGGGATATACATTCCATATCCAATTGCAGCACGTGTATATCTTTGGATAGGGAGGTTGTGAAAAGGGATATAAAGGCTATATCTTCGGTGTGAGAACTGAAATACGGCCCAAAAAAAATCCGCCCCGGGATAAGCAGCGGATTTTTGGTATAATCAAGTATCAGTCCTGTGTTCCGGAATCCGGTGGAGGAGGAGGTGTTGTTTTCCGCAGCTTTTTGATCTCCTTCAGCAGGTTGTCGTCCTTACCGAGTAAACCTGAGATAAGATCGACGGTTGCTGAGGCGTGTTTGTAGGTAATATTAAGTGCTTCCACAGCATCCTTTGTGGCATTTTTGGCCGCAGCCACTGCTGCTTTCTGGTGTGCTTCTTTCTGGTCGGTGATGGCCAGCTCTTCCTTTAACTGGGCGATAATGTTGGCGGGGTCGTACCCTTTTTCAGCCAGTAATTCGCCGTTTTGCTCCATGATAACAATAAGCATGGAGATAAAATCACGTTTTCGTGCTTCGTTTAAACTAGTCATAATTACATTTGTTTTTAAGTTGATAATTAGAAATAATTATTATCCCGGGCCACCTGTTTGCTTTGCCGGCGCAGGTGGCTTTTTTTATGTTTCTGACAATAGAAGAGGGTTTCAGGCGATATGCCGGAACCGGGGCGCATCCAACAGAAACGTGGTTGCTGATTGCTGCTCTGTGGGTCTTTCTTTTCAATGCTGCACAGTTTACAGGGTTATTAAAAAGTGAGGGGAAGATATAAAAAAATGTTTTTCCAACAATCGTTTAGCAATGTAAATTTCAGTTTGTTAGCGTAAATATTTTAGGGGAATGAATAAGGATTAAGCTGCCTCCCGATTTCGGGACAAGCTTTTCAGGGCGCTGGGAGAGGCGTGTTTCGTTATTAACCCGGGGCGCTGCCACCGGGTTGAAATGAGTTGCCCCTCCGGGGCGTGTTGTAAGGTAAAACATTTCAGTTTTTGATGATTTTATGTTTACACTATGCAGAGGATTTATAGACTTGACAGGAGAAACGGGCTGAAGGCCCGGATTAATTCAGCCCAATGGCAACGCCTTGGGTAAAAAGGCAAACAATACAAACAACGCCCTGAAAGGGCAATTTAATCAGCAAAACCATGGGACAATCGTTATCAAAATTTACATTCATCAGATTTAATCTCTATTTTAGAGGCTGTTTAAAAACTTAATACCGGCTGAATCATGAATCTTTTCAGATTATTTCCTGTTTGTTGTTTTTTGGTTATTTCGATGTTGGCCAGCAGTCAGAATACGGCTGACAAGCTGATGGGACAACGGTTTCTGACGTTTAACGCCATTATTCGCGTGAACCAGATTGAGGTGGCGCGCGACAAAAATGTGGGACACGACGAACGCAGCCTGCACACCCCCGAACGCGTGAAGGCCTACAGGGAAGCGATTGAAGCCGGTTTTCCGGGAGCTAAAATCACCTGGGCGCTGAGCTGGCTGGCGCTGCACGATACCACGGCCAGCTACCGGCAAATCAGGCAACTGGTGGTGGACTACCACAACCGTTTGGGCGACGATGTCACCTTTATTCCGGGCGCTTATTTTGCCAACGCCTACAATTCAACCGAACAGGTGAACCGCGATTTGCACGACGGACTGGCCCGGGTGTCGGAAATCGTCGGAAATGGTTTTCGTCCGCAGAGTGTGGTGGCAGGTTTTCTTTCGGCTCCAAACCAGGAATACCTGGCAACGAAAGAAAACATTCATGTTTGCCAGGGAAACATCTGGAGCCAGTATGCCATCGACAACCAGGATGGTGAGGGTGCTGTTTCGTACCCTTTTTACCCGTCGAAGGAGCATTTCTGCAAACCGGCACAGGGAAAGGCTGATTTTATCGATTGTGTGAACCTCGACGGCTGGACCATGGATTTTCTTTCGGCCCGGCGCGAAGGTTTTAAAGAGGGTTTTAACAGCCGCATGGGTGTCGGCCCCATCGAAACGCTGGATAAATATGGTCACGATACCGGTATAAAAGAGATGCTGCATGCAACGGCAGTGCATTTCGATGAGGGTTTCAAACTGAATGGTTTTGCGTGGGTGACCAATACCTGGGAAGTTTCGCTCCCCACCGATGTAAAAAGCCTGACCACCTGGCTGCAGGAAATCAGGAAACGCTGGCCCGATACGCGTTTTATCACGCAGGGCGAATTCGGGCTGATCTGGCGCGAACATTATAAAACCAACAGTTTTAATTATGTTTTTGTGGCGCGCGGTTCGGGTATTGGCGGCTCTGATATCGACAAGGAAATCCGATGGTACATGAACAAAGATTTCAGGCTGGCGCTGTTGCAGAACATTGAAAAGAATACACTGGTGGAAGTGATTGATTTTACCGATTACACCCAAAAGGCGGCTGAACCTGTTTCGGGCAGCACGCGCAACTGGAGCCTGATGGGCGAAATCAACCAGAAACAGGTGCGGCCGCAGGACAAACCGGTTCCGCTCAGCAAACTTCCGGCTGACTACAAACAGAAAATTGAAAAATGGTATCCTGAGATTTTTTCTGAAAGGAAATAACAGAAATCCTTTGTGTTTTGAGGGTTTGATTCAACGTCAGGTAATCTGTGTCAGCCGTTATATTTCCTCATTCCTTATTTCTTATTCGATATTTCTGATTTAACAGCAGAATAACAGAATAACAAAATCAGAAAGTCAGAACCAGGTTGAAAAAACACAGTTTATCATTTGCTTCAGCCCGAAAAAAAGTACTTTCGCAGGCGTATTATTACTGTGCCATCATGCCAAAAATAAGAATCACAAAACGGTTTCATTTCGAAATGGCGCACACGCTGTTTGAGTACGACGGGCTGTGCCGCAATATTCACGGGCACTCGTATTACCTCGAGGTTACAGTTACCGGCGAGCCCCGCAACGAACCCGGTCACCCGAAAGACGGAATGGTAATCGATTTCGGGGAACTGAAAAACCTGGTGAAGACAAATGTGGTGAATGTTTTTGACCACGCTTTGATGGTGAACCAACTGGTTCCCGAAGAACAGAAAGAGCTGCTGCGGAAAGTGACCAGCCGCGTGATTGTGGTTGCATTCCAGCCCACCTCCGAAAACCTGGTGGTTTATATTGCCTCCATTCTTCAACCTCTTTTGCCTTCGGGTGTTACATTATACAGCATCAGGCTTTACGAAACCGAAACGTCGTTTGCCGAATGGTTCGCTGCTGATAATTGAAGAAAGGAAGAGTGATAGATTTTTAGCGTTCATAAAAAGCTTTATTCAGAATTTTAAATTGATGAGATGCTTCAAAAAAAGCTGTCATTTCGAACCCGAGGCACGAGGGTGAGAAATCTGCTCCAGAAAAGAGAGATTTAGCTACGCTGATTTTCAATTCTCCTCCTGTGTCGTCGAAATGACATAAAAACAAATCTGACTTTGCGGGATAACAAAACCGATAAAACATTGAAAACAAGAAATTATGCCAGATAACAAACCGAAACT
>DAINOH010000041.1:0-11860 GCA_036735485.1 Draconibacterium sp. | reverse complement strand
CAAAACCGATAAAACATTGAAAACAAGAAATTATGCCAGATAACAAACCGAAACTTTTTCTGCTCGACGCCTACGCGCTCATTTACCGCAGCTATTTTGCCTTTATCCGCAACCCGCGTTTTAACTCAAAAGGCGTCAATACATCGGCCATGCTCGGAGTTACCAACACCATTGTGCAGGTATTGGAAAAGGAAAAACCCGATTATATCGGCGTGGTTTTTGACCCGTCGGGGCCCAC
This sequence comes from Draconibacterium sp., assembly GCA_036735485.1. Classification (GTDB taxonomy): domain Bacteria; phylum Bacteroidota; class Bacteroidia; order Bacteroidales; family Prolixibacteraceae; genus Draconibacterium. The sequence continues at coordinate 11,622 of DAINOH010000041.1, read as the reverse complement.
TTTCAGGCACGAACGGTTTCCCGAATACAAGGCCAACCGCGAGGAAATGCCCGAAGACCTGCGGAAATCAATTCCTTACATCCGCCGCATTATCGAGGCTTTTAATATTCCCATCATCGAAAAACCGGGTTTTGAAGCCGACGATGTAATTGGTACTTTGGCCAAAGAAGCCGAACGACAGGGTTTTATCACTTACATGATGACACCCGACAAAGACTACGCGCAATTGGTTACCGAAAATATCTTCATGTTTAAACCCGGTAAAAGCGGCGACGATGCTGAAGTGTGGGGAATTCCGCAGATTCAGGAAAATTTCGGGATCAAAAATACAGAACAGATTATCGACATCCTGGGATTGATGGGCGACTCGGCCGACAACATTCCGGGCTGCCCGGGCGTTGGTCCAAAAACTGCCGAAAAACTGATTGCCGATTATGGAAGCATCGACGGCGTTTACCAGAACATCGGCCAACTGAAAGGCAAATTGCAGGAAAATTTAATTCAGTTTGAAGAACAGGTGCGGCTTTCGCGCGAACTGGCAACCATTATTCTGGATGTTCCCATAGAATTCAACACAAAAAACCTGACCTGCGATCCGGTAAACAAGGAAGCTTTAATTGCGCTTTTCGAAGAACTCGAATTCAAAAGCCTCATTCAGCGGTTAAAACTAAAGGAACCGGAAGCGGGTGCAACAGTTGCTGCACCTCTCGCAGGAAACCCTTTCCAGGGAACATTGTTTGATATGGGCACTTTGGAAACAGCGCCGGTTGCAACAAAACGCGACTCTTTTGAAACCGTTCCGCACCAGTATTATCTGGTTGAAACAGCCCTGCAGCGGGCCAGTCTGCGCGCCGAACTTTCGGTGCAGGATGAGTTTTGTTTCGACTCCGAAACTACCGGGCTCGAAACACAATCTGCCGAAATTGTATGTCTCTCGTTTGCATTCCGGCCGCACGAAGCGTATTGTGTGCTGATTCCCGATGACCAGGATGAAGCGCAGAAAGTGCTGGATGAATTCCGCGAGATTTTTGCCGACGAAAGAATCACCAAAATCGGGCAGAACATTAAATACGATATGCTGATGCTCAGCAATTATGGCATCGAAGTAAAAGGCAGGTTGTACGACACGATGCTGGCGCATTACCTGCTTCAGCCCGACATGAAACACAACCTCGACCTGCTTTGCGAAACGTACCTGAATTATATAAAAATCCCGACTGAAGAATTGATTGGCAAAAAAGGAAAAACACAACCCACCATGCGTTCGGTAGCCAAGGAAAAACTGCGCGATTATGCCTGCGAAGATGCCGACCTGACTTTGCAGTTGAAACTTAAAATCGACCCGGACCTTGACAAATTTATGGTCCGCGAGCTTTTTGAAACGCTCGAAATGCCGCTGGTTCCGGTGCTGGTACACATGGAAAATGCCGGCGTTCGCATTAATTCCGATGAACTGAAGGACTACTCAAAAGTTCTGCTGGCACAAATCATACAGCACGAGGAGGAGATTATTGCATTGGCAGGTGAGCATTTTAATGTTTCGTCGCCACAGCAGTTGGGGATTATTCTTTTTGAAAAACTGAAGATTGACTCCGATGCCAAAAAAACAAAAACCAAACAATATTCCACCGCCGAAGATGTGTTGTCGCAACTGGTGCACAAACACCCGATTGTTCAGAAGATTCTCGATTTCAGGGAACTGAGAAAACTGCTTTCGACTTATGTGGAAGCGTTGCCGTTGCTGGTTGACAAAAAAACAGGCAAAATTCATACTTCATACAACCAGGCCATTGCCGCCACCGGAAGGCTGAGTTCGGTGAACCCGAATTTGCAGAACATTCCCATCCGGACTGAAAACGGACGCCAAATCCGCAAAGCGTTTATTCCGAGCGACGACGAGCATACCTTTCTTTCGGCCGACTACTCGCAGATTGAGTTGCGCATTATGGCAGCGCTCAGCGGAGACGATGAGATGCAGAAAGCTTTTAACGAAGGAAAAGACATTCACTCCATCACGGCTGCAAAAATTTTTAAAGTTGCTGAAACCGGGGTTGACAGCGATATGCGACGCAAGGCAAAGACCGCCAACTTTGGGATTATTTACGGAATTTCGGCATTCGGTTTATCGCAGCGGCTGAATATTCCGCGAACCGAAGCAAAGCAACTGATCGACGGTTATTTCGAAAATTTCCCACGGATCAAAGAATTTATGGATAACCAGATAAAACTGGCAAGAAATCAAGGGTTTGTGCAAACAATTAAAGGCCGGCGGCGTTATTTATCAGATATTAATTCGGTGAATGCAGTGGTTCGCGGAGTGGCGGAAAGAAACGCCATTAACGCGCCCATACAGGGTTCGGCTGCCGATATCATCAAAATAGCGATGATTAACATTCACAGGCAGTTTGAAGCGTTGAAACTGAAATCGAAAATGGTATTGCAGGTTCATGATGAGTTGAATTTCGATGTTTTAAAAACCGAGCTTGATCAGGTAAAAATGATAGTAAAACAGGAAATGGAAAATGCAGTGGACATTGGTGTAAAACTGACAGTGGAAATGAATGCCGCTGCAAACTGGCTCGACGCACACTAGACTATGATTTACGAAATAGAAACAGAAGACGATTACCAGGAGGGTCTGAAAAGATTTCTTGAAATTTGCGGTGGCCCGCGAAACGATGAGGAAGTAAAGGAACTCTACCTGCTCATGGATTTAATGGAAAAGTATGAGCGAAACAATTGTTCCACTAACTGAGATAGTCTCTGAAATTTGTTGTGACAGCAATTTGGAATGCGGAGAAACTTCCTGATTTCTCAATCTTTTTCAGACTTTTTTTGGGTTCGGTAAAATTATGGCAAAAGTAATTCCAGAACTGCCTCATTTTATTCAGTGCATTGCCCGGGTTGTCCATCACAGAAAGGTATTCTTCCAGCATTCGTTTGTGAAATAAAATCAGTTTTTCCCTTTTCTCAGCCTTGCTGAAAACAATTCCTTTTATTTTCGCAGGAAGAAACGGATTCATTAAAACGCCTCGACCCAGCATAAAATGGCTCGTTTCCGGATATTTCACCATCCTTTTTTCAATGGATTCAACCGTATTAACATCGCCATTGTAAACCAGCCTGTGCTGCAGGTTTCCATAAGCGAACTGAAAAGCAGATTCGATAATTTCTCCTTCGTAAAGTTGCCTTGCAATACGCGGATGCAGAATCACTTCTGTGAGCGGAAACTGGTTCAGCACCGGGATTATTTTTTCAATTTCAGCAGGAGTAACCAGCCCGGCACGCATTTTTACCGAGAGTTTTACGGATGATTTTTCGAAAAATGCGGCAAGAATTTCTTTAATTTTTTCAGGATGAGGCAGCAATCCGGCACCCATTCCGCGGTTGGTGACCATCGGGTAGGGGCAGCCCAGGTTCAGGTTGATTTCGGTGTAGCCAAAATCGGCAAGATATTCAGTCAGAAAAATCATTTCTTCAGGATCGGCTACCAGAACCTGAGGGATCACACGGTTTTGGGGATTATTTTCAGGCAAAATTTCTTTCCTGTATTTTTTGATAACCTCGTGGTTTTTTACCGAAATGTAGGGAATAAAAAAGGCATCAATCAATGAAAACACTTCGGAATAAACCTTCCGGTAAACAAAATCGGTAAATCCCTGCAACGGGGCCAGATACAAAACCGGCTGATTTGAATTTTCATTTTTAAGCATGGGGTAAAAATACAAACTACCAGGCAACTTTCGGACTTGAATTCCTATCTTTGCTGCCTGAAAAACGAAGATGAGAGAAAATCTGATATACGAACAGCAAACGCAGCCCGGGAATCTGCAGCCGGTTGCTCTCGATTCGCTTTCATCGGCCATTTTTGATCAGCAGGTTCTGATAACTGATTCGATTTCGGCAGAGCTGGATTCCATTCTCAGAACACCCTCCGACAGTACCTTCCGGTTTTTCGAAATTAAACCCGCGGAAAAGCTGTTTTTAGGGCACGCAGAATATCCAGCCGATTCGGCTTATTATGAGCATATTTTGTGGAAAGGACTTGAAATCAGGCATCGTCATGTCAACCAAACGGGAAACGATGTGTTGACGATCATCTTTTTTTTGCTTTTTACATTAATTGTTAGTGTGCGCACCGGATACACCCGTTACATCAGTTTTCTGTTCCAGTCGGTGTTTAATTACACCGCTTCGGTGCGCATGTACCGCGAGAAAAATTATTCATTTCTGCACGGTGCTTTCAGGCTCGAAGTAATCTTCTATGTTGTTGTTTCCATTTTTGCTTACCAGGTTTTAATGAATTTTTCTTCTGCAGAAGGTCATTTTCAGGTGATAGGATTTTTACAGACCACAGCACTGATTCTTGTTTTTTTTCTGGGTAAGAAACTGCTTTATAAGATTTTGGGTACGATTTTTATCGGCGCTTCCGACACCGGCGAATTGATGTTTAACATGGATAATACCTACCGGGCGGCCGGAATTATCCTTTTTCCTATAGTAGGAGTCATCGCCTTTGGACCTTTTGGAAACACAGTGGTGGCAATAGTTGCAGGCGCTTTCACGATCTTGTTTTTTTATGGATTATTATTAAAAAGGGCGGTATCAATTTTAATAAAAAAACAGGTTTCCATATTTTATCTCTTTTTATACCTTTGTACCCTTGAATTTTTACCCTTGCTTTTAATTTATAAAGTAGTAAAAGGTTAAGGTGTAATAAGTTTTAATTAAAAGAAAGAATACTTTGAAAATCAAGAGTATCATTGTTTCGCAACCGGATCTCAGCACGGCCAAGTCGCCGTACGCGGAGTTGGCCGAGAAATACGGGCTGAAAATTGATTTCAGGCCGTTTATTAAGGTGGAAGGGGTTTCGGCAAAAGAATTCCGCAACACACGGATTAACATCCTGAATTTCACTGGTGTAATATTTACAAGCAAAACAGCCATTGATCATTATTTCAGGATTAGCCAGGAAATGCGACTGACAATTCCGGATACAATGAAATATTTCTGTATTTCGGAAGCTACTGCTTTTTATCTGCAGAAATATATCGTTTACCGGAAACGGAAAATCTTTTACGGAGATGGCCGGTTGTCAGACATGGTCAGTGTAATGAAAAAACACAAAGAGGAAAACTTTTTATTGCCGCTGTCGGATATTCACAAACCTGAAATTCCGGAATTACTTGATGCCGAAGGATATAAATACACAAAAGCAATTTTGTACCGTACTGTCAGCGCCGATCTCTCCGACATGCCAGAACTGAATTACGATGTAATGATATTTTTCAGTCCCCAGGGAATTAAGTCGCTTTTTCAGAATTATCCCGATTTTCAACAGAACGATAAAGTAATCGGATGCTTCGGTCCAACCACTGCAAAAGCTGTGCGCGAAGCCGGTTTGAGACTTGATATTGAAGCACCCACTGCCGAAGCTCCATCAATGACAATGGCACTCGAACAGTTTATTAAAAAGAACAATAAACTTTAACAAATAATACAACATTCATGAAAGGCTTTCCTTCTTTTTGTCGGGAAGCCTTTTTTAGTTCATAATGAACGATCTGATTAATAAAAACAGCGAAGAAAAATCCCGGTTTACGTTTCATAAAAACGAACGGCTTTGTAGTAAAAAGGTAATCGAAAAGCTTTTTGCTGAAGGGAAATCGCTGTTTGTACATCCGCTGAAAGCTGTTTATATTGAAACAGCGCTGAATACCGGTTTTCCTGTTCAGGTTGCTTTTGCCGTATCAAAAAAATCGTTTAAAAGAGCCGTCATGCGAAACCTGTTGAAAAGGAGGATGCGTGAGGCGTACAGGTTGAATAAGAATCAGTTTTATGATGAAATAAGCGGGAAGCAAATTGCACTTTTTTTAATTTATACTTCTAAGGCCGAAGAAACTTACCCGGCGATCGAATCGGCCACAAAAAAAGTGTTAAAAAGGGTTTTAAAGGAATTAAAATCAGAATCGGTCCAAAAATAGAAACCACAGATCCACAACAAACCGGTGAATCTGTGGCACTTGTTTTTTCTATTCCTCGTCCATAATTTCGGTTTGCATACGAACCGAATCTTCATGAATCAACTGGAAAATGGTTTTAACAAAAGTTTCGTTTAAATCGAGCTTCTTGCCAATATTTACACGGTCTTCCATCAGTTGCGCCCAACGGTTGATCTGCAGGGCAGTCACATTGTTTTCTTTTTTATATTGACCGATTTTTTTAACTGTGTCAACACGGGTGGATAAGATTTCGAGCAATTCGGTGTCAATCGCATCAATCCGGTTACGCAAAACATCGAGTTGGTTTTCAAACGCGGGGTTGTTGGCAGTTTCGTATCTTATTACCAGTTTGTCGAGCAATTTGGCCAGATCGGCCGGAGTTAGCTGCTGGGCTGCGTCGCTCAAAGCACATGATGGATCGATATGCGATTCAATCATCAAACCATCCATCCCCATATCAAAAGCTTTCTGTGAAATTTCAAACAGAAATTCGCGTTTGCCGGCAATATGGCTGGGATCGCAGATAATTGGCAGATTCGGCATCAACCTTTTCAGCTCAATCACGGTTTTCCAGTTCGGGTAGTTCCGGTATTTGGTTTCGCTGAATGGCGTAAAACCGCGATGGATAGCTACAATATTATGGATTCCTGCCTGGTAAACCCTTTCGATGGCGCCCATCCAAAGCTGAACATCAGGATTTACCGGATTTTTCACCATCACCACTGCATCGGTACCTTTAACAACATCGGCAATTTCCTGCACTACAAATGGGCTGGCAGTCGAGCGGGCCCCGATCCATAAAACGTCCAATCCCGCTTTTAGTGCTTCTTCTGTGTGCTGGGCATTGGCAACTTCGGTACCCACCGGCAAGCCGGTTTCCTGTTTCACCAATTGCAACCATTTCAGCCCAATCGATCCCACACCTTCAAACATTCCCGGGCGGGTACGAGGTTTCCAGACACCTCCACGGTAAACAAAAACCCGTTTGTCTTTTGCCAGCAGGCGGGCTGTGTCGAGGGCCTGTTTTTCTGTTTCGAGACTGCAGGGGCCTGCAATCAGCAGGGGATTGTCGATTTTTGGCAACCAGGCTTTTACCGGGTTGATTTCAAGTTTCAAAGTCATGTTTATTTCGTATAAAGTTTTACAATTTTCTTTTCGTTTTTTACCAGATTCGGGCTTTCTCCATCCAGTATTGTGCGTATTTTGTTGGCATTAACAATCAAATCCATCAATCGTTCATCTTCTTTTTTAAACATACAATCGCGGAATTCCTGCAGGTGTTTGATGTAAACATCCAGCGATTCAACCACATAATTTCTGTTTTGCTGAAAAATGGGATGCCACATGGTTCCCGAGCTTTTTGCCAGCCTCACGGTTGAACGAAATCCACCACCAGCCAGGTCGAAAATGATATTTCTGTCGGCTTTGTCCTGAACAGCGTTGGCAAGTGCATACGCTGCAGCATGCGGCAGATGCGAAATAAAAGCAGTGCTGTGATCCTGTTCGTCTGAAGTCATGTAGGCAATATCCATTCCCAGTGTCTGGAACATTTTTTCGACCAATGCAAGATGCTGCGGGCCTGAATCTTCCTGGTCACAAAGAATGGTGATCCGGTCTCTGAAAAGGTCTTCGAGAGCCGCTGTCGGCCCTGAGTTTTCGGTACCCGACATGGGGTGGGCGGCCACAAAATTCTTTCTTTTTTCGTGGTTTCTCACCGTTTCGGTAATCACTCTTTTAGTCGATCCCATGTCGGTAACCGTTGTATTGTGGCTGATCAGGTCGAGCAAACGAGGCAATAATTCCACTTCTTTATCAACCGGGATGGCAATAATCACCAGGTCGGTGTTTTTAACTGCTTTTTCAAGAGGTTCAATTTTATCGACCAAACCCAGTTCGAGCGCTTGTTTTGCATGTTCCGGGTTGTTTTCAACACCTGTGATGTGGGTGGCAAAATGGCTTTTGCGTAAATCTTTCGCCAGCGAACCCCCGATTAATCCCAAACCAATAATTGTTGTATTCATTTTTTTCTAATAAAAAAGGCCCCGATTTTCTTCGAGACCTTTTGGTAAAATATCTTTTATTTATAACAATATCCTACTTCCGGATCCCGCTGAAAGAGCCAAAATAAAAGTAAAACCAGAAATAGGAAATGTTAAAGATTGCTTTCATTTTTCTTTAAATATGGCGCAAATATACAGATATATTTTAAAATTGAAATTTGTAGCTCAATTTTGATGTTAATTCTTAATTTTTAGTTATTGATTTGACAATTTTCTGCTGAAAAATTCTTTTTCCATCTGCATTTATGATCAACAGGTACAAACGATCAGAAAGATGGTGTAAATCCACATTTTCGATGAATGAACCTGAAATATCAGAAAATGAATTCTTTGACACAGTTTGTCCGTAAATATTCACAATTTCTATTTTCAGATTTCCAATTCGGTTTTCAGCGGTCAAATCAATATTCAGACTGTTTGTAAACGGATTTGGGTAAACCATAATATTCTGGGGTGTAAGCTGAATTTCATGATTACTGACAGGCGCCTGGATTCTCAGATTATCAATCGTCCAGCCCCAGCCGTGCGCATACGGATCGGAATATAATCTGAAACGGATCAGAATTATATCGCCAGCCTTGAAATTACCGTTTTCAAGTAGGTTGATCTGCCTGTTAACAAACCACTCGGGGCTGCCAACAGTTGCAGATATATCTTCTGTAATATTTTTATTGTAATTGGATTCCCATATTGTATTCGACCGCGAATCATAGCCGTCAGCCAATGGCAGCCACGTTTTTCCGTCGTCTTTACTTCCTTCAATAATCACATAATCCCAAAAGTTATCGTCACCAAATTTCGATAATTTCTCACCCGGCTCCACCAAAACCACTTCATCAAAACTCATGGTTGTGCCGTCCTGCAGAATAACCGGATATTTCAGCAATGTAAAGAAATCAAGAAAAGCATTGTCTTTATTGGGGCTTGGGTACGGATGCGGACTATGTAATGCTTGGTTCCTGAATCCGCTGGCGGTATAAATATCAAAATCAGAAAGAACAAAATCAGGGGTTGCTGAATTGAAGTCGTTTGAATAAATTTTTACAGGGCTGAATATTTTTTCAACTTTGAAAGAATAAAGTCCGCTTACCGGGCTGATGGTTTGATTTTTTAATGTTGAGGAATCGAACACAAAAATCTTGTATTCAATTATATCGCCATCAAAAAGTGATTGTGGTGAAAAACCAAAGCTACCAGTATAAAAAGCTGCAGAATCATTTTTTAATCCGAACGATTTTCCAGGTACTCCGTTAACTGTGAATTCCACAAAAGCTGTGTCAACACCAAGATTGTCGTCTATCTGGGCAGTTATTTGCAAATCGTTTTTGTAAGCGATAAAATAGGGGAATGGCGAATGTTGGATAACCGGTGCTTCAATATCAGCACCAATTCTGACTGTGTGAAATTCGCCGGGTACTTCGGTGGGTGAATAGAAAGTACGCTTTACCACATCGCCAGCACTAACATAATAATCAATTTTTGTGGTTCCGGGTTTCGGATCAATCACAGCTTCAAACATTCGTGGATCATTTCCCGCTTTGAAAAGCAACGAATCTTTTGTTTTAAAAGAATTGACGGAATAATAAAGCTTCACAGAACTGCTGTCAATTTCGTTGTCACTCACAATACGAAGCTTAAAAACCAGTGGTTTCAGAATTTCAGAGTCCTTGGGTTTTTCAAGTCTCAGGATCATCCTTTTCCAGCCAATGTCATCCAGAATTCCCCGGGTAATAGGTCCGGGGTTGTGAATTGCCTCTCCTTTCCCGATTGCGTGTGTCATCAGTGAGTTTTCGTCTTTATTTGGATAAGTATCATCATCAAGGTGATAAATACTTGAGCCGTCACTCCAGGTTGATGGTGCATACAAACGGGCTTTGCTGCGTCCGCTGTAGCTTTTGGCCGAAATGCTTTCTGAGAAAAGAGCTTGTGAAGTTAGGGCATTGTAGAGCTTTTGCGTTGCCAACTGGTAAAAAGTTGTGTCAGTTAAACGTCGGTTAATGCCGTCGGTAACCATCATATCAAATGCAGCAATATCTCCGGCTTTGTAATTACCATAAGCACCTTTGTCGCCTGTCACAAAAAAGAATCCAGTAAAACCTAATCCATGACCAATTTCATGCAGGGCAACAGTCACAAAATCATACAATTCAGTTGGTGTTTGTCCGTCGGTTCCCAGGTGCCACTTAATGTCTTTATTAAACGTAATTTCAATATCGGGAGCTGACGGGCTATTGACTTCTTTCCCGGTTATTCTCTCAACCACGGCAACTGGATAGTATCTGTTTTTATGAGGTGCATTTTCAAAATCACTGTAATAGTCAGCAGGGCCTCCCTGTGCCAGTGTGTTGGTCCCCAGTGATCGCCAATTGATTTTCATTCTGATGGGAACTTCAGATTGTAATAACTGCTCCCAGATTGAAATAGCGTACTCAAGAGCTGGCTTTGCATTGGCAGGGAAAAGACTGTAAGTAATTACAAATTCCGATTTTTTTTCATTGGCTGATTTCAGAAGAAATTCCCGTGGTGGCGGAATAAATGATTTTTCTGTTTTATCGGAAGCATAACAAATGACAGGTGGAAATTCCAATCGTTTTTTATTCCACAAATCCTGTGACCTGCTGAAATCAGCAATCAGCAGAAGCATTGATATAATGACAATTTGTTTCAATTTTACTTTTTATAAATTGACAAAAATACAAGATATTTGTTCTGAAGGTCTCTGCAATTCAGAATATTAAAAGTACTTTTTGAGCGGATATTAAGACAAAAAAAAATGCTGATTGCTCAGCATTTCCTTTGTAACTTCTGCATCAACAATGCATTTTTGTACCAATCATGTTAAATCAACTGGCTCTTCTTTGAGAAAACCAGGTTAAAAAGAATTACAACTGAAGTAACTAATCCTACAATTGCAGCTGCGAAAGCGACCAATAAAAGTGTTTTCATAATCTATTGTTTTATAATTCGTTTTGTAATTATGTTGTTGTTTATATCTTTTACACTTGCCAGATAAATTCCCGATTGTACTGAAGAAAGATCAACTTTATAAGATGGATTAAATTGTACGTCGCAATTTGGTTCACTGAAAACCACCCTGCCCATTAAATCAGTAATTTTAATTTCTACAGTTGATTGTGCATCTAAATTCATACAGTCAAAAGTCAATGATTCTCTGCAAGGATTTGGATAAACATTCACATTATCAGAACTTAGTTTTTCTTCGTTATTTGCTGTTGTGGTTGTTTTGTCTCCTGACAGATCATCCCAGCCAATTTCACTAAGTACGTATAATAAACCATCGCTTATTTTGTGAATTGCTTCTCCTTTAAAAGCATAAGCTTTCATAAATTCTTCTGAGTTCTGGTTACTTTTCAAATGGTAAATACTAATGCCATTTAACCAGGTAGAAGGAGCATAAACAGGAATGGTTTCAATTTGTGCAGATTTTGATACATGATTTATGTTAAGCGAATTGGAAGTGAGCTGGTTGGTCAATTCAGTGGAAGGACACGGGAAAATCGAATTGTCAGAAATTCTGAGGTTTTCCCTGTTAAGAATAT
>DAINOH010000040.1:0-40508 GCA_036735485.1 Draconibacterium sp. | reverse complement strand
GAATTAAATTTGTATGAAAGAAAAAAATCAGACAGAGTTTAAATTACACTCCCCTGGTTGATTTTTCTCCCACAGGTTTGCAGCTTATAATTTTGTCTTGCAACTGAGTTCCCGCTGATTTGCGGCAGACAATTTTGTATCGCAACTAAGCCACCGCTGATTTGCGGCAGACAATTTTGCGTTGCAACTGACCTCCCGCTGATTTGCCGCAGACAATTTTGCGTTGCAACTGACCTCCTGTTGATTTGCCGCAGATAATTTTTTAACTTCTTTAATCAGGATTGTGCCTTCTGCCGCGCGATTGCTTAGTAGTTAAAATCTTTTGATTCGCCATTTTGAACTCTCCCCTCCAAAATTTTCTCGTGATATAGCTTTACGATAAAGTCATTATCGTGTTCTTTCTTTATTTCTTCCGGCGATTTATCTTTATATAGACCCAACTCCTTCATCATCAGGTATTCATCATAAGCAAAGTCGAGCGCTTCTACAATTCTCGTATTTCTATATTCTTTCATCGCAGACAGAATCGCCTGGTCCCATGTGAGGTGGCTTTTCAGGTAAACAGGTCTGTCGGCAGTCTGCAAAAACTGAACAGCCTCTTTCAGTTCATCAGCATTTGGAGACTGACGATCCTTTTCCTCGTAATATTTGTAATATTTAAAAAGAGCACTGAAGTATTTGTCTTTTTCAAAATGCTTTGAGAAATCGAATATACTTTCTCCATAACTATTTAGGTAAGGCAACGGTTCAGGGCTATACTCCGATGGGTTGGTCTCTTCAACAGGCTTGCGTGAAATGCCAAGATAAAAGTCCTCCTTTGCTCCTTTGAGATTGGGCAAAAGCAGAAGCATTCGGGTTCCCATTCTTGAGTCATAGAAATCGTACCAATCGGGCAGATTATCCAAATCGCCATACTCATCTTTTTGGGTAATGTAATCGTAATCCTGCCACTGTGTGTAAAAATTATCAATTCCATCATCTTCATAAAAGCTCAACAGATACTCCTTCATCATTTCAAGTTCTTTGGTCGTGATGGACGGAATAAATGGACATGCGAGGATATGCTTTTCCCAAAATTGAAAATCGTAGGCAATTTCAATTTCATCAATTCCAAGTTGACCTGCCCTCCATTGCAGTTGCAGATTGAACAATTTTTTCTGAAGAATAACCTCAAGTATTTCTTCTGCTTTTTTATAATAATCCAGTTCCGAGTTTTCCTTTTCGTGATATATGCCAGAATAATAATCGTAGCACTGTAAAAGATGTACTTTCCTGCTGGCATACGACTTTATAAAGGTTTCAATGCTGTCGGGCCGGTAGTTTGCGAAATACTCCCTGGCCGTTTCCGAGTTTTTTATCTCTTCACAAAACTCCTGTTCGAGTTGGGTGAAAAAATTTTGTCTTTCGGTTGCATCTTTTGGCAACGATGCTCTGTTGTACTTGAAATGTTCAAAATTTATCATGATCGGGAATTTAAAAGGTTATAACTGATTAAGAATTTCCACCTGCCTCATGTTTGAAATTTAACAAACTACTCCACCACCGCCGATTCGCAGATATAGGTTGGAATAATTCCGGTACTGCTGATGCGTACCTGCGCCATATCGGGCAGGGTGTTTCCCGAAAGCACCAGCACCGTATCGAGGCCGAACTTGTTACCGCCGATAATATCGGTATAAAGCGTGTCGCCCACCATCAGGATTTCGTTTCTTTTCACATCAATATCCCGTAAAGCTCTTTCGTAGGCCAGCAGGAACATTTGTGCATCGGGCTTGCCAAAACGGATAAACGACTTGCCGATAATTTTCTCCACCATATCGGCCAGGCTGCCTACGGCCACCGAAATATCATTCTGGCTCACCGGGTAATTGATATCAGTATTGGCCACCACCACCGTCATATTCTTTTTCCGCAGCAGATTGATGGTTTTATTGATATCCAGGTTCCAGTTAAATCCTTCATCATCAAGAAATGCAAAAGATTCAATGTGGTCGATGTTGTTCAGGTCGATATTCCGCACAGCCACCGTTTTTAAGCCCGCTGTTTCGATATAATGCGCCGAATTTTCGGTGCCGAGGTAGGCAACCGCATTACCGTTGGAAACCTTTACCTTGAAATATTCCATGGCCAGCATGCCCGACGATAGAATTTTATCGGCAGTAACCTGGTGAACACCGCGGTCCTGGTACCATTTGGCCAGCATTTCAGGACTTCGCGATGAATCGTTGGTCAGCAGATAGTATTTAATTCCTTTTCTGTCGAGGTATTCAAACGTGTTGATGATACCGGGAATCAATCCCTGGTGGTTTTTCAGCACACCAAAAGCATCAAAAAACACCGCCTTGTAATTCTTGACTACACTCCTGAAACTTTTTGTCCTGAACATATTCTTAAATTTGATGATTGCTGATAATTAAAAATAATCCGCAGATTGATTTTTCCTGTCCAACCCGCCCCTGAAGGGAGCAGGAAAAATTAATCTGCTCGCCTGCCTGCTGGCATTGCCCCCTTTAGAGTCGTGGTGAGAGAGTTGATTTTCAGAAAATAAAACAATATGCAGGTTTAACATCGATTATTCAATTTAAATTTTTAAAGCCCTGAGAATTTTCTCCACATCATAGTTGGTTTCAATGGCCGGCAAATAAATATCGTATGCTTCCCTGGCCAGTTTGTTTGAATAGGTTTTCCGAAAGAAATAGGGACCGTCCTTGATCACATAATTCAGGATAAAAAACCGGTAAGCTTCTTTAATCAGCCTGACTTCCGGCTCGGTAAGCGGATAAATCCGGTGATACTCTTTCAGAAACATCACAAAGCGGTCTTCCATCAGCGGATCAACAAGGTAGCTGAAGACCGTGCGGTCGCCGATATCGGAACAAACCCGGCTGAAAAAGTAAAAATCCATCACACGCGACGACATGCGGAACCAGTCGTAATCCCAGCGCGAAAAAAACTTACCGTTTGTGTCGATCGAAAAATTACCGATGTTCCAGTCTATAAAAACCGGGATCACCTCAAAATCGGTGATATAATTTACTTTGTCCGCATTTTCAAGAAAAATATCGCAGTGTTTCAGCACCATCGATTTGTGGTCGGGGCACATTTTTATCTCATTATTATTGACCGATTTCATCAGTTTATGAATATCGGTCACCACGGTTTTCGACGCGTTGGGCAACTGGTTGCAAATGTTGGTGCAGGCCCTGTGAAAACGCGCCAGTTCGCGCCCCAGCTTTCTGATCAGTTTTTCGTCGAGCCGGCGCGGCAGTTTCAGTTTGGCCTGAATCGGGTTGTAAAAAACCACCCAGGCACTGCCATGTTCGTGGTGATACCGGTAAATAAACAATTCGTTTTTCTTCACCAGCGACTGCGCCAGAAATGCCTGGTAAGGCGCTTCAAGGTTGTTGGCGAGGTTGTTGATGATGATGTGATCTTCCCTGAAATCGTCGTATTTGCCATAATCCGAAAGTTTGGCAAATACGGGTTCGCGTTTGTAAAACGAGATTTTGTAAACCTGGTTAGTGGAAACATAGGCGCTTACATCGTAAACCCCTTTTATTTCGTGCCGGTCGTCGAACTCGCGCCAGGCATGTTTTACAATCTCAATATAATCAGGTTTCTGCATGTTTCAGTTTAAATAATTTCGAAATAGCGTTTTAACTCCCAGTCGGTAACCTGGTTCCCGAATTGTCTCCACTCCCACTCCCGAGTCCGTGTGAAATGATCGATGAATCCTTCGCCGAAAAGCTCCCGTGCCAATGCCGATCCGGCCATTTTTTCCGTGGCTTCCATCAGGTCCACCGGCAGTTTTATGGCTTTGCTGCTGTAACTGTTCCCGGTAACCGGGCCATCCTGCAGTTTGAGTTTGTGTTTAATTCCGTATAAACCCGAAGCCAGCGCTGCTGCCAGTGCAAGATAGGCGTTTGTATCGGCTCCCGGAACGCGCGATTCGATGCGAGCCGATTCCATTTTCCCGTCAATCACCCTCACGGCAGCGGTGCGGTTGTCAAATCCCCAGGTTACGTTGGCGGGTGCCCAGTCGCCATGCCCGATCCGTTTGTAACTGTTCACGGTGGGTGCATACATCGGCAGAATTTCAGGCAGACACATCAGTTGTCCGGCTATGTAATATTCCAGAATTTCGGTCAATCCGCCCTTTTCATCCCAGAAAAGATTTGTTTTTCCTTTGGCATCCCACAAACTCTGGTGAATATGACCGCCTGAACCCGGCAGGTTTTTATTCCATTTTGCCATAAAACTGGCGACCATGTTGTGGCGGTAGGCAATTTCCTTCACCCCGGTTTTAAAGAGAATGGCTTTGTCGGCAGCAGCCAGGATTTCGTCGTAATATACGGCCGCTTCAAAAACGCCGGGACCGGTTTCGGTGTGCATGCCTTCCAGCGGCACATTGAATGCCTCCATAAAATCGATCACCTCGTTTACAAAACCCTGGTTCATTGACGTTCTGAGATCGGAATAGCCAAACATGCCGGGTGTGATGGGCTGCAACTGCTGAAAACCGGAATTGCTGATTTCGGAAGGTGTTCCCCTGAAACAAAACCACTCAAACTCCTGCGCAAACCGCGTGGTGAAACCCATGTTTTTACATTCGGCAGCCACCTTTTTCAGCAAACTGCGGCTGCATGCAATACCCGCATATTTCGGATCATCACCAAAATCGGCCAAAAAAAACGGGATGTTGTTTTCCCACGGAATTTTCCGGAAGGTGGAGAGATCGACTTTTGCCTTTCCGTCAGGATAGCCGGTTTGCCAGCCTGTAACTTTACCGTTATCGTAACAAACATCGCCCGAATCCCAGCCAAAAACCACATCACAAATCCCCAGTTGCTGATCTGCAGCGTTTGCCAGCTTCCGTTTGTGAATGTACTTTCCGCGCAAAATTCCGTCAATATCGGCAATTGCAATTTTTATCTTTTTTGAATCTGTCTGGTTTAATAAATCCAAAACCTTTTCGTTTTCCATCCGGGCCTTTGTTTTGTTTGATTCATCAAAAATAATCAAAAACAACCCCTTTTTACGCTAATCTTCAAAAGCGAAACAGGTTTTTACCGAAATTTCTTATAGAATTCTGGAATACCCCCTTTAAAAATCAGGCTGATCCATGAAATGAAAGAAATTATCACTATCGATAACCTGTTGAAATTATATGTTTCGGTGGAAAAACGTATTTTTGGAATCGCACTTTAAAAGAAAAAACGATGGCACAATTCAGATTGAACGCACTTACGGAAGTGATGAACCGGAAACCGGTGGAAGTTTCGCGCGAGGAAAACCTTGTTTCTGATTATTTCGGGAAACGGGTATTCAACCAGCCCAAAATGAAAAAATACCTCTCGAAAGAGGCATATAATGCTGTAATTGAAGCCATTGAAACCGGCACCACCATCAACCGCAAAATGGCCGACCAGATTGCACAGGGCATGAAAACCTGGGCGCTTGAAAACGGTGCCACCCATTATACACATTGGTTTCACCCGCTTACCGACGGAACCGCTGAAAAACACGACGCCTTTATTGAACATGGCGACAACGGCGGTGTGATTGAAACGTTTTCCGGGAGCATGCTGGCCCAACAGGAACCTGATGCTTCCTCGTTTCCAAGTGGCGGAATCAGGCAAACCTTCGAGGCACGCGGTTATACAGCCTGGGACCCCACTTCTCCGGCTTTTATCAGCGAAACCACGCTGACCATTCCCACCATATTTATTTCCTACACCGGCGAAGCACTCGATTTCAAAACTCCGCTGCTTCGTGCCATTGCTGCAGCCGACAAAGCTGCCACGGCTGTCTGCCAGTATTTCGACAAAGATGTTTTGTCGGTTAAAACAAATCTTGGCTGGGAACAGGAATATTTTCTCATCGACGAAGCTTTGTACATGGCGCGGCCCGACCTGGTTTTAACCGGCCGTACTTTGATGGGGCACCAGTCATCAAAAGACCAGCAATTGGGTGATCATTATTTTTCTTCCATCCCGACACGCGTGAACCGTTTTATGCAGGATGTGGAAAATGAAGCCCACAAACTGGGAATTCCTATCAAAAACAGGCACAACGAAGTGGCGCCTAACCAATACGAATTAGCCCCGATTTACGAAGAGGCCAATCTTGCTAACGACCACAACCAGTTGCTGATGGACATCATGCACAAAATTGCACGCCGTCATCATTTCAGAATCCTGTTTCATGAAAAACCCTTTAAAGGAATCAACGGTTCGGGAAAACACAACAACTGGTCGCTGCAAACCGACACGGGTGTAAACCTTTGTTCGCCCGGCAAAAACCCAAAATCGAACCTCCAGTTTCTGACGTTTGTGGTAAATACACTGAAAGCAGTTTACGATGGGCAGGATCTTTTGCGGGCCAGCATTCTTACCGCCGGAAACACGCATCGTCTGGGCGCCAACGAAGCACCGCCCTCCATACTTTCGGTATTTCTGGGAACCGAAGTTTCGAACATGCTCGACCTGATGGAACAGGCTGTGGTGGACCGCAAAATGACGCCCGACGAAAAAACGGCCCTGAAACTCAATATCGGTCGTATTCCGGAAATCATCCTCGACAGTACCGACCGCAACCGCACCTCTCCTTTTGCGTTCACCGGCAACCGTTTCGAATTCAGGGCAGTGGGTTCATCGGCCAACAACGCATCTGCGCTGATTGTGCTGAATGCATTAGTTGCCAACCAGCTTCAAAAGTTTCAAAAAGCTGTGGATACCCTTATCGAGAAAAATGTAAAAAAAGACGAAGCCATCTTCCAGGTGTTGAAAGAGTTGATCATTCAGTCGAAACCCATCCGTTTTAATGGCGACGGGTACAGTGAAGAATGGGTGAAGGAAGCCAAAAAACGCGGCCTCACCAATATTACCAGCGTGCCTGAATCGCTGGCTGCTTATTTACGGCCCGAATCCAAAAAACTTTTCAAAGACCTGGAAATTTTCAATGAATCGGAACTGAGAGGCAGGGTTGAAGTGGAATACGAAAAGTTCATCATGAAAATACAGATCGAATCGCGTGTGCTTGCTGATCTTGCCATCAACCACATTGTTCCGGTCGCCATTGAATACCAGACCATGTTGCTTGAAAATGTCAGAAACCTGAAAGAAGTTTTCGATGCGGAAGAATATAAAAAATTGGCCGGTGCCAGACTTGAACTTATCAAAACCATCAACGAACATATTTCAACGATTAAAGCCAAACGGGAGGCCATGATTGAGGAGCGCAAAAAATCGAATGCCATCAGCGATGTGGTAAAACGCGCCGTTGCCTACGACAAAAATGTAAAACCTTATCTCGAAGAAATCAGGGAACACATCGACAAGCTGGAACTAATTGTGGACAATGAAAAATGGCCGCTGCCCAAATACCGGGAGTTGTTGTTTACAAAATAAACTGAATTACTTCAGGCGCTTGAACAATCCGGTTGTTGAAATATTAGTCAGGCCGGATTGTTTTATTGATCGTTTGCATACTTAAACCTCCTGAAAATCGTTATTGAAAAAATATTTTACTTTTACTTCCCGAAATTTTCGATGGGTATGAATGTACGAAACGGCTTGTTTTTCCTGATAATTTTGATTTTGAGTGGTTGCGGATCGGGCAAATACGGACGCGATGCCATGCTTTCTCAGGATATTGGCGAATATTACAAAGCCATTGAAAAGTACCGGAAAGCCACCAAAAAGGAGAAGGACCGCGACAAAAGAATGCTTTACGCCTACAAAACTGCCGAATGTTACCGGTTGATAGGCGATTATGAAAGAGCGGAACTCTATTACAAAAATGCCATCCGCCGCGGATACCCTGATGATATTGCACTTCTTTATCATGCTGATATGTTGCGCAGCACTCAGCAATACGAAGATGCCATCGAAACTTACCGTATTTATCTCGATTCGGTGCCAGGTGATGAACGTGCGCTGGCCGGACTCGAATCTATCCGGAAAACACAGGAATGGGTGGCCAATCCAACCCGTCACATCATCAACCCGGTAAAAGAACTCAATACACGTGAGAGTGATTATTCACCGGTATTTGTGGCAGGCCGCGATAATGAAGTCATTTTCACCTCCACCCGGAAAGCAGTAACCGGAAAACGGGCCAGCGGAATTACCGGGCAAGGTTACGCCGATCTTTTCAGGGCCACGTTTAACGTCCAGAAACAAAAATGGGATCAGCCCAAGTTGCTGGATGAAGACCTGATCATCAACACCGAAGATGAAGAAGGTGCAGCCACTTTGTCCTCCACCGGCGAACAGATGATTTTTACCCGTTGCCGTTACGACAAAACACAGGCGCTGGGTGCCGAGCTTTATACAACATCCCAATCTCGCGGTTCGTTTGCCGAACCAATCAGGGTTGATGTGGTGGGCGACAGCATTGTTGCGGCCCATCCGGCACTAAATGAAACCGAATCATTACTTTATTTTGTTTCTGATATGCCGGGCGGATTCGGCGGAAAAGACATTTGGGTGGCCGAAAAAAGTGGCGGAAGTTTTACAAAACCGGTAAACCTCGGCGAAAAAATCAACACACCGGGCGATGAGATGTTCCCGTTTGTGCGCGATAATGGTGAACTATATTTTGCCTCGAATTACCTGCCCGGAATGGGTGGCTACGATATTTTTGTGGCGAAAAAAGATGAAGATGGCAACTGGACGGTCAGCAACATGGGATCGCCGGTTAATACGCCGTTCGACGATTTCGGGATTTGTTTTGTGAAAGGCGAGGACAAGGGGATGTTCACCAGCAACCGCAAAGGTTCGAAGGGTGATGACATTTACTCGTTTGTAGTTCCGCCAAAAATTTACCAGGTTGAAGGCGAGGTTTTCGACAAGGAAACTAACAACCATATTGACGGGGCCACGGTTCGCGTGATCGGAACCGACGGCACCAATATGAAAGTGCGTACACAGGGCGGAAAATTCAAGATGAAACTGAAAGCCGAAACGGAATATGTTTTCGCGGCTTTTAAAGAAGGCTACCTGCGCGACAAGGCGGCTGCCAGCACCGTCGGGTTGGATGACAGCAAGGATTTTACTTTTGAAATGTACCTCACTCCCACCGACTCGCCCATCAAAGTTGACAATATCAATTACGAATTTGCCAGTTTTGAGCTGAAACCCGAATCAAAGATCGCACTCGATACGGTTTACCAGGTTTTGATTTTCAACCCGACCATCACCATTGAACTGATGGCGCACACCGACTATGTTGGCAGCGACCAGGCCAACTTCGAACTTTCGCAGAAAAGGGCGCAAAGCGTGGTGGATTACCTGATTGAAAAAGGCATCAGTCCGCAGAGGCTGGTGGCAAAAGGATATGGCGAAACATGGCCAAAAGTGATAACCCGCGACATTGCCAAACAATATGAGTTTCTGAAAAGAGGCGACGAACTGACCGAAGCATTTATCAAGAAACTGCCGCAGGAACAACAGGACATCTGCAACGCCATCAACCGGCGCACCGAATTCAGGGTACTCTCCACCGATTTTATCGAAAAGTTTGACGCCGAACCGGAAAAGTAATGAATCCATATTACTATTTATTTTATAAACTATCTCATTTTCTGAATAGTAAAGGCAAAAACGAAATTGGGCCAATTTCTGGCATTTCCTTTTTAGTTGGATTGAATATTATGGTTAGCTATGAACCTCTACTCCATATTACAAAGAAAAATTATTTGGGTCCTTATAAAACAATATTTATAGCCATTTGTGTAGTCTTGTTTATTACAAATTCCATTTTGTTCCTTAATAAAAAACGAGTCAGTGAAATCAATGATCGTTATAAAGGCGAATCTGAAACAAGCAAAAAGGTTGGAAATTTTTTGGTAATTCTATATGTGGCCTTATCTTTAGGAATAATCGTGTTTGGTTGAAAATAAATTAAGGTCTTTTCTACCCCTCGTTTGCAACGAGGGGTGGGCTGTTCTGCATTTGCAATGCAGAAAATTCCAACCTGATTTATGGAATTACAATTGATTCATTACTTTTAAAACAAAAATGTCAGCCGACAATTACTTTATCACCGACCAGAATGCCGTTTATTTCCTGACTTTCACGGTTACCGACTGGATTGATATTTTCACACGGAAGGAATACAAAATGGAAATCGTAAATTCCCTGAACTATTGCATTGAGCATAAAGGACTGACAATTTTTGCATGGTGCCTGATGTCAAACCATATTCATCTGGTATGCAAAGCAAACGAAGGCTTCAGAATCAGCGATATTATCAGGGATTTTAAAAAATTTACAGCCAAAGCAATTGTAAAACTAATAAACGAAATTCCCGAAAGCAGAAAAGAATGGATGCTTTATCGTTTTGAATTTGCCGGAAAATTTGATAACCGGATAAAAAATTTCAAATTCTGGCAGGATACAAATCATGCTGTGTTGCTTGAAAATACTGAAATGATTGACCAACGGATCAGTTACACGCATGAAAATCCGGTCAGAGCTTTGGTAATTGCTGAACCGCAGGAATACCTTTTTAGTTCAGCACGCGATTATGCCGGTGAAAAAGGATATGTTAATGTGCAAACTGAAATTTAATTTGTTAAATACCCGGAAATATGAGTTGCAAACTCGAAACCGCTTACCCCTCGTTACAAACGAGGGGCAGGTGAGGCTGAGATATGGATTACAAATCGCACCAGCAGAAAATTCTTTATTGAATCAGGCTCATAGTCAATTTCATAAAATTTTTCAAGAAAATCTTCGAGATGTCCAATATTTTAGCTTCTTTCGAAATGAAAACATAGAAAAATCAACAACCCAATGAAAAAACACTTAATAACAATTTTTAGCATATTTCTGCTTACATCTTGTGACTGGTTCAATTTTGGTTCCTATTATGAACACACTGCCAGTTTTATGTTCTTCATTGAAAATGGAAATGATTTGTTTGCGGATTCGCTTGACTTAACAGATTTTTACATTACCTCTGTAAAGGGTAGTGCAGAGATTGCACACATTGATACTCTGGAAGGAGTAACCGCAATAAGCATTTATCTAAACCCTGATGATGGGTTAATGGAAGGTTTCTTTCATTTTAAGGATGATGTAGATACAATTACTGCTAGTTATACTAAACACGATGAGGAAATCAGAAGAGTCATTTATAATGGAGTTCCCTTGAAGAACCAAAGTGCTACAGGGAATCTGTACCATATATCCAAGTAGTGATCAAGGTTGTACCTCCGCTTCTGCATTATTGTAGCGTGTTGTTTTGGATTCAGTTTCAACCTATACCGGAGCAATTCTGCAACCTTTCTTTTCTTTGAAAAATCAAAAAGCTGCCGCACTTGTAACCAGTTTATCTGCACTTGCTGAAAATATCGGCTTCCTTGTTACCCGTTGACCCGCACTTGCTGAAAATATCCGCATCCTTGTTACAGGTTGACCCGCACTTGTAAGGTATTTTTCCGTCCTTGTTGTGGGTTGACCCGCACTTGCTGAACAAGGAAAGCAAAATCTTTAACAAGTAGTGTGTTCCCAACGGTTTGCCGGGAGTTTTGATGCCGGACCGGAAAAGGAATCCCGCTCTAAGTACAATAAATCTTTAAATGTCCTATTTCAACTTCTAATTTACCCCTAAATCCCCTAAAGGGGACTTCTTGCATCTGCTACCATTTCAAATAGTTGCTGTCCAAAAGCCCCTTTAGGGGTTTGGGGTAAAAAACGCGACAACAAATAATTCTCATTGCACCATCATCAAAAACCTGTTGTATAACACACCCTCTTTACAAAAAAATAACATTGACATTTGAAAGGTTATTTTTCAAAGTTGTTTGCTAATTTAACGCACTCTTTAACTGTAAAGAGAAATTAAAAAAACAACTTAAACCGCTATAAAATGGAAAACAAGCTTCAGGAACTGACTGATAAAATCTATTCCAATGGCATTGAAAAAGCAAGACAGGAAGCCGAAATCATTCTTGAAAATGCCCGGAAAGAAGCGGCTGAAATGATCCGAAATGCCAAAGCCGAAGCAGGAATAATCAAAGAAAACGCCGAAAAGGAAAGCGCCGAACTGAAGTTAAAAACCGAATCGGAACTCAAACTTTCATCAAAACAGGTGATTTCAACCATCAAAAGCCAGGTTACCTCGCTTCTGACAAACAACCTGCTCGCCGGTGATATTGAAAAAGCACTGGACGAACCGGCATTTCTGAAATCGGTGATCGAACTGATGGTACAGAAATGGCAGCCCGACGATGCCGGCAGTATCGATTTGCAGGTCATTCTTCCTGAAAATAAAAAGGAAACTTTCGAACAGGTGATCAAATCAAAAATCAGTCATTTGCTTTCCAACGGACTGACCGTTGATTTCGACAGCCAGTTTAAATCGGGCTTTAAAATCACGCCTGCCGATAAAAGTTACATCATCAACTTTACAGCCGAAGATTTCGACAACTTTTTCAAATCGTATCTCAGGGAGAAAACTGCTGGTTTACTTTACGGAGAAGAATAAAAACCATGAGCCGTAACTATTATTATCTGGTGGCCGGGTTTCCCGAATTGTCACCCGATCAGAAAAAACTGCCTTTCAGCCTGCTTGAATTAAAACAGGAACTGGCCATTCATCTGCACAAAGATGATTACCGGCTTGTGTCGTACCTATTCCTGGAATACGACAACCAAAACCTGTTGAACCTGCTGCTGAAAACCGGGAAAGAATTCAATCCGGCAGGAAATTTCACCCGCGAATTTTTGGTTGATGAGCTGAAAGAGCCTGAAAAACTTCCGGGATACATGAAGCTTTTCCTGGAAAACTATAAAAACGACACACCGGTAAAACCAAAACTCAGTCCCGAAAACCAGCTTGCATGGCATTACTACGATTTTTTATTGGGGTTGAAAAACGATTTTCTGTACAAATGGTTCTGGTTTGAACGCGATGTAAAAAACATTTTTGCCATTTTCAATTCCAGAAAATACGGATTCGACCAGGAAAGTCAGGTTATTGGGGAATATGAGCTCACCGAAAATGCCCGCCGGAGCCTGTCGAAAGATTTTGGTCTGGCCAACGAGTACTCCTATATTGAAGATGTTGCAGAAATTTATGACGAAACTGATTTTGTAAGCCAGGAAATGGCCATCGACCAGTTGAAATGGGAATACCTGAACGACATGACGGTTTTCAGCAGTTTCACGCTTGAAAAAGTGCTGTCGCTGGTTATTAAATTTATGATTACCGAAAGGTGGACAAAACTGGAACCTGCACACGGACAGGCCAGCTTTTCGAAAATACTTCAGAATCTCGAACACAATATCGAATTTTCAAAAGACTTTAATATCAATGGAAAAAGAAGTTAAACAAACCAGGGGAAAGATTGCCGGCATTATCGCCAACCTTGTTACGGTTGAGGTGGACGGGCCGGTTTCGCAAAACGAGATTTGTTACATCAAACATGCAGGCATCGACCTGATGGCGGAGGTAATCAAAGTCTTTGAAAAAAAGGTTTTTATCCAGGTTTTTGAGAGCACCCGCGGGTTGAAAATCGGACAGGACGTGGAGTTTTCGGGCGGAATGCTCGAAGTGACGCTGGGGCCTGGTATTTTGTCGCGCAACTACGACGGGTTGCAGCACGACCTCGACCGCATGGAGGGTGTTTTTCTGAAAAGAGGCGATTACACCGATGCACTCGATTTTAAAAAACTCTGGGATTTCACACCACTGGCAAACGTTGGTGAAACGGTGATTGCCGGTGACTGGCTGGGCGAAGTCACAGAAAATGTGATTCCACATAAAATTATGGTGCCCTTTTCATTTAAAGGAAAATTCACCATCAAAAAACTGGCTGCAGCCGGAAGCTACAAGGTTTTGGATGAAATTGCAATTCTTGCCGATTCGAAAGGCACAGAATACAAAGTAACCATGACCCAGAAATGGCCGGTGAAAATACCCGTGAAAACTTATGTCAATAAACCACGCCCCTACAAACTGCTGGAAACAGGCGTGCGCACCATCGACACGCTGAACCCGATTGTGGAAGGCGGAACCGGTTTTATTCCCGGTCCTTTTGGCAGCGGAAAAACGGTGATGCAGCAGGCCATTTCGAAACAGGCCGAAGCCGACATTGTGATTGTGGCTGCCTGTGGCGAACGCGCCAATGAAGTGGTGGAGATTTTCACCGAATTTCCGGAACTGGAAGACCCGCGCACCGGCCGCAAACTGATGGAAAGAACAACAATCATCGCCAATACATCGAACATGCCGGTGGCTGCGCGTGAAGCGTCGGTTTACACGGCAATGACTTTGGCTGAATATTACAGGAGCATGGGTTTGAAAGTGCTTTTGCTAGCCGATTCCACCTCGCGCTGGGCACAGGCACTCCGCGAAATGTCGAACAGAATGGAAGAATTGCCCGGTCCTGACGCTTTCCCGATGGACTTGCCAGCCATTATTTCGAACTTTTATTCCCGTGCCGGTTTTGTGAACCTGAACAACGGAAAAACAGGCTCCATCACATTTATCGGAACCGTTTCGCCGGCCGGTGGTAACCTGAAAGAGCCGGTTACCGAATCGACCAAAAAAGCAGCCCGCTGTTTTTACGCACTCTCGCAACAGCGCGCCGACAGCAAACGTTACCCGGCCATCGACCCGATTGACAGCTATTCAAAATACCTCGAATATCCCGAATTACAGGAATACCTGAAAACCAATATCAGCGAAAACTGGATCGACCAGGTTTTGCGTGCCAAAAACTTCCTGTTGCGCGGAAAAGAAGCTTCCGAGCAGATCAATATCCTCGGCGACGACGGCGTCCCGGTTGATTACCACCTCCGTTTCTGGCGTGGCGAAGTAATCGACTTTGTGGTGCTTCAGCAGGATGCTTTCGACGAAATCGACAAACGCACGTCGCTCGAACGGCAAAAATTCCTGCTGGAAACGGTTCTTGAAATTTGTGATATTGATTTCAGGTTTGAATCTTTTGACGAGGTGAACCCCTATTTCAAACGCGTCATCAACACCCTGAAACAGATGAATTACTCTGAATACCAATCAGAAAAGTTCAATAGTTTTTACAATGAATTGCAAACCATAATCGGCGAAAGGAAATAAGCATGGAAACAAAAGCATTTCAAAAAATATACACAAAAATCATCCAGATTACCAAGGCAACCTGTTCGCTTCGTGCAACCGGTGTGGGTTACGAAGAACTGGCCATGATTAACGGGCGGCTGGCACAGGTGGTAAAAATTATCGGCGATGTGGTGACGCTCCAGGTTTTTGGCGGAACCGAAGGAATTCCGACCAATGCAGAAGTGGTTTTCATGGGAAAACCGCCGGTGCTGAAAGTAGGCGACGATCTTGCCGGACGTTTTTTTGATGCGTTTGGCAACCCGATTGACGGCGGCCCGGAAGTACAGGGTGAAGAGCGCGAAATCGGCGGACCATCGGTAAACCCGGTGCGTAGAAAACAACCTTCGGAACTGATTGCCACCGGAATTGCCGGTATCGACATGAACAACACGCTGGTAACCGGGCAGAAAATCCCGTTTTTTGCCGACCCCGACCAGCCTTTCAACCAGGTGATGGCGATGGTGGCCATGCGTGCCAAAGCCGACAAAATCATCCTGGGTGGAATGGGACTTACCAACGACGACTACCTGTTTTATAAAAATGTTTTTGAAAATGCCGGCGCACTTGAACGCATCATCAGTTTTGTAAATACTACTGAAAACCCGCCTGTTGAAAGGTTACTGGTTCCGGATATGGCGCTGACCGCCGCTGAATATTTTGCGGTTGACAAAAAGCAGAGTGTGCTGGTTTTGCTCACCGACATGACATTGTATGCCGATGCGCTGAGTATTGTTTCCAACCGAATGGACCAGATTCCATCGAAAGACAGTATGCCGGGCTCGCTGTACTCCGATCTCGCCAAAATCTACGAAAAAGCAGTGCAGTTCCCCGATGGCGGCTCGATTACCATTATTGCCGTAACCACGCTTTCGGGCGGCGATATTACACACGCGATTCCGGATAATACCGGTTATATTACCGAAGGCCAGTTGTTCCTCAGAAAAGACTCCGATATCGGCAAAGTAATCGTTGACCCGTTCCGCAGTCTTTCGCGTTTAAAACAGTTGGTAATCGGCAAAAAAACACGAAAAGACCATCCGCAGGTGATGAACACGGCCATCCGTTTGTTTGCCGACGCAGC
This sequence comes from Draconibacterium sp., assembly GCA_036735485.1. GTDB lineage: Bacteria > Bacteroidota > Bacteroidia > Bacteroidales > Prolixibacteraceae > Draconibacterium. Next base: position 24,316 of record DAINOH010000040.1, on the reverse strand, counting down.
ACTGGCTAAAACCAAACTCGAAAACGGATTCGACCTGACCGACTACGACGAAAGAACGCTGAAATTCGGTAAGGAATATTCCGACAAACTCCTTGCTATCGACGTAAACATTGATATTGACATGATGCTCGACACAGCATGGAGCTTGTTTGCCAAATATTTCAGCAAGGCAGAAGTGGCCATCAGGAGTGAATTTATGGACGTTTACTGGAAAGGGGAATGATAACTCCTTTATCCTCCCGATGAATCGGGACAGGCTCTCAATGGGGGGAATTTAAGAATATAGGAATGAGGTAAATTGAGAAGTGGTTTTTCAAAGTTATTATAAAGACTGATGAAATTTCAATACAATAAAACAGCGTTGCAGGAGCTTGAAAAGCAACTGAAAGTCAGGGTGCGGGCGCTGCCTACCATCAAAAACAAGGAGGCTGCGTTGCGTGTGGAGGTAAAACGCGCCCGAAACGAAGCTTCTGAAATGGAAAAGCAACTTGCACATAAAAAAGCTGAATACGAAAAATTCGTCAGAATCTGGGGCGAGTTTGACGAAACTTTGCTTTCGGTGAAAGAATTGCAGTTATCATCAAAAAAAGTGGCAGGTGTAAAAATTCCGCAACTCGAAAATATTGTATTTGAAACAAAAGAATTCAGTTTGTTTAACCAGCCACAATGGATACCGGCTGGTATTGAAATTCTGAAAGAACTGACTACCAAAGCGATTGAACGTGAGGTATTGCACCGGAAAAGCGAATTGCTTTACCAGGCGAGAAAAAAGACCACGCAGAAGGTAAATCTTTACGAAAAAGTACAGATTCCCGGCTATCAGGATGCGATCAGAAAAATAAAACGTTTCCTGGAAGACGAGGAAAATCTTTCGAAATCATCACAGAAAATAGTAAAAAACCGTCAACAGGAACAGGAGGTGATGGCATGATTATACCCATGGTAAAATATACGTTTCTGGCTTATCATCAGGATTATGAAAGGTTCCTGGAAGACATCCGCAATATCGGGGTACTTGATATTGTTGAAAAAACCAGGGAATATGGTGCAGAGGTAAGAGAGAAACTTGACCAGTTAAAACAGGCCAAACAGGCACTTCAGTTTATGAACAAACTGAAAGAGGAAGTCCTGAAGAAAAAAGATGCGGAAATTCCGGCAAGCCCTGAAAGTGCAGAAACCGGTGAAAAGCTTGTGGAGAAGGTTTTGTCGCTGCGCGATAAAAAAGAGTGGTTAAAACTCCACTATCATCATCTTGAAAAACAAATAAAAAGTCAGTCGGTTTGGGGAATATTTTCAGTTGATACCATAAAAAAACTGGCTGAAAATAAGATCTATATCAAGCTTTTTGTGGCATCCGAAAAGAAATTCTCACCGGAATGGACCAGCCAGTTTGATATATTTGTTATTAATACAATCAGTCCGCTGATCTATTTTGCGATGGTGACCGAAAACGAAATCTCACCCGAGATTGATGCCGAAGAAATCAAAATTCCCGAAGAATCGGTCAGTCAATTGGAAATTCATCAACAACAAGCAAAAGCCGAATTTTCGCAAGTTGAAAATGAATTGATTGCAATGTCTGTAAATCAGATTGAAGCAGTGGAAAACTACCTGCTTGAAATTGAACAAAGCATTGATTTGCAAAAAGTGCTCGGAAACACAAAAACAGCGGTTGACGACCATGTAAAAATTGTGGAAGCCTACGCACCGGTTGACGAAACCAAAGCGCTGGAAGAATATCTTGAAAAAAACGAAATTGCATGGATTACCGAAAAGGCCAATCCCGTGGATAGAATTCCAATCAAACAAAAAAACAACCGTTTTGCCAAATTGTACGAGCCGGTGGGAAAACTTTTCTCGTTGCCAGCTTATACCGAAATGGACCTGACCCCGTTTTTCGCACCCTTCTTTATGATGTTCTTCGGGTTCTGCCTGGGCGACCTGGGTTACGGTCTTGTAATTGTTACCGGTGCTGCCTGGTATAAAAGAAAAGCCAAAGAAGATGTAAAACCCATTCTTTCGCTGGCGCAGTTTCTCGGAATCGGCACAATGATACTGGGAACACTGACAGGGACATTTTTCGGAATCAATTTGCTTGAAGTGGAAAGTCTGGGAAATCTTCGTAAAATGATGCTCGATAGTCAGAAAGTTTTCTACCTGTCGCTGGCAGTGGGAATGTTTCAGATCATGTTCGGAATGGCTTTGAAAGCGGTGAACAACTATAGAATGTTTGGCTGGCAATATGCCATGCTCCCCATTGGCTGGCTGATTATGCTATTCGGAATTATTGATGCAGCCCTTGTAAAAATGATGCCGGGAATTAACATGTTCATAATTTACGCTGGAATTGGCGTAATCATCATTTTCAGCGATCCAGCCTCCGGAATTTTCGGGCGTATCGGAAAAGGAATCTGGGAATTGTATGGAATCAGCGGCATATTTGGCGATGTACTTTCATACGTGCGGTTGTTTGCATTGGGAATTTCGGGGGCAATTCTCGGATTTGTAGTGAATACAATTGCCCTGCAGATAAAAGACTCATATCCCATTATCGGCCCTATATTTTTTGTGATTTTCCTGATTGTCGGGCATGGCGCTAACCTGCTGATTTCATCATTGGGGGCATTTGTTCACCCCATGCGTTTAACGTTTGTCGAATTTTACAAAAATGCCGGATTTGCCGGCGGAGGTAAAGAATATACACCTTTCAGAAATAAATTAATCAATTAAAATAGGAGACAAAATTATGACCACACCAGTTATTTTATCGTACATCGGGCTTGCTTTGATGGTTGGACTTGCCGGAATCGGAAGTGCAATCGGCGTATCGATTGGCGGCAGCGCCACTTTGGGTGCCCTGAAAAAAAACGAAGCTGAATTCGGAAAATACATGCTTCTGAGTGCGTTGCCCGGAACACAGGGATTGTATGGCTTTGCAGGCTTTTTCATCATTAATACATCCGGGAAAATTCTGCCTGAAATGACCATGTTACAGGGAGTTGCTATTCTTGCTGCCGGATTGATCTTAGGATTTGTAGGATTGATGTCAGCCATCCAGCAGGGAAAAGTTTGTGCCGACGGTATCGCCGGAATTGGTGCCGGTTACGATGTTTTCGGAAAAGCCATGGTATTGGCTGTATTTCCTGAGTTATATGCAATCGTTGCTTTTGCAACCACCTTCCTTATCAGTACCGGATTATAAACTTTTACGGTCGTTAATCAAAAAGAAAGCCTGGGCAGATCTTGCTCAGGCTTTCTTTTATTCAAATGGCAATGCCACTATTTTAATGTCCCGTCTTCGGCTTGTTTAATCATTGTTTCGTTTGCCGTAATAAAAACTTCAACCCGGCGGTTCTGTGCGCGTCCTTCGGCCGTTGAATTATCACCAACCGGTTCATCCCAGGCCAGACCTTTTATGGTTGTTCTGTCCTTTTTCACTCCATTTTGCGACAGAAAATTAACCACCGAATTCGCTCTGTCAACCGATAGCTTTTCATTAAACTCACGCGTTCCGGTGTTATCTGTATGACCAATAATCGTAATATCGGTTTCAGGCGTATTTTTTAATGATTCTGCAAATTTTGTAAGCGCATTTTTCGACTGTGCATTCAGTTCCGATTTACCGGTTGAAAATAAAATACCGCTTTCAAAAGTCACTTTAATGGCTTTCAGGTTGTTGGCATCGGTAACAGTTTCAACTTTTGCACCTTCTATTTTTTCCAGTTCAGCTTTCTGTTGATCCATTTTTTTGCCAATCACCACTCCTGCTGTGCCACCAACTGCTGTGCCAATCGCCGCTCCAATTGCCGCTCCTTTGCCACCACCGGCAAGTGCGCCAATTCCAGCGCCAACGGCAGCACCCGATGCACCACCAATCAAACCACCTTTGGTTGAACTTTTCATTCCAGAACAACCACTCAAAATTACAGCAGCACTTAAAAATACTGCGATAAACATGTTTCTTGTTTTCATAATAAATTCATTTATTTAATTAACATCTGGTTTTTATTGCATTATTAAATTAACCCGCAATTCAACGGTTTGTTTGCTAAAATGCTAAACTATCTAATTTCCTTTCTCCATTACTTCCTGCAACTTACTAATTTGCTTTCGGTTACCCAGCACAAAAAGCTGGTCGTTCCGCGACAATATCATTTGCGGATCAGGATTAAAAATGTATCGTGCTCCCCCGGTTTTTATTCCAACGATGTTAGCACCGGTAAGTTCCCTCACTTTCATTTCAGAAATTGATTTTCCGACCCACTGTTGTGCCAGTTTTTTGCATGACATTTCCTCCAGAAAAACATCCTGTGTTTTCTGCAAAAGAATGTATTCCAGAAACTCTACAACATCGGGTTGATGAACAAGCTTTGCCATGCGCTGTCCGCCAATTCTTTCGGGCATTATTACATTCGAAGCGCCGGCCCGTTTCAGTTTCATCAGCGATTCCATTTCAGAAGCCCGGCTGATTACTGTTAAACCCGGATTCATACTCCGGGCAGTTAATACAACAAAAACGTTGTCGGCATCCTCGGGAGTGGTTACAATCAAAGCCCGAGCGTCATGAATTTTTGCCTGTTCCAGCACCTCCTCGTGCGTTGCATCGCCTTTAATATAAAGCAATTCAGGGTTTTCACGAACCCTCGAAATCACATTGTCGCGCTTATCCACCACCACAAAATCCACCTTGTTTTCGGCCAGTTCAATAGCTGCCTGTTCACCATTCCGGCCATAACCAACAATGATTACATGGTTTTTCAGTTTTGCAATTTTCTTGTCCACCCTGTATGTTTTTATGTAATTTGACAATTCACCATCGAGTACAAACCGGGCCAGATTCATGGTAACATAAACCAGAACACTAATGCTGGTGACAATAAGTAACATCGTAAAAATCTTGCCCTGTGCCGAAAGCGGGGCCACTTCCCTGAATCCGACAGTTGTCATGGTAATGATTGTCATGTAAAGACAATCAATCCATTCCCAGCCTTCAATTAAACGATAACCAATTGTACCCGCTGCAACAAGCAGCAAAATAAGAGCCAGGCCAATTTTAATGGTCAGACTTGAAACCTTGTAGAATTTATTGTACTGTTGCTGGTTCATTGGTTAGCTCCCGTTGCTTTTACCAGTTTTACACCGATGTGGCAATTTAAACATTTTTTGTTTTCGCAATACCTGTTTTTTAGCTGCAACAAAGCCTGGCTTTCGAAAGCAGAACGGGCAACAACACCCAATTTTTCCCATTTTTCAATAACAGAATTATTCTCTGCCGGCAGTTTCTCCAAAAATTCAAGCGAGCGGTTTTTCAGGTATTCTTTCCCCTGAATTTCGCCATAAACAAACAAAAAAGGAACCACCACATTGATTATTAAAATATTAACCGAATCAATTCCGATTTCTTTCGAAACAATTTGTTTTGAATGTTTATTGAAATTAAAATGTGCATTCCAGTAATCGGACGCTTTCACTTTAAACAGCGTTTGCAATCCTTCCAGATCGGGTGTTTCAGTTATTTTCGAAAATAAAGATTTTGACTGGCAGACAAGCGCCGCAAATTGCGAAATCCGGATGGTGGGAAAATTCACCGGTCTCAATCGCAAAAATTTCCAGAGGTGACTTTCTATGGGTTTCAGGTTATATTTTTTGTACAGAAATGAATATTCATTTCGAAGCGCCAGAAAATAATCGTCGCCCAGCAACTGTTCATTTAATAAACCTGAACTTCCAAAAAGCAAAGCTTCGGTTTGAAAAAGACTGTTTTTGTGTTTGGCCAGAATATTGAGCGGCAGAGATTTGGCGAGCATTTCAAAAGGAAGTGAATTCACTTTAAACCCAAACGAGCGCGCCAGCTCCTGGTAAAAAGTTTCGTTCCAGTCGTTGTTATTTTGTTTCAGTCGCGTAAGAATTTCAGTGGTTTTATCTTCCAGCCGTTCAATCATCAGCCGGTTGAAACCCATTTGCAACACAAACGGATCGATTTTATGAAATTTTTCGCTGCACGGAATCCAGCTTTTTGACGTTATCAGCGTTTGATAATTTTCAATCAGATAATCCGGAAATTTCAATACCAGTTCAGGTATTTCCTCACCATTTTGTCTGAAAACAGCAGAATCGGCCGAACCTACAACGTGCAGAATTACATTGTTGTAAGCGGCGTCGTTTTGATGATTGTGGCGGTTCCAATCACCGGAAGTTCGGTGAACCTCAACATTTCCGACCCAAATTGTATCATCAATTTTTATACGGGCATTGAAAAAATCGGGACCGGCATTGCTGTTTCGCCTTCCAGTATCAATAATTTCAACTGGCAGGCCACCAGTTGTAAAAAGATTTTCAGTTTCAAAAAGACGATTTTCCCAGATAAATTGCAGCAGTTCTTCGGGCATGGTTTTATTTATTTGTCAGTCAACGAATCCGGCCTTTAAATTACAACAAATCAGTTTACGCAGCAATACTTTGTTGGTTCAGCAAAAAATCACCGGAAAATTAACCGGCCACCTTTCTCAATTTCTGTGAAATGTCCCAGAGAACAATTCCAGCGCTCACCGAAACATTAAACGAGTGCTTGGTTCCAAATTGTGGGATTTCGATGCTTCCATTGCAAATATTCACCACTTTTTGCTGAACACCTTTCACTTCGTTTCCAAAAACAACAGCCAGTTTTTCATTCTGTAAAGGTGTAAAATCAGGCAATTTGATGCTGTTTTCAACCTGTTCAATGGCGAATACTTTAAATCCTTCAGTCTGAAGATTGCGCACGGCCTCCTCTGTTTCTGCAAAGTATTCCCATTCAACAGTTTTTTCGGCGTCGAGTGCGGTTTTATGAATTTCGGCGTTGGGAGGTGTGGCGGTTATCCCACACAAATAAATCTTTTGTACCAGCAAAGCATCGGAAGTGCGGAAAAATGAACCGATATTGTTGCAACTTCTGATATTATCGAGCACCACCACCAGCGGAAGCTTTTCAGATTTTTTATATTCTTCGGCCGACAACCTGTTCAGTTCCGGGTTTTTAAGTTTTCGCATTTTTCGTTAAGGATAAACAAATTAATAATTAACCGGACTTCTTCTGAAAGGCATTGTCATACAACGTGCTCCACCTCCACCACGGGCCAGTTCTGAGCCGGCAATTAAAACCACACAGCGTTTGTAATCATCCACATTTGCTTTTCCTTCTATAATATCGGCGGCTTTCAGTACTTCAAAACCATTTTTGTTTAATTCGTCGATTGTATGCGTATTTCGTTCGTAACCAATTACTTTCCCGGGAGCAAATGCAAAAAAATTAGCGCCGCTGTGCCATTGTTCGCGTTCCTGAACCCACAAATCCGAGCGGCTTCCGCAAGCCACCGGTTTCATATCAACTCCCAGCTTTTTCAAGGCTGTAAGAATATCAGGCTTCTCTTCAATTTTCACAACCTTGTGATTTTCGATGTGAATATGAATGGTTCTTAACCTGTTAAATTTGGTGATTACCGGTTCGTAAACCATGCACGAATCAACATCGAGAAACGTAAAAACCATATCGAGATGAATAAAAGACTCTGGGGATGAAGGCAGTTCCTGAACAATAATATGTTGTGGTTCTGGCTTAGTAAGTTTCAGGTTTTCAATAATAAAATCAATTCCCTGTGTACTGGTCCTCAAACCGGTACCGATTACAAAAATATTTTCGCGGGCCACCTGAAAATCACCACCTTCAATAGTGGAGGCCGGATTAAATACAATTCCTTCAGCAGGTTTCGATGCATTTACAACCTGGGTTTCAAAAAGCGGGTGAGAATTAAAAATGGCATCCATAATTATCGATTCACGTTCGCGCACTTTGTTTGCCATTTTCCCGATCATCATTTTGTCGTTCATCCCCATCGCCGAATCGCGGGTAAAAAAGAGGTTGTGCAATGGCCGCAGTAAAAATCTTTCGTTGCTCAGATAGTTGGTAAGGTTATTTCTTTCGAGTGCAACACCTTCAATCAGCAGATCGGCAAGATTTTCAGCATTAAAACCCGTCAATTTTGATGGAATAAAAGTGTTTCCCTCGTTAATACAGATTTCGTTAATCAGGTTCGCTTTTACCTGTTCAATTTTAAGTACTTCTGTCAATAAATCTTTCACATAAAAAACCGAAGTCACCTTATTCAGTACCCCTTCCAACTGGGCGAATTCGCGTGATGCCACCGAAAGGTTCAGAATGTCGCTGTACAAGGCACGTTCGGCATTTTCGGGTGTCATATTTTCAACTTCCGAACCGGGTTTGTGAATAATCACTCCTTCAAGTTTTCCAAATTCCGAATCGATACAGGTTTTCATATATTAGTATTTTTTAACAGGTTTCAAAGATATAAACTTTGCAGGAGCCGTAATTGAGTTATGAAATTTTCGTTCTAATTTTACAGCGTTTAGAAAACAGGTTTGAAAAAGACATTTTACATATTAACATTTCTGGTTTTTACAGGATTCCTGGCTTTTTCGCAGGAAAACCTTCATTACGCCAAATACCCGGCATTGATTAAAGACGGAGATACAACCATCTATATCAAGGTGAATGATATCTGGGTTTATCCGGAACGGAAGTTTAAAAACAAACGCCAACAACAGAATTACTCGCGGTATGTTGCCAAGGTAAAAAAAGTATATCCGGTGGCAGTTGAAGCACGTATTTTGCTCGATGCCTACGAACCTGTTTATTATTCGCTGAGCAGCGATAAAGAGCGGAAGCGGATGATGAAAAATCTGGAAAAACAACTACTCGATAAACACAAAGAAGAACTGAAAAAATGGTCGATTTCAGATGGAAAAATATTGCTGAAACTGATAAACAGGGAAACAAACCGCACTCCGTACAGTATTATTGAAAATTTCAGGGGCGATTTCAGTGCTGTTTTCTGGCAGGGAATTGCGCGGCTTTTTAAAAACAACCTGAAAGATGGGTACGACCCGACGGGTGATGACAGAATGCTGGAAGAAGTGGTCAGGCGAATAGAATCGGGGTATTACTAGTAAATATTACCGGATGCCAAATTCTTCTTCGTACTGGTTAAAAAATGGCAGAATTTTATTCCTCTCAGGTTTATTCAACAGAAAAGTAAGTGAAACTTCGTGCGTATTTCCCGCATATCCGCGTAAACCCGAAACTGTAAAATCATAACTATAATAAAACTGCCAGCTCCGTTTCAGAAAACCGGCAACAAGAATCATAGCATCATATCGGAATCCAAAATTCTGCCTGAACCACGAACCCGCAATCAATCCCCGTTTTGTGGCGAACAAACCGTAATTGAATTGCTGATAAACACCTTGTATCTGTGTAATAACCTGCGGTGAAATATCGAATTTTTTGCGATTGTGACCATACAGATAAACAGGAAGTTTGGCCCCGAAATGTGCGGTAAATTTTCTTTCCAGGGGTGCAACATTATCGCTTCCCTGGTAAAATGACTGGTTGGGTTCAGTAAGATGGTGGGCTGCAAGCCCGAAAAACAGGCGTTCGCTGTACATCATCAATCCAGTTGAAAAATCAAAAAACTGGTGATTTGGATCTGTCAGCGTTGCCAGTTCTCCTGAAGTTCCGTGATTACCGTTGTACGGATCAAGGTTATCGGAAAAAATCAGTCTTGAGGTATTTAAAGAATTCTGAAAATAACCAGCCTGAACCGCACCGTTTAACATGAATTTCTCTGAAACTCTCAGGAAAACTGCATAAGAAAGGTTAAACTGCATGGATTTCAGAATCCCTTCAGCCTGAACATCATTCAGCAAATATCCACCAATTCCACCCTGAAGCTTTTCAACTGGAATATCGAAAGAAGCGGTGTAGGTGGCGAAAGCATTTTCGAAACCTCCCCACTGATTGCGATATTGCAGCCCGACCCGCGGGATTCCGGCTGATCCGGCAAAGGCAGGATTCAAATACATCGGGTTGGCATAAAACTGAGAAAACGATACATCCTGCGAAATCGCCAGGTTTGCATAAATTGCAAACAAACAGAAAAGGCTGATATTTTTAATTTTATTCAATTTCGACAGTTATCTGCAATCAAAAATAAAGTTAAATACGTTTTTACCCTAATATTGAAAATAAAAAAAGGGCTGTAAAAACTACAACCCTTCAAAAATCGAACTAAACTAAACTTAACTAATCGCGTTATTCTGAACTAATTATTCCATGCTTTGTTTTCCATCATCCAGTTTTCAATATTCAATGCAGTTTCGTTTTCTGCTGAATAATCGATAGCATTCCAAACGTCGGCTGAAGTCATCCAGTTTTCTACTTCCAGTGCCGGTTCATCCTGAACTGCCAACATGCTTTGCATTTCCCAGTTTGCCATCATCCAGTTTTCTAATTCAAGCGGAGAATCTGACTGGTCAACAAAATCGATTGTGCTTGTTTTAACATTCCAGGTATCTGAATTAATCATCCAATTCTCAATCTGGAGAGAAGATTCATTGTTTACATAGCCTGAGGCTTTTGCCTGCGTTCCTTCAGCGCTCACATTGCTCACTAATAAAATCAATGCTACAAATGATACTGCTGTTAATTGTTTCATCGTTGTTTTCATATTTTCTGTTCTAAACTGTTTCTGTTTTTGTTTCTGTTTACGTCATAATAGACTGTTAACAGGCACAAAGGTTACACGAGTTTTGCTTAAAAAATACGAAAATCTTGTTAATGAAACCTTAACACCGGCGAAGCTTAAGATTTTACCGGTAAATAAAAATACCAGAAGGTATTTTATCAGGATCAATCACCGGTGAATTGCGGAAAATTCCATAAACAGCAGAACCGCTGCCTGACATGGAAGCAAATGATGCTCCTGAATCATATAGTAATTGAATTAAACTTCCAATTTGAGGATATTTTGGGATAACACTGGCCGCAAAATCGTTTACCACCAGGTATTTCCAGTCACAAATTGCGGTTCTTGTAATTTCCGGCAGGTTGAATTTCGGTTTCCGGGGTATTACATTTTTATAGGCTTCGGCAGTCCCCACAGAAAATTCAGGTTTGAGGATAACAATATGGTATTCTGAAAGATCGAGCTCAATCTCATGAAACTCGTTGCCAATACCGGTGGCAAAAACAGGTTTGTTTTGGATAAAAAACGGACAGTCGGCGCCTATTTGTGAGGCAAAACCTTCAAGCTGAGAAGCTGATAATTTCAATTCGAAGTAATCATTCAGCATTTTAAGTGTAAAAGCGGCGTCGGAAGAACCTCCTCCAAGTCCGGCACCAAAAGGAATTACCTTGTGTAAATGAAAATGTACAGCCGGAAGATTAAATTGTTGCTGAAGCAGGTAATAAGCTTTTAAAATCAGGTTTTTATCTGGTGGTCCGTCAATTTCAATCCCCGAAGTTGTCAGCTTTGTTTCATCCGATTCCACCATTTCGAGTGCATCGCACAACGATACCGGGTAGAATATGGTTTCGAGATTGTGATACCCGTCAGGGCGTTTCGAAACCACATTCAGCCCGATATTTATTTTGGCGTTCGGAAAAACAACCATCTTATTTTTCGTTGGTAAATGATGCGTACTCTTCCGGCGATCCACAGATACAAATCAGGTTGCGGTCGCCCCAAGCATTATCAACCCTGCCAACCGGCACCCAATACTTTTTTTCACGAATCCATGGCAGCGGATAGGCAGCTTTCTCACGCGGGTAGCTGTATTTCCAGTTATCAGAAACCACCACTTCGGCAGTGTGCGGAGCATTTTTCAATACATTATCCAATTTATCTGCCTCTCCGTTTTCCACTTCTTTAATTTCATTATAAATCGAATTCAACGCATCAATAAATCGGTCTAACTCCTGTTTCGATTCGCTTTCAGTTGGTTCAATCATTAAAGTCCCGTGTACAGGAAACGACAATGTTGGTGCATGAAAACCATAATCCATCAGGCGTTTGGCAATATCTTCCTCGGTAATTCCCGATGCAGCTTTCAGATGACGACATTCAAGAATTAATTCGTGCGCCACTCTTCCATTTTCTCCTGCATAAAGAATTCCGTAATTCTCACCCAGTGCTTTTGCAATATAATTGGCATTCAGGATGGCGATTTTAGTAGCTTCGGTTAAACCCGATCCACCCATCATTTTTATATAACCATAAGTAATTGGTAAAACCGAAGCACTTCCCCACGGAGCTGCCGAAACCGCATTGATTCCGATGTGTCCGTTATTCATCACAGGGTGAGAGGGTAAAAATTCAATCAGGTGTTGTGCCACAGCAATCGGGCCAACACCCGGGCCACCACCACCATGCGGAATAGCAAAGGTTTTGTGCAGGTTGAGATGACAAACATCGGCTCCGATATTGCGTGGATTGGTAAGTCCAACCTGAGCATTCATGTTGGCGCCATCCATATAAACCTGACCACCGTATTGGTGAATAATGTCACACATTTCGATGATTGCCGACTCAAAAACCCCGTGAGTTGACGGGTAAGTAACCATAAATGCAGCGAGACGATCTTTGTATTCTTCCGCTTTTTTCCGAACATCAGCCACACTGATATTTCCTTTTTCATCGCATTCAACCACCACCACATTTAAACCTGCGGAAACAGCACTGGCCGGATTGGTTCCGTGTGCCGACGAAGGAATCAGCACCACATCGCGCTGGTTATCACCTCTTCTCAAATGATACTCGCGAATGACCATTAAACCTGCATATTCACCTGCAGCACCCGAATTGGGCATCAGGCTGACATCTGCCATTCCGGTTATTTCAGCCAGGTCACGTCGCAATTCTTCCATCATTTCGTGGTAACCACGCGCCTGGTTTTTCGGAACAAACGGGTGAATGCCACTAAATTCAATCCAACTGAGCGGCAACATTTCTGTGGCAGCATTCAGTTTCATGGTGCATGATCCAAGTGAAATCATGGAATGAGTTAGCGAAATATCTTTCAGTTCAAGCTTTTTGATGTAACGAACCATTTCCGTTTCCGACCGGTAACTATTGAAAACTTCCTGCTGCATAAATTCTGAAGTACGCGCAAATTCAGGCGAAATAGCTGCATCTGACGGATATTCCTGGACAACCTGATATTGTTTGTTGGCTGCTTTTGCAAAAACTTCCAGTATCCAACCCATGTCCTCGGTATTGGTGGTTTCATCGATACTGATGCCCACCTCGCCATTTTCGAAATACCTGAAATTCATTTCCAGTTCGAGTGAAAGCCATTCAATATCCTCGCGTTTCACATGCTTGGGCAGTTCAATCCTGATTGTATCGAAATAGTTTTTATTCAACTGTTTGTAACCAAGTTTCTCAATTTCTGCCGACAAGAATGCTGCAATACTGTGAATTCTGGTGGCAATGGTTTTTATTCCTTCAGGACCGTGGTAAACGCCAAAGAATCCGGCCATGTTGGCGAGCAATGCCTGTGCTGTACAAATATTGGATGTGGCTTTTTCGCGTTTGATATGTTGTTCGCGGGTTTGCAGCGCCATTCGAAGTGCACGGTTTCCATGAATATCTTTGGTGATTCCGATAATCCTTCCGGGCATCGAACGTTTGAATTCATCACGGGCTGCAAAGAAAGCCGCATGCGGACCTCCGTACCCCATCGGGACACCAAAACGCTGGCTGTTACCAAAAACAATATCGGCCCCCCATTCTCCGGGTGGAACAAGAATCGCCAGCGACAAAAGATCGGTTGCCACCGCCACTTTTACTTCCTTTTCATGAGCCTGTTCCACCAGCTTTTTATAATCGGTTATTTCGCCATCTGAATTCGGATATTGCACCATTGCACCAAAAACATCGCGTGTAAATTCGAACTTGTCTTTGGGCAGAATCCGCAATTCAACGCCCAGAGGTTGCGCTCTGGTAATGAGAACATCATGGGTTTGTGGCCACATTTTCTCGTCAACCAGCAAAACATTTACGTTGTTCTTCACCATCTGGCGCGAACGCAGATTCATCATCATAATCATGGCTTCGCCGGCTGCCGTTGCCTCATCCAAAAGTGAAGCATTGGCGATTTCCATTCCTGTCAGTTCGCAAACCATGGTTTGATAATTCAGCAAGGCTTCCAGTCGTCCCTGCGAGATTTCTGCCTGGTAAGGCGTGTAGGAAGTGTACCATGCCGGGTTTTCGAGTACGTTACGCAAAATCACTGCCGGAGTGATGGTATCGTAATACCCCATGCCGATATAAGTATTGAACACTTTGTTTTTTGAAGCGAGCCGTAAAATTTCGCGATAGTACTGACGTTCTGTAAGCCCCTCTTTCAATTTCAGAGGTTCTTTCAACCTGATATTTTCAGGAACTGTCTGACTAATCAATTCATCGACTGAAGAAACACCAATAAATTCAAGCATTTCCTGAATTTCCTGGTCTCTCGGACCCAGGTGCCGGTTAACAAAACGATCGTGAGCCATAATATTCTGATTATTTTTTATGCAATGTTAAAAATGTGCCTTATCGTAAAAAATGACTTTCAACAAGTTCATATTGAAATTCATCAATTGTATTAGAATTCAGGTTAAAAACGGGTTTGTGCTTTTTTCAAAACCCAAATTTGTTTCAGGGCCATGTCCGCTGTAAACCACTGTATTATCAGGCAAATTAAACAGTTTGCTTTTTATATTGGAAATCAGGTCCTGGTAATTTCCACCCGGAAGATCCGTTCGTCCGATGCTCCCATAAAAGAGTACATCGCCAGCCAGAAGAGTATCTGATTCTTTGTTATAAAGACATACATGCCCAGGAGAATGACCCGGAACATGAATAACTTCGAAAACTGAGTTTCCGAAAGTATAATTTTTCTGTTCAGTCAGAAAACTATCGATTGGCGAAACTGAGTTCATTTCAAAACCAAACATCCGCCCCTGTTCTACTGCTTTTTCAATCCAGAATGCATCTTTTTCATGGGCAAAAAATGGAATTCCGTATTCTTTTCTGAGCCACTCCACACCCATAATATGATCGAAATGACAATGCGTATTCACAATTGCAACAGGTTTCAGATTGTTGCTCCTAACAAATTCCTTTATTTCGTCTAATTCTTCATCGTAATAAAAACCAGGATCAATAAAAATACACTCGCCCGTTTCGTCGTAAGCCACGTAACTGTTTTCGCCCAGCGGATTGACCACGAATTTTTCAATCTTTATCATTTTCAGAAATTTACAGTACCTTTTAAAAGAGGAACAAAAATAAAGTCGCCGTGGTTTTCGGTTTTATAATCATTTTCGCTGATTCGGGTCACCAGCTTCATTTCCTGGCGCTGATCGTTTCCTACCGGAATTACCATAAAACCGCCAATCACAAGCTGACTGATTAAACCTTCAGGGATTTCGGGAGCTCCGGCTGTAACTATTATTTTATCGAAAGGAGCAAACCCTGGCAAGCCTTTGTAACCATCGCCAAAAAAACAGGCCGGATTGTAACCAATTTCAGGTAAAAATTTGTGTACCCGGTTATAAAGTTCTTTTTGGCGTTCGATGGTAAAAACACGCGCTCCCATTTCGAGCAAAACGGCAGCCTGGTAACCCGAGCCGGTTCCCACTTCAAGTATTTTATCTCCTTTTTCGACCTGTAATAGCTGGGTTTGAAAGGCAACGGTATAAGGCTGTGATATGGTTTGACCCGCTCCAATTGGAAAAGCCTGATCTTTGTATGCGAATTGAATAAATGTACTTTCCATAAAGAGGTGACGCGGAACTTTTCCGATTGCACTGAGAACTTCCGGATTCCTGATTCCCTTTATTTTCAAAGCTTCCACCAGCTTTTTCCTCATCCCCTGGTGACGGGCAGTGTCATTTATTCCCATTCGTTTAAATTATGCCGCAAAATTAAATTTTAAAAATTACCGGTCAAATTTAACTTCAATCCATTCACATTTTTCAGTGACTGCAAAAAGCAAAGTCAATTCAACCTGATTTCAGAAACAAAACCAGAAATATATAATAGAAAAAACAAGCTATCAACATAAGGCGTTGATAAGTTCACCACCGTTTAAAAATTGAGGTTGAAGCTCTTTTCTATATTTGACTATTCAACTAAAATTGTATCGCTATGTTAAATGTCGGATTAATCGGGAATACAGAAATTCTTGAACCTTTTGTAAAGAAATTCAGGGAAAACAAAAATATTAATGTAATTGGCAAATCTTCGGTAGGAACAAGCACACAGCTTGACGGCTTTCATTTTTCGATACCCGAATACAACAAGGTTGAACTGATAGAACGTTCAGATGTACTGATTATTGACAATACATCGCTGATGCCGTTTAAACTTCTAACTGATATTGTACGCAAATCAAAACATGTTTTCACGGCAGGTTATCTGAACATGACGATTGATGAATGCACCCAGATTGTTAAACTGGCAAACGAATCGGGTTCTGTTATCCAGGTATCGAATCCATACTATTTTTCACCGGCCATTCAATGGCTGAACAACAATATTTCATCGCCGGTTTTTATCGACATTCTTGATTTTGAGAATACAAGTTCAAATGAAAACATGCTTTACCCGATAATCCTGATGTTATTGGATACAACCGGAATCAGCCCTAAAAAAGTGAGTGCCGTCACATTTAATTCGAGTCCGAATAAGTCTGATTTCACCAACGTTCGGCTTGAATTTGGTGATGCTTCGGTTGTTAATCTCAGCTTCGGTTCACTCGAATCACTCGAAGAATTGAAAATGCGGATATATTCGAAGAATAAATTTATAACGCTGAATTTTACACGAAACAACTATATGTGTAACAACCAGCCAATTGATCTTACCGAGTTTAATCCGGGTAACGAAATTGACAGTTTCGTGGATACAATTCATGGAAAAAGCAAACGCAAAAGCACACTTGAAGATTATTTAATTGCCATGTATCTTTCTCAAAAAATCAATAAAAAGATTGCACAGTTTTTTGCCGAATAAAAAGCAAGAAAACATACTTTTGCCGCAATATTTTTTATTGAAATCCGTTAATGTGAAAACGTTCTGTACGTTTACACTAAACTTAACTTGGGAAGAAAGAATGAATAAACCCTGGCAGGTAGCCAAATATTTGATTTTTGATATTTTAGCCGCGGCAATCAGTTGGGTTGTATTCTTTATATACCGGAAAGCCATTATTGAACCCCAGCGTTTTGGTATTGATATACCCATTGAATTTAACAACCGTTTTTTTATCGGACTTTTTCTGATTCCCATTTTCTGGATAACCATTTATTATATTACCGGTTTTTACAAAAATATTTATCGCCGCTCCCGGCTAATTGAATTGTGGCAAACATTCAGTACCTCGCTGGCTGGTGTTGTGGTTATATTTTTCACCTTGATTCTGGATGACTTTATCAATAATTATAAAAATTACTACGAGCTTTTTTTCACGCTTTTTGGTTTACATTTTAGTTTGACGTATATATTCAGGCTGATAATCACCACACAAACCATTCACAAAATTCATCAGCGGAAAATTGGGTTTAACACGTTAATTATCGGGAGCAACGAGCGGGCACTCAATGTTTACAACGAAATGAACAACCAGA
Source organism: Draconibacterium sp. (assembly GCA_036735485.1). Taxonomy (GTDB): domain Bacteria; phylum Bacteroidota; class Bacteroidia; order Bacteroidales; family Prolixibacteraceae; genus Draconibacterium. The sequence continues at coordinate 6,804 of DAINOH010000040.1, read as the reverse complement.
TTTTGCCCGCGGGCAATAAATTCATCGGGTTTGTAGGCCTCGAGAACAACAACGACAGCCTTCTGGAAAAATATCTGCCAAAATTGGGCAAGTTTGATGAACTGATTGAAATCATCAAAAAATACAACATCGAAGAAGTAATTATTGCAATAGAAACCATTGAGCATAAAAGACTTAGCGAAATACTTACTATTATTGAAAACCGTCAGGTTACTATCTGGGGTATTCCCGATTTGTTTGACTTTTTATCAGGCACTGTTAAGTCGAACGTTATTTACGGAATTCCGCTGATAAAAATTTCAAATGGATTGATGCCGGCCTGGCAGGAAAACACAAAACGACTGATTGATGTTACTTTTTCATTGATCGCCAGTATAATTTTCCTGCCCGTTTTCTTAGTTCTGGCTGCTATTATAAAAATTTCCTCGAAAGGACCGGTTTTGTACAAACAGGAAAGAATCGGACGTTTCGGAAAACCTTTCAATATTTACAAACTGCGCAGTATGTATGCTGGTGCAGAAAATGGTACACCGGCACTTTCGTCGGAAAACGACAGCAGAATCACAAAAATCGGAAAGTTTATCCGAAAAACACATCTCGACGAAATTCCCCAGTTTTACAATGTGATTATCGGGGATATGTCGCTCGTTGGGCCACGCCCCGAAAGACAATTTTATATTGACCAGATTATAAAAAAAGCACCGCATTATACTCACCTTCACAAACTTCGTCCCGGAATCACTTCGTGGGGGCAGGTTCGTTACGGATACGCATCAAATGTCGATGAAATGCTTGAACGCTTACCTTACGACATGATGTACCTGAAAAACATTTCGCTTTATGTCGATTTTAAAATCCTGATTTACACAATCATGGTCAGCTTTCGGGGAAACGGAAAATAGTTTTCTCAGGTATTCCCGAAACCATAATCACGCTCCACTTTTGCCACCCTCGTCATAAAACTTTTATACCATTTTTCACGCCCGTACTTTTGTGCCAGTTGGTGCCGCGATTGTTCCTTCCAGCTTATTATCGAAGCTTCATCAGACCAGTAAGAAACCGAAATTCCCAAGCCACTGCGTGCCGATTCAATACCCAGAAATCCGGGCTGCGTTTCTGCCAGTTTTACCATTTCATCCGCCATCTCATCGTAACCTTTATGAGTTTCGTTAAGAACTGAAGTGAAAATTACTGCATAATAAGGTGGCTGCGGTGTTTTTGCAATCATACCTGTTTGTTTAATTTATAAATTCTCAATGGTTTGTATATCGGCCCGGTTGGCAAAAGAATGCTTTCGTAAAAAATAATTTCATTCACCCGAACCTGCTGAAAATGTACATTCTTATATTGCTGAACAAGGTCATCGAATTGCGAACAGTTTTGAATCTGTTTGATTCTTCCGAGTGTAAGATGCGGCGCAAACGGTTTTTCATCGGTCTGAAATCCAAAATCTGAAATGCTTTTTACAAGATTATCAGCAAACTGCGATAATATTTCTGTGTTCAAAACTGAAATAAACAAAACCTTTGGCTGAGTTTTTCTGCCAAAAAATCCTGTTCCCTGCAAATCAAAACTGAAAGGTTTATAATCATCTGACAGTTTTCTTAAAACCATATCAACCTGTTGAAACTGAATTTGCGATGTTTCTCCCAAAAAACGGAGTGTCAGGTGCAGGTTGTTTTCTTCCACCCACTTTATTTTTTCATCCCTCAGTTTACTTTTCAGGATTTTGAACAAATCTGTCAAAGCATTTTCAGGTTCAACCTTAATGGCAACAAATGTGCGTTTATTCTGCATCAATCTTACTTCTTTTAGTTTTAATGAACGAAAATAATTCACGCGCTTTTAATACAATTTCTACGGTAAAAAATAAAAAAAACCGCACAACAAATTGCACGGTTTTATTATCTGCTGATAGTTCAGCCTATTTCTTTGGTCGTACTTCCACCATCAGATGACGGTTAGGAATTACTTCATCTTTTTGCACATAGATTTTCACAATTTCACCATCAAAAGGCATTCTTACCTGGTTTTGCATTTTCATTGCTTCCAGCAGGAGAAGGGTTTCTCCCTCTTTCACCTTTTGTTTTGGTTTTATGTAAATATCGATAATGGTTCCCGGAATAAACGAGTACAATTTGTTAGTGTCGGGCGTTTCCCAAACATCACGTTCCTCGAATTTACGGGTGTATTTTGTTTTATAAACCGCACCCTGGATCACCAATTCCCTGAATTCTTTTTCTTCAAACATGGATTTTGAATTTTGTAAATTTATTAAAACGGAGGAATGCCATGTTTTTTGTTCGGAATTCCAACACTCTTATTTTCAGAAACTTTCATAGCATGAAGTATTCTTGAACGGGTTTCTTTTGGTTCAATCACCTCATCAATATAACCCTGAGAAGCAGCCACATAGGGATTGGCAAATTTCTCTTTGTATTCCTTAATTTTCTGCTGGCGCATTTCATCCGGATTTTCAGCTTCTGCAATTTCCTTTCTGAAAATAATATTGGCAGCACCTTCCGGTCCCATTACTGCAATTTCGGCAGTTGGCCAGGCAAATACAAAGTCGGCGCGTAAATGACGTGAGTTCATGGCAATATAACCACCACCATAAGCTTTACGAATAATTACGGTTACTTTCGGCACAGTTGCTTCGCTGTATGCATACAATATTTTTGCCCCGTGACGGATTACACCGGCGTGTTCCTGATCAACACCCGGCAAATACCCCGGAAGGTCTTCAAGTGTAACAATCGGAATATTAAAAGCATCGCAATAGCGGATAAAACGGGCTGCTTTGTCAGAGCTGTCGCAATCCAATACTCCGGCAAGCACCATGGGCTGGTTGGCGACAAAACCAATGGTTTCTCCGTCAATTCTTCCAAAACCGATAATGATATTCGGAGCAAAATGTTCCATTACTTCAAAGAATTCCGATCCATCGGTCAGCGTTTTAATCAGATCGCGCATATCATAGGGAATTCGCGGATCAACAGGTACAATATCCTCAATCTTCATTCCTTTTAACGGGAGTTTTGGTGGATATGACTGTGCTTTTTTAAGATTACTGCGCGGAATATAGCTGATCAGTGTTTTAATTTGTTCAAAACATTCCATTTCTGTTTTGGCATAAAAATGTGCATTACCGGTTATTTCGGCGTGCACACGGGCACCACCCAGTTCTTCCATCGAAATTTCCTCACCCAAAACCGATTTAATAACACTTGGTCCGGTGATGAACATTTTCGATATATTTTCAACCACAAAAACAAAGTCGGTGAGAGCGGGTGAATAAACAGCTCCACCGGCGCAGGGACCGAGAATCACAGAAATCTGAGGAATAACACCTGAAGCAAGTGTATTTCTGAAGAAGATTTCGCCATATCCGGCCAATGAATTAACCCCCTCCTGAATACGGGCACCACCTGAGTCGTTAATTCCGATAAGCGGAACTCTCATTTTTAATGAGTGGTCCATAATTTTTGTGATTTTACGGGCATGCATCATTCCCAGCGATCCGCCTTCAACAGTAAAATCCTGTGCAAAAATACAAACAGGTTTTCCGTTAATGGTACCGGTTCCGATTATAACCCCGTCACCATGCAATACCTTCGATTCCATTCCGAAATCTTTGGCACTGTGCTCAACAAATAAATCGTATTCATGAAACGAGTTTTTGTCCAACAGGGCAAGAATACGCTCACGGGCATTGAGTTTCCCCATTTTTGCCTGCTTTTCCATGGCTTTTTCTCCTCCCCCTTGCTGAACTTCCTTTCTTCTTCTGCGAAGGTCGAGAACATTACTTCTTAGTGACATACAATATTTTTTTAGTTAAAAAATTCCGTAGATAACGGTGGTATTCTAATTCTGCCTTTTTCAGGCGTGGGCAAAATTATAACTTTTTTCACACGCCTTTCTGAATTACTTCTGGCTGATACGAAATTTGACAATCATTGATTCAACGCCATCGAAAAATAGTATTTGATGTTTGAAAATTGTCGCGGTTAATAAATCAGTTTTATTTCACACTAAATGTGACAACGAATATCAATAATAATCAAAAAACTGATTTTCAATTAAAATTCGGATTTTCCGGAAAGTTTTCCCAAATAGAATACCTGTTTCCTGCTTTTCTGACAAACTCATTCCACGAAAATTGGTTGGCATCTTTCATAATTAAATCTTCTTCAATATCGGTTACCAGCCATGAGTTTTCTTTCAATTCATCTTCCAGTTGTCCGGCATCCCATCCTGAATATCCAAGGTAAAAATGAATATCACCCGGTTTTATCTGTTTATCAGCAATCAGCGTTTTCAGAACATCAAAATCGCCACCCCAGAAAATGTTTCCCAAAACATGAATACTTCCGGGTAAAAGGTTACCGTATTTGTGAATAAAAAACAAGGAGTCGGGCGCTACCGGACCTCCGAGATAAACATTGGCTTCGAAATCGGGAAATTCGGGAAAAACTTTCTGTATTGAGAAATCAATTTTCTTGTTCAGAATAAAACCAACAGTGCCTTTCTTGCTGTAAGCAACCATAATCACCACCGAACGGCTGAAATAATCGCCATATAAAAAAGGTTCAGCAATTAATACTCTTCCTTTTTTAGGTGGAATATTATTGGTCCTGATTTTAAATATGTCGATGTTTTCTTTCATTGCATCAGCCAAGTTAATAAAAACCGCGTTTATTTATACTTGTTTGTTGAAATTCTCATGTTACTTTTATTTAAATAACAGTTCGATAGAAAAATTTGTTTTACTGATTTGCAAACAAAATAAACAGAAACTGCAGGAAAAAGATTTTTAACTAATTGTCGATTATAATGAATACTTCTTCGTCGGGTCTGGCCATATAATATTGTTCACGGGCAAATTTCTCCAGTTTATTTTCGCCCTCTTTCAGGTCTTCCAATTTCTGGCGATCGATTTCAATCCGTTTTCTGTAATATCTTTCCTGTTGTTTTAATTCCCGCAAACGTTGTTTATTCTGCTGGTGTGAAACAATGCTGTTTTCATCAATAAAAATGATCCAGACAAGAAAAAGTGCAGTTGCCACAAACCATTTGTTGCGGAACAATTTAAAAGCCGGACTTTTAAAATTAATCTTTATTGACGGAAGCTTTTTCATGATACTGCAAATCTAAGTTTTCCGGAGGGTAAAAAAAAGGGAGCCTGAAAATTTCGGCTCCCCATTTATAAACAATGAATGGTTTATTTATTCCACGTCAGGTTGAAAATTCGGGTAGGTATAATTTTTCGGCGAAACAAAAGTTTCTTTGATGGTGCGAATCGAAGTCCAGCGCAACAGGTTGAAAATTGAACCTGCTTTATCATTGGTTCCCGAAGCACGTGCCCCACCGAAAGGTTGTTGCCCCACCACAGCACCGGTTGGTTTATCGTTAATATAGAAATTACCAGCCGCATTTTCAAGCCGTTTTGTAATTTTCTCGATGTTGTAACGGCACTGCGAAATTACGGCACCTGTTAAAGCATAAATTGATGTAGTATCAAGAATATCAAGTGTTTCGTCCAATTTATCGTCTTCATACACATAAATTGTAAGAACCGGGCCAAACAATTCTTCTTCCATGGTGGCATATTTCGGATTGGTAGTCAGAATCACGGTTGGTTCAATAAAATAGCCCACCGATTTATCGCATTTTCCACCAAAAATCACTTCAGCATCTTTGTCTTCACGTGCCTTATCGATAAAGCTTTTCAGTTTGTCGAACGAAGCTTCATCAATAACCGCATTAAAGAAGTTGGTAAAATCTTCGGGTGGCCCCATTTTTACGGTAGCCAATTCACGTCCGAATCTTTCCCTTACTTCGGGCCAGATACTTGCCGGAATATAAACTCTCGAGGCGGCTGAACATTTTTGTCCCTGGTATTCAAAAGCGCCACGTAACATGGCTACTGTCAAAGCTTGCGGATCAGCCGTATTATCAGCAAAAATGAAATCCTTACCACCGGTTTCGCCCACAATACGCGGGTACGATTTGTATTTGGCAATATTTTCGCCGATTGTTTTCCAGATGCTGTTGAAAACCCCTGTTGACCCGGTAAAATGAATACCTGCAAAACTTGGATGAGTCAGCACTGTGTCGGCAGTGGCTGGTCCCGAAGCATAAACCAGGTTGATTACGCCATCAGGCAAACCGGCTTCACGGAAAATCTCCATAATCACACCTGCTGAATAAACGGCAGTTTTCGAAGGTTTCCAAACCACTACGTTGCCCATGAGGGCCGGGGCAGCAGGCAGGTTACCGGCAATAGAAGTAAAATTAAAAGGAGTAAGGGCAAAAATAAAACCTTCCAGTGGCCTGTATTCATTGTAATTCCACATTCCGGGAGCCGACTCAGGTTGAATACTGTATATTTCAGTCATCACCTGAACGCCGAAACGGAAGAAATCGGCCAATTCACAAGCGGCGTCAATTTCAGCTTGGAATGCATTTTTCGACTGGCCAAGCATGGTGGCTGCATTGATTTTGGCACGATAAGGGCCCGCAAGCAAATCGGCTGCTTTCAGGAAAACAGAAGCTCTGTGTTGCCACGAGAGATTTGCCCACTTCGCTTTGGCTGCCAGTGCAGCATCAATGGCCATTTTCACATGAGATGCATCGCCCTGGTGATAATAACCCAATGTATGTGCAATATCATGCGGCGGAAACATACGAACTCTATTCCCTGTAAATACTTCTTTTCCACCGATAAACATCGGGAGTTCAACTTCCTTTGAGCGCAGTTCTTCAATCATTGCTTTTAAGGCAGCTCTTTCCTTTGTTCCGGGT
>DAINOH010000039.1:0-41375 GCA_036735485.1 Draconibacterium sp. | reverse complement strand
TATAATGGGCTCGACAAGTGGGTGAAGGCCGAAATTGCGATGGCAGCGCTTGACAGGGCCAGGAACAATACCCAGAACCTGAATCTTTACCAGGGGCAATTAACCGAAAGAAAACGGACAATCAACAAATATGAAATGGAACGGCACCGGAAGTTTACACTGTCAATTGCCGTTTTGATATTCTTTTTTGTGGGTGCCCCGCTGGGAGCGATTATCCGGAAAGGGGGATTGGGAATGCCGGTTGTGGTGTCAATTCTTTTATTTATTGCCTATTATATTGTATCGATGACAGGAGAAAAGTCTGCCCGTGAAGACGTCTGGCAAATGTTTACCGGAATGTGGTTTTCAACCCTCGTATTTTTACCTGTGGGAATCTGGCTTTCGTATAAAGCGGTAACTGACTCGGCCGTTATGTCAACAGAAACCTATGTTAAAATATTTAATAAATTGAAGCCCCGTAATTTGTTAAAATGGAAAGAGAAAAACAGGAAGTTAGATACCTGATTTAAAATTAAATATACTTAGTTAGATCAGAGAAAATTTAGCTTCGTTTAACCGAAGAGATGAATATACTTCAGATAACAAATAAAGTTCCTTATCCGGTAAAAGATGGTGGCGCTATTGCGTGTATAAACCTCACGCGGGGATTTTCATTTTTAGGGCACAAAGTTACGCTTGTGGCCATGAATACTGTAAAACACCATATCACATTACGCGAAATCCCTGAATCAATAAGAGAACTTGCAGATTTCAGGCTTGTTGATGTACCGGCACGTATTTCGCCTTTCAGTGCATTGCTGAATCTGCTTTTTTCGCGAAAACCATACAATGCAGTCAGATTTATTTCAGGAACTTTTGAACGGGAATTGAAAAAAATTCTGCAGGCCAACGAGTTTGACATTATTCAGCTTGAAGGACTATATGTATGTCCGTACATACCGCTGATCAGAAAATACTCAAAGGCAAAAGTGGTTTACAGAGCGCATAATATCGAACATGAAATCTGGAGCCGGACTGCGGTAATGGCTGAGGGTTTCGAAAAGTGGTATATGAAAATATTATCCAACCGTATAAAACAGTTCGAGTTAGAATTGCTCAATAAATACGATCTTCTGGTACCGATCACTGAGCGGGATGGTGCACTTCTGGATAATTTAGGAAATATAAAACCCCGTCATGTTTCGCAAACCGGAATTGATTCTTCGGTGCTGGTGCCAAACTCAAAAAACCTGGTTCACCCCACACTGTTTCACATTGGCTCACTTGAATGGGCGCCTAACCAGGAAGGATTAATATGGTTTCTGGAAAAATGCTGGCCTGCGATTCACGAAAAATATCCCGACCTGCAGTTTTTTATCGCCGGACGAAATGCTCCCGATTGGTTTCAGAAAAAAATGAACCTGCCCAATGTGGTTTTTCTGGGAGAAATTCAGGATGCATACGAATTTATTAACTCAAAATCGATCATGGTTGTTCCGTTGCATTCGGGCAGCGGGATGCGTATCAAAATTATTGAGGGCATGGCACTTGGCAAACCAATTGTTACGACAGCTATCGGAACCGAAGGAATTTCAACCACATCGGGGTACAATATTATTGTTGCCGAAGATGCAAAAGGTTTTGTGGATTCAATTTCTGAACTGGTTGAAAATCGCGAAATGTTCGACAAAATCAGCAGAAATGCAATTGAGTATATTCACGAGAAATTTGACAATCTCTCGTCTGCCGGGGCTTTGATTGAATTTTATAAAAAACACATCGGATGATTTTATTACTGCTTTTCTGGATTCTGCTGGCATTGCTTGTTTACGCCTATGCAGGTTATGCTGTGATACTTTTCGGAATTGTAAAACTCAAAAGACTCATTCAGAAAAATAAAAAACTCTCCCCTCCGGAAAATTATGAGCCAACCGTTTGTCTTTTTGTAACCGCCTACAACGAAAAGGATTTTGTACGGCAAAAAGTGGAGAATTCTTTGTCGCTTGATTATCCGAAAAATAAAATACAGTTTTTATGGGTCACCGATGGATCTGATGATGGAACACCCGATTTGCTGAAAGCCTGGCCCGAAGTAGAGGTTCATCACCTTGCTGAACGCCGGGGAAAAATGCACGCCATGAACCGGGGTGTAAAATTCGTAAAATCGGAAATTATCATTTTTTCTGATACAAATACAATTCTTGGAAACCGCTCGATCAGGGAAATCGTAACCTGTTTTGCCGACGAAAAAGTGGGTTGCGTAGCCGGAGAAAAGCGAATTATTGAAAAGCAATCGGATGCTGCAGCCGGAGCCGGAGAAGGAATTTACTGGAAATATGAATCGTGGGTGAAAAAGCTGGATGCTGAGCTAAACTCGGCAGTGGGTGCAGTGGGTGAGTTGTTTGCAATCAGAACAGAACTGTTCCAGGAAGTTGAGCCCGATACTTTGCTGGACGATTTTATTATCTCGTTACGGATTGCTGCGAAAGGGTACAGAATTGCTTATTCTCCCGAGGCGTATGCCGAAGAAGCTGCTTCGCTGAACCTTGCTGAAGAGAAGAAACGCAAAATTCGGATTGCAGCCGGGGGCGTTCAAACGGTAATCAGGTTGAAGAATCTTTTGAATCCCTTTAAATATGGTGTACTCTCGTGGCAGTACTTTTCGCATAAAGTGCTGAGGTGGACTTTGGCTCCATTATCGCTTTTCCTGATTCTGATGATTAATATTTTAATAGTGTGGCAAACCCAAAGTTGGCTGCAACCTTCATTTTACACGCTTTTCCTTTATTTGCAGCTTTTCCTCTATTTCCTGGCATTGGTGGGTTGGTATTTCGAAAACAAAAACCTTCATTTTAAAGCTCTTTTTGTTCCCTATTATTTTGTTTTTGTGAATTTTAACGCCATTCGCGGAATGATTCGCTATTTTAAGGGACAACAATCGGTAACCTGGGAAAAATCAAAACGTTCGGTCTGAACTTTATTTCCATTTTATGCTTTCACCGATGTGGGGCTGAATCATACTTTTAAGTCGAATAAAATTGTAATTTCGCGGCTCAATTAGCGATTTACGAAATGTCGGAAATAATTCTTAATACAATTCCCGAAGCAATCGAGGCCATCAGAAAGGGCGAGTTGGTGATTGTGGTTGACGATGAAGACCGGGAAAATGAAGGTGATTTTATTGTTGCTTCTGAAAAAATCACTTCCGAAATCATCAATTTTATGACCATTCACGGTCGCGGACTGATTTGCATTGCCATTACCGAAAAGCGTTGCAAAGAACTTGACCTCGAATTGATGGTGGGCAAAAACACGTCATCGCACGAAACGCAGTTTACCGTTTCAGTGGATGCAATCCATCCTGAAGTTACCACCGGAATTTCGGCCAACGACAGGGCAATCACCATAAAAATGCTGGTAGATCCGCAAACAAAACCAGAGCAATTAGGCCGACCGGGGCATATTTTCCCGTTAAAAGCAAAAAACAGGGGTGTTCTTCGTCGGAGCGGCCACACCGAAGCGGCAGTAGATCTGGCACGTTTGGCAGGTTTATATCCATCGGGTGTTCTGGTCGAAATTATGAACGACGATGGCACAATGGCACGCTTACCACAATTAGTTGAAATAGCCAAAAAATTCGACCTGAAACTTGTTTCCATCAAAGACCTGATTGCTTATCTTTTACAAAGCGAAAGCCTGATTGAACGTGGCGAACAGGTGTTGTTACCAACAAATTATGGTGATTTCAATATTATACCTTTTAAGCAAAAATCGAATGGAGTTGAACACCTTGCTTTGATTAAAGGAACCTGGGAACACGATGAACCCATTTTGACACGTGTTCATTCCTCGTGCATGACCGGCGACATTTTTGGTTCGATGCGTTGCGAATGTGGCGACCAGTTGCACAAAGCAATGAAATTGATTGAAAAAGAAGGGAAAGGCGTGATTGTTTATATGATGCAGGAAGGTCGCGGAATTGGTCTTTTTAATAAAATTGCCGCCTATAAATTGCAGGACCAGGGATTGGATACCGTGGATGCAAACCTGCACCTGGGTTTTAATGCCGATGAAAGGGATTACGGAGTTGGTGCCCAGATTCTCAGAAATCTTGGTGTAACAAAAATGAAACTGCTTACCAACAATCCGGTAAAAAGGGTGGGGCTCGAAGCTTATGGTCTGGAAGTTACGCAGGTTATTCCGCTTGAAGTGGAACCGAATCCTTACAATCTGAAATATCTTGAAACAAAACGCGACAGAATGGGGCATTCGTTGCGTAACATCGAATAAAAACAAAACTATTTTTTTCTGGCTACTGATTTCGGTGTCATACCGCTTATAGCATGAAATTCCCCGAAAAGAGGGATAAAATTTCTATGTGCAAATCATAACTTTAGCTAACATAAAATTTGTACATTTATTGAGCTAAAAATTCAAAGTTATGGATGGAAAAACAAAAGCGATTGTTGCGCACATTACCTGGGTTGGCTGGCTGATTGCCTTAATTATCAATTCGAGTCAGAAAGACGAAATAACCAGTTTTTACATCAGGCAATTGCTGGGTATTTATCTTTTCAGTCTTGTGGTAACTTTTATTCCGTTGGTAAACATCGTAGGTTGGATCCTCGCGTTTATTTTCTGGATTCTAAGCCTTATTGGGGCTATCAATGGTGAAATGAAAGAGACACCGGTAATCGGGAGGTATTTTCAGGACTGGTTCAAGGGGCTGTAACAATAAAAAAAGAGAGGTTGAAACCTCTCTTTTTTTATTGTTATTTCGGACCTCTGTCGTCTTTATCGGCTTCGCGGTATTTGCGGATCATACTCATTCTGAACTCATTTTCCGCTTTATAAAGTTTCAAAACCTTTTTGGGTGGTAAAACCTTGAGAAATTTTTCGTTGTAACTTGCCATCAAAGCACCTTCTTTTTGCATACTGCCGGCAAAATCGCGTGTGAGTTTTGTGATTTCGTTTTCTGAAAGCGATTCTTCGGCTTCCCTTAACTTATCTTCCATATCTCTGCGCGATTTTTGTGCTTCCCATCGCTCTTTTTCCAATTGGTTGTAAATCGGCCAGAATTTCTCGGCTTCCGTGGTTGTGAGTTCCAGTTTTGCAGTTATAAAGGCGATTTTTTCAGTGCGGAACTTTTCCATTCTGGCTTCACGGGATTCATTTTGTGCTGAACCCTGGTGCACAGATAAAATTAAAATCCCGACAAATACTATCATTATTATCTTATTCATTTTGTGTAATTTAATCCAGTTTCAAGATAATCATTACAAATTATTAATTCCCGTTAGCGGCTGAATAAACTTCGTAATCCGAAACATTGTTTTTTACATAGGAAGCAATATCATCGTGGTTCAATTGCTCAGCATTTGATGGTTTTTCAAGTAATTCATAAAACGAATTTACGTCAATCGCTTCAACAGCACTGGCAAAAAGCAGATCGTTAATATCCACCTCGATAGTATTGTTTTTTGCAACCTGATTCGGAGTGAGACTTTTCAATGGCCAGTAAGCAAGCGAGAAAATGAGCGCAAAACCGGCAGCCAGTCCGATCGCAGGTTTCAGATACCGGATGATTGTGCTTTTCTTCGATGGAACAACATTCTGCTCAGCTTCAATTTTACTTTGAAGCCGGGCAGCAAAATCGTCAAAATATCCTTCGGGAACCCTGAAAGGGGTCTCATTATTTAATTTTGACAATTCAGGCGCTATTTTTTCCAGATCTTTCATTTCTGTATTCATATCGTTGCATTAATTGACTTTTTAAATATCAAAAGGTTTAATCAGCATTGTCAATCCTTGTTTTTCAGATGATCTTCAATTTTTTTAACTGCATGGTGAAACGAGGCTTTCAGTGCTCCCACCGAGGTTTCGAGTATTTCCGACATGTCTTCATATTTCATGTCATCGAAATATTTCATGTTAAAAACAATCCGCTGTTTTTCTGGCAGCTTCAGAATTGCTTCCTGTAAACGCACCTGGATTTCATCTCCTTCAAAAAACTCGTCAGAAACCATGTTCTGAAGCAAAAATTCTGTTGTATCGTTCATCGGAATAAGGCTTCTTTTTTTTACAGAGTTTACAAAAGTGATTGATTCGTTGGTGGCAATTCTGTAAAGCCAGGTGTATAAACTCGATTCTTCGCGGAATTTATCCAGATTTCGCCACACTTTCATAAATGTATTCTGAAGTACATCGTCTGCGTCGTCGTGATTCAGCACAATCTTGCGGATATGCCAGTATAACCGCTCCTGGTATGTTTTCACCAGGATTTGAAAAGCCTGACCTTTTGTGTGGTCGTGCTTCAGCAATTCAAGCAATCCGCGATCGTCGTTCTCCATCTGATTTTTAATCCCGCAATATGACCTTATAATTTGTGAAAGGTTTAAACTGCATGATATTTCACTCCAAAAGTAGAAATTCAAACGGGTAGTTTAACAGGCATCTCTAAATATTTCTGAAGCTGAATGCTCTGAAAAAAAACTACCTTTGCGGCAAAATTAATAATAGAGAAAAATGGCTTTAAAATGTGGTATAGTTGGTCTTCCGAATGTTGGGAAATCAACCCTTTTCAATTGTTTATCAAGCGCCAAAGCCCAGTCGGCAAATTTTCCGTTTTGTACAATCGAACCCAATGTTGGGGTAATAACGGTTCCTGATGAAAGGTTAATAAAATTGGCTGAAATTGACAATCCTAAACGCGTAATTCCCACTACAATCGAAATTGTGGATATTGCCGGTTTAGTGAAAGGCGCCAGCAAGGGCGAAGGTTTGGGCAACCAGTTTCTGGCCAACATCCGCGAAACCGATGCGATTATTCATGTTTTGCGTTGTTTTGAGAATGAGAACATTACGCATGTCGATGGTTCGGTAAACCCGGTACGCGACAAGGAAGTAATTGATATTGAATTACAATTAAAAGACCTGGAAACCATTGAAAGCCGGATTGATAAGTTTGAAAAACAGGCACGGGTTGGAAATGATCAGAAAGCCAAAAAAATGCTTGAGATTGCCTTAAAATACAAAAATGCATTGGAACAGGGATTTTCGGCCCGAACAGTGAAGTTGGGCGAAGAAGATGCAAAAGCTGCGAAAGATTTTTTTCTGCTCACCAATAAACCGGTTTTGTATGTTTGCAACGTTGATGAAGCTTCAGCTAAAAACGGGAACAAATTTGTGGATGCCGTAAAAGAAGCTGTAAAGGATGAGCAGGCCGAATTGCTGGTAATTGCTGCTGCAACCGAAGCCGATATTGCTGAGTTGGAAACTTATGAAGAAAAACAACTTTTTCTCGAAGAACTCGGGCTCGACGAACCCGGTGTGAACAAACTCATCAGAGCAGCCTATCATTTGCTGAATCTGAAAACCTATTTTACCACCGGCGCTGACGAATCACGCGCGTGGACTTTTGTGCAGGGAACCAAAGCTCCGCAGGCAGCAGGAATTATTCACTCCGATTTTGAACGGGGTTTTATTCGTGCCGAAGTGATTAAATACAACGACTATGTTTCTTTAGGCTCAGAAAGCCATTGCCGGAATGCCGGTAAAATTGCCATCGAAGGAAAAGATTACGTGGTTCACGATGGTGATATTATGCATTTCAGGTTTAATGTGTAAGAAAAATCCGGTTCAGAGAAAATTCACTTTTGCAGAATCAGATTGATTTTCATCTTAAAAAGTTAAATGTAAAATCAATACTATAATTTGAGAACAGAATGAGCAAAATCAATGTGCTCTTGTCTGTTCTTCTATCTTTGCGCGCGCAAAATTAAAAATCAACTATGGAAAAGAAAATGGGAAATCCTGCGGTGGTGGGATTGGCAGGATTTGGATTGACAACATTGTTGTTGCAGTTTCATAACATCGGAATTTTAGGTCTCGGACCGGTAATAGCAATGGGAATTATTTTTGGAGGATTGGCGCAATTAATTGCCGGATTTCAGGAGCAAAAACTGGGCAATAACTTTGGGTACAGCGCTTTTGTTTCGTACGGCAGTTTCTGGATTGGCCTGGTGATAATCTGGGTGCTGAATGTGCTGAAAGTACACGAGACCAGCCACACCGAGCTGGGATTGTACATGCTTGCCTGGACACTTTATACAGTTATTATGTTTGTGGCATCGCTGCGCGTACACAAAGCAATGGCAATTACTTTCGGATTGCTGCTGACAGGTTTTGTACTGTTGGTATTGGGTTTAATGGTTAATCCTGCATTCATGAAAATTGCCGGGTACGAACTGATTTTTTGTGCCCTGATGGCCTGGTATATGATGGCGGCCATTATTCTTAACGATCTTGCCGGAAAAATAATCCTCCCATTGGGAACACCTTTTAAAAGATAGCATTGGAAGTTTTCTGAAGAAAGTATATTTCAAAAGAAAGGGTTGACTGTTTTAAAACGGTCAACCCTTTCTGCTTTCAGCATGGTTTCGATTAACGTTGCTGAACGTCGCTCATGTCTTTGATAATGCCGTTTTTGTCAACTACAATGTTAACATCTTTGGCTACTTCAAGAATAATGGTGGTTTCTTTTACTTCCACAATTTTACCATAAATTCCGCCGGTGGTTACTACTTTGTCGCCTTTGGCAAGACTTTCGCGAAATTTGCGGATTTCTTTCTGACGTTTCATCTGCGGACGAATCATAAAGAAATAGAAAACCACGATAATCAATAAAAGCGGTAACATACTCATCCAGGGATTTGCTTCCTGTCCCTGTGGCTGCATCATTAAAATAGTATTCATTTTATTTGTTTTTAATTATTAATAATCAATTGGTCGTTTTCAACTTCGGCAAAAATAATTAAATGTTTCAGTTCTTTGCTGTTCCATTCAATTTCTGTGTTTTTTAATTGTCTCCCGAATTCGCCTGCCGAATCAAAAATTACTTCAATCATGCCTTTTTCTCCTGGTTTTACAGGTTTATTATCAAACCTGACTGAAAGACAACCACAGTCGGGGTTTACATTTTTTATTTGAATTGGCTGATCTCCTGAATTGGTGAAAACAAAACTGAATGAAGTTTTTTCACCTGCTTTTAAAATTCCGAAATCGTGTGATTCGGTTTCAAATTGCAAAGCTTCTGCGGGTAAAAGCGTTTCAGATCTTACAGGCTGTTGGCCAACGGGCTTTTTGGGGCCACACGAAAAAACAACCAATATCAGAAAAAACAAAAGGTAATTTCTCATTATTCGCCAATCAAGCCTCGTCCGGCTTTCTGCACTTTGTCCTCTTTTTTCAGGTCTTTTAAAGTTTTGTCAAGAATTCCGTTGATGAAATTCCGGCTTTTTTCGGTGCTGTAAAACTTCGATAGTTCGATGTATTCGTTCATCGTTACTTTTGTCGGAATCGACGGAAAATAAAGGAACTCAGTGATAGCAAGCTGCATAATCAGAATATCCATAAAGGCAATCCGCTCAAGGTCCCAGTTGTTGGAGTGCGATTTTACAAGTGCCTGCAATTCATCGTGGTTAATAATGGCTTTCCTGAAAAGGTCTTTGGCAAATTCGCGGTCATCTTCGTCTTTAAAAAGCGGCATAAGACCTAAAGATGTCGAACTGTTTTCAGTAAATTTCTTGAGCGTTTTGATAATTACCGAAATCACAAAATCAACATCATCATTCCAATAAATACTCTGTTCTTCAAGAACCTGGTACAACTCTTCTGAAACAAGAAAAACATTGTTGAATACCTTTTCGGCAAATTTGCGGTCTTCGGTATAAGAATGACCGCTGGTTTCCATATATTGTTTATAAAAATCGGATTCCTGAATAATCAGGTACAATTCTTTGATCAATTCGGGATTATTAGCCCACGAAAGTTTCTGTTTTTCGATGTAAGCGCGCAATACTCTGTTTTCACGCAACTGTTTGATTAATTGGTTGTCAATGAATTTTGTATTCGGATTTAATTCCTCGGGGGTGGGCTGGTGCTTGTTTCGTTTGATTTCAATCCTGCTTTCGGCGTAATCGGCAATTTCAACCAAAAGCGACATCAGGTAATGATAAAGATCGTACGATTTATGGATACAGAAAAAGAGTTCTTTCTCGCTGTTGTTAATTGAGCGCTCTTCTGAAGCGTAGTAGGCATACAATATTTGTAAAACCTTCGTACGGATAATCCTTCTGCTAATCATGTATAATGAACTTCTTATTTTGGCCGCAAAATTAGAACTTTTTTAACATCGGAGTGATTATGGGCAAAATTTATCGCTAAGTGTTAAAATAAAAATTCAAATAGGAGTTTTATTCTGATATAGTTTTGTTATTCAGAAAGTTGTGTTTCTTTTTTCTACATCAAAATTTACAACACCGGTAGCGTTTTGATTGTTGTCTGGTGTATTTTCTGTTGCTTCCGGTGGAGTTTCGTTTTCATCTTCCTCTTCTTCGTCTTCCCAGTCAAATTTATCTCTCCGGATGATGTATTTTCTGTAAACAAGTGCCATAATTACACCCGAAACCGCTCCCCATAAATGGCCTTCCCACGAGATTTCGGGGTCGATGGGGAGCATTCCCCACACAAGTCCGCCATACAGAAAAACCACCGTTACAGAAAGTGTGAGCAAGCGAACGTCATTTCTGATAATTCCGCTAACCAGGTGAAAAGCGGCCAAAGCATAAACCACACCACTGGCGCCAATGTGCCAGGCTTCACGACCCAGAAACCACACAAAAGTTCCGGCAAGAATATAAAGCCAGAAAAATATCCGGTACGAAATCCGGCGGTAATAATAAATGAGCGCAAACATGAGTATAAAAAATGGCACCGAATTGGAAATCAGATGTTTGAAGCCTGAATGAATAAACGGGGAGAACAGAATTCCCGGTAGTCCTTTCAGATTCAGGGGGAAAATCCCCAGTTTCACAAAACTGTACCCAAGTGTTTGCTCAACAATTTCAACTATCCAGAATAAAAACACAAACAATGCCGGAAAAAACAGGCTGTGAAAAAAGATCCGTTTTTCAAGTTTGTAATCCAGCTTGCGGGGATTGCTGGGATAATAGTTGAAAAGTTTCATAACAGGGAAATCTCAAATTCCAAATCTCAAATCCCAAAATTCTTAAATCAGACTCCAATCCACAAATTTGATAATTTATTTTTCAGCTAACAGTTTTTTAATCAATGTCGCAAACTCGTGGATTTCGTTTTCTGTTGTATCAAAAGAGGTCATCCAGCGTACCTCCGAATTCTGCTCATTCCATATATAAAAGAAAAATTGCTCCTGGAGTGGTTTGATGATCTTTAGAGGGACAATGGCAAAAATACCATTCGCTTCAACAGGTTGTGTAATTTTAATTTCCGGGATCTGTTTTACTTCGGCTTCCAGCATTTTGGCCATTTTGTTGGCGTGCGAAGCTGTTTCTTTCCATAAATCATTTTCGAAATATGCCACCAACTGGGCTCCCACAAACCGCATTTTTGAATACAGCTGCATGCTTTGTTTCCGCAGGTATTTTGTTTGAGTTGCCAGTTCAGGATTAAAAAACAGGACTGCTTCTCCCATCATCATCCCGTTTTTGGTGCCGCCAAACGAGAGAATATCCACCCCACAGTCTTTGGTAAATTCCCTGAAATCAAGATTCAGCGAAACTGCTGCATTGGCAATCCGGGCGCCGTCCATGTGCAGCAGCATGTTATGTTTGTGGGCGAGTTCTGCCAGTGCCTTTATTTCTGAAGGCGTGTAAACAGTTCCCATTTCAGTAACCTGCGAAATCGAAATTACTTTGGGTTGTGAGTGGTGTTCAAAATCAAAACCTTTCAGATGTGGTTTGATGATTTCCGGAGTCAGTTTTCCGTTTTTTGTTTCAATAGGCAAAAGTTTGCAACCGGTAAATTTTTCAGGAGCGCCACACTCGTCTTCCTGGATATGGGCAGTTTCGGCACAGATAATCGAATTAAAACTGCGGGTAACCGACGAAAGTCCCAATACGTTGGCACCAGTTCCGTTAAAAACAAAGAACACTTCGGTTTCGTGCCCAAATTTTTCTTTAAAAACTGAAATTGCTTTTTCGGTAAACGGGTCGTTTCCATATCCGGTGTAATGCCCTGAATTGACGGCTTCCATGGCTTTCAGTATATCAGGGCGAACACCTGAATTATTATCACTTGCAAATCCTTTCTTCATGCGATTTATTTTTTGGTGATCTGATTCTTTCGTAAATTTCTCAGGTTTTTAAGGATCGTAAAGTAAACAAAAATCAACACCAATCAGAATGGAAACATTACTCAATCTGGCAGAGAAACTCTATCTTTTTTCCATTCATCCTGAAAAAGGAGGAATTATTTCGGATGCCTACCAGCAACGGGATTATGTATTGGCGGGTGCAGTAATTTTCAGTTTGCTGGAAACGGAAAAAATTGCACTGGAAGAAAAGAAGGTAAGGATTAAAAGCACAACAGGGCTTGATCCTTTGCAGCAAGTGGCAATTCAGAGAATGAGCCGTTTTTCGAACCCGGTCAGTGTGTCGCGCTGGGTGAACCGTTTGTCGTGGTCGGGAAAAAATTTTCGGTCAATTATTAAAGTATCTCTGAAAGAGAAACGGTTAATAGGAATAGAACACAAACAATTCCTGTTTTTTAAATGGGATAAAGTATTTCTGACCAACAGGATAAAAGTTACAGGAATGATCGCAGACATTGAAAGTAAAATTAGTACTGCTGCCAAAACACCGGAAGAGATTCATCTTGAGTCGTTGCTGAATACGTCGGGCTTGCTGAAAAGAATGTTTCCAGATCGGGAAAAGCGAAAAAATATCAAAGCAAAACTCAAACAATCTGAGACCGGCAATGTTGTTGCAAAAGCAGTGGCCGATGCGATCAGGGTTTCGAAAGCAGCGGCTGTTAACAGTAGCCAGTTTTGAATGAAAAAAATAGCTGTTTTCTGGTTTCGCCGCGACCTGCGGCTGGAGGATAATCACGGTTTGTTTTATGCCCTGAACTCAGGATTGCCGGTTTTACCCGTTTTTGTTTTCGATACAGAAATTCTGGGGAAACTGACTTCAAAAACCGATGCACGGGTTTCATTTATTTATATGCAGATTCAGAATCTGAAGAATGAACTCGAAAAAAAGGGCAGTTCGCTGTTTGTTTTTAATGAAAATCCTGTAAAAATGTTTGAAAAGCTGATCCCTGATTTTCAGATTGAAATGGTTTTTACCAATCATGATTACGAACCTTATGCAAAAGAACGCGATGATCAGGTGGCCAGATTTCTGAAGTCAAAAGGCGTAAAATTTGAAACTTTTAAAGACCAGGTGATTTTTGAAAAAAGCGAAGTGGTAAAAGACGATGGTTCTCCCTACACAGTTTTTACTCCTTACAGCCGCAAATGGAAACAAACGCTTTCGAAACAGAGTTTTGAATCATTTCCTTCTGAAATGCTTGCTGAAAAGTTTATAAAAACAGAGGCTTTCAAACTCCCGGAATTACGGGAAATAGGTTTTGAAAAATCGCCGGTGGATATTCCTGCTTTTAATCTTTCGGAACAAATCATCATGAATTATGCCGTAACCCGCGATATTCCAGCCATTGAGGGGACTTCAAAGCTTGGTATTTATCTCCGTTTTGGTGTGGTCAGTATCCGAAAAGTGGCAAAACTGGCGATGAACTGGTCGGAGGTTTTTCTGAATGAATTAATCTGGCGCGAGTTTTTTATGCAGATTCTATGGCATTTCCCGCAGGTTGAATCAAAGGCTTTCAAACCAAAATACGATTTTATTGAGTGGCGCAACAATGAAAAAGAGTTTGAAAAATGGTGTATTGGGCAAACCGGCTACCCACTTGTGGATGCCGGGATGCGCGAACTAAATGCCACCGGTTTTATGCACAACCGTGTGCGAATGGTAACTGCCAGTTTTCTGACCAAACATCTGCTGATCGACTGGCGCTGGGGAGAAGCTTATTTTGCTGAAAAACTGCTCGATTTCGAACTTTCTTCCAACAATGGGAACTGGCAATGGGCAGCAGGTTGTGGCTGCGATGCGGCGCCATATTTCAGGGTTTTTAACCCTGAATCGCAACAAAAAAAGTTCGATCCTGATTTGAAATACATTTTGAAATGGGTGCCTGAATATGGAACTGTTGCCTATTCGCAGCCAATTGTTGAACATGCTTTTGCCAGGGAGAGAATCTTGAAAGTATATAAGTCTGTCTTATAATTTTTTAGTGTAGTGGCCTATCAGTGAATAGATTGTGATTTTATGACCCGGATAGTCAATTTTATAAATGATTCTGTGTTCTTTATTTATTCTTCTTGACCAATAACCAGACAGTACTCCTTTTAATCTCTCTGGTTTGCCAATACCTTTTTCCGGATTTTTAACAATATCAGATAATAACTCAGAGATTTTTTTCTGGACATTGATATTACCAGATTGTTTCCAGAACTGAATATCTTCAACAGCACCGGTTTTAAATTCTATTTCCATAGATTTTTAATGTCCATCTTAACAGCTTCCTGCTTCTCACGGTTTTTAATCTTTTCAACAAAAGCTTCATCCGGTTCAGCATTTTCACTTTCTAAAACCTTAACATATTTGATTGTTTTCAAATATTCAACCAAACGCCGGGCTTCTTTGGAGCGCGTATCTATTACAACTGTTGTCATTGTCTTTTTTTATGCAAAGATAACTCAATAAATATGAGTTTTATTATTGTGATTAGCAAGAGCTTAATTTCTATTCTTTCAGCCACTCAATAATCCGGTTGTTTTTCGGTCCTACGATCGGGGCAACCGACTCCACAACCTGGCCGTTTTTGTCAACCAGAAATTTCTGGTAGTTCCAGGTTACTTTTGCATCCAGAACACCATTTTCGCTGCTTTGTGTCAGCCAGTTGTAAACCGGGTGTATACTGTCGCCTTTAATTTTTATTTTCTCCATCAACTGAAAGGAAATTTTATATTTCGATTCGCATTTTTCTAACACTTCAGCATTGGTTCCAGGCTCCTGTTTGCCAAAATCGTTACAAGGAAAGGCAATAATTTCGAAGTCGTCGCCACCATATTCTTCATACAACTCCTGTAATTTATTAAGCTGCGGGGCCAGGCTGCATTCGGTAGCAATGTTCACAATCAACACTTTTCTGCCTTTCAGAACCGAAAAATCATATTCCTCTCCTTCAATGGTTTTTGCCATGAAATCGTATAAAGTTTTGTGTTGTGCAAATGAGCTAACGGCAAAAATCAATAAGATAAACAATATCAGATTTTTCATATTTTCAGATTCAGTACAACAGATTTTTCATTCCAAAATTATCGATTAGTTGTTAATAAAAAAACAAACCGAAAAGGCATATTTCATTATCTTTGGGACTCTTATTCTGAAAGCTTGCGATGGAGAATTTTGTTGTTTCAGCACGAAAATATAGGCCCGATACTTTTCAAACAGTAGTTGCCCAGGCGTCTATCACCAACACGTTGAAAAACGCGATCAAGGGAAGTCAGCTGGCCCATGCTTACCTGTTTTGTGGCCCGCGTGGTGTGGGTAAAACCACTTGTGCCCGTATTTTTGCCAAAACCATCAATTGCACCAATCTCTCGGCTGATGTCGAAGCCTGTAACGAATGTGATTCTTGTAAAGCTTTTAACACGAACCGATCATTTAATATCCACGAACTTGATGCTGCTTCCAACAATTCGGTGGACGATATCCGCAACCTGACTGATAAAGTGAGAGTTCCCCCGCAGATGGGAAAATACAGCGTTTACATCATCGACGAGGTTCACATGCTGTCAACCGCGGCTTTCAACGCTTTTCTGAAAACACTGGAAGAGCCGCCGAAACACGCCCTTTTTATTTTGGCGACCACCGAAAAACACAAAATCATACCCACCATTCTTTCGCGTTGCCAGATTTTTGATTTTAACCGGATCAGCGTGGAGGATATTTCGAAACACCTTGAATTTGTGGCCAAAAGCGAAGGTGTGGAAGCCGATGATGCCGGATTAAATATCATTGCCCAGAAAGCAGACGGCGCCATGCGCGATGCGCTTTCAATATTCGACCAGATTGTAAGTTTTTCAGGAAAGAAATTTACTTACCACCACGTAATTGAAAACCTGAATGTACTCGACTACGACTACTATTTCAGGCTGGTTGACCAGTTTCTCAGAAATGACATTGCTGGCGTTTTGCTCACATTTAACGAAATTCTTGGAAATGGTTTCGATGGGCATCATTTTATCAACGGACTGAGCATCCACATTCGCGACCTGATGGTTTCGAAGAATGCCGAAACAGTTCAATTGCTTGAAGTTGGAGGCGATATTAAATCAAAATACAAAGAGCAGGCACGGGTTTCTGATGAATTATTTCTTTTAGAAGCATTACAGTTGTGTAACGAATGTGATATACAATACAAACAAAGCATGAACAAACGGTTGCTGGTGGAACTTACTTTGGTCAGGATTGCACAGCTAACCTTAAAAAAAAAATAGTTGACCCTGCCAACGCAGCCAAATTTCTCGAACCAATTTTCAATTTACTGGCAAGTGTTGCTGAATCCCCGGTTTCAGCGGTGAAAAAACCTGCACCAATTTCTCCAAAACCCGTTGAACAAGCGGAAACGCAGGAGGTAAGAAAAATCAGCAAGCATAAGTTGGAAATGATCAGCACACCTTCCATTAAAGATGCTATTCAGGGAAAATTTAAAGATGATCAGCTTTCGGCTAAACAATTGCACCAGGTTTTTTCGAAGGAAGACGAAAAGGAACCTTTTACCTTTGAGCAACTGACGCAGAAATGGGATACTTTTATTGCCAGATTAAATGACAAACCGAATCTACAGTCAACACTTTCGAGAGTGCCGGAATTGAAAGAGGATTTTCAGCTTGAAATTGAAATTGATAACTCGGTGCAGGAAGATCTGATTAATAATATAAAGCCTGATTTGTTGACTTATCTGAGAACAGAACTGAAAAATTCATTGATTCAGTTAAATACGGTTTATGCCAAAAATTCAAAAGGTCCGATTATTTATTCTGATAATGATAAATTTGAAGAACTGCTGAAAAAAAATCCCAATCTGAATTTACTTCGCCAGAAACTGGGACTTGATTTTGGAAGCTGAAAATAAGCCAGCATGAAATTTCTTTTCTGACCAATTTCCTCAATCACTCATTCACGCAATTACTCATTCACGCACTCCCGCATTGTCACGGCGCAAGCCTCGAAATACTCCAGGTTTCACCTTTCTTTTCAAACAAAATTCTGTCGTGCAGCCGACTTTCGCGGCCCTGCCAGAATTCAAAGCGAACAGGTTTAACGAAGTAACCGCCCCAGTTTTCAGGTCGCGAAACCGGCTCATGTTTTCTGGCTTCAAAAAGCTGGTCAAGCTTTTCACGGGAATGAATTACATTACTTTGCTCCGAAACACTGGCTGCCACCTGGCTGTTCAGCGGACGCGAATAAAAATATCGGTCTGAAACTTCGGAATTTGTTTTTTCTGCAAATCCTGCAATCCTGATTTGTCGTTCGAGCTCGGGCCAGAAAAACAACAGGCTCACCGCTGAATTTTTTGCGATTGACTTTCCCTTCAAACTATTATAATTGGTGAAGAAAATAAAACCTTCCTCGCCGAAATCTTTAAGCAAAACAATTCTTGAGTGAGGAAAACCATCTTCTGCAATTGCAGAAACACTCATTGCAGTGGGTTCGTTTATTTTTGCGTCCAGCGCTTCTTTCATCCATTTCCCGAATTGCCGGAATGGATTTTTGTCCACATTTTCCTCCGACAATTCTGCTAACTGATAATCTTTTCGAATCGAATCAAGTTTCATAACATCAAGTTTCCGGCTTAATAACCACCATGATTTCATATTGTTTATGGGTTCTTTGCGAATTTGAACTTTTTTTAATAGCAACCTGTTATTAAAATACTAAAATGTATTAATTTAAAACTGACAACTATGAAACAGATTATTTTGCTATTAATCATGATTTTACCTGTGTTTGCGATGGCAAGCGGAAATCCATCGCAACTGCCGATGGGTGGAAAGGCTACATTGACAGACATTAAAATGGATGATGTATCGGGGGCTGAAATTTCGCTGGCCGATGCAAAAAAGGAAAACGGTTTGTTGGTGGTTTTTTCCAGCAATACTTGTCCGTTTGTGCTACAGTGGGAGGGCCGGTATAACGAGTTGAAAAGTTGGGCCGATCAGCACAAAGTGGGAATGGTGGTGCTGAATTCGAATCACCAGAAACGTGATGGTGACGACTCTTTTGATGCAATGAAAAAACATGCTGCCGAAAAGGGGTACAAATTCAGTTACGTGCTGGATGAAGAAAGTGCCATTGCCAATGCGTATGGCGGACAGACCACGCCTCATGCTTTTCTTTTTGACAGCAGGATGGAACTGGTTTACAAAGGCGCTATCGATGATAATTACAAAAGCGCTGGAGATGTTAAACAGCCTTATTTAAAAAATGCAATTGCTGAAATTGCTTCGGGCAAAAAAGTATCTGTTACCGAAACAAAACCAGTTGGTTGCAGCATTAAGAGAAAGACAGAATAGTTATTTTTGATTTGTTATTAAGATGCCCTTGCCTCTGAGGCGGGGCATTTTTCATTCAAAAAAGCTGAAATTCACCTTGCCGTATTTACGGTTTTCCCTGAATCGGGGATGGCTTGAAAAATCATAATCTTTCGGGTGCTCAAGAATAAACAGGCCTTCCGGTTTCAATAATTCAGAATTCAGAACCGCTGTTGGTACCTCAGCAAAATTCTTCAGATCATAGGGTGGATCGGCAAAAATAAAATTGAAATTTCCACCATATTTTTTCAGAAACTGAAATACATCGGCTTTAAAAACCTTCGCGTTTTCAATTTTCAGTTTAGCTACAACTTCGTTGATAAAGCGGTGATGTACAAAATCCTTCTCCACAAAAACAGCTTCACAACAGCCCCGGCTGATAAATTCGTATCCAATACTGCCAGTTCCTGCAAAAAGGTCGAGTACCGATTTCCCTTCAAACTCGTACCGGTTTTCCAGAATATTAAAGAGACTTTCTTTGGCAATATCAGTCGTTGGTCGTGACTGAAATCTCTTGCCAGGGTCGAAGATTCTGCCTTTGTATATGCCGCCTACAATTCTCATTTACAGTGTTGTCAGGTAATAATGCATTAAGTTGATTCCTTTAAATTTCTCTTTTTCGGGTGGAAAAAACGAAATATTTGGAAAATACGGAGCAAGTGATTCTGAGGTTTTACGATGGTTTTCAGAAGTCGCAGAAATCATCAGATGCGTAAGGTTTCTCGAAACTTTCAACTGCTGAAAAGCATTGATTATCTGGTAAACCAGGTCGTTTTGATGATTTGCTGAAAAACAGGTTGCCAGCAATAATTTTGTTCGTTGTCTGATAATTAAAAAGTAAAGGTTCTGGGTCTGGATTAATAATGAAAGATTCGGCTTATCTGTTTCAGGCAGTCGGTTTAATAAAACAGCAACCGGGTGAATCCATTCCACTTCGCCGAAAGATTTTTCTATCATTGCAGCCAACTCACGTTGAATGGAAAATGCCAGGTGTGCTTCTTCCAAAGTTTTGTTTGATACGCATTTTCTTTCATTTCCCGAATCGTGAAAAATCCGGTTAATCAGACCGTTTAAATTTTCATTATACTCATCAGGTATTAACGTGAAGAACCCTTCAAATATATAAACTGAAACTTTTGGAAAAGGAAGTTTTAATAATGGTTCAGTTGAATACCAGTCGGCAAAATGATGACCCATAAATGCCGGTGAGTTTATTTTTACAGGTGAATTTTTGCCGGCAACTAACTCGTTTCCATCGCGGGTTATTAAAAAAGAAAATCCATCCAGACTAATCTGGATGGACACTTTATACTGATTTAAATCTTTATTTTCGAAAAAATTGTTTGCCGTCAAATCAAACATTTTTTGATTACTCCCAGTTTCCGGCGTTGTTAATGGTTTCGGTAAGTGATCCAACTTTCAGTCCCGGATATTTTTCATTGGTACGGCGTTGGTCATTCAGGTTAATTACCAACTGGCGGTCGAGATCACGGAGGATAACATTGTTGTGAGCCCTTGCTTCAAAAACCGGTACACCAATGCCTGAGCCGGTTATAATAACAGTTGCGCCCAGCGTAAATTCTGCTGGTTCTCCCGGAATCGGAATTATTTTCAGACTTTTTGCATCGAAATCTTTACCAAAAGTAGCTTCTTTGGCATTTACCCTGATACTGTCGCTGATAATAAGTCCTAACTCAATCGCTTTCTTTTCGGTAAGACCAGCTTCCAGCATACTGTCTGTTAACTCACCGATTTTGCGTACACTGATCACTGATTCGTTTTCAAGGAAATTGATCAAAGTATCCCAACTGCCGGTGAATTTTCCATAAACACTTTTGTAGGCAATTTCTGCTTTCCTGATATCTTTCAGTCTTTCAATAGTGGCATCATAGCGAACTTTTTTAGCTTTGTCAAATTCGATCGGATGCTGAATACTCTTGTAAATCAAGACAGCAAGTACAATGGCTACTATTGAAAGTAAGATTTGCAGTACGGTTTTCATTTGTATAATTTTAATAGTTCGATTTTTTTGATTGCCTGCAAATTTATAAAAAAATATAAATTACTTTCCTTTGCATCAAGTTATTTTACACGCCAATGATTAAAAATCATTTACAGTCAGTATTGTTGCAAAACCTTCCGTTTAAGCCTACTTCAGGTCAATCTGAATTGCTTGGGATGCTTGCTGTTGCTGTTTTTTCAAATGAGCCCGACGAGATTCTGCTGATTAAAGGTTATGCCGGAACCGGTAAAACATCGGTACTCATTTCGCTGGTAAAAACGCTCGAATCGCTGAAGATAAAACCAATCCTGCTGGCACCCACTGGCAGGGCGGCAAAGGTGCTTTCGGGTTATACCGGGAATCCGGCTTATACCATTCACAAAAAAATTTACAGGCAACGTTCATCGTCAGATGGAATGGGACGTTTTGAATTAGATAAAAACCTTCATAAAAACAGTTGGTTTATTGTCGATGAAGCGTCGATGATCTCGAACGAAACTGCCGAAAGCTCGGTTTTTGGCAGTGGCCGTTTGCTTGACGACCTGCTCGAATATGTTTATTCGGGCGATAACTGCAGGTTGGTGCTTGTGGGCGATACAGCCCAACTTCCGCCGGTGGGGCTGAGCATCAGTCCGGCATTGGACAGGGCATCGCTTGAAGAATATGGTTTTTCAGTAAAAATGATCGAGCTCACCGAAGTTGTCAGACAGGCTGAAGGATCGGGGATACTGATGAACGCCACACGGTTGAGGAGAAGGGTGAGTGACGAGGACAAGCCCGGATTTTTCCCGGTTGAATTAGCCGGGTTCAGTGATATAGAGCGCATATCGGGAGCCGAACTGATTGAAAGCGTTTCGACAAGTTACGATAAGTTTGGCTTGTTCGACACCATTGTGGTGACACGTTCCAACAAACGAGCCAACTTGTTTAACAAGGGAATCCGGGGTTCGATATTATATAAAGAGAACGAAATTGAACGCGGCGACCTGTTGATGGTGGTGAAAAACAACTATTTCTGGGGAAAGGAACATCCCGGCTTCGAGTTTATTGCCAACGGCGATATTGCCGAGGTGGTGAGCATCGGGAAATACGAAAATCTTTATGGATTCAGGTTTGTGAATGTTGATTTGCGGTTTATTGATTACGAGAATATTGAAATCAACTGTAAAATATTCCTTGATACGCTTTCCATCGAGTCAGCTTCATTTTCGTATGAACAGAACCGGCAGCTTTTTGATGCTGTTTCAGAAGATTATGCCGAAATACGCAACAAACGCGAACGCTGGAAAAAGGTGCGCGAAAATCCCTATTTTAATGCGCTCCAGGTGAAATATGCTTACGCGCTTACCTGTCACAAAGCACAGGGTGGACAATGGAAATCGGTTTTTATCGACCACGGCTACCTCACCGACGATATGCTCGACACCGAGTTTTACCGCTGGCTGTACACGGCGTTTACACGGCCCACCCAAAAATTGTTTCTTGTGAATTTCGATAAGGGATTTTTTGAGTAGTTTTTTTAATAATCATTTTCCGGAATATTTATCTGCTATTCACTATCCGAAATCCGGACTATTACCATCATTCTCTGATTTCGCGCTCCGAAAGTATTGTATAGGTTTTCCCTTCACGGGCGATTTCCGTGTTAGGGAAAATGGCACGGGCTTCTTTTTCAAAAGGAATTAGGTTGTGGTAACGGGCCGAGAAATGGCCGATCAGAAGTTTACGGGCATTGGTCAACATTGCCATTTCTGCAGCGTCGGTGGTGGTTGAGTGGAGAGTTTTTGCAGCATAATCGCGCATATCTTCCAGAAATGTGGCTTCGTGGTATAATATGTCAACATTTTGCACGGTTTCAGCAATGGCAGGATGAAAGGCTGTGTCGGTGCAAAAAGCATACGACCTTGGTTTGAAGGGCGGCCAGGTAAGTTGAGTGTTTGAAATTACTTCGCCATCAGGAGTAATAAAATCGGCGCCTGATTTAATTTCTTTGATTTTTGCCACCGGGATTTTGTAAGCTTCGATCATTTCGCGGCGGATGTTGGCCTCGCGCGGAAGTTCGCGGATCAGGAAGCCACAGGTTGAAATACTGTGCCTGACGGGAAAAGAGATCACTTCGATTTTTTTATCGACAAAAATCTGCCTTGGTTTTTTAAAATCGAGCGGGTGAAAAATGGGGTTCACAGTCATTTCGCCTTTGATAAAATCGAGTTGAGGTTGTATTAATGTTTTAATTTCTGAAGGCGCATAAATGTGCAGGTCGGTTTTGATACCCAGCAGGTTCATCGTAGAAATCAGCCCGATCAGTCCAAAATAATGGTCTCCGTGAAGGTGGGAGATGAGGATGTGTTTTATTTTGCTGAACCCGATTTTATTTCGGCGGAGCTGAATCTGGGTACCTTCGCCACAATCAAGCAAAAAAAACCGCCCAAGCAGGTTTACTACCTGGGCGGTTGGATTTCTATCAGAAGTAGGTAATGCTGAATTGCTGCCGAGTATGGTTATTTCAAAAGGCATTCCATTACAGATTATCCTTTTTTTTCAGAAGTTCAACAGCTTCCTCTGCCGTGTTGGTAATCAACAGGATCGAGTCTAACATTGAAATCTTTACCAGTGTTTCCACGTCGGGTTGCAATCCGCATAAAATGAACGTACCAATGGCATCTTCACACAACCTGTTTGCAACCAGCACCGAGCGCAGTCCCGACGAATCGCAGTATGTACAACTGCTCAGGTCGAGAATAATGTTTTTTTCGCCCCTGCTATTTACCAAAACCAGCTCCGACTTCAGCGCCGGAGCATTGTTGGTATCGAGCCTGTCGGAATTTACCTTAATTAAGGTATGATTTCCATTCTTTTGAACTTCGAAAGCCATGCCTCAATTTACGAAATTCTGTTTATAAAATAAATAAGTGTTACTTATCTTTTTTTTCGTTTTCTTCCATCTGCGTTTTCAACGCTGCCAGTTCACTGATGTCACCGAGTGTTGTTTTCTCAATGTTCAATGTTGTTTCAGGCTGACTTGCAGGTTTTTTGCCGCCTTTAGCCTGTGCTTTGCGCTTGGCATTTTCTTCCGAACGTTTTTCGTCTTCAGCAATACGAGAATGTGAAACGATGATACGTTTGGCCGATTTGTTGAATTCGATGACTTTGAAATCGAGTTTTTCGTCTTGTTTTACAGAAGTTCCGTCCTCTTTTACAAGATGACGCGGAGTGGCAAAACCTTCAACACCATACGGAAGCGCGATAACTGCACCCTTGTCCATCAGTTCAACCACTGTTCCTTCGTGAATTGAATCAACGGTGAAAATGGTTTCGAAAACATCCCATGGATTTTCTTCCAACTGTTTGTGACCAAGGCTTAAACGACGGTTGTCTTTGTCAATATCGAGAACAACCACCTGGATTTCTTCACCAATAGCGGTGAATTCCGAAGGGTGTTTAATTTTTTTGGTCCAGCTCAGGTCCGAAATGTGGATCAAACCATCAACTCCTTCTGTAATTTCAACAAATACACCAAAGTTGGTGAAATTGCGCACAGTGGCTTTGTGTTTTGAACCAACGCCGTAAAGCTTTTCTATATATTCCCACGGGTCAGATTTCAATTGTTTGATACCCAACGACATTTTGCGTTCGTCGCGGTCTAAGGTAAGAATTGAAGCTTCCACTTCATCGCCTACTCTCAGGAAGTCCTGAGCGCTGCGGAGGTGCTGGCTCCAGCTCATTTCCGAAACGTGGATCAAACCTTCAACACCGGGAGCGATTTCAACAAATGCACCGTAGTCGGCAATCACAACCACTTTACCGGTTACTTTGTCGCCTACTTTCAGGTTTTCGTCGAGATTATCCCACGGGTGCGGAGTCAGTTGTTTCAAACCAAGTGCAATACGTTTCTTGTCATCATCAAAGTCGAGGATAACAACGTTCAGTTTCTGGTCTAATTCAACAATTTCGTTCGGGTGAGAAATACGTCCCCACGAAAGATCGGTGATGTGGATAAGACCGTCAACGCCGCCCAAATCCATGAATACACCGTATGAGGTAATATTTTTAACGGTACCTTCGAGGACTTGTCCTTTTTCGAGTTTACCGATAATGTCTTTCTTCTGTTGTTCGAGTTCAGCCTCGATAAGTGCTTTGTGCGATACAACCACGTTGCGGTATTCGTTGTTGATTTTAACAACTTTAAATTCCATGGTTTTACCCACAAATACATCGTAGTCGCGGATGGGTTTCACGTCGATCTGCGATCCCGGGAGGAATGCTTCGATGCCAAATACATCCACAATCATACCGCCTTTTGTACGGCATTTGATATAACCCTTGATGATTTCGTCGCTTTCCAGCGCCTCGTTAACACGGTCCCACGAACGGGTTGAACGAGCCTGTTTGTGCGAAAGGATCATCTGGCCTTTTTTATCTTCCAGGCTTTCGATATACACATCTACTTTGTCGCCAACTTTCAGATCAGGATTGTAACGGAATTCGTTGATATTAACGATACCGTCTGATTTGTAACCGATGTCAACAACCACTTCGCGTTTGTTCAGCGAGATAACTGTACCTTTCAGAACTTCCTTTTCTGAAACGGTATTCAGTGTGTTGTTGTACATTTCGGATAATTTGTCTCTTTCTTTTACTGAATAGGCATCGAGACCTACTTCAAGACTTGCCCAGTCAAATTCTTCCGGTTCTGCTGATGTTTCTTTTACTTCCGCTGTCTCAGCTTTTACTTCAGCGGGTTCTTCTGCAACTGCGGGAGCTGCTTCTTCAGTTGTTGTTTCGGGTGCAGCTTCGGCCACCACCTCTTCCTGTACAGGAGTTTCTGTTACTTCCTGTTCCAGATTTTCTTTCTTTTCTTCAGTCATGTAATTTAATTCAAATTAATGAGTTAGACATTATATTAATAAAAAACGCGCGCAAAAGTATAACTTAATTCCTATTAATCAAAGAGTTTGAACATTTATTTCGGTGCTGAACTGCTTTATTAACTTTTAACGGCTTACACTTGTTTATTGTATATTGCTGCAAATTAACTTTTGTTACTTTTGAATCATAAAAAAAAGAATATTATGAAGGGAATTATTCTTGCCGGTGGTTCGGGAACACGATTATACCCGATTACCCGTTCAGTTTCGAAACAAATTCTTCCGGTTTACGATAAGCCGATGATTTATTACCCTTTATCGGTGCTGATGCTGGCCGGAATCAGGGAAATTCTGATTATTTCGACACCTACAGATATTGTTTTATATCAGAATCTTTTTGGTGACGGCTCGCAACTGGGATTAAAATTAGCCTACAAAATACAACCTTCACCTGATGGGCTGGCACAAGCTTTTATTTTGGGTGAAGAATTTATTGGCGACGATAATGCCTGCCTGATTTTGGGCGACAATATTTTCTATGGCTACAATTTCAGAAGTATACTGGAGGAAGCTGCCAGTATTGATGACGGCTCAATTGTTTTTGGCTATTATGTGAACGACCCTGAACGATATGGTGTTGTGGAGTTTGACGAAATGGGAAATGTAATCAGTATTGAAGAAAAACCGGAAATACCGAAATCGAATTACGCGGTGACGGGTTTATATTTCTATTCGAATGATGTGGTGGAGAAAGCCAAAAACCTGAAACCATCAAAACGTTGTGAATTGGAAATTACCGATCTGAACAGGCTGTATCTCGAAGAAAACAGGCTGAAAGTAAAGCTGCTGGGACGTGGTTTTGCCTGGCTCGACACGGGAACACACGACAGTCTGTTGCAGGCTTCCAATTTTATTGCCACCATTGAACAAAGGCAGGGATTGAAAGTTTCGTGTATCGAAGAAATTGCCTACAAAAAAGGGTTTATCACCAAAGAACAATTGCTCGATTTAGCCAAACCACTCAGTAAAAATCAATATGGTCAGTACCTGATACGCCTGGCCGAAAAACAAATATTATCGTTTTAGATGAAGGTAATAGAGACCCCGATACAGGGATTACTGATTATTGAACCGTCGGTTTTTAACGACGAAAGAGGTTATTTTTTTGAATCATACAAGTTCGAAAAGTATTTTGAGGCTGGAATCACGTCTTCATTTGTGCAGGACAACGAATCGAAATCTGTCAGGGGAGTGGTGCGCGGGTTGCATTATCAACTCAACCCGCATGCACAGGCAAAACTGGTGAGGGTGGTGCATGGAGTGGTTTTTGATGTGGCAGTCGATTTACGGCAGGGATCACCCACTTTCGGGCAATGGTACGGAATTGAGTTGAATGACCGCGATAAACGCCAGTTCTTTATTCCACGTGGTTTCGCGCACGGATTTGCCGTTTTAAGCGAAACAGCCATTTTCTCGTATAAATGTGATAATGCATATAATAAAGAACACGAACGGGCAATCAATCCGTATGATCCAAAACTGGCCATCAACTGGCAGATTACTGAAAATGAAAGCATTGTGTCGGAGAAAGACAGGATAGCACCCGGTTTTGATGATGCTGAAATGAATTTTATTTACTACAAACAATGAAAATACTGGTTACCGGAGCATACGGACAATTAGGAAACGAATTGAAAGTGCTTTCAGTCGATTATCCTGAATGGCAGTTTTTGTTTACCGATGCCGATTCGTTGGATATTACAAATGAATTATCGGTAAAGTCATTTTTTGATCGGAATAAACCTGATTTTGTAATTAATTGTGCTGCATACACAGCGGTTGACAAAGCCGAAAATGATGTTGAAACTGCTGAAAAAGTAAATGCACTTGCTCCTGAACTTCTGGCAAAAACTGCGGCAAAAACAGGCTCAAAACTGATCCATGTTTCCACTGATTATGTATTTGATGGAACAAGTTATTTACCTTATACAGAAAGTGACAGGGTAAAGCCGATGAGTGTTTACGGATCAACAAAGCTGGATGGAGAAAACCGGGCACTGGTTGCCAATCAGCAAACGATTGTAATTCGCACTTCATGGCTTTATTCATCTTTCGGAAATAATTTTGTAAAAACCATGTTACGACTTGGGCACGAACGCGGTTTACTCAATGTGGTTTTCGACCAGGTGGGAACACCAACCTACGCCGCCGATCTTGCATCGGTAATACTTTTTATTATTGCGGGTTCCGAGGCAAAACCCGAAGATTTTATTCCCGGAGTTTATCATTATTCAAACGAAGGCGTGGCAAGCTGGTACGATTTTGCCAAAGTAATATTCGAATTGTCAGCGATGAATGTTCGGGTGAATCCGGTTCGTTCTGACCAGTTTCCGACAGTGGCAAAAAGGCCGGCTTTTTCTGTTTTGGATAAAACAAAAATAAAAACAACCTATTGTGCTGAAATTCCTTACTGGAAGGACAGTCTTGAAATTTGTCTCGGAAAACTCAATGAATTGTAGGAGTTTTTTAGAATGATCGTTTAAATTTGAAAACAAAAACGCTGATGCTGACAAAAACAAAATTATTGGCTGAAATAAAGACTTTTCCCGAAGAATTTTCAATAGATCAATTGGTTGAAAGATTAATTCTTATTGAGAAAATTGAAATTGGGAAAGAACAGTCTGAAGCTGGAAATATAGTTTCAGAAGAAGAAATGGAATATGAAGTAAAAAAATGGTTCAAATAAATTGGACAAAGCAGGCTAAAACTGAATTGAGGGAAATAGCTGATTATATATCGATTGATTCAGTTAAATATGCACAATACCAGATTTTGAAAATAATTTCAGCGACAAAATACCTGAAAAAGTATCCTAGGTTAGGGAAAATAGTGCCAGAAATCAAAGACTCAAAAATCAGGGAAATAGTAACAGGAAACTACAGAATTATTTATTTGATAGTTAATGAGAGCAGAATTGATATTTTAACCATTCATCATTCAGCACGTGATTTAAGGAGACGAAAAATTTAATTTGAAAACAAAAAATCAGAATAATATGGATAACGCATTATTACAGGAAGTACGCGAAAAAGCCGCAGAATGGCTTTCTCCTGTTTACGACGAAAATACAAGAAGAGCAGTGCAGGCATTGCTTGACAATCCTGACACAACCGAATTGGTTGACTCGTTTTACCGCACACTTGAATTCGGTACCGGTGGTTTGCGCGGAATCATGGGCGTGGGAACCAATCGTATGAATATTTATACTGTTGGAGCAGCCACTCAGGGATTGAGTAATTATCTGAAAAAGAATTTTGCCAATCTTCCTCTCATTAAAGTGGCCATTGGTCACGACTGCCGGAACAACAGCCGTTTGTTTGCCGAAAGCAGTGCCCGGATTTTTGCTGCCAACGGTATCAAAGCCTATCTTTTTGAAGATTTGCGGCCAACGCCCGAATTATCGTTTGCAATTCGCGAGCTGGGTTGCCAGAGCGGAATTATCCTCACGGCATCACACAACCCCAAAGAATACAATGGTTACAAGGCATACTGGGATGACGGTTCTCAGATTGTGGCACCTCACGATGAGAATATTGTGGAAGAAGTGCTTAAAATCAAACCGGAAGATATCAAATTCAACGGGCCGGATGAGTTGATCGAAATCATGGGTGCCGAAATGGATGAAAAATTTCTTGAAATGGCCAAATCGGTATCTATTTCACCGGATGTGATTGAGCGGCACAAAAACATAAAAATTGTTTACACGCCCATTCATGGAACCGGAGTGAAAATGATTCCCGCAGCTTTGCGAAAATTCGGGTTCACCAACATCATCAATGTTCCGGAGCAGGATTTGGTGAGCGGCGATTTCCCAACGGTTATTTCACCAAATCCCGAAGAACAGGCTGCCATGGATATGGCCATAAAAAAGGCTTACGAAGTGGATGCCGACCTGGTGCTGGCTTCGGATCCTGATGCGGACCGTATTGGCGTGGTGGTGAAAAACGACAAGGGAAAGTACATTATTGTGAATGGGAACCAGACGGCAATGCTTTTCATTTATTACATCATCACCAAAATGAAACAGGCCGGCAAGTTGAAAGGAAATGAGTACGTGGTGAAAACCATAGTTACCACCGATCTGATTGCCGAAATTGCCAAACGAAACAAGATTGAATTTTTCGACGTTTACACGGGCTTTAAATTTATTGCCGAAATTATCCGCGAACTCGAAGGAAAGAAAAAATACATTGGTGGCGGTGAAGAAAGTTTTGGTTTTATGCCTGCCGATTTTGTGCGTGATAAAGACGCGGTAACATCTTGTGCTTTGATGGCCGAAATTACTGCCTGGGCAATCGATCAGGGAAAAACTTTGTATGAATTGTTGCAGGATATTTACCTGGAATATGGCTTCTCAAAAGAGAAAATGAAATACATCGTTCGGAAAGGTATGACTGGCGCTGCAGAAATCGAACAGATTATGGTGCGTTTCCGTAAAGACCCGCCGAAACAATTGGGTGGCTCGCCGCTTGAGTGGGTAAAAGACTACGAAACACTGGTGGCCAAAAACCTTTTAACAGGCGAAGAATTAAAAATAGACCAGAAAATAACATCAAACGTTTTGCAGTTCTTTACCGCCGAAGGAACCAAAATATCAGTTCGCCCGTCAGGTACCGAGCCAAAAATTAAATTCTATTTCGAGGTAAAAGGAAAACTTACTTCGCGGGCGCAATTTGATGAGGCAGAAAAGATTGCCGAAGAACGGATTGATAAAATCATGGAAGAACTTGGATTGTAATTCAAAATAAATCAATTAAAAACCTAAAATTTTTCAAAAATGAAGTTTCAACTTTTTACAGGTGCTCTGCTTTTTGGAGCAGCAA
Organism: Draconibacterium sp.; assembly: GCA_036735485.1. Classification (GTDB taxonomy): domain Bacteria; phylum Bacteroidota; class Bacteroidia; order Bacteroidales; family Prolixibacteraceae; genus Draconibacterium. Next base: position 11,102 of record DAINOH010000039.1, on the reverse strand, counting down.
CAGTTTTTGCCCAGACTCCCGAACCCATGAAAATGAAACCCGAAATGACTGAAATCTGGGATCCTGAAATCAGTGTGGTAACGCCGGGCCAAACACCAATTGACGCGCCTTCGGATGCCATTGTTTTGTTTGACGGTACCAATTTAAATGAATGGACCAACGGAAAAGGCGAAGCTGCGGAATGGACTTTGGCCGATGGTTGTGTTACCGTGAAAAGGGGAACCGGAACTATTCAGACAAAACGTGTTTTCAACGATTTTCAACTGCACATTGAATGGCGCACTCCGGCTGAAGTGGTTGGCGAAAGCCAGGGACGTGGCAACAGCGGTATTTTTATGCAGGGAATTTATGAACTCCAGGTTCTGGATAATTACAACAACCGTACTTACCGCAATGGTCAGGCCGGAAGTATTTACAAACAGCACCCGCCGCTTGTAAATGCCTGCAAAGGTCCTGGCGTTTGGCAAACCTACGATGTTATTTACACAGCTCCCCGTTTTAACGAAGACGGAACTTATTTTACTCCACCAACTATCACTGTTTTGCAGAATGGTGTTTTGGTGCAAAACAATGTAAAAATGCGCGGACCAACCGAATATATTGGGATTCCGGAGTACACGGTTAAAAAACACGGTGCAGGCCCGATCGTGTTGCAGGACCACGGCAATCCTGTCAGTTTCCGCAATATCTGGATCAGAGAATTGTAATCAGTTATAAAAACGAAAGCCTGAAGATTTCTTCAGGCTTTCGTTTTTATCTCAAATCTCCATTTCCGAATCTCAATACTCATTACTTAAATCTCACTACTTCTCTTTCAGTTTATCTTTAAAAGCTTTTCTGAACTTTTCCACTTTCGGAGCTACCACAAACTGGCAATAAGGCTGGTTTTTATTTCGTGCGAAATAATTGATGTGGTAATCTTCTGCCGGATAAAATGCTTTGAATGCCGTTACTTCTGTAACAATCGGTTTGTCGTATGCTTTTTCTTTCTCAAGATTGGCAATAATTTGTAACGCAGTTTCTTTCTGTTTTTCATTGTGATAAAAAACGGCAGAACGATATTGAGTTCCCACGTCATTCCCCTGCCGGTTCAGCGAAGTGGGGTCGTGTGTGAGAAAGAAAACTTCAAGTATTTCAGCAAAACTGACCACCGAAGGATCGAAAGTGATGTTTACCACCTCCGCATGCCCGGTTGTTTCGTTGCATACCTCGCGATACGAAGGATTTTTAACATGTCCGCCACTATATCCGGGCTTTACATCTGTTACACCTTTCAGTTCAAGATAAACTGCTTCGGTACACCAGAAACAGCCTCCTCCCAGCGTTGCTTTCTCAAGTTCTTTTCCTGTCGTCATTTTCGAAAGTATTATGACTGATAATAATATCAATAGTGTTCTCATGGTTACTGAATCAAATATTTAATTGTCGGTTTTAACAACAACTCTCTTTTTCCGGAATAAAAGCCTGGAGAAAAATTTCTTTTCAAATTCCCAGAAAAACCTGAATTGTCCGAAAAGGAATCCGATAATCAGCAAAAGTACATTGTAAACTACAAGAATAACAACAATATAGATGAGTGTTTTTGCCAACAGATGTGTTTCCTGATTTATTCCTATCAGATCAAAAATCAATTTCTTCAGGTAAACAGTTGTGCTTCCTGTAATCGCAAATACCACCAGAATAATGAATACCTGGAAATTACTTTGAATATTCCACCGTTGTTTTAACTTCCCGATCATTGTTGTTTTTCTGTTCAATAGTAATAACAAAAGAGTTGAAAGTATGTTTTGTATGTATCTAACTTCCGGGGTCCAGGATGGTTTTTATTCTGATCAGAGTGAATATTTCACAAAGCAGATGACTGTATTATCATACTGATTTTTAAATTTGGTAAATGATAAAGGCGCATTGGTATGAAACAGTTATTTAGAATATCGGCACTGATTTTTTTGTTTTCTTTTCTGTTTACAACGTTGGTTATTGCGCAGGACAAAACTTTGGTCGGAAAAGTTACAACATTTGACAGTATCCCGCTGATTGGTGTGAAAGTTATGGTAAAAAGCACCGGGCAAACTGTTTTGACTGACACTCTTGGCAGGTTTCTGGTTTTGTGTGATGAAGAGGATAAAGTGAATATTGAGGCAGATGGATTTTATAGCAAAAAAATCAAGGTCGAAAAAACGATGCGATTATTGCTGGTTAATCTGAAACTGAAAAATGGGGAGAAAAATCTTGATCAGGCTGAAAAATATGTAAATGTAGGTTATGGAAAAACAAGTGCCCGGGATTTGTTGTATTCGGTTTCATCGCTGAATAAAAACAAAATTGATTTTTCGCTTTACTCAAATATGTACGATTTAATTCAGGGGCAATTTGCCGGTGTGAGGGTTGAAGGGAAGAAAATTGTGGTAAGGGGCAATAAAACTTTTCAGGGTGTTGAGTCGGATGCCGCATTACTGGTGGTTGACGGTGTTATTGTAAATGAATCCGATTTTGGAAATATCTCTCCACTTGATGTTGAATCGGTCGATGTACTGAAAGATGCTTCATCATCGATCTACGGTTCACGGGGTGCAAACGGTGTGGTGCTTGTTGAAACAAAAAAGGGTAGGTGAACAAAAAATAAACGGAATCAATCAGGAAAAAAAATCGAAATACACTGATTTTTTGTAAGTTTGAGTTGCAAAGAATTATTTTGCTGATTAATATAGTTTAAAGAATGGCAATGAAAATAAATTTTAAACCAATCAAAAAAATCCTCTATTGGATGCTGTTTATCCTGGTGATTATTTTAGTTGTTTTCATTTATTTCAAATATGTTTTCGATTACAGCAAAGGATATCGGGCCGGATTACTGCAGAAGTTCTCTGAAAAAGGAATTGTGTTTAAAACCTACGAAGGTGAAATGATTTTGAGTAGTGTACAGTCAAATACCAATGTTGCCATTGCTTCCGAGAAATTTCTTTTTTCGGTGTCGAGGGATGAAGTTGCCAGACAAATGGAACAGATTCAGGGAAAAAATGTGGTGGTGCATTATCGCGAAAAGAAGGGAGTTTTGCCTTGGGTGGGTGAAAGCAGATATATTGTTGACAGCGTTCGTGTTGCCGATGTTGGAGGAGGAACTTATCATCCCTGATTTGTTTATTGTAAATTTAAAATTGGAAAATCTGAATTACAATGGGTCGTTTAGTAACAATCAGCACATTCTTAAATTCGTTTGACATTCGGTATAACCTTTTTAAAGACATGCTGGAGGAAGCCGGAATAGGATACATTATTGTAAACGAAAACCGCCGGATTGCGGGTGGTGCGTTGGTAGTTTCGCCTGATAATGTGGCTATCGAAATTAAAGTGGATGAAGAAAACGAAGCAAAAGCGCTGGAAATTCTTCAGTCGATAAAATAAAAATTCCGGGTTTTCGATTCATTATTATGAATGTCCTTTTACAACAATCAGCATGATTTTCAGATTCAACCTGAAAAAGTTAAAAAGCTGAATCACAAAATTTGTTCTTCTCCTTTTGGTTCCTTTTGTGGGAATTGGCGGATAAAACTCATCCTTGTTGGCGAAATGTATTTTATTTTCCATGTTTTATTCTTTTCTGAAATTTGAATAATAAATAATCACTAATCAATTATTATTTCGTTTATTCAGGCACCATCCACCAGAATGGATATCCTTTTGCTTTGTGCAGGAACATGTAATGCAGAAAAAGTTTGATCCAATGTCCGGCCAAACCAATTTCGCCAACTGTTGCGTTAATATCACGTCCCCATTCAGGATATTTTTCCCAATCAGGAACCACCGGCGAAACAGTCATCGTGGCACCCAGCCCTTTTGTCATGCTGTAACCTGCCGAAACAATGCACGCAGCTCCCATCCGGCCCATGCTGGCTTTGTGGTGATGCTCCATTTTCCCCGATTTAATGGCTTCGGCAATATTTAAAGCAATAATTTTGCCGATTACACCCGATGGCATTCCGGTTCGCGGAGGTGCCGGTGCAATCAAAGTTCCATTCGGACTTTTCATGGGCTTGGAAATAGGGTGAGGCGGAGCAAATGCAATTCCGGCTGCGTAAATATTGCTGTAAAAAGGTGATTGGTAGGTTTGTGGCCAGTCTTTTATGCTCCATTCCTCGAAATTTTTAGGTGTATAATCAGCATCCACTTTCATGAATTTATTAGGAGCAAAAAGCAGGGTGGTAATATCTTCACCGGCTTTATTATATGCTTTTATTTCATGGCCTGAAAAAGCGGGAATCAGCATGGCAAAATCGAACTCAACCGAGTGCATTTCACCATCCAGCGTTTCGTAATGACAAACTCCGGGATCCACTTTTTTCACTCCCGCACGTTTGATCCATTTGATATTGTTTTCTGCAAAAACCGATTCGGTGAAGACCTTGGTGGAAGTAATGTAACCACCCCGTTTTACAAAAGCGCCACCCATTCCGAAATCACCCACTTCGTATTCATTCGAAATCCAGGTGATTTCTGCCAGATGCGATAGTTTCAATTGTTTCAAAACAAAGGCAATGTTCAGTGCATATTCAAATGCGGCTCCCTGGCAAGTGGCACCCGGATGACCAGTTCCGATCAGAAATTTTTGCTTTTCACCCTGCTTCATCCGTTCAATACTTTTTTGCAACTCCTCCCAGGCATGAGCGGCATGGTCGTACGAACAAACAGAAACACTGTTTTTCCCAGGGCCAAGTCCTTCTGTGGCTTCGAAATTCAGTTTTGGTCCCGTAGCATTTACCAGGTAATCGTAATCCACTTTTTCGATTTGTCCGGTTTTATCGGGTGTTGTGTAACTGATTTCCACAAAACCTTTTTCATTAGTTGAATCACCTTCGGGATAAATGGCAGTAACTTTTGCCTGCTTAAAAATAATGCCCCAACGGTTGTAAACTTTTTCGAGTTTAAACCGAACCTGATCGACAGTCATTTTTCCAACACCCACCCAAATATTTGAAGGAACCCACTGGTAATACTGACTGGGTGAAACCACCACGACTTCATTTTTTTTACCCAGTTTTTTCTTCAGAAATGCGGCTGCTGTATGACCCGAAATACCAGCCCCCAGTACAACTACTTTCATAAAATTTATTTGTTTTTTGTTCATAACATTTCAAGGTTAATTTAATTTAAAATGAGTGAATTATCATCATTTTTGAGAACAAAATTTTTGAAATTGTTATTACTGGCCGGGACAGTTTTTAAGAATTAATTTTTATAAACAATTTCCTGCATCTTTGTATAAAATTGAACAGCATGTCAGAATTTACCAATCATAAAGAAGAACGGGTTTCGCAACTATATTCTCTTTTTATTGAATTGCAGAAAGGAGAAAATCTGTCGGAACTGGTTTCCAAAAACAAAAAGGCCATTGAATTTTGTCAACCTTCTGATGTTATTTCAGTAGTTCACAGGCTTGTGGAAACCGGAATCCCGATGCCCGAGCTAAAAAAAGGCATCAATAAATGGCTGAACCTGTTGTATAAAACACTTTCTGATTTTCCGTATTCGCCACCGGAAAAAGCATCACTGCTGGGTTGTATGATTGAAAATAACCGGATTCTCGATACAAAACTGCAGAACGTAAAACCACTGATCCGCGCGTTTAATAGTGATTTATCGGATTCAAAACTGAAGGAAGCGTTGCTGACCGGTTTCAGCGAAATTGAAAAGTTGGGACAATATTATGTCATAAAAGAAAATGTGCTTTTCCCGGTTATAGAAAAGTATGTTCCCGAATTTCGGTGTCTTTCGGTAATGTGGTCGTTTCACGATGATATCAGGCGAAACCTCAGGGATATAAGAGAAGAGCTTCAAAAATCAGAAATAGATTTGAAGCGGTTTAACCGGCTGTCTGGCGATATTTTCTTTAATATTTATGCCATCAGATTCAGGGAAGAGAGGATTTTGTTCCCGGTAATTCAGAATTTTATTCCTGAAAATGAGTTGAACCAGCTTTTCCCTGATGCAATCGAAACCGGATTCCCATACTGGCAACCTGAAAATCATCAGCAATCCCAAAACAATGTATTTGCCGAAGAAAACAAAATCAATCTCGATACCGGAAATCTTACAGTTGAGCAAATAAAACTTCTATTTAACCATCTTCCTGTCGATATTACTTTTGTTGACGAGAACGACAAAGTGGTTTATTTCTCTTCACCCAAAAAACGGATTTTCCCAAGATCGAAAGCGGTTATCGGGCGCGATGTACACAATTGTCATCCACCCGAAAGTGTGCATGTGGTGGAGAAAATTGTCAGTGCTTTCAGAAACGGGAAAAAAGATGTCGCATCATTCTGGATCAATATGAAAGGCCAGCAGTTGCTCATCCAGTACTTTCCAATTCGCGACGATTTCGGAAATTACCGGGGTGTTGTTGAGGTAAGCCAGGAAATTACGGAAATCATGCAACTTCAGGGCGAAAAACGTCTGCTCGATTGGGAAGATTAATTCTAAGTGCACTAACCAAAAATACTCATCTGTAAAATATAAACGGCCGCTCCGGCAAAATATCCCAGGAGTGCCAGCAAACTGATGTTTTTCAGATACCAGAAAAAATTGATTTTTTCCATTCCCATAGCAGCTACTCCGGCGGCAGAACCAATAATCAGTGCACTTCCACCGGTACCGGCTGCATACGCCAAAAACGACCAAAATGAATGGTCGGTCGGATATATAGTCAGGTCGTACATTCCCTGTGCGGCAGCAACAAGCGGAACATTATCAACAACCGATGACAAAAGTCCGATGGCAAGAACAATAATATTTTCATTTTTCAACGTTTCTGATAGCCATGTTGCGGAGTGGGTTAATATTCCGGTTGACTCCAATGCTGAAATACTCACTAGAATTCCCAGAAAAAACAGGATACTTGGCACATCGATTTTTCTTAGTGCCTGAACCACAGAGTACTTCGATTTGTGTGCTTCTTCTTTTCCTTTGTGCATAATTTCAACCAAAACCCATAAACTTCCAAGACCAAAAAGGATTCCCATAAAAGGTGGAAGATGGGTAATAGTTTTAAATACTGGCACAAAAACAAGTGCCGAAATACCTGCGGCTAAAACAACTATCTGGTTTCTTCTCGTCAGATCATGGGCAGATTCAGCATGTTTTATTGCCGGTTTGTTAATATCGCCTTTTAATTTGAAAGAAAGATAAATGAGTGGAACGGCCAGACAGATAACACTGGGGATAAAAACTTTCAGGATAATATCAAAAACAGTTATCTGGTTACCAATCCAGAGCATAGTGGTGGTAACATCGCCAATCGGGCTCCATGCTCCACCGGCATTGGCTGCCACAACAATAACCCCGGCAAAAAACAACCTGTCTTTTTCACCGCTGATTAATTTTCTCAGCAACGAAACCATCACAATGGTTGTGGTCAGGTTATCGAGTACTGCTGATAGAAAAAAGGTAATAAAAGAGATGGTCCAGATCAGTTTTCGTTTGTTGGTCTGTGTAATTTTGTTTGTAATGATTTCGAAACCATTGTGGGCATCAATCAGTTCAACAATCGTCATTGCTCCCAGCAGGAAAAACAGAATTCCGGATAATTCTCCCAAATGATGCGTCAATTCTTCGGTTACATGATGTTTATCAGGGGAGAAAAGAATAAAAACAGTCCATGTTAATACACCCGTTAAAAGTGCCGAAGCTGCTTTGTTCACTTTTATGGGATGTTCGGTGGCAATGGCTGCGTAACCGATAACAAAAATGGCAACAATTATTGTAGTCATCATAAATTTAAAAATATGGTTTAGTTGTAATTACCAGCAAATTTTTATGGCACAGTAATTCTTTTGTCGCTGAAAAATAGGAAATTATTTATAGAGAATAAACAATCTGTTTATCTTGATTTGATTTATTAACAAAAAAATTTGTCAGCAGATATTTTTTGTTTTGATATTCAGCAGTCTGCCCAGTTTTTCGATTTTTGATGCGATGTGCCCTGTTCCGACAGCACAATGATGCGCCGGCCCCTGTTTTGACCACTGGTTAATAAATTCTTTCGCTCCGATTGAAAAATGATAGCGGCTGTTTGAATTCCCTATTTGCAGCACTGGTCCGGCCACTGTTTCTCCTTCAGCCGTCAGTAAAAATATTTCGTCTTTTCCTTCCACTACCGAAAGTAAAGTAACCGGGCCTTGTTTTACTGTCATTTGTATTGAAAGTCCTTTTCCGGGTTTCCCGTGATAAACCGGCACCGGAACCAGTTTTACCTTACCTTCGGCGATGGCAAAATGCGCTGGTCCATCGTGACCGAGAAAAATCACATCGTCGGCAAAATCCATCAGGTAAAATTCAGAAAACGAGCCACCGGCACCAAATTCAGCCATAATTTTCATGGCATGGGCATTTTTTATTTCGCATTCGCCGGCAACCGGAATGTTTTTCCCGGTCAGGAGCGTATTTCCGGCAATCACCGAGGTGACAATGTCTTCATAATCATTGCCGGGCTGACCCTCGTAATAATAAGCCAGCGAGCCAAGCTGATGATTTTCAACCAGGTTATCAAGTGCAACAGAAGTTTTTGCAGCTCTTTCAATTTCTGTATTTTCGCACTCCCCGCCAACATCAAAGGTGTTGTAAAACTCATCGGTTTTTTGCTGAATCTCTGAAAGGGTGGTTTCCTCGCGAAGACTTTTCAGTTCACACATTTCCAACAATTCAAAGTGGGTCCCGAAAACAGTACTCATTTTCGTAAGGTCGGTGTAAACATCCAGCATTCCACCATAATAATGTCCCAGAACTCCCATCCTGTTCAGCCGGAGTAATTTTGCCACACGGGTGGCTTCCACCCATTCCCCGATTTCGGCCCAGGCTGTATTATCTTCCAGAAAACCTGTCACAATTTCATAACGAATTCCAGCGCGGTTAAAAACGCCGGCAATTTCGGGAACCGAACAGGCCTGACAATGTTCCAGCCAGACACCTGTCATTTTTCCACGGTCGCCCAGATTGTTGAATTTAGTGTAATCGAGTTGCGGCACAGGTTGCAGATTCAGCAAAATTACCGGGACGCCCAGGTTTCTGACGACCGGCAATACTGTGGAGGAAAGAGCATAGGTTGAAATGTATAGAAAAACCAGTTCAATTTCCGAACTTTTCAATAATGATGCTGCTTCCACTGCTTTTTGCGGATTGTCAACCATTCCGGCATCAATCACTTCACTCCCATAACTTTCGATTTTTTCTTTTATCTGCGCCTGATAATTTTTCAGATTGCCCAACAATCCTTCAAACTGGTTCCAGTAAGTATCAAGGCCTATTCCTAATAATCCTACACGCGTGGTTTTGCTGTTCTTCATGCTGATTCAAATTCTGTTGATTTGCCAACCGCATAAAGTTAATTATTCAGTTTGAAGTATTCATCGAACTCACCTTCATTCTGAAAATCTGATATTACTACCTTCTGAAATTCTGATACTCTTATTATTCCATTCCGTTCATGCAAACGATGGTTCCGTCGGGATTGTAAAACAATTCGCGCACTTTGATGCTGCGCAGCCATGTTTTTCCGCCCGAAGGCACACTGTCGTGATAAAAAAGGTACCATTTGCCTTTTACTTCGCAAATCGAGTGGTGCGTTGTCCAGCCAACCACCGGAGTCAGAATCACACCTTTGTACGTAAACGGTCCGTAAGGTGAATTGTCACCGGCATACAGACGTTTGTGCGTATTTCCGGTGGAGTAGGAGAGGTAATATTTGCCGTTGTATTTGTGCATCCACGGGCCCTCGAAATAGCGGCGGTCGTGGTCGCCGGCTTTCAAAGGTTCGCCATTTTCGTCGAGAATCACTGCATTTTTAGGTTCTTCAGCAAACTCAAGCATATTGTCTGCCAGCCTGACAATTTTAGCTGAAAGGGCTGGTTCGTTGTCAGCCGGTTCCTGCCCACATTCGATGGCTTTGTTGTTGCGGTAACGTTGCAGTTGTCCGCCCCACAAACCGCCAAAATACATGTAGTAGTTGCCGTCGTTGTCTTCCAGCACTGCCGGGTCGATGCTGTGGCTTCCTTTAATCGGGTCGGGTTGCGGAACAAACGGGCCTTCGGGTTTGTCGCTCACTGCCACGCCAATCCTGAAAATGTCGTTTTTGTCTTTCAGCGGAAAATAGAGGTAATATTTGCCGTTTTTGCGGGCAACATCGGGTGCCCACAACTGGCGGCCTGCCCAGGGAATATTTTTTACATCGAGCACAACACCATGGTCGGTTACTTCACCGTTTACATCGTCCATCGAAAACACATGGTAATCGCGCATATCAAAATGGTCACCGTTGTCGTTTTCCGGGATTCCTGATTCAATGTCGTGCGACGGGTAAATATAAATTCTGCCGTCAAAAACGTGTGCCGATGGGTCAGCTGTATAAATTCCGGGTGTAAGATATCTTGGTTTCATTGCTTCTTTATTAATTTCTAAATTCAACATCGTTTATCTTTAATCTCTTTGAGGAGTAACACCCTTTCCCGAGCACTCGGGACTCAGGGTGACAGTCAGACTGAGCGACCCCGAGGCTTCGGGGGAAGTCTGTTTTCTATCGTACTTATTTTTAATTTTTAATTGATGCTTTCCTTCTCTCGCTTAGTTCTTTTTCAATCAACACTTCTTTTTTCTTGTTGATTTCATAAAAGAATAACAGTGCTACAACCAGGAAAAACGGGATGGAAGCATAAACACTCACCAGCATTTTTGCACCGGTGGCAACAGTTTCGGGTTGAATAATTTCCTGACTGGTAACTGCCATATCTTTGTTGATGTATCCGTACTGACCTAAAATCCAGGTAACCAGCGCCCCGCCAATCGATAAACCACTTTTCAGTCCCACCATCATGGCTGAGAAAATAATGGCAGTGGCGCGGCGGTTTGTTTTCCATTCCGAATAGTCGGCAACATCGGCAATCATTGCCCACAAAAGTGGGATGGTGATGCCGTAAAAGAACCCGTGCAGAATCTGCGAAATAAACATGATGATCACACTTTCGGGTTTGTAGAAAACGAAAAACAGGATAAAAAGTGTGGATACAAAAAGTGCCGAAGAAAATACATCTCTTTTCCCGTATTTATCGGCCAAACCT
>DAINOH010000038.1:0-41783 GCA_036735485.1 Draconibacterium sp. | reverse complement strand
AGATGCCCTGCGCAGCATACCTGTTCCAACGATCACACCCCAGGGTTCTCCCGGACGTGCCTGAATATTTGTGCTCCATTCAGAACCTAACTGGTATGACTGAACAGCCTGACCTGTTACCGGGTCGGTATAAAGCTCAACAACTTCGCTTACATCTTTTGCCCAGTTCAGGTAAATATCCCAGTTAAAGCCATTGGCGTTTTTAACTGCAGCACCGTGTAATTCAATTTCAATACCTTTATTATTGATTTCACCTGCATTAACAAGTGTTGTATTATAACCGGTAGCTTTTGAAATAGCAACTGCCATAATCTGGTCGGTAGTTGTTTTGTTATAAGCAGTCAAATCAAGACCAATCCTGTTTTGCAGGAAATTAATTTCGAAACCCAACTCTGTGGTTACAACCTGTTCCGGTTTTAAACCTGCCGGCGGGAATTCAGTTGTTTGTGAATATTGGGTAACACCATAAATTGTACTTGCACTGGCTGCGAAATAAGGATCGGTTCTGTACGCACTTGTTGCATTACCTACTTTTGCCCAGCCTCCCCTGAGTTTCAGGAATGAAATCACATCGGTTTCAATGCCAAAAGTTTCGAGCGGAAGCCAGCTTGCACTGATTGCCGGGTAGAAGAAAGGATCTTTAATGGTTGACGACCAATCGTTACGGGCTAATAAATCAACAAATAATACTTCGTTATATCCCAAAGTGGCATTTCCATAAACACTGTTGTTCCTGATCCACGAATTATCCTGCGAAGTTACAGGGCTCCCTTTTGTGTTGGCAATCGTGAAAAGATTCGGAACAGTGAGGTCGTTAGCTCCTAAAGTCAAAGTTGACCAGCGAAGGTTACGATAGTTGGCACCCACAAGCGCATCAACTGATAATTTACCAAATTTCTTATTGAAATAACCAATAAAGTCGGCGTTGAATTCAGTCTGTCTTTCTTCGTTTTCACGATACCAGCCACCTGCAAATGTTGCAGTAGCAGCATCTTCCAAAGTTTCGTTAGATCCAGAAAAGGTTACCGGGTTATTGTTTGAATTATAATAATCCAAACCGATACGGCCTTCAAATTTAAGGTATTCAGTCGGAATAATCCATAATGAAGATTTACCAAAAATCCTGTCACGCTGATAGGAATTGGTGTTTTTATTCATACTCCAGTATGGGTTGTTGTGGTAGTTGCTGTTCCAGTTGTATGGAAATCCGTTTGGCATGGTTGTCTGCCAGTTTTCTTTCAGCGCTTTTACATCAACCTGGCGGCCAAACCACTGTCCCATCGACTGCATCGGGTTACTAGCGTTGTAACCTGTGATAGGAAGGTTATCACTTTCGGTACGTGTATAGTTAACCGACAAGTCATATTTTAACAACTTGTTGATGGTCATATCTGTACTTAAAGTTGCATTGTACCTTGTCTGGTCAGTATTCGGCATGGTACCCTGCTGCTGGCTGTAACCCATTGATGCTCTTGTTGTTGAATTATCAGTAACCGATGAAAGAGCAAATGTATGGTTAGTTGTAAAACCAGTCTGGTAGAAATCTTTCACATTACTTGGATGCGAAATCCAGTCAGTGGCTGCTCTGTTTCCATTGCCATCAACCGGGCTGGTAAACTGCGGGATTTTCAAACCAATGTCCAAACGCGGACCCCAGCTTTCGTCAACACCGTCGTTAACACCATTACCAATTCCGTCAACATATTTAAAACCGTAGCCGGGATCGTATCCACCCAGTGCGAAGTCCTGGTATGATCCTGTATAACCATCAGCCTGGGCTTCTTTATAAAACCACTCGTCACCCAAATAACCCTGGCCATATTTATTCTGGTATTTCTGAACATGATATACCTGGTCAACATTGAAGTTACCATCATATTCAACTGTAATACCTTTTGCTTTGTTTTTACCCGATTTTGTGGTAATAAGAATTACACCATTACCAGCGCGCATACCATAAAGCGCTGCTGCAGCACCACCCTTTAATACTGAAACATTTTCAATATCCTGCGGGTTAATATCATACAAACCACTACCAAAGTCAACACTGTTACTTACAGTATTGCCATTTGAATAGGGAATACCATCAACAACGATTAACGGCTGGTTGTTACCGAAAGAACTGTTACCACGGATAACGATACGTGAAGAAGCTCCAACCTGACCACCACTCTGTGATATCTGAACACCGGCTACTTTTCCCTGTAAAGCAGAAATAGCATCAGGAGCCGCAGCTTCCATCAACTCCTTGCTTTTTACATCCTGGGAAGCATAACCGAGTTGTTTTTTCTCCCTCGAAATACCCAATGCAGTAACAACAACTTCGTCGATACCAAACACATCGGTTTCCATTTTTACATTGAAAGTGGACTGCGATCCAATTTCGACTTCATAGTTTTTCATTCCAATAAAACTGAAAACCAAAGTTTTCGCATCCTGCGGAATACTAAGCTCAAATCCTCCATTCAGATTAGTGATAGTTCCGAGTGTGGTACCTTTCACAGATACCGAAACACCGGGAATGGGCTGATTATCCTCATTCGAAGTAACCGTTCCGGTTATTTGCTTCGTTTGTGCATGAACCAACACACTTCCCATGAAAAACATGATCGATAAAAAAAATGCAATTTTTTTCATAGAAATAGTTTTAAATTAATAATTAAACAGCTATAAATAAAAAAATCATATACAATATTTATTCAATTTGTTATCTCCCAGACAATTAAAAAAACCTTATGAAACTGTAGATATTTCACAACTTTGGTTTATATGACTGTTAACAAATCTTAACGGGAGCAAATGTAAAAAAAGAATTTAATTGAAGAAAAAAATGAAAGAGTTTCCTACAGTTTATTGACAAATCATAATTATCACTTCACTGATTAAATTCATTTGAAATAGTTAACACAACGATGTATTTATTTACAATTTATTAACATATTAAGAATGGAAATAAAAAAGCCGGGATAAATCCCGGCTTTGTCATTTTGTAGCCCTGTTATCGAAATTTTACTATTTTTCGGTACCTCCAGCCCACCAAACTTTATCAGTGAAAACATTAATTTTCGGAATATTTGCCGAGTTCGATGCTTCTTCACTGGTTGCATAAGGGAATCTCCATACAAAACCCACCTGATTGTTATTGGGATTGTTAAGTGTTAAGAATGAAGGCACCCTCCTGTAATCGTTGTATGCTTCAATTGCTTCATGCTCGTAGAAACCTATGTATTTCTGCGTTAGAATTTCCTTTAGTTCGTTGCCTGTAGTTAAAAGCGGTGTAACAACGGTTGTGAAATAATCGGTTCCTTCTGCTAAAGTAAGTCCATGGAAAACAAAGTTGGCTTCAACAGCTTTTTGAAGAGATGCTTTCCAGGTATTGTCGTTGGTGCGGAATTTTGCTTCTGCTTCAATAAACATCAATTCATGATAAGTCATAATTGGAGCTGGCGTTGTCCTGCCCTCTTCAGTGATCAATGATACTGAATATATACCACCTTGAGTTTCTGTAGATGTTCCATTAGGAGCAGGAACATATTCACCTTCAATTTTTGTAAAATATTGAGCAATACGTGGATCGTTTCTTGAAGTCATTAAATCGTAAAGTGTTTTACCAACTGATAAATGCGATCTGTCGTTCATGAACTGGTACCAGGCATTTTCGCCGGTGGCAGTAGCTTCGTAAGCTTTAAACAGAAAATTATCAGCGCTACTGGCAAATCCTTTTGAAATAACTCCAAGTGCTTTTGAGGCTGCCTGGTTATCTACATTTGTTAAGCGAAGATAATACCTTGCTTTCAATGAATTAGCAGCTTTTATCCACTTCGCTTTGTCGCCATTATAAGCATAGTCACCAACTCCCGACACATTTGTAGCGGCTGTAAGACTTGCAATTCCTTCGTCCAAATACTGTTGAATCAGAGGATAAATCGATGATTGTTTATCGAATTTCGGCTGCAAATTTGCTGGTCCTAATAATGCTTCTGTCCATGGCACTTCTCCCCACATATCGGTAACCATTGCAAGATTATATGCAGTAAGTATCTGGGCAACGCCGCGAACAAACTGGTTATCCGGTTCGGGACCGTCAGGAGCAGTTTTATTGATTACATCTTTACAAATATTCAGAACATCATAAAGGCTGTTCCAATTATTATTAAACAGCGTGGATGCCGTCTGGCCATTTCTCTTATCAGCATCTGAAGACTGCGCCCATGTTCCTGCACTGTGTTCAATATAAACCGTTGCATACCATGCAATATCCGTTGAAGCAGTTTCAAAACCACTTTTCAGAATCATGTCGGGGAGTATACTCTGCACACTCATTTCCAGTGCTTCATTCAGTTCCTTATTAATTTCATCCATTTTTTCTTCACTGCAAGAAAAAACAACCGATGAAAAAAGAACTATCAATAATATTCTTAATGTTTTCATATTCATTTACTTTTTCAAATTAGAACGTTAAATTAAGGGTAACTCCATAAGATTTGGTCTGCGGTAACGACATGTACTCGAAACCCATCTGCCCATTACCCATTCCCTGTGAGGTTTCAGGATCTACATTCGGTAAGGTTGTCCAAAGCAGGAAGTTACGTCCAACAAAACTAATAGTAGCTGCACTCATTTTTACCGGTTCAAGAATTCTTTTTGGTAAATCGAATGTTAAAGCAATTTCACGCAGTTTGAGATACGAAGTTTCATAAACCGCCATTTCATCAATACTGCCGAAAAGGTCTGCATAGAAATCAGGGTAAGCTTCAATATCATCAGGGCCGCCTCTGGTAATATTGTTTGGTGATCCATCAGAAAGAACTCCTTCACCTTTTGCATTTTCAGTGTCTTTATACTGAAAAGTAGAAGTACGATCTTCGGTAAATGCAGCAGAACCATACAGAGCCATCAACCTATTTGTTCCCGAATAAATATCACCACCCTGCTTCCAGTCCAACAGGGCAGATAAGGTAATGAATTTGTATTTGAAAGTATTCGTAATGCCCATCATGAAATCGGGAGAAACATCACCAATTTTACCTGACTCACCCGCCATTGGAAAACCATAATAGTAACTATCAGGGTCGTCGTCAATCAAAATTCTTCCTTGTTCATCACGAGCTAACTGCAACCCGTATATTGTAGGATAAGTATTGCCCGCATAAGCGCGTACGTTAGGAGTTACGTAACCGGCCAAATGAATACTCTCAATTCCGGGAGCCAGTTCAACAACTTCGTTCTTAATTTTTGTATAATTTGCATTGATTACCCATTCAAAATTACTTGTCTGAACAGGAATTATACTAAGCATAATTTCGTGAGCTACTGATGACATTTCCCCAGCGTTTGTTACAAAACTTGAATATCCGGTTGAACCTGCCATTGGCACACTAAAAATCTGGTCTGTTGCCAACTGATCTGAATAGGTATAATCAATTCCTAATCTGTTTTTCAGGAATTTCAATTCAATACCTAATTCATAGTTTTTAGTATTCTGTGGTTTCAGATTCGGATCATAAACAGTCGCATCCTGGCGAAATCCTGAAACTCCACCGAGCGGATAGGTGATTCCATCGCTTAACATACCACTACCTGCTCCACCCTGATAATAAATAGGTTGATTGTATGAACCGGCCTGTCCGACCTGTGCGAACGAAGCTCGTATTTTCCCATAAGGAAGAGTTGAATTGTCTTTTAAAGCATTCAGTTCGGTGAACACAAAGCCAAGCGAGACTGAAGGATAGAAGAATGACCTATTATTGGTTGGCATGCTCGAAACTATGTCATAACGTCCGGTAACATTCAAATATAACATGCTTTTATAATCCATTGCAAGGTTTCCAAAGTTACCTACCGAACGGAAACGACCTTTTGATTCGTCAGCGGTTTGAGTTGTGGTGTTCGACATATTGTTCCAACCAGGAATGGTAAAACCTGTTCCGGTCATCGTCCATGAGCGGCTCGTTTCATCCCTGAATTCATTTCCAATTATCAATGTACCGGAGAGATCTTCTGTGAAATCATGGGTAAAAGTAGCAGTAAATAAAGAGTTAACATTACTGCGCATCACTCCATAATTATTAATAGAACCTCCTGTAGGTGCCCTGTATCCATACGTTGTTTTTGTTGGTGTGGTATAATCGCCAGCTGTTGGCAAAACCTGACCGGTGCCAGCACTACCTTTCTGACGCAAATCTTCCATATCTGTTGAATATGTGTCGATTCCTAACTGCCCACGCAAATTAACCCAATCAGCAGGTTTAAATTCGAGGTACGTGTTTCCGAAGAAACGACGCGTTGTTTCAATATTATGATTGTTTACAACCGCCCATCTTGGGTTTTCGCCTACTGCCCCACGACGGTAAGAAATTTGCCTGTATTCGCCAAGCGGGCCTTCCATGTGGTAAGGAGTTCCCATCAAATCGAAAGATGCCGGTGCCCCCATTACAGTAAATAAATAACTGTCGTTTCCAGAAGGAAGTTTCTGTAAATCAACATCTGAATAGTTTCCAGAAAATCCTGATCTCCATTTGTCGCCCATTTTGAATGAAGCAGACATTTTAGCTGTATATCTTTTCATTCCTGTATTCTGTACAACACCATCTTGATTTGTGGCGCTGATGCCAATGGAATAATCTGCTACGTCGGTAGCATTGCTAATATTGGCGCCATAATATTGTGTAAGACCAGTTTCAAAGAAGTTTTCTGCGTTATTATATGCTATCGGATTTTGCCAACTTCCTTTGTATGGATCCCACCATTTTCCTGGTTGGCCAAGTGCATCTCCCCCTAAGTTTGGAATTTTTGGCAAATCAGAAATTTTTGGTCCCCAAGAATAGGAATAAGCACTATAGAAATCTTCATAGTATCCCTGAGCATACGTTTGTTGAACATCGGGTAAACGTGAAACAACATCTGAAGTGATCGAAGTTGTCAGCGTTACCGTTGGATCTCCCTTTTTTGCACCTTTCCCACTTTTTGTGGTAATTACGATAACGCCATTTGAAGCCCTTAAACCGTAAAGAGCAGCAGCAGCCTGACCTTTCAACACGTTAATTGATTCGATATCATTCGGGTCGATATCTATCGAACGGCTTGAATTATATGAGCCTGTAACATCTTGTCCGTAATCAGGATTACTTGTAATCGGCATACCATCAACCACATACAATGGCTGGTTGTTTCCGTCGAAGGAACGGGCACCTCTGATTAACACTGTTGCAGGTGCACCTGGCATACCCGATGACTGCCTTACTTCAACACCCGCAAGCTTACCGGAAAGAGAAGTAATCAAGTTAGGGTTGTTAGCCCTTGAGATATCTTCGGATGAAATATCCTGCACGGCATAACCAAGCGACTTTTTTTCCCTCGTAATCCCGAGTGCGGTTACAACAACTTCATCGATACCGAAAACGTCGGTATCCATTTTTACAGCAAAATTGGACTGCGAGCCAATTTCAATCTCTTGGTTTTTCATTCCGATGAAACTGAAAACCAAAGTTTTAGCATCATGAGGAACACTCAATTGAAACGCGCCATCCATATTGGTGACAGTACCAACCGTGGTTCCTTTCACAGATACCGACACACCGGGAATAGGTTGATTGTCCTCGGCAGAAGTTACCAACCCTGATATACTTCTGGTTTGAGCATTTATCAACATACTCCCCATGAAAAACATAACAGATAATAGAAATGCAATTTTTTTCATAGAAAAAGTTTTAAAATTAATATTGATCACTATAGGTCTAAAAATCAGCACATAGCAAAATCCTATCCTCTGAGGAATTCAGATAATACTAAATACAAACTTTTGGCTTTTTAAATAGAAATTGTTTTCAATGCTTTATTAATAACTGCAAAAATAAAAATTCATCCAAATTATTCTCAAATTTGAAAAAATTTATGTCGTTAAAAATGTAATTTTATCATCATTTTAATGTTTTTCTTACAAATCAGAAAAATGACAACAACTCTTTCAGATTTTCGGTTTTAAATATTTTTGTCCGGCAAATTGATTCTTCTTCTTGAATATCAGCTTTTTTCAGAGAATCCTTCCTGAAATACACTGCATCCATTCCAAACCGGCTTGCACCGATCACATCCACTTCCCAATCGTCACCAATCATAATACTTTGTGATTTCCGTGCATTCATCGATGTCAGGGCATGTTCAAAAATGGCCTTTTGGGGTTTGGGTGATTTAATTTCCTCCGAAATAAAAACGCCTGTAAAATAATGGTTTAAACCTGAAGTTTCAAGTTTTTTGCGCTGCACCTCACTAAACCCGTTTGTTATGATGGCCATTTTATAAAACCGGCTTTTCAGATAATCAAGCAGTTCGATGGTTCCTTCGGTAAGAAGTTTTTGATCGGGCATAACATGCAGGTAATAACTGTTCATCTCTTCAGGGTTCACTCCTTCAATGCCCAGCTTTTCAAATGTATCCTGAAATCGTCTGCGTGTAAGTTCTTTTTTGGTGATCCCGTTTTGCCGGTACAAAAACCAAAGTTGGTGATTGATTTCAGCATACGTTTTAAAAAACACATCGAATTCAATCTTTTCCGGCAGATATTTTAAACAAGCCACTTTCATGGCATTTTCAGAATTGGTTTCAAAATCCCAAAGAGTATTATCGAGGTCGAAAAAAATGTGGGTGTATTTAGTTCTCATCGGGCAGTTTAATCTTCGTCTTCAACCTGTTCTCCACTGCCGGCACCGCCCACCACAATCACAATTTCGCCTTTTGGCGCATGTTGCACATAATAATTGTGCAGTTCAGAAACGGTTCCTCTTTTTACTTCTTCAAACATTTTACTGAGTTCGCGGCAAACACAACAAGGTCGTTCACTGCCAAAAAATTCGGCAAACTGTCCCAGCGCTTTTACAAGCCTAAAAGGAGATTCATAAAAAACAATGGTTCTGGTTTCGTTTGCAAGGTTCAGCAACCTTTTCTGCCGGCCTTTCTTTTGCGGCAAAAAACCTTCAAATACAAATTTATCGGTCGGCAAACCCGAAACTGCCAATGCCGGAATCAGAGCTGTAGGTCCTGGCAGGCATTCTACCTCAACTCCATTTTCAATACAACCGCGCACCAGCAAAAAACCGGGGTCGGATATTGCAGGAGTTCCGGCATCAGAAATCAACGCCATCAGGTTTCCTTCCTGTATTTTCTCAACGAGCGAACTGACTGCCTTGTGTTCATTGAATTTATGATGCGACCATAGTTTCTTTTCGATTCCCAGG
Source organism: Draconibacterium sp. (assembly GCA_036735485.1). Taxonomy (GTDB): domain Bacteria; phylum Bacteroidota; class Bacteroidia; order Bacteroidales; family Prolixibacteraceae; genus Draconibacterium. Next base: position 32,550 of record DAINOH010000038.1, on the reverse strand, counting down.
TGATGCATCAGTTTCGATGACACTCTCGTATCTTCGGCCAGAATAATATCGGCTTCTTTTAAAACTGTTACCGCCCGGTAAGTAATATCGGCGAGATTGCCTATCGGGGTGGGAACCAGCACCAGTTTTCCGGATTTATTCATTGGGGAACCGGCGTTTTAAAAGATTGACAAATTTGAGGCTGATTTCAGTTTTTTTCCACTTAAAGTTGTTTTGCAGATAGACTACTGCATCTTTTATTTCATTCATTGAGTCGAGCTTTGTAACAGTTTCGTTGTATAAATCAGAATTGCCTTCAAACAACTCGCGGATATATTGAAACCTGTCGTTAATGCCGATTGCCGATTGTAAACTCGAAACCGGCATGTTGGAAAGTTTGTGTTCAAGTTTCACCGAATCATCGGTTATAAAATCGTTCAGCGACCTGTCTTTGGTAAAACTATCGCCGAGTCGCCTGGTTCCGGTAATTTCCTCATGTTCATCCTCCAGTTTCAGTTCCTGGTGATCGGAGACTGCAGCAATGGGTTTAACGGGTTCCACCGCATCAAATTCCTCATTGTCAATATCCTCAATGGTTTCATCAACATAATTAACAATCTCCTCTACTATTACTCCCGGAGCAGAAAAAGGCTGTTTAACCGGCTTTTCCGGTTCTGGTGTTTTAATAACCGGTTCTGGTTTTGGAATTTCTTTTGTAACTGTTTCTTTAATTGGTTCAGTCCGGGTTATAACAAGTTCCTGTTTAATTGTCTCTTTTACAGGTTCCTGTTTAGCTGCAATTTCTTCCCAGGTTCCTGTTTTTTTCTGTTCACCAATTACTTCCTGAACAATGGTTAAATTTTTCTGCTCAACAACTTCTTCTTTTGCTTCAATATATTTCTGAACTAATTTCCGCGCTCCTTTAATTCTTGTCTGAATAAATTCGATTTCCATTTCATCGAACCTGAAATCGGATTTTTCCGTGAATAATTCATCCAGTTCTTCGAGATCTTTGAGCAGGTAGCTCAGCAGTTTTTTGTTTTCCATAAAAACAGCTTAATGTTTTAAATTTTACTTTTGTCAAAAGTACTAATTTCTTATTTACTTCATGTTTATTGAACGGAACATAAACAACCGCAAAAAAACCGGCTCGCTTGAAGTGATTGCCGGTTCAATGTTTTCAGGTAAAACCGAGGAACTGATCCGCAGGTTAAAACGGGCAAAAATAGCTCAGCAGAAAGTAGAGATTTTCAAGCCAGCCATCGATGTCCGTTATTCTGTTTCAGAAGTGGTTTCGCACGACGAGAATTCCATTTCTTCAACACCCGTGAGCAATTCAGCCAACATTTTATTGCTTTCGGGGAATGTGGATGTGATTGGAATTGACGAAGCCCAGTTTTTTGATAAAGGGTTGGTGGAAGTGGCTGTAAAACTGGCGAATCTGGGAATCAGGGTGATTGTTGCCGGATTAGATATGGATTTTAAAGGTGAACCTTTCGGGCCAATCCCGGAACTGATGGCAGTGGCCGACCATGTTGACAAAGTACATGCTATTTGTGTGAAGTGCGGAAACGTAGCCCAATTCTCACACCGTTTGTCAAACAAAGAACAAGTTGTTTTACTGGGCGAAAAAGATGTTTACGAACCACTTTGCCGCGGCTGTTACCGCGAAGTTAACGACCCGCACAATTGAATAAAACCTTCACAAAAGCAGAAAAACAATCGCGGTTATGAAAAAAATGACCCTTGAAAATATCGCTAAAATCCTGAGTGCACAATTTTTCAGAAAAGAGGACTATCAGGAGCACCTGATTGAAAAAATTATAACCGACAGCCGCAGTTTTTTTGACATTGAACATTCGGTTTTTGTTGCCTTAATAGGTCCGCGCAACAATGGCCACAATTATATCGAAGGCCTGATTGCAAAAGGAGTTTCGGCATTTATTGTTTCAGAAACCGGCGTAATTTCTGACAAAGCCTCTTACATTTTGGTTCCCGACACCACAAAAGCCCTGCAGCAATTGGCCGCTTTTGTTCGCCGGCAATTCAAATATCCGGTTATCGGAATCACCGGAAGCAATGGAAAAACCATCGTAAAAGAATGGCTTTTCAGCATTTTATCGGGTCAGTTTAAAATTGTTCGTAACCCGAAAAGTTACAATTCGCAGGTGGGAGTTCCGCTCTCGGTTTTGCTGATGGAAGAGCGTTACAACCTGGCCATTTTTGAAGCCGGTATTTCGCAACCCGGCGAAATGCAGAATCTCTCAGAAATCATTCAGCCTGAAATCGGCATTTTTACCAACATTGGCGATGCCCACCAGGAAGGTTTTGTTTCGACAAAACAAAAAATCAACGAAAAACTGCTGCTTTTCGGGTCGTGTAAAAAACTGGTTTACTGCGAAGACCAGGAAAAAACGAATCTTCTGATCGATGAATTTTGTGTAGAAAAAAATATTGAAAAAGTAGGTTGGTCATTTAAAAACCGGGCTTCAAAGTTGTTTTTTACTTATAAAACAGAAACTGGTTCAACAAAAATTTCAGCCTTTTATCAAAACCATGAAATACATTTTGAAATACCTTTTTCTGATTTTTCGTCGCTCGAAAATGTCTGTCATTGTTTTGCAGCCGCTACGGCACTGAATGCTGATTTAACAGTGATTGCAGATGAATTTAAGCATCTTTTCCCGGTTGAGATGCGGCTTGAAATAAAACGTGGCATCAACAATTGCCTGCTGGTTAACGATTATTATAATTCCGATCTCAATTCATTGGGCATTGCACTTTCGGTATTGCAGCAACAGGCAGCCAAAGCACAACTTTCGAAACTAGTTATTTTATCAGATATCAAACAAACCGGGCTGCCCAAAGCCGAACTTTACCGACAGGTGAACCATCTTTTGCAGGAGTGGGAAACCGTTGAAATTATCGGAATTGGTGAAGAAATAAGCTCGCACAGGGAAGCTTTCGCAATGAAAGGGTCATTTTATCCCTCCACCGAAGCATTTCTGAACCAGGTAAACCGATCGAAGTATCAGTCGGCGGCCATTTTAATAAAAGGAGCCCGCCAGTTTATGTTCGAAAAAATATCAGCTTACCTGCAATCAAAAGCCCACCTTACCCGGCTCGAAATCGATCTGAATGCATTAACCCACAACCTGAATGTTTACCGGAGCTTATTAAAACCTGAAACCAAAATTATGGTGATGGTGAAAGCATTTTCGTATGGCAGCGGCGATATTGAAATTGCCAGCACACTTCAATACCAGCATGTTGACTACCTCGCAGTAGCCGTTTCGGACGAGGGCGTCCATCTTCGGAATGCCGGAATTACAACACCGATAATTGTAATGAACCCCGAGCAGCAAAGTTTTCAGAATATAATAGAATACGGTCTTGAACCCAATATTTACAGCACTCCCCTGCTTGAAAGTTTTATAAAAACTGCCGAACAATTTGGTGTAAAAGATTTTCCGGTTCACCTGAAAATTGATACCGGCATGAACCGTTTGGGCTTTAAAACTGAATCGGAATTAATTAAAGTAACAGAGCGGATTAAGCAAAATAGTTACCTGAAAATTAAGTCGGTATTTTCGCACCTTGCCGGGAGCGACGAATCAACTTTTGACGACTTTACCCAAAGCCAGTTCATGATTTTCGATAAAATCACCAATCTGGTTGCTAAAATGCTGGATTACAAATTCGACAGGCATATTCTGAATTCAGCGGGAATTGAACGTTTCCCTGAAAAACAATACGAAATGGTACGTTTGGGAATCGGGCTTTACGGCGTTTCGGGAACGGGTTTGCCACTTAGAAATATAGGCAAACTGATGAGCACGGTTTCGCAGGTAAAAAATGTACAACCTGATGAAACTGTTGGTTACAGCCGGAAAGGAAAGGTTACAGAAGAAAGTATAATTGCCGTTGTTCCACTGGGTTATGCCGATGGTCTCGACCGAAAGTTGAGCAACAGAAATGGTTCGGTTTTTATTAATAGTCAACGGGCGCCAATCATCGGAAATATCTGTATGGATATGATGATGGCTGATGTGACCGGATTAGATGTAAAACCCGGTGATGCGGTTGAAATATTTGGCGACAACATTTCGATTTCAGAAATTGCTGAAAAAGCAGGTACAATTCCATACGAAATTTTAACAGGAATTTCGCAAAGAGTCAAAAGGATTTACTTACAGGAATAAGCTGCGGATACTAACAAAATCAAAGGTTTATCCAATTTTACTGGCTCTTTCAAGCTGACTGGCATCCAGGATTTTAATTTTTCTGCCATCAATGGAAATTGCTTTTTCGTTGCCAAAAGTTGATAACGTTCTGATAGCATTTGAAGTTGTCATGTTCGAAAGATTGGCAATTTCTTCACGCGAAAGAAATATTCTGAGTGTAACACCATCCTCCTCAACACCATAAATATCACGTAATAACAGCAATGCTTCAGCAAGCCGGCCACGGATATGTTTTTGTGTGAGTGAAACAGTTCTGGAATAGGAAAATCCCAGTTCTTTCGAAAGTTTATTAATTATACGTAATGAAAAATCGCCATTTTTGAGTGCTCTGTTTACAATAAATTCGTGGTTTACTGAGCAAACAAGGGACTCTTCTATTGTAACTGCCGATGTAAAATGGGGTTCGTTTCCCAACAGTGCCCGGTATCCGATTATCCCCAATGGTTTTTCGAGCCTGATAATTTGCTCTCTGCCACCAACGCCTTCTTTAAATATTTTGACTTTCCCGTCAACCAATATCAGAAATCCGGCAGGTCTGTCACCTTCTTTATAAATATATTCGTTTTTGCGGTAGTGAGAAAATGAAATATGATCCTGCAACTCCAGTTTCTCCTGTGGATTCAATACATAAAGAATAGACTTGGGATTATCAACTAAATCCTTAATACCAATCTCCGAATTTGACATGTAGCTGCTAAATATGTTTTACAACATCAAATCTATAATTTTTTTATAAACTACCACTATTGAGCTAAACAAATATTTCATAACAAATCTGATTTTCAGCCTGATAAGCAAACCAATCCGTCAATATCAGCAATTTTGTCAGTACCTGGCCACCAATGGCATTTTTCTCCCGAAACCGAATGCCTTTGAGCTAACCCTTAAAATTGGTGCAGCCTGAAATCTTTTGTATTCGTTGGTATTAACCATTTTAATAACACGGTTAACCACGGCAGGATCATAACCACCGGCTACAATTTCAGCCGGAGACAAATTGAGTTCGATGTAACGGAAAAGAATTCCGTCGAGTACCGGGTAATCGGGTAACGAATCTGTATCTTTCTGGTTGGGACGTAATTCGGCGGATGGTGGTTTCAGAATGGTGTTTTCGGGAATTATTTCGTTTTCACGGTTGATCCAACGCGCCATTTTGAAAATATCGGTTTTATAAACATCCCCCAAAACAGCCAATCCACCGTTCATGTCGCCATAAAGCGTTCCATAACCAACGGCACATTCACTTTTATTGGTGGTATTCAGTAAAATGTGCCCGAATTTATTCGAAATGGCCATCAGAAATATCCCGCGTGCCCGTGCCTGAATATTTTCTTCGGTTATATCAGGCTGAGTTCCTTCAAACAAAGGCGACAATGTTTTTTCAAAAGCATCAACCGGCTCCTGTATCGGAACAACATCATATCGAATATTCAGATTTTCAGCAAGCTGCACGGCATCGGCCACACTGTGTCCCGATGAATATTTTGAAGGCATCAGCAACACTCTCAGGTTTTCGGCACCCAGGGCACGTTCGGCAAGAACCAGTGTAATGGCCGAATCAATTCCGCCGGACAAACCAAGCGTTGCTTTTTTAAATCCCATTTTCCGGAAATAATCCTGTATCCCGAGAATCAAAGCATTGTAAATTTTCTCAATCGTATCGGTTTCAGGTTGAAGCTGCTCAGTATTTTCGGATTTTGTATCAATTATCCTGAAATCTTCTTCAAAATATTTCAATTCACTTACTATCCGGCCTTTTTCGTTGATAAAAACCGAACCACCATCAAAAATCAATTCGGTGTGAGCGCCCACCTGGTTGACATACAAAATGGGCACCTTGTATTTTTTTGCCTTGCTCACGAGTACATTTTGCCGCCATTCTTCCTGGTTGTATGAAAATGGTGAAGCAGAGAGATTTACAACAAAATCGGGTTTTAATTTTGCCAGCTCTTCCATCGGAGAAACCTGGTACAGCTTGTCTTTGCCAAATTCGCTGGCAGTGGGCAATTCATCCCACAAATCCTCGCAAATTGTTATGGCAAAACGCTCACCTTTATAGGTTGCAATACCGAAATGCCGATTGGGTTCAAAATGGCGGTATTCATCAAAAATATCGTAGGTAGGCAGCAAAGTTTTATCCTGAATGTACTGAACCCGGCCATCGGCCATAAAAAATGCTGCATTAAAAAGCTGCTTTCCGCGTTCATTGGTATTAATACGCGGTGCCCCGATAATGGCTGCAATTTCCCGGCACGATCCGGCAATCTCGTTAACAACAGTTTCAGCTTTCTGAATAAATTCCTTCTTTTCAAGCAAATCATGGGGATAATATCCGGTAACCGATAGTTCGGAGAAAACAACCAGATCAGCCCCTTCGTTTCTGGCATTTTCAATACCTGAAATTATTTTTTGTTTATTCCCCTCAAAATCGCCGATCGTATAATTCAACTGAGCCAAAGCAACTTTCATAAAAAAGAGTTTTAATGTTCAAATTGCGGGTACTGTTTTCATCCGTACTTTCAAATTCAAGTATCCAGAATCCAGTACCCCAAAACTTAATTCGTTGCAAATCTCCAATTTTTGAGTCACATTCGCAATAATAATTGCCGAATGGCGTATTCAATAAATATTTTTTAAAACAAGATGAAGTATTCAGGATATTTAATATTGATTGTTACGATTTTAATTGGATTTTCATGTAAAAAAAATCCGCTCAGGATAAAACTTACCGGGCATGAAAAAGAGATTGAAATTGTAAACTTTGGTGATGAATTTTTTGCAGCCGGATATGCCGATACCACGGCAATTATTGCACTCCGTAATAAATATCCCGATTTTTTCGATCTGTTTACTTATCGGGTAATCCAGATTGGTGGTTTAGGTGAAGATCAGTTTTTTGAGGGCGTAAAACAATTTCAGACTGATACTATGATCCTGAACATCAGGAATAGTGAGAAAGCTGTGTTTACCGACTTTACAAAAATTGAAAATGGGTTGAAAGATGCATTCAGATATTATCAGTTTCATTTCCCGGCCAATGAATTGCCGGTTATATACACTTATATATCAGGTTTTAACCAATCGGTGGTAACTGCCAATAAAATTATCGGGATCAGTCTTGATAAATACCTTGGCAGGGATTATGAATTTTACCAGCATCTCAATTCGACACCCACTTATAAAATACTGAACATGCACAAAGGGAAAATAGTTTCGGATGTGGCTTATGCCTGGGGAGTTACCGAGTTTGATGACACCGGGAAAACCGCTAATTTATTGGACAATATGATTTACCAGGGCAAAATAATGTACTTTGTTGATGCACTTTTACCCGATGAACACGATTCGATAAAAATTGGATATACTGAGAAACAACTTGAATGGTGTAAAATGAACGAAGCAAAAATGTGGTCAACTCTTATTGAAAACAAAATGCTTTATTCAACCAACCGGATGGATATTGTGAGGTACATCAATCCTGCTCCGTCAACCAGTGGTTTTCCACTTGAATCGCCAGGCAGAGCAGGAGTTTGGATTGGCTGGCAGATTGTGAGACAATACATGAAAAAACATCCGGAAACAACCCTGGAACAATTAATGAAAAACTCCGATTTTCAAAAAATCCTGAACGATTCGAAATACTTTCCTGATTAACCTGCTGCAAATTCAGATTTCAGGAAGTATGAAAAGTTAAAATTGCTGATTGTCGCTATTTTTAGGGATTATAGCCCGGTTTTTGTAACATTTTTTTAATAAAAATCCCTATAATTGTGGCCTTGATAAAATAATCGGCCTTACCTGTTGAATGATCTGAATAAAATATTGTCTGTATTCGATCCTGTTTCACTCGACGAAATTAATGAGGTGAAACTGATGAGTCGTATCGACCGCAAATATTGGTTTCATATTTCGAAGTTGAACGAATTTTTGCAAATGGCGCTTCCTTATTATCATATTCTCGAAATAAACGGGCAGCGACTGATGGAATACAAAACTGAATATTTCGACACAACGGATAACCAGATGTATTTTTACCACCATCGGCGCGAAGTGCCAAGGCACAAAATCCGTTTGCGAAAATACCTTTCAACTTCCACCGGATTTCTGGAAGTGAAACTGAAAACCAATAAAAAGCTGACTGTAAAAAGCCGGATCGAAAACAATGCTGATTTTTCGGAATTTAATTGTAAAGATGAGCAATTCATCAGTAACTACACGCCCTATAACTGTCATGAAATTTACCCGGTAATTAACAACCGGTTCAGACGTTTAACGCTGATAAACAAAGACAAACATGACCGTTGCACCATTGACATTTCTCCGGTTTTCTGGAATGGGAAAGACTCGGTTTCGCTTGAAAATCTGGTGATTTTCGAATTAAAGAAAGGACAAAGCATTAATACCTCACCCATGGTAGCAATTGCCAAAAAGCTTAAAATCAGGCAGCGTGGAATGTCGAAATATTGTACCGGCAGGGCTTTACTCGAACCTGAACTAAAACAAAATGCTTTTAAACCAAGACTGAGATATTTACAAAAACATATTATTAAACAATCAACTAAAACATGGAACTATTAAACATTATAACAAACCAGTTCTCAATCGATAACTTTTATGCCCTGGCCATCAGGTTTGGGTTTAACCTGATTGCCACCTTTTTTGTAGTGGTGATGCTTTATGCACAGAATAGCAAACGTAAAGAATTCTACTTTAGCTATTTTGCCATCAGCGTTGCTGTATTTTTGTTATGTTTCCTGCTCGAAAGCGTAAAACTCGAACTCGGTTTTGCACTCGGCCTTTTTGCAATTTTTGGCATAATCAGGTATCGTACCGATGCGATTCCAATCAAAGAAATGACCTATCTCTTTGTGATTATTGCGGTTTCGGTTATCAATGCACTCTCGAAAGATTTCCTGGGTTATCTAGAACTTACATTTGTAAACATTCTTTTAGTGGGCGCTCTCTGGATACTCGAACAGGTTCTGAGATTACGCCAGGAAGATTCGCTGCTGATTATTTACGACAATATTGAAAACATCCATGCCGACCGTGAAGCTGAATTACTGGCCGATCTGGAAAAACGCACCGGAAAAAAAATAAGAAGATATGAAATCCAAAAGGTTGATCTGCTCAGGGATGTTGCACGAATAACCATCTACTTTTTTGTTAACGGTAAAAATAAATCAGCAATGCAAAAATGAGGAGAAGCTTTGTCATATTTCTTTTAATTCTCTTTACATCAATTAATTCGTGGGCTAAAACCGAAAAATTCGGAACCTGGATTGAGCTTGATTTTACCAAAAAATTTCTGAAAAAATTTGAATTCAGTGTGATTCCGGAAATCAGACTGCAGGATGATTTTACCGTTGATGAGTATATTTTTGAAGGCAAACTGAGTTACGATCCGTGGAAGTTTCTGGGTTTTGCCACTTCTTACAGATACAGTACAAACGTAAAAAAGAATGGAAACGAGATATCGCAATATATTGTGTTCGATGCAACCGGAAAAACCGAATTCGATCGATTCGACGGATCGCTGAGATTACGTTTTACCAACGATTCGGATGGAGGAGAACTGCAATGGGAAGCATTCTATTTAAGGCCACGCGTAAAACTGGGCTATAACATCAGAAACTGGAAAACAGATCCTTACATCAGCTACGAAATTTATTACGATATACAACACAACGAATTTTACAAAAACAGATTCGATTTAGGTGTAAACCGAAAAATCGGCAAACTTCACGAAGTTGGTGTTTACTACCGTTTGCAGGACTATTTTAATGATAAAAACTCTGTAAATATTCTTGGGCTGAACTACACGCTGAAATTCTGAAAACCCATTCAATCCTCAAACAATTTATCTGATCGTTATTTCTGTTAAAAAACAGTAATTAGCGCTTTAATCTGTAATTTTTTTACTCAACTTTATACAGCTAAATTGTAAACCGAAATAATTGATGCTATGAACAGAATCATACTTCTGGCCGGAATTTTACTGCTGTTAAACGCCTGTGGAAAGCAAACACAACAAACTGCAAAAACTGAAGAGGAGATAAAACACGACCAAAAAATGGAGTGGTGGCGTGAAGCACGGTTCGGGATGTTTATCCACTGGGGTTTGTATGCCGTGCCAGCAGGAGAATGGGATGGTAAGGAAATACCCGGAATCAGCGAATGGATTATGCTCAGGGCAGGAATCCCGGTTAAAGAGTATGAAAAACTGGCGCTACAGTTTAACCCGATAAAATTCGATGCCGAAAAATGGGTTTTATCAGCCAAAAATGCCGGAATGAAATATATTGTCATCACCTCGAAACACCACGATGGTTTTGCCATGTTTCGCTCAAAAGCCAGCAACTACAATATTTACGACGCCACCCCTTTTAAGCGCGATCCGCTGGCAGAACTTGCTGCCGCTTGCCGGAAACATGGAATCAGGCTCGGGTTTTATTACTCACAGGCACAGGATTGGCACGAAGCCGGAGGTACCTATTCAGGAATTGAAAGTGGAAAACCACATTGGGACCCGGAACTGAAACGCGATTCGCTGATGAATTATATCAACGGGAAAGCGCTGCCCCAGGTAAAAGAAATTCTTGAAAACTACGGAGGACTTGATATTTTATGGTGGGACACTCCTATTGGGATGACTGAAGAAGCCGCCAGATTACTCCAGAACGAAGTGGATAAATACCCTAATCTTATTACCAACAACCGGCTTTACAGACCCTGCCCCGGCGATTTTTCAACACCTGAACAACATGTTCCGCCAACCGGGCTTGATTATGATTGGGAAGTTTGTATGACCATGAATACAAGCTGGGGATACAAATGGTACGACAATGAATGGAAATCGTCGGAAACACTCATAAAAATGCTGGTTGATATTGCCAGCAAAGGTGGAAACCTGCTGCTGAATGTTGGCCCCACTGCCGAAGGACTTATTCCCGATTCAAGTGTTATCAGGCTCGAAGAAATCGGGAACTGGATGAACCGAAATGGCGAATCGGTTTACGGAACCACTGCCAGCCCGTTTTTTAAACTTACCTGGGGAAGATGTACCAAAAAAATTGAAAACGGCAATACCACACTTTACCTGCATGTTTTCGACTGGCCCAAAGATGAATTGCTGAGAGTTCCGGGTATGGATGCAAAAATCAGGGACATTTATCTTTTAAAGAATCCGAAACAAAAGTTTGCCTGGAAATTTGAGGATAATGATTTATTGTTACATGCTCCAAAAGTAATTTTCGACCCGATTAACACGGTAATTGTGGTTAAAATAAACGGCGAACCGGAGATTACCAGTAACAAACCCTCGCTCGCAGAAGGAAAAATTAGCCTGCCGGCTGAATTTGCAGATATTCACAACCCGGGTTACGGAACCCAGGCCAGGCTCGAAAATTCAGGAGAAACATTCAAAATCACGAGATGGATTGATCCGAGAGTCAGGGTTGAATGGATGTTTACCACCGACGAACCCGGAATGTACCAGGCAGAAGCGCTGGTTAATGTAAAACAAAGCGGCGCTGCCGAACTTGCAATTGGTGAAAACAAGGTAAAATCTGAAATTCCTCAGGGAAATGGTACTATTCAGAAAATTGTGCTGGGTGAAATCAAAATTGACAAAGCAGGCGATCAACTATTAAAATTTACGCCGGTTAAGGAAAACTGGGGAGAAATTGAACTGTCAGGAATTGTATTGTCAAAAAAGCAGTAAACGAGTTTAATTATAAACAGTTGTAATTTTCAGTCAACAAAAGATCAAAACAGAAACTGGAAGAATCATTAAAATCCGATATAGATTTTTGTTGATTTAACACATAAAATAATCTGGAACAGGGATTAAAATATTTTTTTACTGCTAACTTTATTTGCAGAAATATTATGTTTTAATTAACCTGTTAAACCTGTTATTCATGCTTGATAAAATACTGGATTTCAGCATAAAGAATAAACTTATAATTATTCTTTTCACATTATCCATTGCTGGATTTGGGCTGTATGCCGTTTTACAGATTCCGGTTGGTGCTGTTCCCGATATTACAAACAACCAGGTTCAGGTAATTACAACATCCGGTAACCTTTCGACCCAGGAAATAGAGCAATTTATTACAGCACCCGTCGAAATGGAAATGGCCAATCTGCCGGGAGTCAAAGAAATCCGTTCGGTTTCAAAATTCGGGCTTTCGGTGGTTACAGTTGTTTTCAGCGATAAAATCGGCACTTATCTTCCACGTCAGTTAATTGCTGAAAAAATTAAAAGTGCATCGGCCAATATCCCTGAAAGTTTTGGTTCGCCCGAAATGGGACCAATCACAACCGGGCTGGGCGAAATCTATCAATATACGCTGGCCGTAAAACCCGGATACGAAGATAAGTACAATGCGATGGATTTGCGGACCATCCAGGATTGGTTAGTTAAACGCCGGCTGTCGGGTATCAATGGTGTTGTTGAAATTAACAGTTGGGGCGGCTATCTCAAACAGTATGAAATTTCTATTGATCCGGTCAGACTGAAGGCTGCAGGCATAACACTGGTGGATGTTTTTAATGCCATCGAATCAAACAACAGCATTTCGGGTGGCGCCTATATTGAGAAAATAAACCAAAGTTACTTCATCAGAGGCGACGGACAGGTAAAAAGCCTCGATGATATTAAAAACATCGTTGTGGCCAATAACAACGGCATTCCGGTTTTAATCGGAAATCTGGCAGAGGTGGGTTTCGGAAACGCCAACCGCTTTGGTGCAATTACATCAAACGGTAAAGGTGAAACTGTGCTCGGGCAGATTATGATGTTGAAAAATGCCAATTCAAAAGAGGTAATCACTGAAGTGAAGACCAGGATTGCCGAAGTTCAGAAAAACCTTCCGGAAGGCGTTTACATCAACCCGATACTTGAAAGAAGCGAATTGATTTCAAAAACATCATTCACCGTGGCAGAAAACCTGATTCTGGGTGCCATCATTGTGATGCTCACGGTCATTCTTTTACTCGGAAATCTCCGGTCGGCACTGGTGATTGCATCCATTATTCCACTGGTATTGCTGTTTACCATTTCGATGATGTACATTTTTGGAATTGACGCCAATCTCATGAGCCTGGGAGCGCTTGACTTCGGGGTTATGATTGACGGGGCCGTTATTATTGTTGAATTCATTGCCATAAAAATTACAACGCAAAAGAATGAGATCAATTTAACCACAGGAGAAGAAAGGGCAAACCTGATGGACAGCATTGCTTTCAGTGGTGCATCAAAAATGATGAATTCAGCCATTTTTGGCCAGATTATCATTCTTATCGTATTCATTCCAATTTTATCGCTCAGCGGAGTGGAAGGAAAAATGTTCCGTCCCATGGCACTTTCGTTCTCCTTTGCCATTATCGGAGCCATGATTCTTGGCCTGACCTGGCTGCCGGTTGCCTGCTCGCTTTTCCTTAAACCTGAAAAAGAATCGAAACGAAGCATTACTGCGTGGATCATGAATATTGCTTACAAAACTTATGTTCCGTCCATTAAATGGTCGTGCGGACATAAAAAAACAGTATTGGGTGCGGCTGTTGTTTCTCTCATTTTCATCGGATTTCTGTTTACACGCATGGGAGGCGAATTTGTCCCGACACTCGACGAGGGCGATTTTGTAATTCAACCTGTGCTGAAAACAGGGACCTCACTCTCGAAAACTGTTGAAATGACCACCAAAATGGAAAACATTCTGATTGACAATTTCAAGGAAGTGGACCAGATTGTAAGCCGCATCGGAGCCGCTGAAGTACCAACCGATCCGATGTCGATGGAAGAAATTGATATGATTATCAAACTGAAACCAAGAAAAATGTGGGTCAATGCAGAAACGAAAGAAGAACTCGCGGAAAAATTCAAAGAGGCACTTTCGGTTATTCCCGGTGTTGAATACGAGTTTACACAACCTATCGAAATGCGTTTTAATGAACTCATTACCGGTGTCAGATCCGACATTGCCATTAAAATTTTTGGCGATGATCTTGATTACATCAATAAAAAAGCCATCGAGATAAAAAATATTGTTGCGGGAATTCCGGGTGCCGGCGATGTTATTCTTGAAAAAACAGCGGGTCTCCCCCAGATTAAAGTAGATTACAATCGTGAGAAAATCGCCTATTACGGCCTCGACATAAAAACCCTGAACAGTTATCTGGCCACCGCTTTTGGTGGAGAAAAAGCGGGGGTTGTTTTTGAAGGCGAAAAACGATTTGATTTGGTGGTGCGTTTTTCAAAAGAAAACCGCAGCGATTTGACCGACATCCGGCGGCTTTTTGTGCCGCTGAAAAATGGTGAACAGATTCCACTTGAAGAGATTGCACAAATAGAATACACCGAAGGTCCGGCAAAAATATCGCGCGAAAACACTCACCGGAGAGTGGTGGTAAGCGTGAATGTAAGAAACCGCGACCTGCAATCGGTGGTTGAAGATATCCAGGCATCTGTTGATAAAAGTGTAACACTGAAACCTGGAAATTATATCGAATATGGAGGTCAGTTTGAAAACCTTCAAAACGCCACCAACAGGCTGATTTTTGCTGTACCGATTTCACTTTTGCTGATTTTTATTTTCCTGCACTTTGCATTTAAGTCATTCAGGGACGCGGCTTTAATTTTTACGGCCATTCCACTTTCGGCTGTGGGAGGCGTAATATTGCTCTGGCTTCGTGGAATGCCATTCAGCGTTTCGGCAGGTGTTGGTTTTATTGCTTTGTTTGGTATTGCAGTGCTGAATGGGATTGTGCTGATTGAACACCTGAAAGAATTGCAGCACAGTGGAATCACCAACATGCGCGAACTAATTCTTACCGGAACAAAAAACCGGTTGCGGCCTGTAATGCTCACTGCAGGGGCGGCGGCCATGGGTTTTTTGCCAATGGCGGTATCATCCGGTGCAGGTGCCGAAGTACAACGGCCATTGGCCACTGTGGTAATTGGCGGTCTGTTTACTTCCACTCTGCTCACAATGATTGCATTACCTTTACTTTTCGAAGTGTTTTACAACGTTAAGGGATTTCGCCTTTTCCCGTTCAGAATAATCCGCAGTTCTGCAATTGTAATCGGATTATTGCTGATACCGGCTTTTTCATCAAACGCACAGGTCAGAAACTTCACACTTGATGAATTAAACGAGATTGCATTATCCAATAACATGGAAATCAGCGCGTACGCATTGAAAGTAAAAGAAAGCGAAGCTTTAAAACCGGTTGCCAGTGCACTCGACAAAACCACATTTACTTACGGAACCGATCAGAACAATATTGCAGAAAATGGTTATCCGCTGAATGTTTTGGGCGTTCAGCAGGGATTCAGCTTTCCCACAATGTACAGTGCACGCCGTATGGGCTGGGAAACGCAGACTTTGAGAGCGCAGTTGATGCTCGAAATACAGAAACAACAACTCAAAAAGGAAATAACGCTCAATTACCTGCAAATTCAGAACAACCTTGAAAAAACTGCCCTGTATAAAAGTGTTGACAGTTTATACGTCACTTTGCTGAAAAATGCGGAACTCAGGCACCAGAAAGGCGACCTGTCGCAACTCGATTTGCTGAATATAAAAGCCAGGCAACACCAGGTAAAAATTGAACTGGGGAATCTGGAAACCAACACAAAAAAAACAATACAGAAATTGGCAATTCTCATGAATTATACCGACTCATTCAGCATTGTGCCGGCATTTGTAATTTTACCCGAACCAACCGATACGCTTGCACAATACCCCGCTTACCGGCTTTTACTGCTCAACGATAAATTTAGTGAAGCCAGTCTGAGAATCGAAAAAAACAAGCTCCTCCCCGACTTTTCGCTCAACTATTTTGTTGGAACCAATCATCAACCCAATTCAAAGTATTATCATGGTTTCGAAGTGGGTCTTTCGATGCCATTGATTTTCGCAGGACAGCAGGCACAGACAAAATCGACAGAAATTGCCTTGAATGCACAGCAACTGATCACACAAAATCAAATTGCCTTGTTGAAAAACCGTTGGAATGAAATTGACCGCGAAAAAATGAAGTTTGGTGAACTGATTGATTATTACAATACAACAGGAAAACAACTGTACGACGAAATTTTGAGAACAACCCAAATAAGTTTTCAAAATGGTGAAATTGATTTATTTAAGTTTACCTACAGTTTCGAAAATGCTGTACAAATCAGAATGAATTATCTCGAAAACGTACTATCATACAACATTTTAGTTACAGAACAAATGTATCTTTCAAATCAGTAATCAAAAATGAAACAGATTAAAAACCTTTGCATTGTTACCCTGTTATTTTTGCTGGCTACCGCATGTGGTAACAAAACAAAAACCGAAAACAGCACACCAGAGACTGATTCGCTGATTGTAGTTACGAAAAGTCAGTTTAACACCGAAAACATGGTGTTGAAAGAACCCAAAATCATGTCGTTTAACCAACTGGTTAATTGCAATGGAAAGCTGGTTGCCAGTGCAAACGAAACTGCAAAAATCAGTGCTGTGATTCCCGGACTGGTGGAAAAAATACATTGTACCAACGGTCAGAATATCAGCCGCGGACAAGTTTTGTTTTCAATTTCAGGAAATGAATTAATTGAAATTCAGCGCGATTTTGCCGAAACTGCAAGCCTTTTGAAAAGATTAAAATCAGAATTTGAAAGAATAAAAGAATTGTTCAGTCAGAAAGTGGGAACCGAAAAAGAGTTTATCCAGGCTGAAAGCGATTACAAAGCCATCAATGCACGATATGCAGCTTTGAAGATGAAAATCAATGTAATGGGACTTAATCCACAGCAAATTGAAGAGGGAAATTTCAGCAATTCATACCAGATAAAAGCCCCCATTAACGGGCAAATCACCCGGATTGATGCTGCAATCGGCCAATACTCCGATCTTCAGGATTATCTTGCTGAGATAACAGACAATAAGCAACTTAAACTGAAAATTGATGTTTTTGAAAACGATGTCAGGTATCTTCAAAAAGGCCAGTCAATCCGCTTCAACTTGCTCAACGATACGTTAAGTTATTCAGCCACACTTGAAACAATTGGGAATACAGTAGAGAACGAGACAAAAACTTCGGCCTGCTATGCAACCATAAACCAACCAGACATAAGATTTGTAAACAATGCATTTGTAAATGTTGAAATCACAACAAATAGCGACTCGGTTCTCGCGGTACCGGCTGAAGCAGTTGTAAAAACTGAATTTGGAAATTACCTGTTGAGAATGGTCAATGAAGATGCTGAGAATTATTATTTCGGAAAAACAAAGATTGAAACCGGCAGGATTAATCGCGATTATGTTGAAATCAGGAATAAAATTGAGGCCGGAAAAATTCTCTGGGAAGGAGCCTACAATCTGAATGCTGAATAAAGCGGATCAGGCGTTTTCTGCACTCAACACCGAAAGTTTAACGGGTTTCACGGTGATTTCAGCCGGATAATCAATTTTTCCGGGTTCGCCATCGAAGTGATAAATACCGGTTTCTGCGTGATGAAGAACCACTCTTCTGGCTTTGTAAACTTCCACAAACGGAAGCCTTGGAATGTATCCGGTAAACAAGCCAAGCCCGAAAACCGGCAGCCAGATTTTCGGGAATGGATTAACCACTACCACATCAATTAATCCGTCAGAAATATCAGCACCCGGTGCAATAAAGGCATTGTTCCCGAATTGCCGCGCATTGGCAAATGTTACCAGGAAAACCTTTCTTTCAATCAGCTTTCCGTCAACTTCCATTTTAACTCCGAATGGCTTAAAAGCTAAACTCTCGGCAATCGTAAATTCTACATAACGCATAAAACCCCGTTTGTGTGCTTTTGCCATCCTGTCGGCTACCTGCGCATCAAACCCGATTCCTGAAGTACAAAGAAAAAGCTGTTCATTTACGGCGCAAACATCAATAATTTTGGATTTTCCGGTAACGAGTGATTCAACACTTTTTTTCAGCGACATCGGTAAACCCAATTCACGGGCCAGTCCATTACCAGAGCCACGCGGTATAATTCCCAGCGTGACACCAGAGCCGGCCAGGCTGCGGGCAGTTTCATTTACAGTGCCATCGCCGCCCACTGCAACAATCAAATCAAATCCTCTCTGAGCCGCCTGATGCGCAAGTTCTGAGGCATGACCGCGGTGATTTGTGTAGGCAAATTCAAGCTCAAGATTGGCTTTTTGCAACCCCGAAACCATCTGATAAACTTCGTCGGTATGTTTACGCCGGTGCCCCGCAAACTTATTAATGATTAAAAAAACCTTTTTTGTCGTTTCTGTTGCCATCTGCAATTGTCCGATTATTCAGGAATCAGTTTGAACCGCGCAAAACTACAAAGATTTATGCACCTTCCGAACATAAAAAAGAAAAGAATCACCCTGAAATACAGAATGATTCTTCGTCAAATTCTCTTTTTATAAAATTTAACCGTTCATTTCGGCAAAATACTTGTAAAACAGCGGAATCGTGCGTATTCCGTTAAAGAATTGTTCCAGTGCATAGTTTTCATTCGGTGAATGGATGGCATCCGATTCGAGTCCGAATCCCATCAAAACCGACTTAATTCCCAGCACTTCCTCGAAGGTGGAAATAATGGGAATACTACCTCCTGAACGCACCGGAACCGGGCGTTTTCCATAAACACCGGTGTATGCTTTTTCCGCGGCTTTGTAGGCAGGTAAATCAATGGGGCAAACATAACCCTGGCCACCGTGCAGCGAAGTCACCTCCACTTTTACGGTTTTGGGGGCAATGCTTTCGAAATGATTTTTAAATAAATCAGCTATTTTATGGTGATCCTGGTTGGGAACAAGGCGGCATGAAATTTTTGCAAAAGCCTTTGAAGGAAGCACGGTTTTGGCACCTTCGCCGATATATCCACCCCAAATTCCGCAAACATCAAATGTTGGCCTGATTCCGGTGCGTTCGGTTGTTGTATATCCTTCCTCACCAGCCACTTCTTCAAGGTTCAGCGCCTTTTTGTAGTTTTCAAGATTAAAAGGTGCCCGACCCAAAAGTTCACGTTCTTCTGCCGAAACTTCCATCACGTCGTCGTAAAAACCAGGAATTGTGATACGTCCTTTTTCGTCAGTCATTTTGCTGATCATGGAACAAAGCACGTTAATCGGGTTGGCAACTGCACCACCAAAAAGACCTGAATGTAAATCCTGCGAGGGGCCGGTAACTTCCACCTGCCAGTAGGCCAGTCCACGCAAACCCGTTGTAATGGATGGAATGTCGCGGGCAATCATCGATGTATCGGAAACAAGAATCACATCAGCATTCAGCATTTCTTTGTTCTCCCGGCACCATTTGCCCAGGTTGGGCGACCCGACTTCTTCTTCGCCTTCAATCATAAATTTCACATTGCAAGGCAACGAGTTGGTTTTTACCATCAACTCGAATGCTTTTGCATGCATCATCCCCTGTCCTTTGTCATCGTTGGCACCACGTGCCCAGATTTTGCCATCGCGGATTTCCGGTTCAAACGGATCGGAAAGCCATTTCTCAATCGGGTCAACCGGCATCACATCCATGTGTCCGTAAACCAATACAGTCGGCAATTTCGTGTCAATGATTTTTTCGCCATAAGTAACCGGGTTTCCATCGGTTTCATAAACTTCAGCTTTATCAGCTCCCGCCTCCAGTAATATTTTCTTCCAGTATTCAGCCGCCCGGTACATATCGGGTTTGTGATCTTTTATTGAACTGATGGAAGGAATCCTGATTAAACCGAAAAGTTCTTCCAGGAACCGTTCTTTATTGTTTTCGATGTAATTATTAATGTATTCCATAGTTTTTGTATTGATTATAAATGCTCCTAAAATAGACCAATAAACCGGAAAATAAAAAAACAAACGTCAATTTACCAGCATAAAAAAAAGGGGACATCCATTTATGGACATCCCCTTCAGGTATTATCTAAAATTGGTTTTTATTTTGTGATTTCCCTGAATTTCGGGTTCTCAAAATATTTGGCAAATTCCATATCGTTACTTGCTTTTGCCTTCATATCAGGATTGATTTTGCAGGCTTTTTCAAGACTTTCGAATAACAGGTTTTCTCTCGCTGTGCGGGCACCAATCACTGCTTTCAGGTACTCTTTCATGAAACAATTTGGATTATCATATGCTTCGAGATCTTCCAAAGCTCCGCCATTATTGCCTGTCATCATTTTTGCAAGTGCTGAATTAACATCAGAATCTTTGATCATATATTTCGCAGCTTTGTCATATTCACCTTTTTTCAGGCTTACAATACCAAGGTTGTAATTTACTTCGTTGCCAGCACCTGAAGCTGCACCAAATAATGTTTCAGCACTTTTCACATCCCCATTTTTAAGGGAAACAGCTCCCAGGTTATTTTTGATGATCGGTTCATTGTTCATCTGGGTTTCAGCTTTTTCGAACAATGGTTTCGCCTCATCGTATTTACCCTGTTTTACAAGCACGAAACCTGCGTTGTTCGAACCACGCCAGTCGTTCGGATAAACCTTGATAAACGAGTTGTAAACTTCAAGTTGTTCATCCAGACTTTCGAAAAGTGTTGCTGCATAAAGCAATTCAGCAGGATTCAGCGATGCCGGATTTGATTTGGCAAGTGCTTTAAGTTCTTCGTCAGTTTTTCCAATCAGGTCAACACTGGTTGTCATTTTTGCACGACGAAGTTGTGGCAGAATTTCATCAGCAACACCCGAGAATGCTTCACTCAGATTTTTAATTTCACGTTCACGGACTTCAGGATCGTTATACATTGAAAGCACCCTGAGAATAAGGTCTTTATCTTTTATATTTGATTTTTCCATCAAAGCTTTAAAACCATCCCAGTCTTCAGGGGTATATTTGGTTTTCAGTTCAATGTCAACTCCTGCTTCTTTCAGCTTTTTAGCCAGAAATTCTGTTGATGATTCTTTACGCTGAGCTGCCAGTTCAGTATTCAGATCGATGGTGCCATCAGGTGATGCATACGCAGCCACTTCCACACGTTTCAGATCAACCTTTTCATCAGCATTGGCTTTTTTAGTATATTCTTCCAAATCGGCAACATCTTTCGCAGCAACTTCTTCTTTCCTGATTTCAGCTTTATTGATCTGATAATGAATGTCTGCCATCATTTCATCGGGAACAATTCTCTGGAACGGATCAATATTCGGATCGTATTTCCCGGTGGTATTGGCTTCGCGGCGAACTCCAATAATGGGCTTCGGATAATTCACCACGTTTTCGCTGGTTGCAATCACTCCGGTTGCAATTTTAACCGGTGCAAAATCAACTTTCTTTTTTCCTTTCGAAGCCGAAACATTCATAATCAACTCCGATTTTGCCATTTCAGGTTTATACACAACACCTTCCTTCACCGAAACACTTCCACCGTTATAAGAGATAACTTTGTTGTTGGCTTTTACATTTTCGCCCTGCACGGATGCCGGGGTTAATGTTGTAGCACCACTTGCATATTTTAACTCAGGAGTGGCAACAATCGTTGCTTTTTTGTTAAAATATTTCGATGGATAACGTGTATCGATTGTAAAATCGACTTTACCACCATGACTTTCCAGCACAACAGGATTTACCCTGTACTGGATCTGGCCGGCATTCTTCTTCATTTTGTTGAGCCCTGAGCAGGAAGCTAAAATCACAGTCGCCAGGACTAATATTAAAGGTCTAAGGTTCAGATTACACATAACTCTAAAAAATTATAAATTGATGTCTTACTTATTAATATTTGCGGAGGTAAAAATAGGAAGCTTTTTATAAAAGACTTCACAAAAATTACCCCTTTTAACCCATAATTAATCTGTTTGTCCCTAATTTGTATTCAGTGCCTATTATGGCATTTTTCAATTCATGATAAATATCAGAATCGGCAACAAAATCAATTTTACTGATGTCGATTATCAAAACAGGGAAAGAGGTGATTTGTCTGAAAAAATTGAAATATCCATTTTTGATTCCTTCGAGATATTCGCCTGAAATATTCTGTTCGTAACTTCGGCCGCGCGATTTAATATTACTCAAAAGCCGGTCGGTGTCGGCATGTAAATAAACATACAAATCGGGTTTTGGCATCGTATCAAAAACGATATCGAAAATCTGCCGGAACAACCTGTACTCATCTTCTTTCAAAGTATTTTGGGCGAAAATGGCCGACTTTGCAAAAAAATAGTCGGCTACAATCAGTGATTGAAAAAGCTCTGGGTTAAAGACATCTTTTTTGATCTGATTATATCGATCGGCCAGAAACGAAAGTTCGAGTGGAAAAGAATACCTGTCAGGATCGCCATAAAATTTTGGCAGAAAGGGATTGTCGGCAAATTGTTCAAGTACCAGTTTGGCATTCATTTCATGGGCAATCATTTTTGCCAGCGTGGTTTTTCCTGCTCCTATATTTCCTTCAATAACCAAAAAACGCATAATAAAAAGAGATAATTCAATTTTACAGATTCAGAGAATTTCAGAAATTCCTTCAAAAAAAACAAAAGTATAAATATGACAATTCAAGGCAAAAAAAACCGCTCGGGTTACGAACGGTTTCTTTCAATATTATCAACAGAATTTTATGCTTTATTCATTATCGCGATGTGGCCTTTGCCCATGATCGCGTCGGTCGCCACGGAAATTGTTATCCCTGCGGTCACCTCCCCGGTTGCGGTCATCACGACGGTCACCTCCTCTGAAGTTATCACGGCGGTCGCCTCCCCTGTCGTCACGACGAGGGCCGCGATCATCACGCGGACCACGATCTTCGCGTGGTGGTCGTTCAACATAACCTTCAGGTTTTGGCAACAAAACTTTGTGCGAAAGTTTATACTTGCCTGTTTTAGGATCGGTGCCGATGAGTTTTACTTCAATCATTTCACCTTCTTTGATGAAATCTTCGGCTTTTTCGATGCGTTCCCAGGCCATTTCCGAAACGTGGAGCAATGCTTCTTTTCCGGGCAGAATTTCAACGAAAGCACCAAAAGCAACCACCGATTTTACCTTTCCGGTGTAAACCTCGCCAATATCAGGAATTGCCACAATGGCTTTAATCCGTGCTTTGGCTGCATTGATTGAATCAAGCCCCGTTGCCGAAATCTCAACCATTCCGTAATCGTCAATTTCTTCAATCACAATAACTGTTTTGGTTTCTTCCTGAATTGCCTGAATGATTTTTCCACCAGGTCCGATTACCGCACCAATCATATCTTTCGGAATCTGAACTACCTCAATACGCGGAACATTCGGTTTGAAATCGGCACGTGGTTCCGGAATAATTTCGAGAATTTTACCCAGAATGTGCATCCGGCCTTCTTTTGCCTGCTGCAAAGCCTGCGCAAGAACTTCGTACGACAAACCGTCGATTTTTATATCCATCTGCGTGGCAGTGATACCGTCAGCAGTTCCGGTCACTTTAAAGTCCATGTCTCCCAGGTGATCTTCGTCGCCCAGAATATCCGACAAAACAGCAAATCTTTTGGTGGCTTTATCCGAAATAAGTCCCATTGCAATACCCGAAACCGGTTTTTTCATTTTCACACCGGCATCCATCATTCCCATCGTTCCGGCACAAACTGTTGCCATCGATGATGAACCATTTGATTCAAGAATATCAGAAACAATTCGGAGAACATAAGGAAAATCATCCGGAATCATTTTTTTCAGGGCGCGGAGGGCAAGATTTCCATGACCTATTTCGCGGCGGCCTGTTCCTCTTGGCACACCAGCTTCACCTACCGAAAATGGCGGAAAATTGTAGTGTAACAGGAATTTCTCAGTTCCCTGGAAAGTTACACCATCAATTTTTTTGATGTCCATTTTGGTACCCAACGTTACCGAAGTCAATGACTGAGTTTCGCCACGGGTAAAAATGGAAGAACCATGTGAACCCGGCAAATAATCAATTTCACCCCAAATCGGGCGGATCTGGGTGGTATTACGGCCATCGAGCCTGATTCCTTTGTCAAGAATCATATTGCGCATGGCTTCTTTTTCCACATCATGGTAATATTTCTTAATCAGCGAAATATGCTGATTGAGGTCAATTTCTGTATTTTCTGCATTGGCAGTCTTGTATTCCTCGATATAATCGTCAACAAGTTTTTTGAATGTTTCCATTCTTTCAACTTTGTTGTTGATTTGCTGCTCGCAGATGGCGTAACATTTTGCATACAAATCAGCATGCACTTTTGTGCGAACTGCCTCATCATTTACTTCATGACAATAGGTTCTTTTCACTACACCCAATTGTGCAGCCAGTTCTTCCTGCGCTTTACAGTGTTTTTTAATTTCGTCATGGGCAAATTTGATGGCGGCCAGCATCGTTTCTTCAGAAACTTCGTTCAGCTCACCTTCCACCATCATAATATTGTCGTATGATGCGCCGATAATCATATCGATATCAGACAAAGCAAGTTGTTCGCGATTTGGGTTGATAACGAATTCACCATTAATCAACCCAACACGTACTTCCGAAATCGGTGTTTCGAAAGGAACATCAGAAACGGCTAATGCCGCAGAAGCTGCCAAACCGGCCAATGCATCAGGCAGGTCAGACTGGTCAGCTGAAATCAGCGAAATCATCACTGCAGTTTCAGCATGATAATCGGCTGGGAAAAGAGGACGAAGTGCACGGTCAACAAGTCGGGCCACCAGGATTTCTTCGTCACTGGGTCGGGCCTCACGTTTCAGGAATCCACCGGGAAATCTTCCGGCTGCCGAGAATTTTTCGCGGTAATCAACAGCCAGCGGCATAAAATCAACATTATCCTTGGCTTCTTTTGCTGAAACCACGGTTGCAAGCAGCATGGTGTCACCCATTCTGACAACCACTGCCCCGTCGGCTTGTTTTGCCAGTTTTCCGGTTTCAATGGTAATAATCCTGCCATCGGCAAGTTCAATTGTTTTAATTGTAGCGTTTACCATAATTTTTCAATAATTCAATAAATTTTTAAAATAACAAATGGGTGGTGAGGCTTTGCAATTTACAAAAAAGAAAGGCAACACAGTGCATTGCCTTTCCAAATATTCTACTTACGTAAATTCAGTTCTTTGATAATTGAACGATAACGTTCGATATCTTTTCTCATAAGGTAGTCGAGCAAACTACGGCGTTTACCAACCAGCCTGATAAGTGAACGACGTGTGCTGTGGTCTTTTTTGTTTTGTTTCAGGTGCTCAGTCAGGTGATTGATCCTGAAAGTGAACAAAGCAATCTGGCCTTCAGCGCTGCCAGTGTCAGTGGCGCTTTTGCCATGCTGGGCAAAAAGCTCCTGTTTTTTTTCTGATGTCAAATACATTTTAAAGAACTTTTAATTGTTATACAATGTTTAAGCCGCAGCATCGCTATCAATTACAACAGCTTAAAATTACAGGCCGCAAAAGTAGCTAAAAGATTTGAATCTGCAAGTTTGCCGATTATATTTATCTAATTGACAGTTAGATTTTCTTGATTACTTATCCATGTATAAATCAGAAAATCCGGACTGTCAGACAATCCGGATTCCTGGTTTATTTTTTTCAATATTTATCAAATCCCGCTGAAATCAACACCTTCGAATAAAATTGACGGAGTCAGCCACGATGAACTGTCATTTACATCGTTGCCAAATTCACCGATATTCGACCAGAGTGTTTTCATATTTCCGGTTATATTCATTTCAGAAACCGGCTGTTTGATGGTTCCGTTTTCGATGAGAAATCCTTCGATACCAAAAGAAAAATCACCGGTGGAGCCATTGCTGTTACCGCCATTAAAACCGGTTACCAGAATTCCCTTTTTCACCGTGGCAATCAAACCTTCCAGGTTTTTATCTCCTGTTTCGAACACAAGATTGGTGGTTCCACCGCTGGTGGGCTCCATGTTCAGCTTTTTACCATAATAGGTATCGATGTAATAAGTTTTCAGCACGCCTTTTTCAAAAACAGGGCGTTTTTTGGTGGCCAGTCCTTCGCCATCGAACAAACGGGAGCCACGGCCTGAAACAATAAACGGATCGTCGGTAATCGTCAATTTATCAGAAAACACTTTCTGATCCAGCTTATCGATCAAAAACGAATTCTTTTGCTGAATGGCAGAACCATTCAACGCTGATAACAGGGGACTTACCAACCGGCTGGCCACTTTATTCTCCACAATCATGGTCATTTTCCCTGATGCGATTTTTGCCTGTCCGATTTTGCTGGCAGCCTTTTTCAAGGCAGTTACACCAATGTTGTCTTTTTTCAGTTTGTCAAAGAAAATGCTGCTTTCGTTCCAGTATGATTCCGGCCGTGCTTCACCGCTTTTAACCGATACCGATGCATACAAACCAAACTGTGTGTTGGCCGAATCGCCTTCGAAACCATTGCTGGTTACCATCACCCGTTCTTCCTGTCCATCGTAATACCCGGTTGAAATGGAAATAATCCGGTCGTCAGTTCCGAAGATTTCTTTTTCCACGGCATAAGCCAGGTCAATCTTCTTTTGCGGATCAACGCTTCCAAATTCCTTGTCCTGAACATTTAAATCATTTTGTCCTCCTTTGTAATACAAGGCCGGATCGGGCAAGGTGCGGAATTCATCTTCCGACAAATATTTGGTTCCTTCAATTGCCTGCTCGATAAATCTTTCAAGTTCCTCTTTTTTCAGCCGGTTGGTTGAGTGGGCCGAATATTTTTTATCAACCAACAACCGGATGGTGAGGCCACTTTGAATTGCCTGCTCCAGTTTGTCAATCTTTTCTTCCCTGATTTCGACACTGCTGCTCCGGCTGTTTGCAATACTAACACTAACTTCCTGTGCTCCTTTTTGTAAAGCATGGTTCATTGCCCATTTGGCCAGGTTATATTTTTCTTCCTTTGTCATTTTTTCAACTTTTTACATTCAACTTTAAACCGTTATGCATTGGTGCCTCCCACAGTCAGTTTTTTCACAAGCACGGTTGGCAAACCACAGGTTACCGGAACACTCTGCCCGTCTTTTCCACAAGTCCAGGTACCATTGTCAATCAGGTAATCTGATGCTGCCATGGTAATATCGGCAAGCGCTTTCGGTCCGTTTCCGATGATATTGATATCCTTGATAGGCTGCGTGATTTTCCCCTTTTCAATGAGATAACCCGATTTTACGAAGAAGGTAAAATCACCGGCACCAATCTGCACCTGTCCGTTGCTGAAATTATCGACATAAACACCATAATCAACACTGGCAATAATGTCATCTTTTGAATGTGTTCCCGGCTCCATATAGGTTGCACGCATGCGCGGAATCGGAATATTCCTGAACGATTCGCGGCGGCCGTTTCCGGTCGGGTCCACGTTGTAGAATTTCGCGCTGATGCGGTCGTGGATATAGCTGTTCAGAACACCGTCCTTTACAAGGTAAGTTTTCTGCACATCGTTACCTTCATCATCAATATTAATGGAGCCACGGTTGTTTTCGAGGGTTCCGTCGTCGATGATGTTGATAAAGCTTTCAGCCACTTTTTTGCCCATTTTGTCGCTGAAAATGGATGTTCCTTTGCGGTTGAAATCGGCTTCGAATGTATGCCCGATGGCTTCGTGCAACAGAATTCCCGAACCACCGGCACCCATTACTACAGGCATTTCGCCGGCCCGCGGTTTCACGGCATCAAAAAGAATATTGGTTTTATCAACGGCTTCTTTCGCCAGTTCATTCACCACCGAGTCATCGAGCCATTCAAATCCTTTGCGGAAAGAACGCGCTGCATAAGAGTTTTCAATCTGTTCGCCGCGCTGCATGATACAAACGGCCCCGAAACCAATCATCGGGCGGTAATCGTAAGTTAAACGGCCTTCCGAATTATAAAACAGCACATAGCTGGTTTCATCATTCATAAAGGCATTCACCTTGATTACCTTATTATCCAGTTCAAAAATTTTATCGTTTACCTTTTGCACAAAAGGAACTTTATCGGCAACCACAACATTGTCCCATTGCCGGTTGATCCGGTAATAGGCTGCCGGCATTTTTTCTGTACAATCCACCGGGCTGAAAGCACTTTTCTCGTTGGCAATACTTGCCGCCATTTTTGCAGCATTAAGCATGTCATCAAGTGTAATATTTTCAGAATAGGCAAATCCTGTCTGGTCGCCTTTCAACACCCTGATACCCACACCGTAATCGATATTTGAATAGGCACGGTTTACCTTTCCGTCTTCGAGACCCAAACTGTTTGAAATTTTGTGTTCGAAAAACAAATCGGCATAATCGCCGCCTTTACTCATAGCTGCTGCAACTACTTTTTGCAGCATTTCCACCGATACTTCGAAATGATCCAAATAACTTTTCACGCTTTCTGAGATTTTTACGTTTTGGCACGACTGTAACAGCGGAGGAAGAAACATGCTCCCGGCTACCACAGCACTGCCTGTTTTAATAAATTTTCGCCTGTTCACATTCATGTTGAAGTAAATTAAATTTTCGAAAGTAAAACTATTTTATAAAGGATTATTACTTCATCAGTAATAATAACATAAGACTTGCGATCGGTTTTTTTGTTACAAAACCCCGCAAAAAATATTTCATCTGCATTTTAATATTCATTTTATTTTAAGCCAGTGTATATTTTTTGGGGGTACCAATATGTTTTTAACCACTTTTCTGCATTTAACCATATCATTTTTTAATATTGCCTCCCGAAATAAGTTCATTAAGTTAATTTCATCCCTGATAAAAAT
Source organism: Draconibacterium sp. (assembly GCA_036735485.1). Classification (GTDB taxonomy): domain Bacteria; phylum Bacteroidota; class Bacteroidia; order Bacteroidales; family Prolixibacteraceae; genus Draconibacterium. Next base: position 3,659 of record DAINOH010000038.1, on the reverse strand, counting down.
GGGGGTACTACAAAAATTCTGACTTTTAATGTAAATTTTGTATTAAATTTTTACAAAATGTCAAAGAATACAGGTTATCAATTTCAGTTACCTTTATTTTTGTCAGAAAAAGCGATAAAATATTATTACTAATTAATAAATAGTTACAACATGAAATCAAAACTGGAGTACATTTGGCTCGACGGAACACAACCCACACAGGGTCTCCGCAGCAAGACAAAAATCGTTAGCGATTTTGGTGGTAAATTAGAAGATTGCCCGATGTGGAGCTTCGATGGTTCTTCAACAATGCAGGCATCAGGAGGTTCTTCTGACTTGCAATTAAAACCCGTTGCACTTTATCCGGACCCGGCACGTAAAAACGGCTGGATTGTTATGACTGAAGTTTTAAATGCTGATGGAACTCCACATCCAACCAACGGTCGTGCACACATCGAAGACGAAGATGCTGATTTCTGGTTTGGTTTTGAACAGGAATATTTCCTCTGGAATCCGGAAACCAATCTTCCATTGGGTTTCCCGGCAAACGCTTTCCCAAAACGCGGACAGGGCCCGTACTATTGCAGTGTTGGCGCTGAAAACGCTTATGGTCGCGAAATCGTGGAAGAACACCTCGACATTTGTCTTGAGGCAGGGTTAAACGTGGAAGGTATCAATGCCGAAGTTGCTGCCGGCCAATGGGAATTCCAGGTATTTGCCAAAGGTGCTCACGACGCAGGAGACCAAACATGGGTTGCCCGTTATTTGCTTGAGCGCACTGCCGAAAAATATGGTGTGGCTGTGAACTGGCATTGCAAACCGCTGGGCGACAGCGACTGGAATGGCTCGGGTATGCACGCCAACTTCTCAAACAGCGTACTGAGAACATGCGGTTCAAAAGAAACTTATGATAAAATTTGCCAGGCTTTTGCTCCTGCCGATATCATTAAAGCACACATGGATGTTTACGGTGCCGACAACCACCTGCGTTTGACAGGAAAACACGAAACACAGTCGATTGACAAATTCAGTTATGGTGTTTCCGACCGTGGCGCTTCAATACGTATCCCGATTGCAACGGTTGAAAAAGGTTGGAAAGGCTGGCTGGAAGACCGCCGTCCGAACTCGGCTGCAGACCCGTACAAAGTGGCTGCACGTATTATCAAAACCGTTCACGGCGTAAAATAATTACCAGATATTTAAAACTGCACTTTAAAAAGCTGTTCGCCGAAAGGTGGGCAGCTTTTTTATTTTTCACTGTTCAATAAAAAACTAACGGAACGTATTTTTTCAGGTTGCTGTATTCTGCGAAAATTTCAATTGTAATTCCTTTTTCAGGCTTCCTAACTTATTTTTATCAGGCCATCAGAATGTAATCTGGAATAATAATCGTCTAAAATCAGCACTTAATGCGGAAATAATAAGGTTAGCGATATTCAGCGTCAACACCGTTTTCTTTTTTGAACTTTTCATAAGCCTCATCATAGACTTTTATGTGATTGGTCCACCAGTTTTTCAGAAACTCAAGAATTTCATCCGGATCAACTCCATCGTTGTGCAATTCATAATTATACATTGCCACCTGGTAAATCATCTGAACATGTTCATTGCGGTGATTTCTGGATTCAGGATATGAAAACGACGTCATATAGGTCTCTTCCTTTTTGAAATGAAACATGGTATAATCAGTCATTTCCGAAAGAATTCTTGAAAATTCGTTACTGTCATACCCTTGATTCCGGAGATCAAGCAAATCGTTGTAAATCTTTATCAGTTTCTGATGATCTTTGTCAACATTGTTATTTCCGATGGACATATCTGCAGTCCATACTAATTTTTCATGTGCTTTCATAAATTCAAAACTTATTGGCAAAAATATAGTAATATTTCCAGTCAACAGGGTGTAAACAGATGATTCTCTATGTAATAAAGTCTGATAATCCAATCGTCAAAATTACCTCAGCAGTTGCAATTTCCAATGTTGACGCGGTTTTGCAAGCGGTGCCTTGCTACAAAAGGACAAATAATCTTTGTTTATTCAAAGCAAGGCATCGGCCGTAAAACATTCACCAGGGGAATGCCAAATATTTTAAACTTGTCCTAAATTTATAGCGTTGTTCACCGAAAGCGGGCAGCTTTTTTTGTCATTATTCTCCTTTTTTTTTACAGCTTGTTCACTGTTTACCTGTTTCGAATTCAATAATATTATTTCAATATAATCATTGAATATTGAATAGGGTTATTTTTGTTTTCATGACTATCAAAATAAATACAGGATGTTCAATAATAAAATACTTAACGACAGACGTGATTGGCTTAAAAAGACTTGTTTATTATCAACAGGTTTTCTGTTAAGTTCAACGATTGGTGCTTTAAATCTTAAAAAGAATCCCACCATTTTACTGGTTTCGGGATGGCAGGATGTAAATATTGGCGACATTGCCCACACGCCAGGCCTGCTGCATATTTTGGAAACATTCATGCCTGAATCTGAAATAATTCTCTGGAAAAGAAGCAATGGTGAGGTGGTGAAAAAAATGCTCAACAAATATTTTCCCAGGGTGACTATCATTTATGGCAATGTTGATGCTGAAAAAGATGCTGACAATCCTGAAATAATTAAGGCCTTCAACAAAGCCGACCTGATGATTCATGGCTCGGGTCCCATGCTGGTGGGTGCAGATAACCTGGCCTGCTGGATGAAACATTGTCCGGATAAACCCTTTGGTGTATTTGGCGCCACCCTCGAGAATCCCGGCGAATACCACCAAAGTATCCTGAATAAGGCCTCCTTTATTTTCACCCGCGAAACTTTTTCGATCGCTCACCTGAAAAAAGCCGGTATCGAAGGCCCTCATGTTCAGTTTGCTCCTGATGCCACGTTTTATCTCAACATCCGTGATGATGAAAAAGGTTTTCATTTTCTGAATGACCAGGGATTGGAAAACAGAAAGTTTATTTGTGTCGTTCCCCGGCTCCGGTATACACCCTATCATCAGTTCAATCCCAACAAAAACGGCTGGAATGAAGAAAAAATAAAATCGGTTGAAGCAACCAACGCGAAATACAAAGAGGCCGACCACGCCAAACTTCGCGAAGCCATGATAACCTGGGTACGCCAAACCGGGTACAAAATATTGGTTTGTCCCGAAATGACTTACCAGGTTGACATCATGGACGAGTTATTGATCAATCCGCTGCCGGATGATGTAAAACCATTGGTGCTCAAACGTGAATACTGGCTCCCCGATGAAGCTGCGTCGGTTTATAAACAGGCTTTTATGGTGCTGAGTTTCGAATGCCACTCGCCAATCATTGCGGCAGCTAATAAAACGCCCATGTTTTATCTTCGCCAGCCTGAAGATACCATCAAAGGGCAGATGTATTACGACCTGGGATTCGACGACTGGACTTTTGAAATTGAACAGACTGAGGGCAGGCAGATTGCAGAAAAATTAATGGAAATATGGAACAATTACCAGGCTGCACAGGCAAAACTTCATGAAAGGATGAACACCGTGGGAAATATTTATGCCGAAAGGGTAAACCGGATGAATGACACCATCAAATAGCTGTATTCAGTGTTGAAAACCCGCATTTCCCGCAACAGGTTTTGGCTGGTTGAGAGGCTGTAAAATAAACTCTGTCTAACAAAAGAGAATATTAATTTTGTAATGACA
>DAINOH010000037.1:0-42302 GCA_036735485.1 Draconibacterium sp. | reverse complement strand
CCCAACAATTCAGGCAATGCAGGCTTTACAGGGGAAAGTTGCAGGTTTACAGGTTGTAAGCAGTGGCGGGCCGGGAGACTCTCCTACCGTAAGAGTGAGAGGGATTGGTTCGTATCCCGGACAAAACAACGAAGCACCGCTTTATGTGGTTGACGGAATGTTTTTCGATAACATCGATTTTCTGAATACTGCCGATATTGCTTCAATTTCAGTTTTAAAAGATGCCTCGGCAGCGGCAATTTATGGGGTCAGGGCTGCTAACGGTGTTGTTTTAATTGAAACAAAATCGGGTGCTTACAACCAGAAGTCTGAAATAACTTACGATGGTTATTATGGAACACAGGTTGCACAAAATGTATTGAAAATGGCAAATGCCGAGCAATTCACCACTATGGCCATGGAATCGGGATCTGCAGCTGATCAGAGTTTTATACTGAATGCCATGCAACGTTACGGACGCAGCCGGGTAAACCCGAATGTTCCGGATGTGAACACTGACTGGTACAACGAAATTATCAGACCGGCACCAATTCAGAATCACAGTCTGAATTTCACAGGCGGTGGCAGTCAGGCAAGCTATTCGCTGGGAGCCAACTACTTTTCGCAGGATGGTATTCTCGATATGAAAAACCAGTATGAACGTTTCAACCTGCGTGCAAAAATTGATTTTAAAGCAACCGACTGGCTGACAGTTGGCGGAAATGTTGTATTCAGCAATGCGTTAAAATTTAACGATGAAGAAGGTGCATGGGGACAGGCGTATTTCGCAGTGCCAATTATTCCGGTTTATGACGAACAGAATGTAAATGCCTGGCCGGAGCCATTTGCCAACGCCCAGGATATCGGTTACAGAAGTGGCCAGAATCCGTTCCCGACATTACTTTACAATGAAAACAGGCTGAAAATCAGAAAAACTATGGCTAATTTTTATGCACAGTTTCAGTTGATTCCTGAAAAGTTGTCGTTTAAAACCACTTATAGCCATGCTTTCAGCGCATTAGACGAAAGAAATGTGAACCTTCCTTATTTTATCGGCAACAACTTTAAAAGAGTGGATGCCACTTTAACACATAAACTTTCAAATTATTCAAACCAGATTTGGGATAATGTGCTGACTTACGATGACAAAATTGATGAACACAGTTTTACAATCATGGCAGGCCAATCGTACCGTGACGAAGCTTATCATGGCCTGAGTGCACAAGGCATCAATTTCCCGGTTGACCAGGAAAATGCATGGTACATCGACCAGGCCGAAACAATTCCGACAACCGGTGTTCATGATGATGGAACCCGTCAATACGGAATTTCCTACTTCGGCAGGTTATCGTATAATTACAATAACCGGTACCTGGTTTATGGTACAATGAGGGCCGACGGAAGTTCAAAGTATCAGCAAAAATGGGGTTACTTCCCCACAATTGGTGCTGGTTGGGTTGTTTCTGAAGAAGATTTTATGGCAGATAATAAAGTGTTCGATTACCTCAAACTGCGGGCCAGTTGGGGACAACTCGGAAATGATAAGATTCAGGCAAGCGATGGCGCTTCAACCACTGAAATAATTAAAACATCAATTGATGATGTAGAAGTTTCAGGAACCAAAACCACAAGTACTTTTTCATCGCTTGAATGGGAAGTAGCAGAAGAAACCAACATTGGCTTAACTGCCCAGATGTTTGGAAACCGTTTATCAGCCGACATCGATTACTATATCAGGGATACCAAAAATGCAGCTATTTATGTGAAGATTCCTTCAACCACCACCAGTATTCTGAAAAATGTGGGTATTATCCGCAATTCAGGAATTGAAGTAACTCTCAACTGGAATAACAAAATATCAGATGATTTGAGTTACAACGTGGGTGTAAACTTTGCAACATTGAAAAACGAAGTTCGCGACCTTTACGGACAGCCTTATATTGATGGCGGAAGTGCCGAATTCCGTCAGCGATCGATTGTTGGTGAACCATTGCTTGCATTCTTTGGTTACGAAGTTTTGGGAGTTTACCAGAACCAGGCAGAAATTGATGCCGACCCGGCTGCTCCTGCCGGTGCTGTTCCCGGTGATTTCAAATATAAAGATCAGCAGGCCGAAGGAGAAGAAGGTAATGGAGTTATCGATGATGACGACCGGGTTGTGCTGGGTTCTTATTTCCCCAACTTTATGTATGGCGGCAATCTGGGTATTAACTATAAAAACTGGGAACTTTCCACCAGTATTGTAGGGCAGAGCGGCAACAAAATCCTGAACCGCAAACGTGGCGAAATTATCTGGACATCAGATGGTAACATGGATGCCGACCTGGCAATCAACCGCTGGCATGGCGAAGGAACATCGAACAAGTATCCTTCATCGGCTGGTTTAAGAAAAGGCTGGAACCAGAAAATGAGCGACTATTTCGTTGAAGATGGCTCATTCTTCCGTATTCAGAATATTCAGCTTGCTTACAACATTAAAAATGTAACACTGGGTGGCGTGAAAATTCCTGAATCGAAAGTGATTCTTACAGCCGACCGTCCGCTGACATTGTTTAAATACAATGGTTTCAATCCCGAAGTTGCCAATGGTATCGATACTCAAACCTATCCGATACCGGCAGTTTATACAATTGGTTTAAATGTCAGGTTTTAACGAAAAAAGATTACTACTATGAAAAGATTAAATTATATACTGAAGATATCATTCGTAACACTGACTGTTCTTTTTGCAACAGCGTGTCATGATTTGCTGGACGAGCCGGCCGAAAACAAGGCATTTACCGAAGAAACAGATTATACCAACTCCGGAAACATGATACTTCCGCTGATTGGTGCTTATGCCGAATTTTACTCACGCGGCTGGGAAGATTTCCCTTTGATTGCTGTGAGAGGTGATGATGTTAATGCCGGTGGTCTGGGCGACCAGCAGGATTATGCCGAAACCGATAAATATAACTACAACAAGGATTACTGGATGTACAACTCGGTTTGGCAGAATATGTATAATGATATGTTTGTGGCACATTCAGCTATGGAACAGGTGGAACTTTATCGCGAAAACGGGGGCAACAACGCCAAGGCCGACCAATACATCGCCGAAGCTAAAGTTATACGTGGATTCTTATTGTTCCAGCTTTCAAGGGTTTGGGGTGCAGTTTTGGTGCCAACAAGTTCCGATCCATCTGAATTTTATGTGGCAGATGTCACTCCAAAAGATGAAGTGATGAAACACATTTCAGACCAGATGGATGAAGCAATTCCATTTTTGCCCGATTTGAATCCGAATGCCCGCACCGATATTCGCGGGGGAGTTACCAAATACACTGCTTTGGCAATTAAAGCGCTTGCTAACCTTGAAATAAAGGAATACCAGAAAGTTGCCGATGCAACCGGTCAGATCATCAGCAGTGGAAAATTTATTCTGGAGCCTGATTATTATGAACTTTTCAAAATAAAAGGCAAACTGAATTCAGAAAATCTTCTGGAGCTGCAATACTCTGATCTTGGAACCGGATCAGGAACAAACTACAGTTACCTGTATGCTTTCTTTGGTTCGCAGAACTGGACACCAAAAGTAAAGGGCGCCGGCAGTGGCTGGGGTTTTTACGAACCCAGTCTGAAATACATCAAATTTATGCTCGATCGTGGCGAAACAACCCGCCTTGAAACCAGTGTTCTTTTTACCGACAGAGGTATGGCTGAGCTTAGAAAAGATGCAAAATATGCAACATTACCGGCATGGATTTCAAACACAACACGCTCAGGTGATATTATTAATGATTACGCCAGGGCTTTATTTGCCAGTGGGAAACATTACCTGCCTTCGGATCAGTTGACGCCTGGCCGCACTGATTACGGAACCAACAAAAATTTTACCTGTATCAGGTATGCCGAGGTTTTACTGATGCATGCTGAAGCACTTACACAGGGAGCAACCAGTTCTGCCATGTCAGCCGATGCTGCTGTTAATGCAGTTCGGGCAAGAGCCGGAATGCCAGCCTTGTCGGGAGTTACAAACGCCCAGGTGATGGACGAAAAATATGCAGAACTGGCTATGGAATGGGGTACCCGCTTTTATGATATGGTACGCCTTGGCAGAACCAGCGAACTTAGTTACGATGGCCGTACTTTCAGTGCCGATAAAGCATTCTTACCTTATCCGCAGACACAGGTTGATTTACTGCCTGTCCTGGGTGGTACACAATAATTCATGCTTAAACTTATAAATGATAAGAAAATGAAACTATTTAAAAATATATTTTTCATAGCAGCAGCTTCAATGCTGGCCGTTTCGTGTGAGCAGGGAATCGATCCCATCTCCGCGGTTGATCCGGGTCCCGATGGTTCATCTCCGGTGGTGAACATCAAATTGCCTGTTGAAAACTACGAAATCAAAACCGGGGAACTGGTTTCGCCAATAAAAATTGATTTTGAAGTAACCGATGACATCGAACTGGGAAATATTTCGGTTAAATTTGACGGCACCGACATTAAAACATACACCAGCGCGGATTACAAAGATTATCGCAGGTTAATCGATACACTGACGTATGACAATGTAACCATGGGAAATCACACCATTTCAATTGTGGCTGCCGATCTTGCAGGCAAATCAACCACAAAAACAATTACCATTTCAAAGGTTCCGCCGTATGCACCAAAATACGATGGCGAAGTTTTCTATATGCCTTTTGAAGGAGATTATATGGAAATGATCACTTTCAAAGCTGCCTCAATTGTGGGTTCTCCCGGTTTTGCCGATGATGGTCTTCAAAATACCAAAGCCTATAAAGGTGCTGCAGACAGTTATCTGACTTATCCGATAAGTTCGTTTAAAGGCAATGAATTTACAGTGGGGATGTGGGTAAAACTGAATGCTTCACCCGATCGGTCAGGAATCCTTACGGTAGGTGCAACGGCCGATAACCGGAACAATGGATTCCGCCTTTTCCGCGAAGGAAGTGCATCTGAACAGCGTATAAAACTCAATGTAGGTACTGGTTCAGGCGAAAGCTGGAACGATGGCGATGTGGTAAACCCGAAAACAGGAGATTGGGTTCATGTGGCATTCACGGTTAAAGCAACCGAGAATACAATTTACATCAACGGGAATCCGGTAAGAACTTCTGCAATGAGTGCGCCTATTAACTGGGATGGTTGCACCGATATGGTAATTGGTTCAGGAGGACCGACATTCTCATACTGGGATCACAAATCAGATTTAAGTAAATACGACGACATGCGCATTTTCAACCGTGCGTTGACCGCCGAAGAAATTCAGGCAGTGATTAACGATGATTCGCCGTATGTACCAAAATATGATGGCGAGATTCTGTACATGCCATTCGAAGAAAGTACAAATGACAAAATATCAATGTCAAATGCCGAAGTTGTGGGTACTCCGGGTTATGGCGCCGGTAAAAAAGGAAAAGCGTATGCAGGAGCCGCCGATTCATACCTGACCTTCCCGACTGCCGGATTGAAAGGCGAAGCGTACAGTGCCACTTTCTGGATGAAAATCAATGCTGATCCAACCCGTGCCGGAATTTTAACGGTTGGTGATCCCTCCAAAACTGAAAGCCGTAATGAAGGGTTCCGTTTGTTCCGCGAGGGTAGTGCCACCGAACAGCGCATTAAAATAAATGTGGGTACCGGTGCAGGAGAAAGCTGGAATGATGGTGGTATTCTTGATCCGGTAGCTGCGGGTTGGGTACATGTGGCAATTACCATTTCTCAGTCGAAGAATACAATTTATTTCAATGGTGAGGAAATCCGTTCAGCTGACATGACTGGATTTAGTTGGGCTGGTTGTGAAACACTGGTAATTGGTTCCGGTGCTCCGACGTTTACCTATTGGGATCATAAATCTGATCTCAGCCTGATTGACGAATTACGCATGTTTGATAAAGCATTATCGGCAGCAGAGGTTAAAACCATTTTCGATGCCGAAAAATAGTTTAGTTATAATTGGGTAGTTTAATTTGAGTTGAAGAGGCTGTCCGGTTTTATTGCCGGGCAGCCATCTTTCACTAATTCAGGAGATTGATTTTACCTTATCTCTTGAAAAAATAATCAGCGATTTGGTCAAATCAACTGTTTCAGAAGAACACTTATCTGAAAAATTCTGTTATTCCTGTTTTTCAGCAGGAAAAGTTTTTAAATTGTAATTCAAACCTGTTTAATTTGAGTCAATGAAATTTTTATTTTATACTGTGATAGTAATCCTCGGATTTGCCTGTTCATCTTCTGGCAGCAAAAAACAGTCTGATTCAACATCTGAAAAATCGCGGCTTACCGACGAACAGTTACTGGATACAGTTCAATATTATACTTTTCAGTATTTCTGGAATGGAGCAGAACCCAATTCGGGCCTGGCGCGTGAACGTTACCATGTTGATGATGTTTATCCCGAAAACGATAAACAGATTATTACCACCGGCGGTGGAGGTTTTGGCGTGATGGCCATTCTTGTTGGAATCGAAAGAAAGTTTATTACCCGTGAACAGGGGCTCGAAAGATTTGAAAGGATTGTGTCATTTCTCGAAAAAGCCGACCGTTTTCATGGTGTCTGGCCACACTGGCTTGACGGCGAAACAGGAAAAGTAAAGCCTTTCAGTAAATTCGATGATGGAGCTGATTTGGTTGAATCAGCATTTCTGGTGCAGGGATTGATTACTGTAAGAGAGTATTTTGCCGGCGGAAATGAACGCGAAAAACTATTGGTGGATCGGATTGATAAACTTTGGAAAGAAGTGCAGTGGAATTTTCACCAGAAAGATGGAGAAAATGTTCTTTACTGGCACTGGTCGCCAAATGTTGGCTGGAAAATGAATTTTGCTGTAAAAGGATATAACGAATGCCTGATTATGTATGTTTTAGGAGCTGCCTCTCCAACCTATTCTATTAACGCGGCGGCCTATCACGAAGGTTGGGCCAGAAACGGCGAAATTGTGGGTAACCACGAAAAATATGGTTACACACTGAAACTGAACCACAATGGCGCCCTGGAACAGGGAGGTCCATTGTTCTGGTCACATTATTCATTTTTGGGGCTTGATCCGCGTAATTTGTCCGATAAATATGCTGACTATTGGGAACACAATGTGGCACATACTATGATTAATTACAACCATTGTGTCGAAAATCCGGGCAAATTCAAAGGTTATGGCGAAAATTGCTGGGGGCTGACAGCCAGCTACTCGGTGAATGGTTACAATGCACACATGCCTTCAAACGATCTGGGCGTAATTTCGCCAACTGCCGCTTTGTCATCAATACCGTATGCTCCAAAAGAGTCATTGGCAGCCATCCGTCATTTTTATGAAGATCTGGGCGGTAAACTATTCGGACCTTTTGGGTTTTACGATGCCTTCAGCGAAACCGACAACTGGTGGCCGCAAAAATACCTGGCAATTGATCAGGGGCCTGCCGTGGTAATGATTGAAAATTATCGCAGTGGACTACTTTGGAATTTATTCATGAAAAATGAAGATGTTAAGAATGGCCTGAAAAAGCTGGGTTTCAGCTCACAATAATCCTGAAAAATTTAAGCCGATGAAAATAAAATCAGACCTGTTAATATTTGTTTTTTTCCTGATAGCCTTGAATTTACATTCTCAGGAAGTGATATTTTTTGCAAACGGAACCACAACTACATTTTATGACCAGGGAATTGTGGACAAGGTGAACCTGGGAGCGAGTACTTTCGAATTTACTTACCCTCCCGGCTTGCCACAATACAATGATAAAGTTCCTTGTGTAACAGTCGCTTACCAGGGAAACTCTTCGCTAAAATTCAATTATTTTTCATCGGCAAATGGCAACTGGAAAGCCAGCATTCACCGCAGCGACTGGAGTTCAGCCAATTTAACAAACAGTGATTCACTCTCATTTTACCTTTATCCTGTTGAAGATTTTCCTGACACTGCGTTACCGTTGATTGCCATTAAAACCGCGCTAGCCAGCGGTTCCGGCGAAATCACTTCCTCATTTTATAAACTTTCAGATTATAACGGCAACATAAAAAAGGGAATATGGAACAGGATTGTTTTTCCGCTGGAAAAGTTTTTTACAGCAAGCTCTTTGAATCCATCGGTCGTTAAAGGAATCATTTTTGCACAGTCAGAAAAAAACAATACTTCGCGCCTGATTTATATCGACGAAATAAAAGCTTTTAAAAGTATCTCATCGGTTCCATCAGTAACTAGTTTAACGGCCACGGGTTACGACAGCCATGCCGAACTTTCCTGGACAAAACCGGCTGCCGGGTTTACTTATCGTATTTATGTTTCTGTTGACGCGGGAACGAATTATGCAATACGCGGTGAAACAACTGATAATTTTTATCTCGATTTTGTGCCAGAAGAATATCGTAATAAAACATTGACCTATAAAGTAGTTACGGCTTACCAGCAAAATGAATCGACACCCGTTTTGTCAACAACACAAATACGCGATTTTACCGACGATGAATTGCTGGATATGATGCAGCGTTACACTTTCCGGTACTTTTGGGAAGGTGCTCACCAGGCAACCGGCATGGCACTTGAACGCACCAATGGCGGCACTTCAACCGCTGCTTCAGGAGCTACCGGAATGGGTCTGATGGCAATGATTGTGGCTTATGAACGCGAATACAGACCCCTCGAAGAAATTAAAGACCGGATTCTGTCAATCCTGAATTTTCTGGAAAGATGTGACCGTCATCATGGTGCCTGGTCGCATTGGTACAACGCCGACACAGGCAAAACACAGCCATTTTCGACTTATGACAATGGCGGCGACCTTGTGGAAACTGCTTATGTGGTGCAGGGTTTGATAGCCGTAAAAAACTATTTTACCGGCGATGATACAAAATCGGTGCAGATTCGTGAAAAGGCAGACCAATTGTGGAAAGGTGTTGAATGGAGCTGGTACCGGCAGGGAAATCAGAATGTTTTGTACTGGCACTGGTCTCCCAATTACAACTGGAAGATGAACATGAAAATTTCGGGATGGAATGAATGTCTTTCAACTTACATTCTGGCTGCAGCTTCTCCAACTTATTCAATTCCGAAAGAAGTTTACACGCAGGGCTGGGCCCGAAACGGAAATATGGTAAACAAACGCACGTATTATGGCTACCCGATTAGTCTATCCCCTGACTGGGGCGGACCACTTTTCTGGATTCACTATGCTTTCCTGGGTATCAACCCAAATGGCTTAAAAGATCAATATGCCGATTACTGGACAGAAAATGTGAATACGGCAAAAATTCATGTTGAATATGCAAAGGCCAACCCGAAAGGACACCTGAATTACAGCGCCAGAAACTGGGGCCTCACTGCCAGCGACGATCCTTCAGGTTACACAGCTCACCAGCCAGTAAGCAACGACAATGGCACAATCAGCCCGACGGCAGCGCTGGCAAGTTTTCCTTACACTCCCGATGAATCAATGGCTGCACTGAAATATTTTTACCGTGAAAGAGGCAAAGACATCTTTGGAAAATACGGACCTTACGATGCATTTAACGACAACCAGGGCTGGGTTCAGAAAGCTTACCTGGGAATCGATCAGGGACCGATCGTAGTGATGATTGAAAACCACCGCACTGGTTTGCTCTGGAACACGGTAATGAAAGACACGGATCTGAAATCGGGACTCGATAAACTGGGTTTTGAATACAAATCAACTTCTGCAGAAAACATTGAATTAGCAAAAAAACAGATAAAAATTTACCCGAACCCCGCGTCTAATGCAATAAAACTGGAAATTCCCGATGCTGGTTTTTCGTCATTGAAAACCATAAATATTTTCTCTGCCAATGGAGTTTTGTTCATGCAGAAAGAGTGGTCGGGCGGACAGAGTGAAACCGTTGATACAAGTGGTTTCCCTGATGGTTTGTACTTCGTTCAGGTACTGGGCGATCAGCATAATTCAACTTCAAAATTGATTATAAAAAGATAGGCAAATGACGCTGGAAGAACTGGGATACAATGACGGACTCGAAAAATTCAGAATCGAAAATCAATTGGAGGATTTTGAAACCGGGCGTGTTATTCTGGAACACAAGGAGCGTTATATTGTAAAAACTGAAAAGGGGGAAATCGAAGCTGAAATTACAGGTAATCTCCGGTTTTCGGCTACTGAGCGGGAAGATTTTCCGGCAGTTGGCGATTGGGTGTCACTCACAGCTTACGATGCTGAATTTGGCATCATTCATAAAATATTTCCCCGAAAATCGATCCTGAAACGACAGGCTGCGGGGCAAAAAGGTGATGTACAGATTATAGCAGCCAATGTCGATGCTGCATTTCTGGTACAGGCTGCCGACCGCGATTTCAATATCAACCGGCTCGAAAGATACCTCACTATTTGTTATGCTGCCGGTATTCAACCTGTTATCATTCTTACAAAAACCGACCTCGCAGAGAAAGAACGGGTTACAGAAATACTGGAGAACATCTCCAAAAGAATAAAAGATGTACCGGTTCTGGCTATCAGCAACGAAACGCAGGAAGGGTATGAATCGCTGAATAACCTGATTGAAAAAGGCAAAACCTATTGTATGCTGGGCTCATCAGGAGTTGGAAAATCAACATTGCTGAACAACCTGACCGGCCGGCAAATGATGAAAACCGATGCCATCAGTCAGAGCAATAACAAAGGTCGGCATGTTACCACGCACCGCGAACTGACAGTGCTCGAAAATGGCGGGATTCTGATTGACAACCCGGGAATGCGCGAAGTGGGAATTGCCGACACAGCATCGGGTTTGGAAACCACTTTCGACAATATAATTGCATTGGGAGAAAAATGCCGTTTTAAAGATTGCACCCACACCGGAGAAGCTGGATGTGCCGTAGCTGAGGCTGTGGAAAAGGGTGAAATTGACCAGAATTCCTATGAAAACTACCTGAAAATGGAACGCGAAAAAGCCCGATTCGAAACTACGGTTGCCGAAAAACGGCGGCACGAGAAGATTTTCGGGAAGATTTTAAAAGATTTCAAGAAAAAGGATTTCAAACAAAAAGGATATTAAAATGAAGGTGATCGCGTTTTTGTCTGTTTTTTTCCTGCTGATTTCCGGAATGTGGAAACCGGTTGCTGCTCAGACAAGTGAAATGAAAACATTTTGCAACCCCATCAATATTGATTATGGCTACACACCGATTCCCAATTTTTCGGAATGGGGCAGGCACCGTGCCACAGCCGACCCGGTAATTGTGAATTACAAAGGCGATTTCTACCTGTTCAGCACCAACCAGTGGGGTTACTGGTGGAGCAGTAACATGAGCGACTGGCATTTTATTCCGCGTAAATTTCTGCGCCCCTGGAATGGCGGTGTTTACGACGAACTTTGTGCCCCGGCCGTGGGAATTGTGGGCGATACCATGCTGGTTTTTGGCTCTACCTACACCCGCACTTTTACGTTGTGGATGAGCACCAATCCGAAAGCAGCGGAATGGAAGCCGCTTGTCGATTCGCTGGAAATCGGCGGCTGGGATCCGGCATTTTTTACCGACGACGATGGTCGTTTTTATATGTACAACGGCAGCAGCAATGTTTATCCGCTTTATGGTGTTGAACTCAACCGGAAAACCTTTCAGCCCATTGGCACCCGCCGCGAAATGTACGCACTGAAACCCTGGCGTTTTGGCTGGCAGCGTTTTGGCGAACACATGGACAATACTTTTCTCGATCCGTTTATGGAAGGTGCTCACATGACCAGACACAACGGGAAATATTATTTGCAATATGGCGCTCCGGGAACCGAATTCAGCGGTTATGCCGATGGTGTGGCTGTTGGCAGCACACCACTTGGCAATCCGGTGGGAAATTTTACCGACCAGTCTGATCCGCTGAGTATGAAACTGGGTGGCTTTGCCCGCGGCGCCGGTCACGGGGCTACTTTTCAGGATAATAACAACCGCTGGTGGCATGTGAGTACCATTATTTTAGGGGTGAAAAATAATTTTGAAAGGCGTATCGGAATCTGGCCCGCCGGTTTCGACAGTGACGATGTGATGTGGTGCAACACAGCTTTTGGCGATTATCCGCTCTATCTGCCCGACGAAGCAGCAAAACACGAAAAGCCGCGTCCCGACTGGTTTTTACTGAATTACAAAAAACCGGTTTCTGTTTCTTCCACTTACGGAGCCTATCATGCCAATAATGCCAACGACGAAAACATGAAAACATGGTGGAGCGCGGCAACTGGCGAAAAAGGGGAATGGATTCAGAGTGATTTGGGTGAAGTGGCTACCGTACAAGCCATTCAGATCAATTATGCCGATCAGGACGTAGATAAGGATCATCTGGGAAAAATCAATGGTGGCGAACAATACCACAGTTATATTTTGTACACTTCAACTGATGGAAAGAAATGGAATGTTCTGGTGGATAAAAGCGCCAACCGGACGGATGTTCCGCATGATTATATCGAAATGAAAAACCCGGTGAAAGCGCGATTTATCAAACTCGAAAATATTCACATGCCAACCGGCAAATTTGCCATTAGCGGACTGCGCATTTTTGGTGTTGGCAACGGAAAAGCACCCGAACCGGTAAAAACTTTTATGGTATTGCGAACAGAAAAAGACAAACGCAGCGCCTGGATTCGCTGGAGCCCTGTGGAAAATGCCTTTGCCTACAACATTTACTACGGAACCCACCCTGAAAAACTCTACAACTGTGTGATGGTGCACGATGTCAACGAATATTGGTTCAAAGCGATGGACAGTCAGAAACCTTACTGGTTCTCCATTGAAGCCATTAACGAAAACGGCGTATCGGAGCGATATAAAACAATTGAAGTACAATAACATCAAAAAAAGGAATACTATGAAACCTGTTTATCTGCTTATCCTGTTGACATTTTTATTGGCAGCCTGTCAGCAAAAAAGTCAGAATTCGTCTGACCCCCAAATGGAAGCATTTGTAAATAATTTGATGAACAAAATGACCCTTCAGGAAAAAATTGGTCAGTTGAACTTAGTAACACCAGGTGGTGGAATTTTAACCGGATCGGTGGTAAGCACCGATGTGGAAGCAAAAATAAAAGCAGGAAACGTGGGGGGAATTTTTGGTGTTTATGGTCCCGAAAAGCTCCGCCAGGTGCAGAAACTGGCAGTTGAGGAAAGCCGGCTGGGAATTCCGCTGATTGTAGGTTCTGATGTAATTCATGGTTATAAAACGACATTCCCGCTGCCCATTGGAATGTCGTGTTCGTGGGACATGGATCTGATTGAAAAGACAGCACGGGTTGCGGCTACCGAAGCCACTGCCGATGGTATTTTCTGGAACTTTTCGCCCATGGTCGATATTTCCCGTGACCCTCGATGGGGAAGGATTTCAGAAGGATCGGGCGAAGACCCTTTCCTGGGATCGCAGATTGCAAAAGCCATGGTGAAAGGTTACCAGGGTGACGATTTAACAGCCACCAACACCATGATGGCCACTGTAAAACATTTTGCATTGTATGGCGCTCCTGAGGCAGGCCGTGATTATAATTCGGTTGACATGAGCCGGATGAAAATGTACAACGATTACCTGCCTCCCTACAAAGCTGCTGTTGATGCAGGCGTGGGTTGTGTAATGTCGTCGTTTAACGATGTAGATGGAATTCCGGCTTCAGCCAACCACTGGTTGTTGACGGAGTTACTCCGCAAAGACTGGGGATTCAATGGTTTTGTGGTATCAGATTATACTTCGGTAAACGAAATGATTGCGCATGGATTGGGCGATTTGCAACAGGTTTCGGCGCTGGCCCTGAAAGCCGGACTGGATATGGACATGGTGGGAGAAGGTTTTCTGACAACACTTGAAAAATCGCTGCATGAAGGGAAAATTACAGATATTGATATCGATAAAGCTTGTCGGCGCGTTTTGGAAGCCAAATACAAACTGGGTCTTTTCGACGACCCGTACCGCTATTTTGATGACACACGCCCGGCAAAGGAAATCAATACCCCGGAAACCCGGAAAGTGGCGCGCGAAGCGGCGCAACGGTCGTTTGTTTTGCTGAAAAATGAAAATGAAATATTACCGTTGAAAAAGGCGGGAACAATTGCACTGATTGGTCCGTTGGCCGACAGCCGCAACAACATGCTCGGAACCTGGGCGCCAACCGGCGATACACAACTGGCAGTTACCATTTTGGAAGGAATGAAAAATGTGGCCGGCAACCAAGCGAACATTTTATATGCAAAGGGCGCTAACATCAGCGACGACAAGGATTTTGCTGCAAAAATCAATGTTTTCGGACCACGTATTGAAATCGATGAACGGTCGCCTGAAACGATGCTGAGCGAAGCTATTTCAGTGGCGAAAAAAGCAGATGTTATTGTGGCAGTGGTTGGCGAGGCCACCGAAATGACAGGCGAATCGTCAAGTCGTTCAGACATTACCATTCCTGAAAGTCAGAAAAAACTCATCCGCGAACTGGTAAAAACAGGTAAACCGCTGACATTGGTTATTATGACAGGCCGCCCGCTGGCGATTTCAGAAGAAAACGAACTGGCAAACAGTATTTTACTGATGTGGCACGCCGGAGTTGAAGGAGGAAATGCACTCGCTGATGTTCTTTTTGGTGATTACAATCCTTCAGGAAAACTTACGGCGACTTTCCCCCGGAATGTGGGACAGATCCCCGTTTATTATGCTATGAGAAACACAGGCCGCCCGCAGGAAGGTGAGGTTTTTACCAAATTCAAATCCAATTACCTCGATGTGGAGAATTCGCCGCTTTTCCCTTTTGGTTTCGGGTTGAGTTACACAAAATTTGAATATGCAAACCTGGCGCTCAGTAAACAAACCATTTCAAATAAAGAAGAAATTGAAGTTTCGGTGGATGTTACCAACACCGGCAGTTTTGATGGCGAAGAAGTGGTACAGTTGTATGTTCGCGATGAGGTGGCTTCGGTAACAAGGCCACTCAGGGAGTTAAAAGGATTTAAAAAAGTTGTCCTGAAAAAAGGCGAAACGCAGAAAATAACCTTCAAACTAGCAGAAAAGGAATTGGGTTTCTGGCACAACGACCTTACTTTTTCTGCCGAACCCGGAACTTTCAAAGTGTTTGTGGGGAGTGATTCAAATGCATCGCTTTCGGGAGAATTTGAATTGGAATAACCGTTTGAAAGTATTTTCAGGAAGAAATTAAATCTGGCTTAAACTAATTTTGATACTTTCAGTCAAAATTTTTTCCTGAAAAACAGAGACTGTGCAACAAACCATAGCCATCATAGGTTTTATCCAATCATTGTTCGGATTGCTGATTTTTATTTCGAAGCGTCCGAAACACATCAGTTTTGTGTTTTTAAGTGTGTGGATGGCTGTAATTGCTGTTTTTCTGGGTTCATTGTTGTTGCCTTTCCAGGTTACCGATTATTTTAAACCAGGCATTTTTCCGGTTCTTTTTCTGTTTGGTCCGCTTTTGTATTTGTATGTAGGTTCACTGGCGGTTGAAAATTTCAGACTGAAAAAAACGGACCTGCTGCATCTTTTGCCCATGCTGGCGGTTGATATTCACAGAACTATTGCCGGGCCTTCAAGTATTGGCAATGTTGCCGATGTTGCCAACACTCCACAGGTTTTATACAACAAAATTTATTACACTCTGCTTGTTTTTTCGTATCTCTTCTACTGGATTTTCAGCCTGAAACTGTTGTTGGAACATCACCGGAAAATTCCGTATCAGTTTTCAAATTACAATTCACGAAACTCACTCCGTTGGCTCACTTTTGTGCTCACTTTATTTCTGGTTCTTTTTGTGAACGATCTGATAAGTTCCTATATCACAAGGGTACTGGGGTTTACAATCCCCCGGTTTTCTTCCATGTCGATGAATTTTACAATTTTCACCTTTATCATGATTTTCTTCGGGATCAACCAGAATGCCATTTATATAAGTCAACCTGAAAATCAGATTCTGGTTCTGCCTGAAAATTCAGAAAAACAGCAGGCAAAACAAATCCGGAACAGTATTTCAGACGACCAGTTAAATGACCTGAATGCCCGTATTATCGGATACCTGAAAAACAATAAACCATATTTAAACCCTGATTTCAGTTTACAAATGATGGCCGATGATCTGAAAGTATCCCGGCAAAAGCTGTCGGAAGTGATCAACCAGGGTCAGAAAAAGAATTTTTACAAACTCATCAACGAGTTCAGGGTGCAGGAGGTAAAAGATAAACTGAACAATCCGGGATACAATCATTACACGGTTCTCGGTATCGGGCTTGAATGCGGATTCAACTCAAAAACTTCGTTTAACCGTATTTTTAAGGATGAAACCGGCTTCACACCTTCTGAATTTAAACGGAATATATGATTTTTTACTGAGTTGAACATGAGTTCGATACATACAATATAGACAACGGCTTGTAAATTAGGCAATAAGGTTGCATTTTATAATTGCGTATTTTGCTACTGAGGCATAAAAGCACGTGATAAGGTATTAAAAACCTATTCTTTGAACTTAACCTGCAGAAAGGTGATCACAACCATATCGAGCCTCAATAACTGATTGTAATTCAGGAAAATTAAAATTAATCTTATATCAAACCCGGGTTGAGTTAAAATACGTCATAAAATTCATGAACAAAAGTTTGTCTCAGTTTCCGGGGCATCCTGAATCCGAAGTTGATGTTGTTTCCTGGGTCATTGATTGGTTCGTTAAAAAACCGATAGCAAAGAATCATTAAAAACGCAAACTAATCTTTAAAATTAGTGTCATTTGAACCGTTGGTACGATGAGATAGCTGATTAAATATAATTTTGCGGTGCATAAGTAAAATTTAATCGGGTAACTGATTAAGATTTTAAAATCCTCCGGTGAGGCCGGGGGATTTTTTATTTATTCTTTGTAAGTTTGAAAATGAGAGATCGTTTCCTGATCTTTCAGAAACTAAATCATTATAAAATCAGAGGGGATGAAAGCACTTGTTTTAGACGAATACATGCAGTTAAACTACCGCGATTTTCCCGATCCGCTTCCTGACGCAGGAGAAGTTTTGATAAGCGTAAAAGCCTGTGGAATTTGCGGCAGCGATGTTCACGGGATGGATGGTAGTACCGGTCGTCGGAAACCACCCATTATCATGGGGCACGAGGCTTCGGGAGTTATTGAGGAATTAGGACCGGGTGTTTCAGGCTGGAACGTTGGCGACCGCGTGACTTTTGATTCCACCATTTACCCGCTCGACGACTGGTTTACCCGGAAAGGCCGTTACAACCTGAGCGACAACCGCAAAGTATTGGGTGTTTCGCCGGGCGAGTACCGCAAACATGGCGCTTTTGCCGGATTTGTTACAGTACCGCAGCACATTCTGTACAAAATTCCGGATGGTGTTTCGTTTGAACAGGCTGCCATGGTTGAACCGGTGGCAGTGGCTGCCCATGCTGTGAACATTTCAAAAATTCAGCCCGGACAAAGTGCCGTCGTTGTCGGTGCCGGAATGGTGGGAATGTTTGTTTTGGCAATGCTGAAGATTGCAGGTGCAAATCCGATTATTGCCATCGACCTGGATGAAAACAAACTGAAACTGGCTGTTGAGTTTGGTGCAACCCACACTATAAACAGTACAGACGAAATATTGCACGAAAAAATAAGACAGCTTACCAAAAACCGGGGTGCCGATTTTGGCTTCGAGGTGGTGGGAATTCAGGAAACATTTTCGCTTTGTATCAACAGCCTTCGAAAAGGTGGAACCGCTGTGCTGGTTGGCAATCTGAAACCCGAAGTAACCATTCCGTTGCAAAAAGTGGTAACCACCGAATTGTCACTTTTAGGAAGCTGTGCTATCAATGGCGAGTATGAACTTGTTCTTGATTTGCTGGAATCGAGAAAAATCAAGGTTGATAAAATGATTTCAGCAGTAGCCCCGCTTTCAGAAGGTGCAGCGTGGTTTAACCGTTTGTACAACAAAGAACCGGGACTGAATAAGGTGATTTTAGTTCCATAAGAAATATGAACAAAACCACATAGGCACATAAGGTCACATAAGAAAATTTCTATTGTGTTCTATGTGCCTATGTGGTATTATAATAAACAGAACCAACAATGAAACACGAACCTGTAACCTGTAACCCGCAACCTGCAACCCGTAATATCGCCATTCTTGGTTGCGGAAAAGTGGCCCATTTACATGCAAAAGCCATTCAGAATCTGCCCAATGCAAAGCTGGCAGGAGTCTGGAGCCGTTCGGAAAAATCAGCAGAAACATTTGCTGCCCAATATGGAGTTCCTTTTTATTCCGAAGTGGGAGATTTGATAAAAAACGAAAATGTCAGCCTGGCCATTGTCTGCACACCGCACCCTTTTCACCGCGAACCGGCAGAAAAAGCAGCATTGGCCGGAGCAAATATCCTGGTTGAAAAACCGCTGGCTTCGACTTTGGAAGATGCCGACTGCATAATTACAACCTGCCGGAATGCAGGAGTTAAGCTGGGAGTTATCAGTCAGCGGCGCTGGTATGCACCGGTCAAACGGGTGAAAGAAGCGATCGAAGTCGGCAAAATCGGAAAACCTGTTTTCGGTACCATCAACATGCTGGGCTGGCGCGACAGGAATTATTATGATGCCGACGAATGGCGTGGCACCTGGAAAATGGAGGGCGGTGGCGTTTTGGTGAACCAGGCTCCACATCAGCTCGATATTTTACTGTGGTTTATGGGCGAAATCGATGAGGTTTATGGATTATGGAAAAACCTGAATCACCCGTACATTGAAGTGGAAGATACAGCAGTTGCCATCGTAAAATTCAAAAGTGGTGGAATCGGGAACATCATCGTCAGCAATTCAGAAAAACCCGGTATTTACGGAAAAGTACATGTACACGGCGAAAACGGTGCGTCGGTGGGGGTGCAAACCGATGGCGGTGCCATGTTTATCGCAGGCATGTCGGGCATTCTGGAGCCACCGGTGAACGACCTCTGGTCGGTGCCGGGTGAAGAAAAAATGCCGGAACAGTGGAAAGCTGAAGATGCTGCTCATTTCAGCAGCATCGACCCGATGGTTTTTTATATGGAACGCCAGATTGAAGATTTTCTGGATGCCATTGAAAACGACCGAGAACCGCTTGTTACAGGTGAAGATGGCCGCCGGACAGTGGAATTGTTCACCGCAATTTACCGTTCCACCCGCGATAACAAACCGGTAAAATTTCCGCTTCAGCCTGAAAATGGAAACGATATGGATGGGAGGTTGAAAATTTAGTTTTGAAATCTGTCAAAAAATTATAATTTTGGTTACGTATTTAATTAAAAACCAAAACTTTCGATGAAAACTACGTTAAACCTTATCACGCTTTTTTCCTTTGTACTTCTCTTTTCATGTACAACCGAAAATCCTGAAGAACCAGTAATTGTTGAAAAACCTGTAAAACGGGAAAATGTGGGTGGTTTTGTACAAAAGGGACCCTTTGCAATCGGAACATCTGTAACAGTGTCGGAGTTGGATAGTTTATTATCTCAGACCGGACGAAACTTTAATACGCAGATTACAACAAATGATGGTAATTTCCACATTAACAACATAGTTTTAAACAACAGCCTGGTTGAAATAAAAGCGGATGGATTTTATTACAATGAAGTAAAAGGAGTTGTATCTGAAAACCGGTTAACACTTTATTCGTTGAGCGATTTGACAGACCAAAGTACGGTGAATGTAAATGTTCTCTCTTATCTGGAAAAGGCCCGGATTGAATACCTGGTGGAATCAGGAAAATCTTTTAAAGAAGCTAAAAAACAGGCGCAAAAAGAAGTGCTGAAAATTTTCGAGATCGAAAAAGAAAATATTCCGAATTCTGAACAGCTTGATTTATCGAAAGATGGTGAAGACAATGCTATTCTTTTGGCCACTTCAGTTATTTTACAGGGAAGAAGAAGTGTGGCCGAGCTCTCAGAATTACTCGCGAAAATCAGCCTTGATATTCGGACAGATGGAGTTCTGAATGATACGATATTAGGATCTGACCTGATTAATCATGCAAAAATCCTCCGGTTAAACACGGTAAGAAGCAATATTGAGTACAAATATTCCTCAATGGGTAAAAAGGATACAATTCCTGATTTTGAGCAGTTTGTAAATAATTTCGTTGAAAGAACCAACTTTAAATACACGTTTAAAATTGAATATCCGCGAAGTGGAAAATACGGACTTAATATTCTTACTATCAACGATGGAGAAATGATAACTGCACCAAAAGATTACAGTATCCGTGCCTTGTTGCCTGAACTGCATGATTTAAGGGTGCGGTTTACAAGAACTCCTGATTCTGATCCTGTCAGCTGGTATTATTTTACATTGATGGAAGGAGCCGTTTCAACTTTCGAAATAAAAAATATAACAACCTCAATTTATGACCTGATAACCAAAGAAGAGGTAAAAGATGCCGATCAAAAAATAACTTTTGAAGGGAGTGGAGCCGGGAAAATTGAGGTTTTTGAAAACAATGCAGTTGCTCCTTCGAAAACAATTAATTATACATGGGGCCCACCACAATATTATGGAATTGGGTATCAGAATTCGGGAAAGTACGGGAAAAATATTTTCAGAATACCGGATAATTCGATACTGACCAGTGGACAAACCTACAGCCTGGAATTAACAATGCCGACCAATGTTAATCTGAATCTTTGGTTGTGGATTGTCAGGATAAGTGGAACTGGTACCATAACTTTCGATAAAAGTAAAGTGATTAACTGGGATGCTGAACTGGCAGAAAACAAAGATGGCTTACACGCCAACTGCTCAAACCCTGGGATGCATGTCGATATGCCGGTTGTTTTCAGTGGGGCTGGTGAGTGCACACTTGAATTGAGGGCGGGAAACAGTTCGAATCCGGTAATCATGTTCAGGCATTTTAAATGGGAGTGATTTTAAAATGATAATTCTTCAATAGAGAAAAGATCAATTAATTAGAATTTCAAAAACTAATTTATTTTGCATCATAATTGAATCTCCATCAGAAATTTTAGAATTCGGATAAACTTGTATTTTGCTATATTTGAACATGGTAAGAAATATTCTGGTTTTATTTTTAGTTGTAACCATTTCTGGAGCTCTGAAAGCACAGGAACCAGACCCTGACTTTACGGATAAAATGGCTTTTCAGGAAAGCCGGCAATTCCGCCTGAAATCAGCTTTTCATGAATTTCAGGATTACAGCAATTACGATCTTATTTATCAGCGGATGGAATGGAAAGTTGATCCGGCGGTTAAATACATCAGCGGAAAAGTGACCTCGTATTTTAAAAGTGAAACTGAAAATCTCGCTGAAATCGGATTTGATCTGGATTCGCTGATGACCATCGACTCTGTTTTATATCAGAACCAGAAAGTTCAGGTTAAAAGAAACGGCGACAGATTTTTTATTCAGTTCGAAAATCCTCTTTCTTCCGGACAAATCGATTCGGTTTCGGTTTTTTACCAGGGAGAACCGGAAAAACAGCAAACGGGATTTGGCGCATTCGGGATGGGTATTCACGATGGATTTCCGGTAATGTGGACACTTTCTGAACCTTATGGAGCGCTGGAATGGTGGCCATGCAAACAGTCGCTGGCAGATAAAATTGATTCAATCGATATCATTGTCACAACTCCTGAAATTTACAGAACAGCCAGCAACGGTGTTGTTGTTGAAGATCGTGTTGAAGCGGATTACCGGAAAATGCACTGGAAACACCGTCATCCGATTGCCACTTACCTGGTTGCCATTGCTGTAACAAATTATGCCACTTATTCCGACTGGCTCGAACTGGAAGATGGAAGGAAAATTGAAATTCTGAATTATGTGTATCCCGAAAAACTGGAACAGGCAAAAACCGAAACGCCCATTACGGCCGACCTGATTGCGCTGTACAATCAAATCATCGGGGAATACCCTTTTGCCAATGAAAAATACGGACATGCCCAGTTTGGCTGGGGAGGCGGGATGGAACACCAGACCATGAGTTTCATGTATAACTTTAATTTTGAGCTGGTGGCTCACGAACTGGCACACCAGTGGTTTGGCGATTATATTACCTGTGGTTCCTGGCAGCACATTTGGCTGAATGAGGGTTTTGCCACCTATTTGTCGGGTTTGGCATACGAAAACCTGAAGCCGGAATGGTGGTACCGTTTCAGAAAACTGAATGTGGAAAGGATCATCAGTCAGCCCGGAGGATCTGTTTATGTGAAGGACACCACCAGCGAATCGGTCATTTTCAGCAGCCGGCTTTCCTATTCGAAAGGGGCGTGGTTGTTGCACATGCTTCGCTGGGAACTGGGCGATGAAAGATTTTTCAACGGGTTAAAGTCTTATTTTAATGATCCGGCAGTTGCCAATGGTTTTGCTACCACCAGCCAGTTTGTAAAACACATGGAAACGGCAGGAGATACAACACTCACAGAGTTTTTTAACGACTGGTTTTATGGCGAGGGATATCCTCTCTATTCAGCCGGATATAAAAACATAGGAGATGGTTTTTATAAAATCTCACTTTCGCAAACACCTTCCCATCCTTCGGTTTCCTTCTTTGAAATGCCGGTTCCGGTAAGGTTTTACAGCGAAGGGAAAACCGATTCGGTTGATTTCAGATTGATTCACACGCAAAATAACCAGGATTTTACTGTAAAGGTTGATTTTCCTGTAGAATCAATGATTATTGATCCTGAATACTGGCTGGTATCGAAAACGGTAAAAGTTACAGGAACTCCATTGGTAAAGAATATTACTGAGTTTTATGTTTATCCGAATCCGGTTCAGAACAAATTTTCTGTCGTCTTGCCCGATGGACAACAATTCAGGTCAATCCGGATCTATTCTTCCGCAGGTCAGCTTAAAAAGGAATTTCTGAAACATGAAATTTATTTTGATATCAGAGATCTGGCATCCGGAATGTACTTTATTCAAATCGAAACCAACTCAGAAAATTCTGTGCAAAAATTTGTGAAGCAATAAACTTGCAACCTGCAACCTGTAACCCTAACCCGGAACCTGTAACCCGGAACCCGGAACTCATTAACCCGGTTTACCAGTTAAACTTAATGGTTTGTTTCAAATCAGGATGCAAACTCAGCGGCACAGGACTCGTTCCGGCCACACTTTCCACGATGCGTTTTTCCTCCTCGGTGTAATTCTTTTTGGGGAAAGTAAACTCCACCACCACTTCGGCAACCCGGCGCGGATTGTTTTCCATGATTTTGGTGATTTCAATCTCTGTTCCGGCAATGTCAATCCCGTTGTCGCGGGCTTTGATGCCCATAATCGTCATGATACAACTTCCCAGCGCGGTTGCCAGCATATCGGTGGGCGAGAAATATTCACCTTTTCCCTGGTTGTCGGTGGGTGCATCGGTGGTAATGTGGTTGCCCGATTGCAGATGCTCATTGTCGGTGCGGAGATCGCCGAGGTAAACGGTTTTGATGGTTGCCATAATTTCTGTGATTTATAATTTCTCAACATTCAAATCTAACGACTATTTGCCGGAATTAAAATAACCCCTTATTTTCGGGCCGTAAAATTTTCAACTATGAATCAGCCCGATAAAAGAATCGTCGAGTTTCTCAGAAAACACCATGTTTTAACCCTTGCCACCTGTACCGAAAATACACCCTGGTGTGCCAACTGTTTTTATGTGTGGCTTGAAGACGAAAACTGTTTTGTTTTTACCACCGACCCGGTAACCAGGCATGGATCCGAAGCCATCAAAAATCCGCAGGTGGCAGGCAGTGTGGTGCTCGAAACCAGCATTGTCGGAAAAGTGCAGGGAGTTCAGTTTACCGGGAAAATGGTGGTTCCGGAGGGTGACCTGGCAGAAAAGGCAAAGCTGGTTTACCTGAAACGGTTTCCGGTTGCGGTTTTGATGAAAACAAATCTCTGGGTTGTTCAGGTTGAATCGATAAAAATGACCGACAACCGGCTTGGTTTCGGGAAAAAACTGATCTGGGAACGATAATATTCCTATATTCGTGGCACGAATCAATTAAATGATAACACCATGTCGGTTTCACGTTTCGGAGTTTCGCTGGAAGAAGAGCTTTTAAAATCGCTCGACGACTATGTGGCCGAGAACCGGTTTGCCAACCGCTCGCAGGCAATCAGGCAACTGATTGAGAAATACCTGGCCGAGGAAAAATGGAAATGCGATAACATTGTGGCCGGAGCGGTGGTGCTGGTTTTTAATATTCAGAAAAGGGACATCCTGAAAAAATCATCCGAAATTCAGTTTGAGTTCAGCGATGTGGTGCTTTCGGTGCAGGGTTTTTATCTCAATGAAGCCAACTACATGGAAATCATTGCCGTAAAAGGTCCGTCAAGGCGACTGACCGAAATTTCAGAAAAACTCATCGGGATAAAGGGAATTGAACATGGCAAACTGATTATGAGCCGTGTGTGATTTTTTTTAATTGTATGGTAACACGAAAAATAAAAATAGTAACACGTATAAAAATTTTAAACCTGATAAAAACAAATTTCAATGATTAAACAAAATCTGAAACGGATTCTTTATTCCCTTATAACAATATTATTTTCAGCACAATTAAATGCACAGTTGCCATCGCTCAGTGATACAATAAAAATTGATGAGGTAGTTGTTACCGGAACACCAGTGAAAGTAAACCGCAACAACGTTCCGATGGCGGTTTCGGTGGTTACGAACACGCAGATTGAAGAAAGTCGTGAATCAGCTTTGTTACCGGTACTGAATGGCCGTGTGCCGGGTTTGTTTGTCACCGAACGGGGAATCACCGGGTTTGGAGTGGCAAACGGCTCTGCCGGTCAAATCAGCATTCGCGGGGTGGGAGGTAGTCCCACAACGGGTGTTTTAATGCTAATCGACGGGCACCCGCAGTTTATGGGAATTATGGGTCACCCGCTGTCTGATTCGTATGTTTCGTCAGATGCCGACAGGGTGGAGGTCATTCGCGGGCCAGCGTCGGTTTTGTACGGAACCAATGCGATGGGGGGTGTGATTAATATCATCACCAAAAAGCAAATTCATGAAGGAGTTCACGGGAATGCCCGTGTTAGTTACGGATCGGAAAACACACAAAAATACATGGGTGCGGTGGGCTTCAACAAAAACCGTTTCAGTTCTTATATTTCGCTGAATCATGACCAGACAGACGGGCACCGGCCCAATTCCGATTTTAAAATCACAAACGGATATTTCAAAACAGGGTACAGTTTTAACGAACATTTTCATGCCACAGCCGATTTCAGCCTGGCTGATTACGAAGCCGGCGACCCCGGACCTGACACGCTGAACGCAAAAACTGGCGAGAGAATTGATATTACACGCGGTTATGGTGCGTTCACGCTGCAAAATGAATTTGAAAAAGTATCAGGCTCACTCAAGCTGTTTTACAACTTTGGCGAACACAATATCACTGATGGTTTTCATTCCACCGACAATAATTTTGGTTTGAATTTTTATGAAGCATTTAAGCTTTTTGAAGGAAATACGATTACTGCCGGCGCCGATTTCAACCAATATGGCGGGATGGCAGAAAATATTAAAGCAATGAACGGGAAAGGAATGGTGTTTGCCGACACAGCCGTGCATGAAACCGGAATTTACACATTTATTCAGCAAACATTTCTGGAAAAAATCACCCTGAATGCCGGAATTCGTTTCCAGAGACACAGCATTTACGGAAACCAGTGGATTCCATCGGCTGGTTTTGCCTGGAATTTCGATAAACTGACAACCTGGAAAGGTTCTGTTTCAAAAGGTTTCCGCAGCCCGACGATCCGCGAACTTTTTCTGTGGGGACCCAATCCGGCACTTGATCCGGAAAGCATCATCAGTTACGAAACCGGACTTACACGCTGGTTTTTCAAACGTAAAATGAATGCTGAAATTACGATTTACCACCTGAATGGCGATAACCTGATTATTACCGTTCCGCAGAAGGGATTGCAAAATGCAGGAAAAGTAAATAACACCGGTATTGAACTGGCAGTTAACGCAACACCGGCAAAAAATCTGGAATTGAACGTCACCTACAGTTATATCAACATGGAAAACCCGGTTTATGCGACACCGGAACATCACCTGTTTCTGAATGCCACTTACAATCTAAAAAAGTGGCAATTGAATGCCAATATTCAGCAAATCAACAATCTGGACAATGATGCGTCGGCAGTTGTCAATCTTGAAAGCTACACTTTGCTGAATGCGAAAATCAGCTACCAACTTTTAAAAGGGTTGAAATTGTATGCAAGCGGCGAAAATCTGCTTTCGCAGGATTATCAGGTGAACCGCTATTACACCATGCCGGGTGCAACAGTTTTTGGTGGAGTGAATTTTTCTTTCTGATCAGAAAATGGCCAGCAACAGATCGATTTCTTTCGATGGAATATTGAAAAGTGCACCGATATCGTGGTTCGTCAGGATTCCCTGGTAAATGTAAACACCTTTGCGGAATCCTTTCGAAACCTTGATATAACTGTTAACGCCACCTTCTTCGCTGAGCGCCAGCAAAACCGGGATCAGGATGTTGCTCATCGATATGGAAGCAGTGCGGGCCACCAGCGCGGGTGAGTTGGGAACACAATAGTGAACCACGCCGTGTTTAACGTAAGTCGGGTTATTCAGGTCTGTGCATTGCGATGTTTCAAAACAACCTCCCTGGCTCACATTCAGGTCGATAATTACCGAACCTTCCTTCATTTGTTTTACAAGATCTTCTGAGACCTTGAATTTCAGGGCAGAGTTAAATGGCATCGCGCCAATAACAACATCGGCTGAAACAAGTGCTTTTTTCAGCACTTTCGGATAAAATACCGACGTAAAAATGCGGCGTCCGAGTTTTTCTTCCATCCGGCTGAGTTCGTAAACCGAAGTATCGAAAATTTTGACAAAAATCCCGAGTCCGGTGGCTGCGCGTGCAGCATATTCTGCGGCAGTGCTGGTCCCGATAATCACCAGTTCGGCAGGAGTAACGCCGGTTACTTCACCAAAAAGAACCCCCTTTCCCTGGCGCGATTTGCTCAGGTATTCGCTGGCAATGGTAATAGATGTAACCCCGGCAATCTGGCTCATCTGGTGAACAAACGGCATAAAACCTTCTTCGTTTTCAAGGTATTCAAAAGCAACGGCTGTAATTTTTTTCTGCATCAGCCGCTGAATTGTTTCGCGGCAGTTTGCATGGGGCTGCATACTCGAAAAAATGACCTGGTTGCCCCGGAGCATCTCAATTTCCTCGATGGTAAAAGGCGAAAGACGGATGATTACGTCACACTGAAATATCTCCGAGCTGGTTTCGGTAATTTGGGCACCCACATCGCGGTAGGCTTTGTCGGAATAGCTGGCAGCCTTGCCGGCATTGGTTTCTATCAGAATTTCGTGGCCGTAGGAAACCAGCAGGTCCACTGCCTGCGGGGTAAGCGGAACACGGTATTCAACCTTCGAAAAGTCATTCGGGATGCCGATTTTTATTTTTTGTCCCCGTTTTTTTACCTCCAGCATTTCTTCCTGTGGCATTAACATGCTTTTCGAAATCAGTTCCTTAGGATTGTCCCTGCCTGCCATTTTTTGAGTGATTTAATCAGGTTTTAATTCGTATAAAACTGTCGGGAAGTTACAAGTTAATGCCGGAAATTCAAAACCAATATTTAAAGTTATTGAAATTCATGTTTTTAGAAAGTTACTCAATAACTGCCGTAAACTTTCTTGAACCATCCGGCTCCACCTCAATTTTCACCCTTACCACCTTTTCGGGCAGTAACGATTCAATCAGTTCGGGCCATTCGATGAGGCAGTAGCTTCCACTGTACAGGTAATCTTCGTAACCGAGGTCGAAAACTTCTTCCAGGTTTTTGATACGGTAAAAATCGAAGTGAAAAACTGATCCGTTTTTTTGGGTGTTGTATTCGTTGATCAGCGCAAAAGTAGGGCTGGTTACCGTATCGTCGGAGCCCAGCACCCGGCAAACCGACTGGATAAAAGTGGTTTTTCCGGCACCCATTTTTCCGTAAAAGGCAAAAACACGTTCTTCTGCGAACTGTTCAACCAGTTTCCGGGCAATTTCCGGGAGCTCTTTCAGGTGGTCAGTTTTTTCGTTCAACATGACTTTAAATTTTTGCAATGATACAAAATGCCGTCTTTTTTTTGGGGTCGAACAACAAATTTGTGGTAATAAATCATTAAATGGATACCCTTGTTAACTGGTTGGTTTTGTAAAAAGTATTAATTTTGGGCAAACTTAAAAAACTGCAAATATGAATATTCCGGCCGGATTAAAGTACACACAGGATCACGAATGGATTCTTGTTGAAGGAGAAACAGCTACAGTTGGTATTACCGATTTTGCCCAGGGTGAATTGGGAGATGTGGTTTTTGTGGAGATTGAAACCGAAGGCGAAACGCTGGCAAAAGGCGAAACTTTCGGAACGGTTGAAGCGGTAAAAACAGTGTCGGATTTGTTTATGCCGGTTGGCGGCGAAATTGTGGAAGTAAATCCTGCATTGGCCGACGAACCTGAACTGGTGAACAAAGATCCGTACAATGCAGGCTGGATGATTAAAATAAAACTGACGGATCCTGCTGAAGTGGCTGAACTTCTCTCGGCTGCCGATTATCAGAAAATGGTTGAAGCTTAAACGTTTGTATTCTATATAAAATGAAAACAGCATGGGCGTACCATGCTGCAAAAAAAAAAGAGGCTGAACGCTTTTGAGACAGCCTCTTTTTTTTATGTCGGAGTTTGAAAAATTTTCGTGTATAAACGAAAGTATTGTCTAAAAATAAGAATTATTCGTCCATACACGAATAATTCTTTATTGACTTATTTCAGTGGCTTTTTCCCGTTGGCAATTTCGAGTGTAACCCAAAAAGTGAGATCGGCAATGCGTTTCATTTTGTGGTAATCGATTTTTACCACTTCGTCGGTGGGGTGGTGGTAATCTTCGTGTAACCCGGTGGAAATGCCCAGTACCGGAATTCCGTTTTTATGAAAGTGATAATAATCACTGCCGTTCAGAAAATCTTCCGAAAGTTCATCGCTCGGGATAAGATTCAGCTTTTTACTGATTTCCACACCAATTTTCCGGATTTCTCCCTCCTTGTTGCCGGTTATAAAATACACGCCATCAGGGCCGGCAAGACTCTTTTCAACATCGGTAACCGGGCCGTTTTCAGCTGGTGCTGAGCGTCCCACCATATCGAGATTGATGTTGGCAATAGTCTGGCTGAGCGGAAAAACCGGGTTTTCGGTATAATATCGTGATCCAAATAAACCCTTTTCTTCGGCAGTAACCCAGGCAAAAACTATGCTGCGAGCGGGTTTCTTTTTCATAAGCGAAAAAGCTTCGGCCACTTCCAGCAGTGCTACAGTCCCCGAGCCATTGTCGTCGGCGCCGTTATTTACCTGGCCGTCTGGCGTAATACCCACATGATCGTAATGCGCTGTCAGAATCACGTATTCATTTTTCAGTTTCGGGTCGCTCCCTTCCACAAAACCAATGATATTCTCACTTTCAATTGGTTTTGATTCTTTTGCAAGAATAATTTCAGCCGTCACATTTTTTATCACCTGGCTGGCGGGTTTGCCGGTTTCAATAATTTGTTGCTGAATTTGCGCCAATGTTTTGCCGGTTTCTTTTAATACGGCATCGGCAATTGAATTATCGACAAACAGAATATTAAAAGGCATATCTTTTACAGTATCACCTTCAAGTTTATACGAACCTCCTGATGCATATTGTTTTATCAGCTCGAACCATTTGTTTCCGGAATCCGCGGGATTGACCGTTAGAATAATTGTTTTCACTCCTGACATCATCAGCGGACCGATTTTAGCCATTTCGCGTTTGTTGATT
Source organism: Draconibacterium sp. (assembly GCA_036735485.1). Classification (GTDB taxonomy): domain Bacteria; phylum Bacteroidota; class Bacteroidia; order Bacteroidales; family Prolixibacteraceae; genus Draconibacterium. Next base: position 12,525 of record DAINOH010000037.1, on the reverse strand, counting down.
TCCTCCATCGATTGGGTGGTATCATTGGGGTCAGGACTGCCGGTCATCATCAATACCATTTTGTTTTTCAGATCAATGCTGTCAAGATCATTGTAACCCGATTTGTTCAGATAACCAAAACCTCCAAAAACAAGATCAGACTTCAGGGTGTCACTCTTTGATGAACCACCAAACGAAATAATTTTGTTGCCGGTAAATACAACTTCTCCCTTGCTGTTTTTCAGTTGCAAAACCGAATTTTCCAGATCGGCTTTTGTTCTGATCAGTTTTACGGTTTGCGAGAATCCTTCTGCGCCGGGTTTCAGTCCCATTTCCCTGCACTGCGCTTTCAGGTAGGCACCGGTAATTTCGAGTCCCGGAACCGGGGTATCAAAATCGCGGCCCTGCATCAGGTCAGAGGCAATAAATTCGAGGTGTGCACGAAGTTCGTTTTCGGTAATGGAAGCCAGCTCCTTTTTTTGGGAGAAAACCTGGAAAGAAATTAAAAGTGCGAGAAATAGGTTCAGAATCCTGATATTCATTTGGATTTTATTGAATGGTGTGACAATAATTTGTGCGAAAATAACATTTCAGATATTAAAAGAAGGGATTAATTTTGGAAATGAAATTTTTAAACATAGAATAATGAAATCGGCTAATTTTTTCACTGCTATAATTTTTTTGTTTGCATTGGTTCTTGTTCCGTCATGTGCCATTAATCCGGTTACGGGCAAAAAACAGGTTGTATTGATGTCGGAAGCCCAGGAATTGGCGCTGGGTGCACAATACAACCCCACGGTACTGTCAACTTTCGGAGTGTATGATAGTCCTCAACTGCTGAATTTTATCACAACCGAAGGAAATAAAATGGGAACTGTTTCACACCGGCCCAATCTGCAATATCATTTTAAAATTCTCGACACGCCGGTTGTGAATGCATTTGCAGTGCCGGGCGGTTATATTTATTTCACCCGCGGAATTCTGGCCCAGTTTAACAACGAAGCTGAACTGATGGGCGTTTTGGGCCACGAAATGGGCCACGTTACAGCGCGGCATTCGGTAAGCCAGCAAACCAAGCAAACGCTCGGACAAGTTTTGCTGATTGGCGGAATGGTGGTTGCGCCCGATTTGGCACAGTACGCCGATTATGCGATGCAGGGAATGCAGTTGCTGTTTCTGAAATACAGCCGCGACAACGAACGCGAAGCCGACCGGCTGGGTGTTGAATACTCGTCGAAGATTGGGTACGACGCCAATAAAATGGCTGATTTTTTTAATGTGCTGAATAAAATGTCGATGGCTGAATCGCATGGTGGTGTTCCTACTTTCCTGTCCACTCACCCCGATCCGGGCGACCGTTACAATGCAGTAAAAAACACCACAACCGAATGGCAGCAGAAATTAGGCGGTAACACGTGGAAAGTAAATGGGAACGAGTACCTGAAAATGATCGACGGACTGGTTTACGGAGAAGACCCGCGACAAGGATTTGTGGAAAGCAACGTTTTCTACCACCCTGAGATGAAATTCAAGTACCCGGTTCCAGCTGGGTGGCAGTTCGAAAACTCACCAATTCAGGTAAAAATGGCGCCCAAAGATGGCAAAGCCCTGATGGCTTTTTTGTTATCGGACAAGAAAACACCCGAAGAAGCGGCACAGGGTTTTGTGACAGAAATGAAAGTAACAGCTCTCGAAAATAAAAAGTTAACTGTAAACGGATTGCCGGCAGTGGCGGTTGTTTCGCAGCAAACATCGCAGGACCAGCAAACCGGTGCGCAGAATGTTGTTAAGTTTCTGTCGTATTTTATCCAGTATAACGGGCAGGTATTTTCGTTTCACGGAGTTGCAGCCAATGCTGATTTTATGAATTTTGTGCCTGTTTTCAGAGGTACCATGGAAAAATTTGACAAACTTACTGACGTAGCCAAACTGAATGTAAAACCCGAAAGGATAAAAATTTATGAAGTGCCGAAAACACAGACACTCTCGGAAGTTTTTAAAGCACAGAAAATCGCCGACTCGCGTTTGAAAGAACTGGCATTGCTGAACAATCTCGAATTAACAGACAAGGTTGAAAAAGGAAGACTGGTGAAACTGATTGCAAAATAGTTGTCCTGATTTCAGTTGTTAAAAACTTAAACTGTTCAGTGTATTGCCTTTTGTATCTTTTCGCAAAACAGTGACTTTTTGTTCGTTGGCCGAAATTTCAAGTGCGGTATTGTGTTCGTTGATGATTATCGGGAAATCGTGCCCGCTCTTTGGTTCAGCATAAATGTATTTGTGCAAATGACCACTGATCATCGCGGTTATACCTTTGTTGTTCAGCACCGGGAGAAACTTCCGCCGGATATCGAGCGGGCCGTGCCAGGTTGACTCAACGGGCGGAATATGAATAATGACAAACCTGTATTTTGCCGATTTGAAATCATCCGTTTCAGTAATTTTTTTCAGCCATTCCTGTTGTTCAGTCCGGTAGGCATCAAATTGTGCCAGTCCTGAATATTCAATGTCAGAGTCGGGTTTGTCTTCGCCGCCATCCAGAAAAATGAAAAATGCCGGGCCCTGTTTAAACGAATAATAAAGTTTACCGCTTGTTGTGGGGAAATATTCCGGGAAATTAACACTGAAAGTACCCCGGGTTTCGTGGTTGCCACGGCAAAAAAACACAGGTACTTCGCCGGCAAATTTTTGAACTGCTTCATCCATAAAGCCTTCAAAGAATTGCTTTTCATCATTCATCGACGAAACCATGTCGCCATTGAAAATCACAAAATCTGTTTTTCCGGATTCCACTGATTTTGTCAAGGCATTAAAATCGTCAATCCGGCTGTGAATATCGTTCACCACCAAAAATGAGGTTTCTTTCTTTTTGTTGTCCAGTGTTTTAAACTGAAGTGGTTTTTTTGAATAAACATTGGTCGATGCAATGTTGCCGTACAAAATCCGGTGTCCTTCGTAGTTCAGAACTTCCTTCGAAAAAACACGGTACCGGTAACCGGTTCCTTCTGCAAGTCCGGTAATTCTGATTTTATGGAGTTTGCTTACCACTTTGTTCCCGTTGCTGGTTTGGAAATATTGCATACGTTCCTGAGCATAAAAACTGTCGTCACCTTTCGGGGCAACTTCCACCCACGAAACTGCATCTTTGTCGGTTGTCCACACAATTGTTGCTTCATTTTTGTCAACAGCCTGCAAATAAGGGCCGTGCGTGATTTTAATTTCCTGTGCAAAAAGTAATCCGGAACAGAGAAAAGTCAACAGAAAAAGGCTGAAATATTTTAACATGGTAAGCAGTTTTATATTCTTCCATAAAAAAAGAGAAAATACACGTTTTTACAACAATGTATTTTCTCTTATTGAATAATTCTGAAATATTTAATTCTTTATCAGAACAGGTTCACCCAGTCCCACTTTTTCAAGTTCCTTTAACTGGGTGGTAGCATCGCCAACCACCACGTAATACATTTTTGCCGGATCGATATATTTTACGGCATAATCACGCAGTTTTCCGGGTGTGAGTTCCTTTAAAAAGGTTTCTTCTTTTTTAATGTAATCAAACGGGAGGTTGTACGAAGAAATATTCCTGATCATGCCAATCAGGTCGCCCAGTGTTTCAAAACGCAAAGCATTGCCTTTCATCAGTGCCGATTGGGTGAAATCGACGTATTCCTGCGGAATTTCCTGGCGATATTTTTCCATCTCGGTTTTAAAAATGGTTACCGATTCTAGTGTGGAATTGGTGCGAACTTTTGATGAAGCTACAAAGGAACCAGTACTTTCGCCACCCGAGAAATTAGACCGTGCGCCGTAAGTAAACCCTTTTTCTTCGCGCAAAATCAGGTTGAAAATTCCGTTAAACGATCCGCCCAATTTGTAATTGGCAACCGTTGCGGCATAAAAATCGGGATTGGTGCGTGGAAGTCCGGGAGCGCCGATGCTGATAACCGATTGTTTTGCCCCGGGAACATCAACAAAATAAATATGCGATTTGGCGGGGGCTGCAGGCAATGTGAAAGTGGGGACCTCCACTTTTTTTGCGGTCCAGTTTTTATTGAGGCTGGCCAGCGCTTTTTCAACCCTCGATTTTTCAATATCACCCGCCACCAAAAAGGTGGAAACAGAAGGAGAGAAATATTGGTTGTAATAATTCTTCAGGTCGTCGATTGTGAGAGCCGAAACCGATTTTTCGGTTCCCGAGGCATCAATAGCCAGGATGTTGTCTCCAAAAATCAGTTTATTTAAAGCGCTGGAAGCCAGGTAATCGGGACTGGCGGCATTACGTTTCAGGTTGTTAATCACGCGGCTTTTGGCAAGTGCGAACTGTTCTTCATCCCAACGTGGCTGGAGCAGCATTTCTTCCACCAGCGCCAGCGTTTTTTCAAAGTTTTTTTCAAGTGTGCTGACATTGACCGAAATATTTTCATCGCCCGAGGAAAAATAGATGGAAGAACCTAATAAACCAATCGCTAATTCCAGTTCTTCGGGAGTCTTGTTTTTGGTTCCCTCATTCATCATTGAGGCCACAAGACTTGCCAGCCCGGCTTTTTCAACGTTATCGAAAAGGCGGCCACCTTCCAGTGTAATGGAATATTGCACCAACGGAAGTTCGCTCTGTTTGATTCCCATAAGTTTCATCCCATTTGAAAGTGAGCCTGTCCAGGGTGTTGGAATGGTAACTTCGGGGTCTTTTCCAATTTTTGGCATCACTGAACGGTCAATTTTTGTGGGTGTTTTCTGAATCGGGCCTTCTTCTGCAACAGCAGCTTTCACTTCGGCGGCTTTGGCCGGGTCTTCTTCTTTAACACCTGCGTTTACAGCATCTTTAACTGCCAGCTCAACCTGTCCTTTGGGAACAAAATTGGTTTGCAGGAAATTTTTTCCTTTGATATATTTTTCATAAACCGCTTTGATGTCGGCAGGAGTCACGTTCAGAAATCCCGCAAGGTCTTTCTGGTAAAAATGCGGATCGCCGGTATTCATAGTATATTCTGCCAGTGTAAATGCTTTTCCCTGAACACTTGAAAAGCGGCTCACAAAACTTGTTTCGTAACCGGCTTTAATTCCTTCCAGGTCTTGCTCTGTAAAACCATCTTTTTCGAATTTTGCCAATCCTTCGAAAATGGCATTTTCAACCTCGGTCAGATTTACTCCGGGGTTGGCAGTTACCGAAATTGTAAACGAACCGGCCAATTCCTGCGAACCGTTGCGCGCCATTACACGTGATGTAAGTTTCTTTTCTTTAACAAGAACGGTATAAAGCGGCGACTTTTTCGTTCCGGCTAACAGTTCGCCTAAAAAGTTCAGTGCATACGAATCTTTTGAAAAGCGCTCAACCGTAGGGAATACCATTGTCAGCATCGGTGCTTTGGCAAAGTTATCTTCGTGATACAATTTTTTTGTTTGTGGCAGCGAAACGTTCATTGCCTTTCTTTCTTCCACCAGTTCTCCCTTGGGTATTTCGCCAAAATATTTTTCCACCCATTTTTTTGTTTCAGCTTTGTCGAAGTCGCCTGAAATAACAAGAAATGCATTGTTTGGTGAGTAGAATTTCCGGTGAAAAGCTTTTACATCGTCAACAGTGGCATTGGTGAGATCTTCCATTTCGCCGATGACAGTCCAACTGTAGGGATGACCTTTCGGATAAAGATTTTTCAGGATAACTTCCTGGTTAAAACCATAAGGCGCATTGTCGTAACTCTGGCGCTTCTCGTTCTGAACCACATTTTGCTGGTTGATAAATGACGCTTGTGTTACCGTGTTTTCAAGGTATCCCATGCGGTCAGATTCCATCCAGAGCGCCATTTCCAGCGCATTTTTCGGAACCACTTCGTAATAGTTAGTGCGGTCCTGGCTGGTACTGCCGTTGAGTGAGCCGCCAGCTTCCTGAATGTTTTTAAAGAACTGGTCCTCCGGTACATTTTCCGAGCGTTGGAACATCATGTGTTCAAAAAGGTGGGCAAAACCGGTTTTTCCGGTGGTTTCGCGGGATGAACCTACATGATAATAAACCGCAACGGCGGCGATCGGGTCCGATTTGTCTTCGTGCAAAACTACAGTCAGTCCGTTGCTGAGTGTGTATTTTTCAACTTTTAGTGAGAAAGCTGCTGCTTTGTCTTTTGATTTACAGGGAAGTATAAAAGTAACAGCAAGAATCAGTGATAAAAAGATGTGTTGTTTCATTGGTGCAATTTTTATAAGAATCAGAAGATTTTTGAGCTGAACGAATTTAACAGAATTTGACAATCTGCAATAAGACTTTTGTAAGGATTTTAGGTTTAACCGGGATTCTTTTGAAAACAAAAAAGCTTCACAAAAATGTGAAGTTTAAACGATGAGCAGGATAACTAACGCATTTTTTGTACAAAAGAGAATCAACTGTATTGTTATTACCAGATTCTTCTTTTGTTCATAATAAATCCATTGAAAATGCCAATTACATACTCATTCTTTCAAAAATGTATTTCTGATTTTTCAAATTAATTGTTATATGATAGTTCCCTGCCTGAACAGGAATGTTTGGACCGTTTGGAATACATTCTCCATCAGGAAATGATTTTCCTCCCCAACTGATTGTCCAGTTGTTATTTGCCCTGAATTTCACATGGCCATCTTTTAATTCGATATAAGTTTCCCAAATCCCAATTTCTTTCTGGTTTTTATGCATAGGGATAGATTTTTCCCACCCATCAGTAAGAGATGTTCCAATAATTCCCACAGTTTCATATTTTAGAACATCAGGATAATAATTTAAGATTTCACGTTCGTTCTTTTGGATTGTTGAAATGAAAGTGTTTGCTAATTGAATCTCTCGTTTTAAAATGACTTTGTTTGATTTTAAACGACTTTTAATATAAGGTGATTTTAAACAATTCTTTACATTTAGTATTTCCTCATTTGAATAATAAATTGTGTCAGATGCTCTTAGAATTTGGTCTATGGTGCTCATATCTTGATAATTTATGATACTAAAATCAAAAGAAGGGACACTCAATTTGATTAATTCAGAGGTGATAAAGTTTCCATAATCTTTTTCGTTAGGTATAAAAAGTTCCTGTGTGAAAACATAATCGTTGATGCTGTAGATAAGGTTTTGTTTTGCTGTGTCTGATTTGATAGAATTCTGTTCAAAGGCAATATTGGTAATAGCTTTTATGGCATAGAAGCGATTGTCAATTAAATACAGAAGACTAGGTACTTCGTAGTCTTTTATTGAAATGTCGCCCACCAATAATCTATCAATATAATTTATTTGTGATTCCATTAAAATGGTTCTTATCATTACACTACCTTTTTGGCGCATCATTTCGTCGTAGAAATTAATGAGTTGTGACCTGAAAATCTCGTCGGAAATCTTAAGGTTGTTCCGATTATTGATTTGTACCGCTATCAGGATGCCGGTTGTAATGATTATTATTTCTCCAAATGCATAAAGAAAATATTTCTTGAACCTTCCGTCTGCTATTAATCTCTGTTTTAACTGTTTAAAATAAGAGGTCATATGAAATTTTTAAAATTGTTTTCAATTTACAAAATTTAAATATGTATAAACAGATTTAGCTTTTTTGTTTTCAGATTAGAAATCCTTCATTAAAAATATTTTAGCGACAAAATGCTATTAAAATCAATTTTATTGAGCAATTGAAAAACAGATCGGTTGACTGAGAGTATAATATGTACACAAAATAGCTCATAAAGCAAAAAAGGAAGCTTGTTAAACTTCCTTCTGAATTGGAGCGGGAAACGAGACTCGAACTCGCGACCCCGACCTTGGCAAGGTCGTGCTCTACCAACTGAGCTATTCCCGCATATGGTACCCGGGGCGGGACTTGAACCCGCACGAACATAATGTTCATTGGATTTTAAGTCCAACGTGTCTACCATTCCACCACCTGGGCATCCTTATTTCTTATGAACGGCGAAAAAAAATCCGTTTGCGCAACGGACATTTTTCATTATGAGCGGGAAACGAGACTCGAACTCGCGACCCCGACCTTGGCAAGGTCGTGCTCTACCAACTGAGCTATTCCCGCATATTTGAATGAACTTTCTTGAAAAGCGTTGCAAATATAGACCTATTTTTTTATCTCACAAAAAATTGAAAAAAAAATGAGATATTATAACTGCACTATTTGAGAATCACTCAATTGTGTGCCCGGATTTCTTATAATCATGCGTGAAGATTAATCTGAATTAACTTAAATAATCTTCCGATAGCTGGATTTTTAAAAATGAAGTTGAAGAACAAAAGCCGGATTGACAAAATGGCGTTAATTGCATTTTGAATAGCAGCATATTATTGAAAACAATCAAACCGCAAAATGGCGTAGTCAATATAAAGTATGTTCTACTTCTGTGTTTATCTGGTTGTTGTAAAAGATCATGTTTTTTTTATATTTGTTTAAATTATAACGCAAGTTGCAGTTTTTTGGTAATGGAGGGATATACGAAGCTGACAACGTATAAATCATACTTTACAGTTCTGCATTAATATTTTTGAATTTATAATCAAGTTAAACCATAACTTATGTTAAGCGATGTAATACGAGCTGATTTATATCGACAAGGTGGATTGGTTGGTTTTAAAGGGTTTTTAAAAGGATTGACATATCCCGGATTCAGGTATTTGTTTGTTTATCGTAACGCCAAACGCTACAGAAAAACACCTCTCATTATTTTTATTAAAATTTTAAGAAGAAGATATAAGATTAAGTACGGTTACGAAATCAGTTCAGATGCTCAGATAGGCAAAGGTTTGTATCTCTCCAGCCATTTTGGACATGTTGTTGTCGGGCCAATAAAAATGGGCGATTATTGTTGTTTAAACCATTCTGTCACAATTGGGAGAGCCTATAAAAATGGAAAAATAGGGCGTCCGACTATCGGTAATTTTGTTTGGATTGGAACCGGGGCCGTGATTGTAGGTGAAATTAATATCGGTAACGATGTTTTAATCGCTCCAAATGCCTTCGTGAACTTTGACGTTCCTGATCATTCACTTGTTATTGGCAATCCCGGGAAAATAATTGAAAAAGAAAATCCGACTAAAAATTATATAAATTTTGTTTTTGATGACGCGAATAAACATTTACATAAAACTTTTAAATAAGTAAAATGACCGATTTAAGAAAAAAAAGTTTCTCAGGGTTGATTGCAGAAGTAATAAATGATCCGGATCGAAAACCACTTTATAAAATAATTCTGGAGATCATTATCCTGGCTTTCTATCATAAAAAAATCCCCGGACAGTACTTCTCTCAATATATGTTCAAAAAGGATATCAGAAATATAAAAGACTATTTCTACGAGGATTTTTTCTTTCACAAAATCAAACCATTTCTGAACGAACATGGAGCAAGAGATGTAATTGAAAACAAGTTGTATTTTGCCTTTTTCTATTCACAGTTTAATATCCCTCAACCCGAGATTCTGATGTACAACCACCGGAAAATGTTTGTTTTTGGTAAGGATTGTTTTGAGATTAACAATGCCTCAGATTTTATAAATCAATTGAGAATTCTGTTCAGAAAGAATCCTGACATTGATTCAATATTTATAAAGCGGACCTATGGCAGTTATGGCGGAAAGCAGGTTTTTAAGCTAACAAAAGATCAGCTTACTGATAATATTATTTTTTTTGAGAATTTATATTCTGAAGTTATTAAAACCGGATTTCTGTTTCAAAAAACTGTCAGTCAGCATCCTGAATTAAATAAAATCAGTTCCTCAAGTTTAAATACAATCAGAATTGACACATTTATTGACAAAGAGGGAAACGCTGAAATTTTGTCGGCCTATTTACGAATGAGTACCAACAATAAACATGTCGATAATATCTCTTCCGGCGGATGCCAGGTTGGTATTTGGCTCGATTCAGGGAAAATGAAAAAAGAGGGATATTCAGATTTCACGACTGCCGGAACAAAAGTTTATACTGAACACCCGATAACAGGGGTAATTTTTGAAGGTTTTCAAATCCCGTATTTTAATGAAGTGAAAGAACTGGTAATTAAAACAGCAGCATTAATGCCCGGTTTAAGACTGGTAGGCTGGGATGTGGCTGTGAGCGAAACAGGACCTGTTTTAATCGAAGGGAACTCTGATTATGCCGTCAGCGGCAATGATATGGCAGATGGTGGTTACAGAAAAAATCCCGTATTCAGAAAAGTTTTAAAAGAACTGAATTACATTTAGTTGGTTACATAAACTATTTGATCCCTGTAATCTTCCTGATTTCGTTCAGTTTGTTCAATGCTTCAATTGGAGTCAGGTTGTTGATATCGAGCCCCGCAATTTCATCGCGGATTTGTTTCAGAACCGGGTCGTCTAACTGGAAAAAGCTGAGCTGCATCCCTTCTCGTTTTTCCCTGATTTCGCCCAGTGGCTTCGAAAGGCTCTCTTTTTCGCGGCCACCTTCCAGTTTTGTCAATATTTGTTCAGCCCGTTTAATTACCGATTTCGGCATCCCGGCCATTCCCGCCACGTGAATCCCGAAACTGTGATTACTGCCGCCACGAACCAGCTTTCTTAAAAAAATGACTTTATTCCCGACTTCTTTTATCGAAACATTGTAGTTTTTTACCCTGGCGAAAGCACCTTCCATTTCATTCAGTTCGTGGTAGTGTGTCGCAAAAAGTGTTTTTGCCTTGGCTGCAGCGTGTTCATGAATATATTCCACCACCGACCATGCAATCGAAATCCCGTCGTAGGTGGAGGTTCCGCGCCCCAATTCATCAAAAAGAATCAGGCTGCGGTCGGAAACGTTGTTCAGAATACTGGCTGCTTCAATCATTTCAACCATGAATGTCGATTCGCCCAGCGAAATATTGTCGGAAGCGCCAACCCGGGTGAATATTTTATCAACAAAACCAATTTCAGCCACCTCTGCTGGTACAAACGAACCGATTTGCGCCAGCAGCACTATCAACGCAGTTTGCCTGAGCAGTGCCGATTTCCCGGCCATGTTTGGCCCTGTGATGATGATTATCTGCTGATCGTCCTGGTCTAACAATACATCGTTGGCAATGTAGGTTTCTCCAATCGGAAGCTGCTGTTCAATCACCGGGTGACGGCCATTTTTTATATTGATTACTGTTGAATCGTTTACAAAAGGCCTGAAATATTTGTATTCCGAAGCACAACCTGTAAACGACAAAAGACAGTCGATCTGCGCCAGAATGTTCGAATTCAGTTGAATGGCTCCCACATATTCAGTCAGCGCCAGCACCAGTTCATTGAAAATTTTTGTTTCGAGGTCAACAATTCTTTCTTCGGCACCCAGAATCTTGGTTTCGTATTCTTTTAACTCTTCAGTAATGTATCTTTCGGCACTGACAAGCGTTTGCTTTCTGATCCAGTCAGCCGGAACCTTGTCTTTGTGCGTGTTTCGTACTTCAATATAATATCCGAAAACATTGTTAAAGCTTATTTTCAGCGAAGGAATGCCACAACGTTCACTTTCGCGTTTTTGAATTTTGGCTAAAAAGTCTTTTCCCGAAAAAGCAATATCACGTAATTCATCCAATTCCTGCGAGATTCCGGGTGCAATTACCCGTCCTTTGTTGATGGCCACAGGCGGATCGGCGATAATTTCGCGGTGTATTTTTTCACGGATCAGGTCGCACGGGTTCAGTTGTTCAGAGAACCGGTTGAGCGCCACATTATCGGCCACCGCGCAGGTTTGTTTGATGGGCAGAATGGCGTTCAGCGCATTTTTTACCTGCACTATTTCACGCGGATTGATTCTCCCGACTGCCACTTTCGAAATCAATCTCTCAAGGTCGCCAATCTGCCGCAAATGTTCTTCAATATTCTCCCTGATTTCGGGTTGTTTCAGAAACAATTCCACCACATCGAGCCGTTTGTTGATGGGTTCGATGTCTTTCAGCGGCAAGGCAATCCAGCGTTTCAGTAAACGCGAACCCATTGGCGAAATGGTTTTGTCGATTACATCAATCAGCGCTTTGCCATTTTCGTGAATTGGGTTGAAAAGCTCCAGGTTACGGATTGTAAACCGGTCTAACCATACAAAATGATCTTCTTCAATGCGGCTCAAACCGGCAATGTGACTCAGCCTGCGGTGTTGTGTAATATCGAGATAATGAAGGATTGCCCCGGCAGCAATCACGGCCAGCGGCATTCCGTCAACACCAAAGCCTTTCAGCGATTTGGTTTCAAAATGACGGGTCAGCCTGTCGGTGGCAACATCGTCGGTGTAAACCCAGTCTTCAAGATTAAATGTATAATATTTTGGTCCGAAAATTTCGGTGAATTCCTTGCCACGGCCACGCTGAAACAGCACTTCTTTGGGCAGAAACGAATTCAGCAGTTTGTCGATGTATTCAAATTTTCCCTGGGCAGTCAGAAACTCGCCTGTCGAAATATCGAGAAACGCCACGCCAGCCGTTTTTTTGTCGAAATGAACCGAGGCAAGAAAATTATTTTCGCGGTTTTCAAGAATATTATCGTTGATGGAAACGCCGGGTGTCACCATTTCGGTGATTCCGCGTTTTACAATGGTTTTGGTGAGTTTCGGGTCTAAAAGCTATT
>DAINOH010000036.1:41928-43566 GCA_036735485.1 Draconibacterium sp. | reverse complement strand
GAGAATAAGTGGGAAACCACCGATTTGTCAGCGTCCGAAGGACCTGCCCGACTGTATCATTCAGGCGGGCCTGACAACATCGGATCAGAAAGTTTCACCGCAGGATCTGACAACATCAGGTTTCCGGCGACAGGCACCACCGCAGGACCTGACAACATCGGACTGGGTATCGACGGATTGAATGCCGACAGGTCTGGCGACGCTGTCGGATTAAATAGAAGACCGGAGGCAAACAAACATTTTGCCCATCTGTTTAATGCCTACACGCGGTATTTCCATATCCGCCGGGAAAGAACCGGAAATTTGTTTGAACGTCCTTTTAAACGAATCCTGATTGATAACGATGAATATTTGAGAAATGTAATCCTCTATATTCATAATAATTCTGTCCATCATGGTTTTTGTTTGCATCCGCTTGAATATCCGTGGTCGAGTTATTTGTCGTGTGTTTCAGAAAAACCAACCCGTCTGAAGCGGGAGTTTGTATTGAAACTATTTGGAAACAAAGCTGATTTTAAAACCAGCCATATTGAAAATTTAAGCAACCCCGACTTGTCAGCGTTCGAAGAACCTGACAACGTCGAAGTAGGTTAAATGCTGACAGGTCGGTGACGCTGTCAGATTTAAGGGAAAAAAATGAAACAACGGTTATTACATATCTTTTTCAGGTTACCGGGAATTTTCCTGGCTGTACTGGGTATGTCAGTAACCGTGGTGGCACAGAAACAGGTTACACATATTATTGCCGAGGAATGCGAACAGATTGAACTCAGTGTGGTGGAATGGCCGGGCGACCGTTATACCTGGGATATTTATGCCGACTCAACGACCAATTTTGCCCAGTTTAAAGGCGATATGGAACCTGTATTATTTTTCAAGGACGGAATGTATGGCGGATCAACGGTTGTGGTGGAAAACCTGCCACCCGGAAATTACTTTGTCAGGGTGATGGTTTGGGACGAAGAAGTGTGTACCAACAACCTGCTGATGTTTAAACTTACCATTCTTGAGCACATTCCATATGCCGAACTCACCGGCGACACGCTGTGTTATGGAGAGCCGGTAAAACTGAAAATTGTGTTCTCAGGCCCCGGCCCGTGGAAAGCGATTTATACTTATGGCGATGGCACCGACCATATTAACCTGAATAACGATGAATGGATTTATGAAAGTGAATTTGAATTTACCCCGTTAATTCCGCCGCTCCCGGTGGGCGATACCGATTTCTGGATTCTCCAGGTTACCGACCAGTGTAAAGTGGGCGACCAGATTGTGGATAAACAGGTGGTACGAATCTATCCGCGGCCCAGCAGTTCGAAGATTTATGTGAGCGATATGGTGGGGCCGTGAGGAAATGCGTGAATGCTATAATGAATGAATGCGTGAATGGGTTTACCCCGTCCCTAAAGGGTGAATGAATGGTGCTAAGGCTTGTCCAACGGGTTCAAAGGATGTTCTGGGAATGTTGTTGAATGTTTGGTGCTTTGATATGATGGGTTTTTACCCCGTCCCTAAAGGGTGAAAGAAAAGTGCTGTGACATGTTGGCGTTCAAAAGGTGGCTGCTGCAAAAATCCCGTAGGGATTAGATTTTAGTAGGAAAGGAAATGACCATCTCAACCCGCCCCGTGGTTCAGGGC
>DAINOH010000036.1:0-41828 GCA_036735485.1 Draconibacterium sp. | reverse complement strand
CCCCGTCCCTAAAGGGTGAATGGGTGATTGGGTGAATGAGTAATTGAGGTTTACCCCGTCCCTGAAGGGAGTTTTGTTTGGTGCTGTGACATGTTGGGCGTTCAAAAGGTGGCTGCTGCAAAAACCCCATAGGGGTTAGATTTTAGTAGGAAAGGAAATGACCATCTCAACCCGCCCCGTGGTTCAGGGCACGAACGATGAAAATGAAGAATGATGATTTTGGAGGGTTTTACCCCGTCCCTAAAGGGTGAATGGGTGATTGGGTGAATGAGTAATTGAGGTTTACCTCGACCCTGAAGCCTGCCCGACTGAGATCGTTCAGGCGGGGGTGAAAGAAAAGTGCTGTGACATGTTGGGTTTTTACCCCGTTCCTAAAGGGTGAATGAATGGTGCTGAGACATGATGGGCGTTCAAAAGGTGGCTGCTGCAAAAATCCCGTAGGGGTTCGATTTTAGCAGGAAAGGAAATGGCCATCTCAATCCGCCCCGTGGTTCAGGGCCCATTGCAGAAATCGGCACATAAACATTTGGTGAGAAATTGATAAATATTAGATAGCAAATAACATAATTGGTAAATTCGTAAATTCTTGAAAAAATTGATGTACATACTGCTTTTGCTGATGCTGGCCTTTAACGTGCAGGCCCAGGAAAGCTATGTCATCGATTCGCTTTGTGTAGGCTCCACCCGGCATTACCGCATTGACGGGGAAAAAGGTTCCACTTACCAGTGGTTTATTCTCGACACGGCAGGAACCACCATTGCCGACCCTGTTCCCTCCGGTTTTACTGTTATCAATGCCCCGGGCGATACCACCTGGGGAAGTGAAGTTGATTATAACTGGACAATTACCGGTGAGTTTAGTGTCACCGTACTTCAATTTTCCACACATGGTTGCGATACCATCGAAACCGGCAGGGTGAAGGTATTTGACCCGCCATTTGCCGATGCCGGAAAAGATATTGATATCTGTTACGATATCATTATACCAGTATCCGGCGACACAGCCATGCACTTTTCAACATTCTACTGGACAACCTCCGGTGACGGAACCTTTAATTTCACCAATAAATTACACCCCGTTTATACATTGGGCACTTCCGACATTACAACCGGAACCATCTATCTTATTCTGACGGCTGAAGGTCTGGCCGCCAACAAAACCTGCGAACCGGCTATCGACACGATGGTGATCCGGTACAGCAATCCGAAAGTTACATTGCAGCCAACTGACCTTATTTGCTTTAACGACTCTTCAGGTTCAATAATCGCCACGGTTACCGGTGGTTTTGAACCATATGTTTTTGACTGGACCGGCCCCGGCGGATTTACCGCAACTGGCGACACACTAACCGGCCTCGCAGCCGGGAAATATTACCTGACCGTAACCGACGCACTGGGGTGTACGGTGACTGACTCTGCCGAATTGCTGCAACCTCCACCCATGTTAGCCCAAATTACCCCGGATGACCCGGCTATCTGCGAAAACGATTCATTGCGGTTCGGAAGCAGTTTCTCCGGCGGAACAGGAATATACACGGTACTGTGGACAGGCGACGGAGCTGTTTTCTTAGATGATCCGGTTAGTGGAACCCCGCTTTTCAGCAACGCACCCGGTGGAAATTACCAGCTTATTCTCAACGTAACCGACGAACAGGGTTGTCAGGTTGCTGATACAAGCCTGATCATCGTTCATCCGGTGGAAAGAGACAGCATTCTGCTGACTGCCTGCGAAAACGAACTGCCTGCACTCTGGAGAAGCATGTCACTTTACACAGCCGGTTTCTACTCCGATACGCTGAGCTCGGTTTATGGTTGTGACTCGATTCTTACAGCCGAACTGATAATTTACCCGGTGGAAAGAGACAGTGTTCAACTGACAGCTTGTGAAAACGAACTGCCTTTGCTTTGGAATGGCAACCCGGTTTCTCTTCCCGGATTTTATGCCGACACGCTGAAAACAATTCATGGCTGCGACTCGATCCTGGTGGCCGAACTGATTGTTTACCCGGTTTCGCGCGACAGTATGACTCTGATTGCCTGCGAAAACAACATGCCTGTGTGGTGGAGAAACAGATGGCTCACTACCGCCGGATTCTTTTCCGACACATTGAAAACCATTCATGGTTGCGACTCGATTTTTGTGGCTGAACTGTTGATCAACCCTGTTGAACGGGACAGCAGTGCCTACCTGGTTGCCTGTGAAAACGAACTGCCCGTTGAATGGCGCGGAAACTGGCTTGACACTCCCGGATTCCACTCCGACACGCTAAAAACAATTTATGGCTGCGACTCAATTTTTGTAGCCGAACTCATTGTTTTCCCCGTTTCAAGAGACAGTATTCAACTGACTGCCTGCGAAAACGAACTCCCCGTGCCATGGAGAAGTATGTTGCTGAACACAGCCGGATTCTATTCCGACACGCTGACCTCGGTTAACGGTTGCGACTCGATTTTTACCGCCGAACTGATTATTCATCCGGTTGAACGTGACAGCGTTCAACTGATTGCCTGTGAAAACGAACTGCCTTATATCTGGAACAGCTTTGCGCTTTCTGTTCCCGGATTTTATGCTGATACACTAAAAACAATTTATGGCTGCGATTCAATTCTGGTAGCCGAACTCCTGGTTTTCCCGGTTGAACGGGACAGTATTCAAATTACAGCCTGCGAAAATGAACTTCCACTGATGTGGCGGGGCAACTGGCTCACGGCCGCCGGATTTTATTCCGACACACTGAAAACAATACACGGTTGCGACTCCATTTTTGTGGCCGAACTTTTTGTTTACCCGGTTGCAAGAGACAGCAGTGCTTACCTGACTGCCTGTGAAAATGAACTACCCGTTGAATGGCGCGGTAAATGGCTTGATACACCCGGATTCCACTCCGACACACTGAAAACCATTTACGGTTGCGATTCGATTTTTGTGGCCGAACTTTTTGTTTACCCGGTTGCCAGAGACAGCGTTCAACTGACTGCCTGTGAAAACGAACTGCCTGTTACCTGGAGAGGAATGCCAATTGATACAGCCGGATTCTGGTCTGATACGCTGACATCGGTTTATGGTTGCGACTCCATTTTTGTGGCTGAATTGATAATTCATCCGGTTGAAAGAGACAGCGTTCAACTGATTGCCTGTGAAAACGAATTGCCTTATAATTGGAATACCGGACCTCTCTCAATACCCGGATTTTATTCCGATACCCTGAAAACCATTTATGGCTGCGACTCGATTATTGTAGCCGAACTCCTGGTTTTCCCGGTTGAACGGGACAGCATTCAACTGACAGCCTGCGAAAACGAACTGCCTTATGAATGGTATGGTCAGTCGCTTGTAACACCCGGTTTTTATTCTGATACGCTGAAAACCATCTATGGCTGCGATTCCATTTTAGTGGCCGAATTGTTAATATTCCCGGTTGCCAGAGATAGCAGTGCACAACTCTATGTTTGTGAAAACGAAATGCCGGTATTCTGGAGAAGCAGGTTCCTTTACTCACCCGGGTTCCACTCCGACACGCTGAAAACCATTCATGGCTGCGATTCGGTTTTTGTAGCCGAAGTCATTGTTTTCCCGGTTGAAAGGGATACTGTACAACTGACAGCCTGCGAAAACACCCTGCCAATGCCATGGAGAGGACTTTCGCTGAATACAACCGGATTTTATGCCGACACGCTCATTTCTGTTAATGGTTGCGACTCAATTTTCAATGTCGATTTCGAAGTGATTCCGCTCAACCGAGATACTTTAGAACTGACAGTTTGTGAAAATGATTTGCCGGTTACCTGGCATGGCGTTGTCTTTACCTCGGCTGACACCGTGATTCAGAACCTCGCTTCAACCACAACCGGGTGCGACACAGTCAGGGTTCTTCAGTTGCAAACCCTGCCTATCAACAGGGACACACTCAGCCTGACCATCTGTGACGGACAACTTCCATATAACTGGCAAGGGATTGTTTTCACCTCGGCTGACACCGTGATTCAGAATATCAATTCCGTCACGACAGGTTGTGATACAATCAGGGTTTTGCAATTGCAAACAGTACCCTATATTGAAGAAATCCACAGTCGTATAATTTGTGAATACGACCTGCCTTATTCCTGGTATGGTGAAATATTTGTCACCGCCGACACCATTACACAAAATATCCCTTCTTCGATTGCCAATTGCGATACAGTCAGAATATTGCAGTTACAGACCATCCCGGTTATCAACCAAACGCTGGATCTGACAGTTTGTGAAAACGAACTTCCTTATATCTGGCAGGGTGTTACCTTTTCCGAAGCTGATACGATTATACAGAACATTGCCTCGGTTACTGCCGGATGTGATACGGTAAGAACGCTCCGGTTACAAACAATTCCGAATCATTACCTGACCGACCAGCTCACAATCAACGAAAACCAGTTGCCATATACGTGGTACGGCATTCTTTTCACCCAGGCCGACACCCTGACCGATATTGTTCCATCCACAACCGGCGGCTGTGATACACTGCTTACCCTGATGCTGAATACAATACCTGGCGTACCGGCATTTGATACCTTAACCATTTGCGAAACAAGCCTGCCTTATAACTGGAATGGCGAAATATTTACTTCTGCAGGGTCGGTGGAAAAACTGATATTGGCAACGGTTGCCGGTGATCCGGATACAGTACTGACAATGCATTTAATCACCGTGGCACCGCAGCCGGTTTCTGTTTCCATTGCGGCTAATTTCCCCGAAGCCTGTACGGGTAAAAGTATCACTTTCACCGCCACACCTGTCAATGGTGGCCAGTTCCCGATATATGCCTGGTTTGTTAATGGTGTGCAGATGGCCGGACAAACCGCTTCAACATTTACCTATATTCCGCAAAACGGTGATGAAGTTTATGCACGACTTACTTCGGATATGGAATGCGTGTTGAATGACCAGGCTACTTCAAACGTGATTGTGATGGTGGTTTCAGACAATATAATGCCACGGTTTGAGTCAATCGGCCCGTTCTGTCTGAACAGCGTGGCTCCTGACCTGCCGCTGGTTTCACTGAACGGTATCAAAGGAACCTGGTCGCCGTCGAAAATTAATACATCGCTTGCATGGTCGCGCACCTACCGGTTTACGCCAGACCCCGGAGAATGTGGAGATCCATATGAAATTGACATTGAAATATTGCCATTAACAACACCTTCATTTGCACAGATTGACCCGATTTGTCAGTTCGGCGTTGCCCCGGCGTTGCCAAAAGTTTCTGTAAACGGAATCTCAGGTACCTGGTCGCCCGATACAATCATGACTGACAAACATGGTATTTTTACTTTTGTTTTCACACCCGATCCTGAATTTATCTGTTCGGATATAACAACCCTGCAAATTGAAATTCTGCCGGGTATGAAGGCTGAATTAGACCCGATTGGTCCTTTCTGCCAGTTTGAAGCAGCACCTGCCTTGCCGGCAACTGATAAAAACGGCTCATCCGGTACCTGGTCTCCATCGGTTATTCTCACAGATTTACCCGGACAATTTACATTCACTTTCACTCCGGATGCCAGCTACACTTGTGCGGCACCTGATTCAATTGTAATTCAGGTAAATCAATATACACCTGTAACTTTCGATCCTATTGGCCCGTTGTGTCAGAATGAAGTTGCTCCACCGCTTCCATTGACCACCAACGAAGGAATTAAGGGTACCTGGTCACCGTCGGCGATTGCGACCGATTCCACAGGAACATTCATCTATAAATTTATACCCGACGATGAAAAATTGTGTATTTTCCCATCCATGCTCGCTATTACGGTTACACCTGAAATCCGTTTGTCGGCCAAAGTGACGAATGACTATGGGAAAACCGAACCGACAGGAAGCATCAACCTTACCATCAGCGGAGGAACAGCACCATTCAATATAATCTGGAGTAATGCCAAAACCACCGAAGATATCAGCGGACTGAAACCAGGTGATTATAAGGTGGTTGTAACAGACATAAACGGCTGTCAGAGTGATACGACAATTACAATTATTTCCACCACACCGGAACTTGAAATGTATTGTACCCCGGTTATCACAGTGGGATGTTTTGATGAGGTAGCTGCTTACCCGCCGTTTGCTGATTTTAATGAATACCTTGCCGCCGGTGGAAGTGTAAAAAGCAATTGTGACATTGATACTGCATCGTTTAGATTGCTTTCAACTGATACGATTACAGGAGGATATTGTATGAATATCACCAGAACATACACTTTAAAGAATTCCTGTGACCTCACAGCCACCTGTATTCAGTACATCAATGTAAACGATACTGTGAAACCGCTTATTTCATGCATGTCAGACATTTCTTCTGAATGTCCGCCGACTACATTTACCAGTATCAGGAATCTTTCAGATTTTATTGCAGCGGGCGGAACAGTTTCCGATAATTGTATGCTTGATTCATTGTCGTTCACATCCGATACAGTGAGAATACATACTGCCACAGGTTTGGATATTATTACCACTTTTAGCATAAAAGATAAATGTGGCAATACTAATTTCTGCACACAAACTTTGTCTGTTTCCGATACAATAGCCCCGCAGGTTGCCTGCAAAGATTTGTTGGTACACCTTGATGGTTCAGGAATTTATACATTATCGGAAAGCGATATTCAGATAATTACAGCCGGAACTTTTGACAATTGCACAAAACCAGAGAACCTGACAATTGTACTGAGCAGAAATACATTTACCTGTACCGATGTGGAAAATGGGATTGAAGTTACCATTAAAGTAATAGATGAGGCAGGCAACAGCGATTCTTGTCTGGCTGTGATTTCGGTTGCCGACAGTATTCCGCCGACTGCTATTTGTAAGAATATAAATGTTTATCTTGATGAACACGGAAAGGCTTCGATTACGGCACAGCAAATCAATAATGGTTCATCCGACAATTGTGCCATCGATACCCTGTTCCTCGACCGTTACAATTTCGATTGTACCGATGTAGGCGTTAATCAGGTTGCTTTAACGGTTGTCGATAAAGTTTCACTGCAGGATCAATGTATTGCCAAAGTAACCGTAATCGATACCGTGAAACCGGTTGTTGCCTGTAACGGACCATTTGAAATTCAGCTTGACGAAAATGCTGAGTATAAATTAACAGTGGGTGAAGTGGCAACCACCTATCCGGTTGATGCCTGCGGAATAGACACAGTTTATGTTTTTCCACATGCATTGGATTGCGATCATATAGGTTTAACAACCATTACACTTGCGGCAGTGGGTGTAAACGGAGATACAGCTTATTGTCAGACTGTTGTTGAGATATTTGGAAACAGGCCGCCAAATGTATTGCCAGACAGTGCTGAAACAGATGAAAATACCCCGGTTGAAATAGATGTGGTTGCCAACGATTCGGATGAAAAAACCAATATTGATATTTCATCTCAACGGATTGTTATTCAGCCTAAATGGGGTACTGCTGTAAGAAATCCGATAAATGGTGTAATTACTTATACACCCAACAGGAATTTCAATGGAGTGGATATTATTCAGTATGAAATTTGTGATGACGGGATTCCGTGTGAACCGGAATGCGGAAGAACTTATGTTTATATCAAGGTCAATGCAATTAATGAAGCACCGGTTGCCGATGATGACCGTTTATCGGCAAGTTGCTCATCGGTGAGTCAGAATCTGCTCTGGAATGACTCGGATCCTGACAATGATCTGCTTACCATTAATACCAATCCGCTGGTACCGCCAAATCATGGTGTTGCTATTATTGATGCTGACGGAATGCTGAATTATTTCCCGAATGATGGATTTATCGGACGTGACAGCCTGCAATACGTGGTGTGCGATAATGGAATACCATCAATGTGCGACACAGCCTGGGTTTATATTGATGTAGATTGCAACGAAGAAAATGAAAACCCGATAGAATGTATTTTGTTTGTTCCTGAAGGTTTCTCCCCAAATGGTGACGGCATTCATGAGTTCTTCCGTGTAATGTGTATGCACCTGTATCCCGATGCTACCATGAGAATTTTTAACCGGAATGGTAACTTGCTGTGGATGAAGAAAAACTATGGTAATTATGATGTCTGGGGCGATGCACAAAACGCCTGGTGGTGGGGAAATACCACTTACCAGTGGGATCAGGGCAACCGGTCGGTACCCGGTCAGGAAGGAAAACTAGTGAAAGTGGGCAACTATGTCTGGGTTCTCGAACTGGGCAATGGCGAAATTAAAAACGGAACTGTCATGGTGGCTTACTAAAAAATCAGAGCCCCGGCAAATTTACCGGGGCTCTGATTTTTTAGTGTTGTTTAATCTTTCCTTTTTGCTGAGTTCAACAAGCTCCTACAAATCGTAATTCCAAACATCGCGTGCATAATCGGCAATCGATCTGTCAGAAGAAAACTTACCGGACCGTGCCACATTCAGTATCGACATTTGCGTCCAATGTTCTTTATCGAGATAGACTTTCCCTAATTTTTCCTGTGCGTCGCAGTATGATTGGAAATCGGCCATCACCATGTATTCATCCTGCCACAAAAGGTGATCAGTCAGCGGTTTGAAAATACCGGCATCCCCGCCTGAAAAAAATCCACCTGAAATCTGGTCGATAGTTTTTCGCAGATTTTCGTTGTTTCTGTAATAATAATTGGGTTGATAGCCTTCTGTTTTGCGTGCCATCACTTCATCCACTGTCAAACCAAAAAGGAAAAAGTTTTCGGCACCCACCTCTTCCAAAATTTCCACGTTGGCGCCATCCAGTGTTCCGATGGTAAGCGCACCATTCATGGTAAATTTCATATTCCCGGTTCCCGATGCTTCCTTCCCCGCCAGCGAGATCTGTTCCGAAACATCGGCTGCCGGGTAAGTAATATGCCCTGTTTGTACATTAAAATTGGGCAGATAAACCACTTTGAGCCGGTCCCCAATTTCCGGGTCATTATTAACTACGTTCGCAACCGAATTGATCAGTTTAATGATCAGCTTGGCCATAAAATAGCCGGGCGCCGCCTTTCCGCCAAAGATAAACACACGGTCGGGGACTTTCAGTTTCGGATCTTCCTTTAACTGATTATAAAGATGAATAATATGCAGTGCATTCAGATGCTGGCGTTTATATTCATGAATCCGCTTTACCTGGATATCAAACATGGCATCGGGTTTTATTTCAATACCTGTGTTCTTTTTCACCCAGGCTGCGAGTACCTTTTTATTGTCAGCTTTCACCTTTTGCCATCTGTGCCTGAAAACTTTATCATCAGCGAGTTTTTCAATTTTATGGATTTCAGCGGAATAGTGCCTCAACCAGTATTCGTGCAGATGTTCGCCCAGTAAATCGCTCAGGTTTGGATTGCTGACTCCCACCCATCTCCGGGGAGTGACTCCGTTGGTAACGTTACAGAATTTTTCGGGCCACAATTCATAAAAATCAAACAGCACAAGATTCTTCAGCAGCTCTGAATGCAACTGCGCCACCCCGTTAATTTTCCGGCTTCCCACACATGCCAGGTTGGCCATACGGATAAATTTCGGGCCGCTCTCATCAATAATCGACATTCTTGTTATTTTTCCCCAGTCACCCGGATAACGGTCACGCACCAGGTCGAGGAAACGGGCATTGATCTCGTAGATAATTTCAAGATGACGGGGTAAAATACTTTTAAAAAGATCGAGCCGCCATTTTTCCAATGCTTCGGGCAGAAGCGTGTGATTGGTGTAGGCAAAAGTCTGCGTGGTGATTTCCCAGGCTTCCTCCCACGGCAGGCAATAGTCATCTACCAGAATCCGCATCAGTTCGGCAACCGCAACCGAAGGATGTGTATCGTTGAGCTGCACCCTGAAATGCTCATGAAAAGTGTTGATTTTCTGTTCCCTGAGCAAATGGAGCCTGATCATATCCTTTAACGAACAGGATACAAAAAAATATTGCTGAATGAGCCTGAGTTTTTTGCCCGCTTCTTTTTCGTCATTCGGATAAAGCACTTTGCTGATGGTTTCTGAAGCCACTTTTTCATCCACCGCTGCATAATAATCTCCCTGGTTAAAGTCATCGAAATCAAATGATTCGATGGCTTCTGCCTTCCAGAGCCGCATCATGATGGTCTTTTTGTTTTTATAACCGATAATCGGTGTATCGTAAGGAATACCTTTTACTTCCCGCCCCGGAACCCATCTTACCCGGTAACGTTTCAACTCATCATAGTATGCTTCAGTGTGACCTCCCAGAAAAATTTCCTGGCTGAGTTCTGTACGCTGAATCTCCCACGGATTACCATATTTCAGCCATTTATCGGTGATTTCAGCTTGCCAGCCATTGTGAATTTCCTGGTCAAAAATGCCGAATTCATAACGGATACCATAACCAAATGCATTGATTCCAAGGGTTGCCATCGAATCGAGATAACAGGATGCAAGACGCCCCAGTCCTCCGTTTCCGAGCCCGGGTTCTTCCTCCTGTTCCAGCAAATCATCAAGGTCAATATCCAGTTGTTTCAAAGCCTCGCGAGTTTCGTTGAGAATGCCGAGGCAAACAAGGTTATTCCCGAGATGCGGCCCAGGTAAAAATTCAGCCGAAAGATAGCTGACAATTTTAAAACCGGGATCGTCGGTCGAGTCGCTGAATGCGTGCAACCGGTTAAACCAGGAGTTAAAAATCCGGTCGCGGACAGAATAGGACAGCGCCAGATACAGGTCGTTGCGACTTGCATTGGCAAGTGTGCAACCCTGCATATATTGCAGGTTATCGAGAAATGAATGTTTCAGCGTTTCAGGATCATTTTTGGTGCGCATCTCGTTTACATAAACAAGATCATTTTTACTTTTTGTCATTTTCAGCAAATTATAACTGCTATTAAGTTACGTCAGATTTTTTTATTTCCGGCAGGTAAAAAACAGAATAACCCATTTAATTTCGAATGGCGGAATATCTGTTTGAAAGATAGATTACATTTGGGTAAGTGGCTATTCCATTAACCGGATCAATGAATCCTTAACGTATTTTCGTTCCCGGATAACCCGGTAATGACAACCAGATAGGGTTTTCACCCGGTCGGATTGACCTGCATCCCTGCCGGATAGGATTTTTTTGTCAATCGGATTGGATTTCCTGTGAGCCGGATAGGAGGGGAGGCCAGTCGGATTGAAATTCCCGGCTCCCGGATAGGCAGCTGCCCCATTCGGATAAGGTGTTGACCCGTCCTGTTGGGAATTTTTCCAAAGTTTAAAACTTTGGAAAAGTTATAAAATAAAAAAGCAACCACCGATTTCTCCGTGATTGCTTCTTCCGGAATGAATTCCGGTTGTAACAGATTTTTCTTATATGTTTAA
This sequence comes from Draconibacterium sp., assembly GCA_036735485.1. Taxonomy (GTDB): domain Bacteria; phylum Bacteroidota; class Bacteroidia; order Bacteroidales; family Prolixibacteraceae; genus Draconibacterium. Next base: position 30,517 of record DAINOH010000036.1, on the reverse strand, counting down.
TTTTGAGAGTCCCTGCTGCAAGGCAGTTTCTGCTTTTTTGGCAATCTCATCCTGCCCGTTTGCCTGCGCTGTGCGCTGAATCAACTGAAGGAAGAAAAGTGTACGCTGAATTTCTTCCTGCATGCTTTTGCTCATCAAAAATTTCCTGTCGAGCGAAAGATAGTAGCTCAGGTCATCGTTGAACCAGTTGTTCAGTTCTTCCAGCGCTTTTTTACCTTTTTCAACAGCCCCGGCTTTAAAATAGTTGCCTGCCATTTCGATGGTAAAATAACCCGGTGCCGAAACATAGGTCGGATTCAGTTCAAAACAGCGGTCGATTACGGCAACCGCCGAATCCATTTTCCCTTCGGCAACAAGCTGTGATGCCAGCCGGTTAAAACTGTTGGTTACATTGGTCATCATCCGTGCGTTGTTTTCATCCACGTAAATATTCGGGTCGTTAATGTTGCCCCATTTGAATTTGTTCATCACGTTGTCGTACATAATGTCGGAAGCCACGGATCCAAAAGCAAGTTTGTCGGGCTGGCTCTGCGCTTTTATCGGCACAAGGCGGTAGGCAAAACCTTCGAGCTGGAAGTAATCGTTCAGGTTCAGGTATTTGTCGCGGCCCACGGTAATGGCCCAGTAAATAGGGCGCTCCCAGTTGTTGGTAGCCAGCATGTCAAGAATCACCAGTTCGTCTTTCGAGATATAATTTCTGTCTCTCAGGTCGATAAACATCGTGTCCACGATTTTGTCATAATCTTCGGGCCTCACCACTTTATTCCTGATTACAGCTTCCTTGTCGATTTTAAAGCTGAGTATTTTCTTAGGAATATAAGCAGCATTGCCGCCCTGCTGCCATTTGGTGGCCGGGTTATCGTCCACCACAAAATTGATCGCTTCCTTTGAACCGATGCTGGGCCGGCTGATACGCGGATTATCAATCAGGTAAATAATATCGCGGGATCCCTGCCTGTATTTATCAGGAGTCATTGAAACGGGTACCGGCTCCGAGTTGTATGCTTTTCGTCTCATCTGGTCGATGTACCAGTCGGTTTGCAGGTAGCTGAGGTTACAAACCCTTGTGTCGGTTCTTACGCCTTCCACTTCCTGGTTGTACCACAGCGGGAAAGTATCGTTGTCGCCATTGGTGAAAATGATGGCGTTGGGTTTACAGGTTTCAAGGTAGTTGGCCCCGAAATCGCGGGCGGTGTAACGGCCCGAGCGGTCGTGGTCGTCCCAGTTTTCAGCAGCCATAATTCCCGGAACCAGCACCAGCGTTAATACACCGGCAATTCCGGCGGAGACGGTTTCGGGCATGAATTTTTTCAAACCTTCGGCAAGAGCCAGCACACCCAGTCCAATCCAGATGGCAAAGGCATAAAACGAACCGGCGTAAGCATAGTCGCGTTCACGTGGCTGGTGCGGATATTGGTTCAGGTAAATCACAATAGCCAGACCTGTCATAAAAAACATCAGGAATACCACCCAAACACCCTTTTTGCCTTCATTTCCCTTGTAATATTGGTAGAAAAGACCGGCCAAACCCAACAGCAACGGCAGGAAATAATATGTATTCCGCCCTTTGTTGCCGGCAAGGCTTTTGGGAAGATTCTGTTGATTGCCCAGTCTTGCTTCGTCAATAAAACTAATTCCGCTGATCCAGTTGCCGTTAATCAAACTGCCGTGACTTTGCACATCGTTCTGACGACCCACAAAATTCCACATAAAGTAGCGCCAGTACATATGATTTACCTGGTAGCGGAAGAAAAAGCGCATGTTCTCTGTAAAAGTCGGTTTGATGATCACTTCGTTTTTGCCTTCCTCGTTCAGATGCTGAATCCGGGAGCCTTTAATCTCACCCCACTCTTTGTAATCATCGGCATGTGATGCTTCCATGGTGCTCCACATTCTTGGGAAAAGCATGTTGAATTTATCGTCGTAATTTGGCACTACCTGCCGGTGTGTGATTTTGTATTTGCCATCAATTTGGGTGTAAACCGCTTTTCCTTCCTTGTATCTTTCACGCGGATTCAGCGGAGAATCATAATACTGTCCATAAACCAGCGGGCGCTGTCCGTATTGTTCGCGGTTCAGGTAGCTGAGCAGCGCAAAAGCATTGTTCGGGCTGTTCTGATCCATGGGTGGCTGTGCTGAAGAGCGGATGATAATCAGTGCAAACGAAGAATAGCCGATCAGGATAACTGCAATACCTGCAAGAATGGTATTCCAGATCACCATGTTTTTTCTGAGCGTGTACCAGATTCCGTAAGAAATACCACCGATAAGGGCGGCAATGTAAAACACAAGTCCGGAGTGGAAAGGCAGGCCGAGACCGTTTACAAATAGCAGTTCAAACCACGAACCCAGAATCACCACACCCGGTATGATGCCGTACATAATGATTCCCAAAAGGCCAAAAGAAACAGCCAGTGCCACAAGAATTCCCTTGCGGGTGACTTCGTATTTTTTGAAATAATAAACAAAAACAATGGCCGGAATGGCGAGCAGGTTCAGCAGGTGAACGCCCACCGAAAGCCCAACGATGTAGGCAATAAAAATAAGCCAGCGGTTGGCATGAGGTTCGTCGGCCACATTCTCCCATTTCAGGATGGCCCAGAAAACCAAGGCGGTCATCAGCGACGAGGAAGCGTAAACTTCGCCTTCCACAGCCGAAAACCAGAAAGTATCGGAAAATGTGTAAGCCAGCGCTCCCACAAAACCACTTGCCATGATGGCAATAATTTGTCCTGTAGTAAGATTGTTGCTGTCAGTAACCAGTTTGCGGGCCAGGTGTGTGATGGTCCAGAATAGGAACAGAATGGTGAAGGCACTGGCCAGCGCCGACATGATGTTTACCATCACGGCTGCTCCCGAAGGACCGCTGAAGAGTGTGAAAATTCGCCCGACTATCATAAACAGCGGCGCTCCCGGAGGATGCCCCACTTCAAATTTGTAAGAAGTTGTGATAAACTCACCGCAATCCCAGAAACTGGCAGTCGGTTCAATAGTCAGCAAATAAACAACGGCTGATATCAGAAAGGCAACCCAGCCTGTCACGTTGTTGTAGAGTTGGTATTTCTTCATTTGTATCGGTATCAGAGAAACTCAGTTCTGTTTTTTTGAAAATAACAGGTGCGAAGATAATGGTTTTGTCACAAACTCATTGACACAGCGGATTTTTTAAGAATCTTTAAAAAGCGGCAACCGGAAATAAGATCATCTCTTGTCTGTTTTTTCCGAAAAGAGGAACCTTGTTTTATTGTAATCTGTAACCCAGTACAAATTCGTGGGTACTCAGCCCGTCTGTACTAAAAAAATCGTCAAACCCATAGCTGTATCCGATTCTGAATTTCGTTTTTACATCAACGCCTAAATTGATGGAATGAAAATCTTCAAAATCGAGATTCTGGTAACCAGCCCACGCATTTTTATATTTTAACTGGAGCCCGGGGACTGAGGAAAAATGTTCGCTGACATAATCCACCATAAAATTTGGCGTGATAACCAAAACGTCGTTATTAACGATCCGGTAAGCCAGTACTCCGGTCAGAACAGACGGCATGGTATATCCGTCGCCTCCGTTCATTAGCCGTTCAAAAGTCAGGCTTAACCCTGTGCTCAATCGCGGTGAATGAAGAAAAACGCCGGCATTTCCGTTAAGAAAGTTGTATTTTATATCTGCCGGCGGTATGTAGTTCGGATCGACAGGATCATATATCCCATATTCAGATATATTGTTTTTATAAAATGTTGTACCAGCGGACACACCAAAACTTAGCATCGAAGTTTCGAAAACCTGGATATCATAGGCATAATTCGCCTTGATCAATAAGGTTGACTCAATGTTGTATTTCTGGTAGCTTAGATCAAGCCCGATCGTTCCGGCTTTTTGCGATATTTTATAGTCGAACGAACCGACAAAAAGATTTGTGTATTCTGATGTTGAACCATAAACGATCCGGGAATAATCGGCATAAGCCCAGTCTGACGGCGTGGCGATGGCAGCCGGGTTTTTAAACGAAAGCCCAATCCAGTAAGTATCTTCCTGGGCTTTTAACCCCAAATTGAGGGTTAGAAAAACGATGAAAAAAACAACAGATTTTGTTAGTACGTGTGAAGATTTTCTTTTCATAATGCGCTTGTTAATAACAAACGCTAAAATAGTAAAAATCAGATTTAAAAATCAGGGCAAAAGCATCATTCCCGAAACCATCCGTCCGGTGTCAGCACCTTCTTTCCGGACTGAAAAATAACGATCGTTATCTGTAAAGGAGCATTCTTCAGCAATTTCAATATTTTCAGGTTTCAGCCCGCTTGCCATCAAAACCTCGCGGTTGGCAGCCCACAAATCAACATGGTGTTTCCCGTTTGGCTTCCGGTGGATTACATGCTCAGGGTTTGGAATTGACTGCAGCACAGCTTCGGTAACTTCGCTGCCCACCTCGTAAACCACCGGACTAATGGAGGGCCCGATGGCAGCCACTATTTTTGCAGGGTCGCAATTGTAAAGTGAAACCATTTTCCGAACCGTTTCCGCCGCAATCTTTTTCACGGTTCCGCGCCAGCCTGCATGAACCGCTGCAACCACACTTTTTTCGGGATCGAAAAGCAGGACCGGAACACAATCGGCGGTCTGCACACAAATACAAATGCCCCGTTGGTTTGTCACCAGCGCGTCGGTGTCTTTTAGCTCGCATTCCGGAATTTCAGCAATTTCAGCCACGCAGCTTGTGTGCGTTTGCCGCGGAAAGACGAGTTGCGAAACATCAATTCCCAGTTTTTGAGCCAGCAGTTCGCGGTTCAGTGCATAAATTCCGGGCGAGTCGCCGGTAAACCGGGTTTTCTCAGTTGGTAACGACTGTTTTGTGCTGGTAAAAGCCAGCAGGTTTTTGTACCCTGAAAAAATGGAGTAGGTAATAAAATTTTGGATATCAGGCATGGTTGATAAATTCGCTGAGTTTTTCCCTGTTCACCAGTTTCACTGTTTTATTCGAAATGCTGATCAGTCCTTCTTTTTGCATATCGCCAAAAACCCTTGCCAGCGAAGGGCGTGTAACTCCAAACAAATCGGCAAGTTGTTGCTGGGTGTTTTTCAGTTCCACCGAATGAAACCTTTCGCCGGCCTGTTGCAGCAGGTAGTGGGCCACTTTTCCCCGGATAGTTTTGAAGCTCAGAAAATGCAGTTTCTGCGATAAAAACTGCGCCCGCGACGAAATGCTGTTCAGGTAATTCCGCAAAATCTGGCTGTTCATCTGGAGCAATTTCAGAAATTCGCCCACCGGAATTACCAGGATGCTGCACTTTTCGTTGGCTGTAACGGTAACCGGAAATTTGTTGTCCTGCCCGAACAGAAATGCCGCTGCCAGCGGTTTGGGTGCTTCCACATCTTCAATTTTGATGGTTTTTCCGGAGTAATCGATCATTTCGCCACGCACACTCCCCGAAAGAACAATATTCAGGTTGGCAACCGATTCACCGGCCACCACCACAATTTCATCTTTCAGAAATTTCCTTAATTGAAAGTGAACCTGTTTCAGCAGGTTTTCAGCATCAGCTGCCGAAATTCCCCTGAAAACAGGGCATTGAGACAAAAGTGTGTAATCAATCATTTTCGTGTTTTGTAACAATTGGTACAACGATACAAACATACCGAACCTACTTTTGTTTTCAAATTAAAGCAAAGGAAAATGATTCGTGAGATTGTAAAAATAGATGAGGATTTGTGTAACGGTTGTGGCGATTGTGTCCCGAACTGTCACGAAGGAGCTTTGCAGATTATCGATGGCAAGGCGAGGCTGATCAGCGAACTGATGTGCGACGGGCTGGGTGCCTGCATCGGCCATTGTCCGATGGGTGCGATTACCATCGAGGAGCGGGAAGCTGAAGAATACAACGAAGAAATTGTGATTGCCGAAATGGTGCGAAGTGGTAAAAACACGGTTTTTGCCCACCTGAAACATTTGCAGGAACATGGCGAAACGGGTTTTCTGAACATCGCACTCAATTATATAAAGGCCAACCGCGAACAAATGCCTTTCAAGATCAGCGAAGTGCACGAATTGCTGCATGGGAAAAAGGAAGAGCATTCACACGGAAACCAGGCTCCCGGTTGTGGTTGCGCAGGTTCAGCCCCGCAATCGTTTAATGCCGGTGGTTTTAAAATGGCGGTTCCGGCAGGTGATGTACCTTCGGAACTTACCCAGTGGCCGGTTCAGATGCACCTGATTAACCCCGCTGCGTCGTATTTTAATGGTGCCGATTTGCTGGTGGCAGCCGATTGTGCCGCGTTTTCGTACGGCAATTTTCACAACCATTTTATCAAAGGGAAAAAACTGGTGATTGCCTGTCCGAAGCTCGACCAGGGAAAAGATATTTATGTACAGAAGTTAGTGAAACTGATTGATGATGCCAGGGTTAACACGATTACTGTTGTGATTATGGAAGTTCCGTGTTGCGGCGGTTTGTCGCAAATGGTGCAGGTGGCCACACAAACGGCTTCGCGCCGCGTCCCGGTAAAAGAAGTGGTGATTGGTATCAAAGGAGATATTTTATCGGAGGAATGGATGTAGAGAACAAAGAGTTTCAGGTTAAAATCGGTTTGAAACTGGTTTTGAATGGCATTCCCGGATGGGGTGCCATTTTTTTTATTCTGAAAGCTGACTCATCCATTTCCATCCCGGAATTATGTGGATAATTTTTTCGTTAATCCTGATTTCATCCTCCTGATCAAAAGTGATAATTGTACCTTCATTTAATTTCAGTAAGTTCATTGCATCGAGGAGTCCCTTTGTCTCTCTTTCTTCGTTTTGAACATTTAGTTGCCATGTGACCTGCATTGCAGAAAGTGGTTTTTGTTTTTCCCTGAATATAAAATCACATTCATGCTTTCCTTTAAAATACCATGTTTCATTTTTTCTTCTTCGTAATTCAATAAACACAGCATTCTCCAGTAATCTGCCATAATCAGGCGATCCTGAAACTGATGAAAAATTGACTAATCCCTGATCTATTCCGTAAATTTTTTTAGGATTTCGGGCTTGTACTTTCAGAGAAGTATCGTATTTCGGGACCATAAAAACCATGTATGAATCTGAAAGGTAATTCAGAAAATCCATTACAGAAGTTGCAGAACCAATACCAAAACTATTTTTCAGATTATTAAAAGATACCTCTTTCCCTGTATTGGAAAGCAGAAATTGCACAACTTTCCTGTAAGCGTCGTGATTTTTTAAATTGTAACGTGCAAAAATATCCCTGACAAGAATATCGGAAACAAGTGTTGAAAGCAACTCAGGATTTTGTGATTGTAAATACCCTGGAAAACCCCCGTTAAAAATAAACTGGTTAAATGCTTCGGGACCTGCATTTAATGAACTGAATGACAAATATTCGCGAAATGAAAAGGGGAAAACTTCGAAATCAAGATGTCGTCCGGTTAATTTTGTTCCTAACTCGGCACTTAACATTTTTGCATTTGAACCGGTAAGAATAATTGTTTTTCCCCGGTCAACTGCATCCCGGATATAACGCTCCCAGTTTTCGACATTCTGTATTTCATCAAAAAACATGAATTGATTTGAGCCATTAATTTCCTTAAAAATTTCCTCCACTGTATGAAAATCTCTCAATCCGAAATCAACGGTTCTGCTGTCTTCAAAATTGAAATAGTTTTCTGAATTATGTATTTGCATGATTTGTCTTAGCAATGTACTTTTCCCTGAGCGCCTTACTCCGGTTAAGATATATGAAAAAGGAGAAATTATATTGAACCTGTTTTTGGTCTCCCTTTCTATTTCATTAGCAATGATTGTCAGCCAACTTTTTTGCGATTGAATAATATTTATTAACTCATTTTTCAGCATGAAGAAACTTTATTTCAGGTATATAACAATTTTTTACTTTGTAAAAGTAAAATATCTTACGTTTCAATCGTAAGATATTGTCAATTTATATCAAAAAAAAAGGACAGCCTTCCGGCCATCCTTTTCTATCTCAGAATTTTTAATTTCTAATTTTTCATTGATTAAGCTTGTCCAGCCGAACCTAAAACGTTTACGTTTTTGTGCATGTACAGCTTTTTCAGCGAGTCGCGGGCTGGTCCGAGGTATTTTCTCGGGTCAAATTCACCCGGGTTTTCAGTCAATACTTTGCGGATAGCAGCGGTCATTGCGATACGTCCGTCAGAATCGATGTTGATTTTGCAAACTGCCGATTTAGCAGCCCTGCGCAACCATTCTTCAGGAATACCCACTGTATCTTTCATTTTGCCACCATACTCGTTTACAAGTTTCACCAAATCCTGCGGAACAGAAGAAGAACCGTGAAGTACAATCGGGAAACCAGGAATGCGTTTTTCAATTTCTTCCAGAATATCGAAACGGAGCATCGGTGGAATCAGAATGCCTTCTTCGTTGCGTTTGCACTGTGCCGGTGTGAATTTGTTGGCACCGTGCGAAGTTCCGATTGAAATAGCCAGTGAATCAACACCGGTTTTCTTTACGAAATCTTCCACTTCTTCAGGACGGGTGTAGGTTGAGTGTTCAGCCACCACATCATCTTCGATACCTGCCAGAACACCAAGTTCGCCTTCAACAGTTACACCGTGAGCGTGTGCATATTCAACCACCTGTTTGGTCAGTTCAACATTTTTTTCATACGGGTGGTGAGAACCGTCAATCATTACTGATGAGAAACCGCTGTCGATACACTCTTTGCAAAGTTCGAAAGTATCGCCGTGGTCAAGGTGAAGAACAATCGGAATTTCATAACCCAGTTCTTTTACATATTCAACAGCGCCTTTTGCCATATTACGCAGCAAAGTGGCGTTGGCATATTTACGGGCACCTGAAGAAACCTGCAGGATAACCGGTGATTTTGTTTCAACACAAGCCTGAAGAATTGCCTGTAATTGTTCCAGGTTGTTAAAATTGTAAGCCGGAATTGCATATCCGCCTGCAACAGCTTTGGCAAAAAGCTCTTTGCTGTTTACCAGGCCTAATTCTTTATAACTGACTGCCATAATATTTTTTATTTAAGTTGGTAAAACTATTTTTTAAAACGGGGTGAAGTTACGACAAAAATCATTAAGGCTGAACGATGATTGCCGCACGCTCCTGAAATTTAACCCTGTAATAACATCTTTTAACCGAAACAGGCGTGTTTACAACTCACCGTTTTTCGATTTTTCGAGCACCGCATTTACCGAGCCGTGCAGCAACAACAGTCGTTTTGCCGTTTGTTCATCGTATCCCAGTTCGGTCATAATCATCCGGGTTCCGCGGTGCACCAGTTTTTGGTTGGTCAGCTGCATGTTTACCATTTTGTTTCCTTTTACACGGCCCAGTTTAATCATCAGCGAAGTGGTAATCATGTTCAGAATCAGCTTTTGCGAAGTGCCTGATTTCATGCGGGTGCTTCCGGTCACAAACTCCGGGCCCACAATGGCTTCAATGGCAATATCGGCATTTTGTGCCACCACACTGCCGGGGTTATTCACAATACAACCCGTTAATATTCCGTGTTCCCGTGCTCTTTTCAGTGCCCCGGCAACATAAGGCGTCCGGCCCGAAGCGGCAATCCCAACCACAGAATCGAGCTGGCTGATGTTGAATTTCTGAAGTTCATTCCAGCCGGCTTCCGGGTCGTCTTCGGCAGCTTCCACGGCTTTGCGGATGGCACGGTCGCCCCCGGCAATCAGGCCAATTACAAGGTCGTGACCAACACCATACGTGGGCGGAATTTCAGAAGCATCCAGAATACCCAGGCGTCCGCTGGTCCCGGCACCGAGGTAAAACAAACGGCCTCCTTTTTTCATTCTTTTCAGAATCTGCTCCACTAATTTTTCAATTTGCGGGATGGTGGCAAAAACAGCGGGCAGAATTTTATTGTCTTCCTCGTGAATGCCTAACAAAAGTTCTTTTACCGATTTATTTTCCAGGTCGTTGTGCAGCGAATCCTGTTCTGTTATGCTGATTTGGCTCATTTTCCTGCGGGTTATTTTGTTTCAGTGTGAAATCTGACAAGCCCGTCAATCGGGTCTTTCAGAAACTTTGCATTTTCAATTCCTTTGCTGGCAAGCACAGTTTTCATAATTTCGGAAAAATGCCATGCAACAGACCCGGCGAAACCAATCTGAAATTCTTCATAACCGGGCAGTTTCTGAATATTTCTTTCCACAAAAGATTTGAAGTTTTGTGCGACAAACTGCCGGCAATATTCGTGTTGCAGATTCTCCGAAAGAAACGGCACAAATGTGGCCAGAAAATGGTTGGGACGGGGCTCGCGGTAAACCCGGTTCAGTGCTTCGTCGCGGGTGAGCGTGTATTTTTCTGCAAAAATCCGGCGCAAATCAGCGGGCATCACTTCCTTGAAATAGTCACCCAGCAGGTGTTTTCCCATTGCTGCACCGCTGCCTTCGTCGCCCAGGATAAAACCCAGCGGCGAAATATGCGCAGTAATTTTTTCACCATCAAAAATACAGGCATTTGAACCGGTTCCCAGGATACAGGCGATTCCGGCTGAATTTCCGAGTAAAGCGCGGCAGGCGCCTAACAAATCGCTGTAAGTTTCAATTTTAGCGGATGGAAAATGCCGGCTGATTGCCTTGCTGACAACCGCTCCTTTTTCTTCGTTCACAACACCGGCGCCATAAAACCAAACGTGTTCAATGTTGTTGTCGGCAAACGGAACCAGTTTTTCTTCCAGTTCGGCGGCCATTTCATCGGTGGTTCTGAAAAAAGGGTTCATTCCCTGGGTTGAAACTGTTCTAATATTGCCATTTCCGGCAACCAGTTTCCAGGTTGTTTTTGTAGAACCGCTGTCGGCTATCAGTATCATTTTCAGTATTTCAAAAGTTGGTGCTGTTTTTAGAATCTTCACTCCGAAAAGATTCTTTATTCAACGACAGCAAATGTACATGTTTTGCATCGTATTTTTTCAGTTGTGGGCGGTTGATAAACGAAGGCTGAATTTTGAAACGGTGCGGAGATTTTTGTCTATTTTGGCTGAATAAATAAGAATATCAATGAAAAACATAACCTGCTTTTTATCTTTCGGAACGGCCGCGGAAACAAAGCAAACCATTGCAGAACTGAAGCAATCGCAGCTGGTTTCAAAAATTGTGCTGGTTTGTAAAGAACAACCAGTTGAACTTTTCGAAGGAGCAGAAATTCTTTTGGCCGGTTCACTGGTTTCGGGGAAAACAGTACGCCGGATTGCTGAAATCTCAGACACAGAGTTTACGCTGATTTACACGGGAAACGCAGCCCTGAAAACTGGACAGATGGCACTTGAACGTTTTGCGGGGGTGGCCGTCGACACCCGGGCCGGGATGGTGTATTCCAATTACAGGGCAGTAAAAAACGGCAAACCGGAAAACATACCGGTAATTGATTACCAGGAAGGCAGTTTGCGCGACGATTTCAATTTTGGCAAGGTGCTTTTTTTCAATACAAAAATGCTGAAAGAAGCGGCTGAGCAGATAAACGAAGAACTGACCTTTGCCGGTCTGTATGCGCTGCGGCTGGCAATTTCAAGGGTGGCGCCTATTTTCAGAATTCCCGAGTTTTTATATACCGAGCAGGAAACCGACCTTCGCAAGACGGGTGAAAAAATATTCGATTATGTGGACCCGAAAAACCGTGCCGTGCAAATTGAAATGGAAAAAGCCTGCACCTGCCATCTCAAAAAAGTGGGCGCCTGGCTCGAACCTGTTTTTGCTCCGGTACATTTTGATGAGCAGGAATTTGCCACAGAAGCTTCGGTGGTGATTCCGGTTAAAAACCGTGTGCGCACCATCGAAGACGCCATCAAATCGGTGCTTTTGCAAAAGACAGATTTCAGTTTTAACCTCATCATTGTTGACAATCACTCCACCGATGGAACCACTGAAATCATCACAAAATATGCACTGGCCGATAATCGCGTGGTGCATATCATTCCTGAAAGAAATGATTTGGGAATCGGTGGCTGCTGGAATGAAGCGGTGTTCAGCACAGCCTGCGGAAAATTTGCGGTTCAGTTGGACAGTGACGATTTGTATTTCGACGAAACCACATTGCAACAGGTGGTGGACGCCTTTTACAGTCAGAATTGCGCGATGGTGGTGGGAACTTACCAAATGGTGAATTTTGACTTGCAGGAAATACCGCCGGGAATTATCGACCACAAAGAGTGGACTCCCGACAACGGTCGCAACAACGCACTTCGCATCAACGGATTGGGTGCGCCGCGTGCTTTTTACACACCCGTGCTGCGGAAGAATCCGGTACCAAACGTAAGTTATGGCGAGGATTATGCACTCGGACTGGCCATCTCGCGGCATTACCAGATTGGCCGCATTTATAACCCGGTTTATTTGTGCCGCCGCTGGGACGACAACTCCGACGCTGCGCTGAGTACCGAAGTAATGAACGGTCACAACCTCTACAAAGACCGGATCCGCACCATCGAACTACTCGCCCGTAAAAACCTGAACCTGAAAAAGAGTTGAAAGAATATGCGCTCGCAAAGGCGCAAAGGCGCAATTTTTTTAATGCGTCCTGGCGTCTCTGCGAGAAAAAGAACTGAAACATGAACGACCTGCAAGATATAGTTTCCGAAACCGGGCAAGCAACTGTTCAGATTTTGAACCGGTTTGCCAAAGAACAGCGGGAAAGCTGGCCGCTGGCCGCTGTCAATTATGCCGGGCTTGCCAGTGTGGAGGAAAAGCAGTTTGACTTTGGTGGTTTTGTAATAAAAGTGCAGTTCAATCCCGGGCGAATCCGGTCGTCGGCAGCAAAAGTCGATGCAAAATCGGTGGCAGAACGGAGATGCTTTTTGTGTTTGCAAAACCTCCCTGCCGAACAAAAAGCGATTTCCTGTGGCGGTGATTTTCAGATTCTGGTCAATCCGTTTCCCATTTTCCACAGCCATTTTACTATCGTTTCCGCAGTTCACACCAACCAGCTTTTTGTTCCCAGTATTGGTGAAATGTTGCGGATAACCAGGCTGATGGAAGGTTTCACCCTGTTTTACAACGGCCCCGAATGTGGTGCTTCTGCACCCGACCATCTCCATTTTCAGGCCGGCGAAAAAGATTTTCTGCCCATCGATTGGGAGTATGAAAGCATTAAATTCTCAGGCGAATTGTTGTTTGCCGATGAATCCACGGAAATCAGGGCTTTTGAAAATTACCTGCGGAAAATGATTACGATTGAAACGACTTCTTTTGAAAAAGGCGTCGAAATCACCCGGTCTTTTACAGAGAAATTTCACCTGTTTCAGCCTGAGAAAAGCGAGCCGATGCTAAATGTGCTGTCCGGTTTTACCAACGAAAAATGGACCATTCATCTTTTCCCGCGAAAGCTGCACCGTCCGTCGCAGTTTTTTGCCGAAGGAGACGCGCAAATTCTCATCAGCCCTGCATCGGTTGATTTTGGCGGCGTTTTTATCCTTCCGCGGAAAGAGGATTTTGATAAAATTTCTGCAGCCGACATCGCCAATATTTTTGAGCAGGTTACGGTTGACGATGAAATGTTTAGAGGATTAAAAAAAGAGATTATAAACAGGTTGCGGACAGTTTAAAACTTTCATGTGTAATCTTTAAATGTCAGCTTAAAAAATCGACAATTATGAAATTAGAGCAAAAGTATATGACCTTTTTAATTGCTTTCAATTTAATAGCTTGTTCAAACGGATGTCAATTAAAGACAGTTATTTCAACAAATACATCTGTGGATAGTCTGCTGACTAAATCAGAAATTTACAGTCATGTTCAAAAGACTATTAAACTTGATAATGACTTTGAAATTAAAGTTGGACAAAAAGAAAATTTTGAAAATTTTGAGACATACACACTTTTCATCTTGACTCATAATAACAAGCAACTTTATATTGACACTTCTAATACTGAATATGAATTTGGAGATAAGTTATATCCAAATGTCAGGCAGCTTGACTATGGAATCTTCGAAATTTTAGTTGAAGTTAACGACCGACCAAGTAAAAATTACTTGAAGTATTTTAAAGTTGACCAAGACAAGATAGTTAGTACAGAACAATTGCCGACATTTATTTCAAAACCTTCAAATCTTGATACAGACGAAAATTTAGAGTATGCTGGTTTTTGGGACTGGGGCGAAACTTGGGGAGACAACGGTTCTTTGACAGCATACAATCCAATAGTTTATTATGAATTAAAAACGAAAGGATTAACTTTAGATAGCACATTGACTATCAATAAAAACAAAGAAATTTACGGCAACTTTCACGGATTTAAATATAACGAACAAGTAGAAATTAAGACAAGCGAAATCAAAATGTGGGGAAACGAAATTGACAGGATTAATGGAATAAAATAAATACCAAGAATCCGACCCCGGTTGGGGTCAAATGTTCGACGGACAAATTATCTATAAATATTTGATGCCTCTGGCATCTTATTTTGAATAATTAAATATCAGATTCATAACTAATAAACGAAAGCAAAATTGAATATGAACCAGCCAACGCTAAAAGTGGGCATTATGTACGAACCGCAAATCAGGTTTGTACTGAACGGCAACTATCAACTAATTGAAACCGGAGAAGTTTTTAGTGGTGAACACGAAGTTTCGATTTCAGGCGACTTGATTTTGCTGAACGGAAAATCAGTCAATTCAGCCGGATTTGTTTTTGTTCCGGTTGATTACAAAGCTGCTTCTTTTGATTTGCTGGAGGTAACCATCGGCATAAAATTTCATTGGGAACGCAAAGAAAACCAGCGTTTCAGAGGTTCGCTGCGGTTTATCACCGAAAACGGGAAAATCACTGCCATCAACGAAATCGGGCTTGAAGATTACCTCGAAAGTGTGATTTCATCCGAAATGAGCGCCACCAGCAGTCTTGAACTGCTGAAAGCGCACGCCGTGATTTCGCGGTCGTGGCTGCTGGCGCAGGTGATTAAAGGAAAAGAGCTGAAACAGTCGGCAAAAAAATACAACCCGGTTTCTGAAACGCCTACCGAATATATTCGCTGGTACGACCGTGAAGACCACCAGAATTTTGATGTCTGTGCCGACGACCATTGTCAGCGCTACCAGGGAATTACACGCCAGACCAGCGAACTGGTGCGGCAGGCCATCAACGAAACTTTCGGACTTGTGTTAATGTCTAATAACAAAATTTGCGACGCCCGTTTCTCGAAAAGCTGTGGCGGTGTTGCCGAAACTTTTGAGAATGTTTGGGAACCCGAAATTCATTCGTATTTGCAGGCGATTGTCGATAATCCGCAAAATCCGGAGGGTTTCGACCTCGGATTGACCGACGAAAAAGCAGCCGAAAACTGGATTCGCAATACACCGCCGGCTTTTTGCAATACACACGACAAAAAAGTGCTATCGCAGATGCTGAACAATTACGACCAGGAAACCACCGATTTTTACCGCTGGAAAGTAAGTTACAACCAGGAGAAAATTGCAGAATTGGTTACCCGGAAATCGGGACGCGATTTTGGTGATATTCTCGATTTGGTTCCGGTGGAGCGTGGAAAATCAGGCAGACTGAAAAAACTGAAAATTGTAGGCAGCAAACTCACGCTCACCATCGGTAAAGAGCTTGAAATCCGCAAAACACTGTCTGAGTCGCATTTGTACAGTTCGGCTTTTGTGGTGGATAATCTGAATGTGCAAAACGGTATTCCGAAGGAATTTGTTTTAACCGGCGCCGGATGGGGTCACGGGGTTGGATTGTGCCAGATTGGTGCCGCTGTGATGGGCGAAAAAGGATACACCTTTGAGGAAATTCTGATGCACTATTTCCGTGGAGCCGAACTTGAAAAATTGTATGAATAAGCCGGCTGCCAACAGCCAGTTGCCATTAGCAAGAAAATAAACCAATGAAACAAACCAAATCGACCACCCGCAATCCCTGGGCCTGGATTCCCACCCTCTATTTTGCCGAAGGAATTCCATACGTTGTTGTAATGACAGTGGCCGTTATCATGTTCAAGCGGCTGGGGATTTCGAATACCGACATCGCCCTGTACACCAGTTGGTTGTATTTGCCGTGGGTAATCAAACCACTCTGGAGTCCGGTGGTCGATTTGCTGAAAACCAAACGCTGGTGGATTGTCATCATGCAGCTCGTGATTGGTACGGCGCTGGGCGGCATCGCACTGGCCATTCCGTTGCCGGTATTCTTTAAAATCACGCTCATTTTTATGTGGCTGCTCGCATTTAGTTCAGCCACACACGACATTGCCGCCGACGGGTTTTACATGCTCGGTCTCGACGAACACAAACAGGCCTATTTTGTGGGCATCCGCAGTACTTTTTACCGCATTGCCATGATTACAGGGCAGGGGCTGCTCATCATTTTAGCCGGTTTTTTCGAAACCACCACCGGTTTGCCACCGGTTGAAATCAATGCCGCTGTAAAGCCGTCCGTTTCAAAAGAAATCAGTTTGCCGAAAGTTCTACAAAACAACGCGGGTGGAGAAAGTTATTTTATGGTTTTTCCTGAAAAGGCAGAATTGTCAACCCAAAATATTCCGGCTTCACAACTCGATTCGATCCGAAAAATCGTATCGGCACACAACATTGAAAACGGGTTTGTTCATGCCCCTGCCGGACAGGTTGGTACGCAATCCGGCACAACCGGCGAATCGTGGTGGACAGCCCATGTTTCGTCTCCTTTAAAATCGTTTTTAAAAGAACATTTTGGCGATACAACGGCAGCAGTTCCGGCCAACCAAATGGCAGGAAATGTGAGTGTGGTTGCGGTAAAACTAAGCGCGAAACCCGAAGGAAACAAGGAGATGGTACTGAACCTGAAATTTAAAAGTGGCGACAAAAGCATCAAACTCATCGAAGGCGAGCGGCTGGCGTTTAATTCGCATAACTACGACAAACCGGCGTACCTGCTTTTTCAGTGCGACCCGAAACTGTCGCGCTCTACCGAAGCTGTTTTTAAGGGAACATCCGGAAACCTGCAATTGGCGTGGAGCATCACGTTTATCATTCTGGCTGTCCTGTTTGCACTTTTTGCGGTGTATCACCGGTTTATTCTGCCACATCCGGCATCCGATGTTCAGGCTGCCCGCCACCAGAATTTTCTGAAAGAGTTTTTCAAAACTTTTGGTTCGTTTTTCAAACGAAAAGATATCGGCCTGATTTTGTCATTTCTGTTGCTGTACCGTTTGGGCGAATCGCAGATTGTAAAAATGGCCTCACCGTTTATGCTCGACCCGCGGCAGTTGGGCGGTTTGGGACTTACAACCGGCGAAGTGGGCTTGATTTACGGAACTTTTGGAATACTGGCATTAACCATTGGCGGTATTTCGGGTGGACTGGCAGCAGCAAAAAAAGGGTTGAAATTCTGGATTTGGTGGATGGCAATGGCCATTTATCTGCCCAATCTTGTATATGTGTACCTGGCTTATTTTCAACCTGAAAATCTTTTTATTATTGGGTTGTGTGTGGTTGTCGAGCAATTTGGTTACGGATTTGGATTTACAGCTTATATGTTGTACATGATTTATGTTTCCGAAGGCGAACACAAAACCGCCCATTTTGCCATTGCTACCGGTTTTATGGCACTGGGCATGATGATTCCGGGTATGTTTTCGGGCTGGCTACAGGAAATTATCGGGTACAAGAACTTCTTTATGTGGGTGATTTTGTGCATGATTCCTGGGTTGCTTCCCTTATTTTTTGTGAAAATTAAACCCGGTTTCGGAATCAAAAAGAAAGAATAGGCGATATGTAAAGCGCCTGAATAAGTTATCGGATGAGAATTTTCAGATAGTTGACGCAGGTTGTCGTTTCAAACGAAATACTTTTAATTTTGTTAGCCTGAACTTGAAACTAAAACCTGAGATGAATTACTGGAACTGGAAAAAACTCACTATCACCCTGTTCAGGGTGGCCATTGGCTGGCATTTTTTATACGAAGGATTTTCGAAATTGTGGGCCGAAAACTGGAGTGCCGCGGGATATCTTAGCAAAGCCACAGGACCTTTTGATAGATTTTATCACTGGATGGCATCTTCCGACAGCCTGATGAAAGTGGTTGACCCGATGAATATGGCGGGTTTGGTGCTGATTGGCCTTGGTCTTTTTCTCGGACTTTTCATCAGCATTTCTTCCATCTCCGGAATTGTTTTGCTGTTGCTTTACTATTTTGCCTATCCTCCTTTTGGCGGCGATATTTTTGGCTCTGCCGAGGGCAACCTGTTTATTGTCAACAAAAACCTGATTGAGGCGTTGGCTTTAATGGTAATCGTTCTTTTAAAAGAAAAAGGATATGGAATTTATGCTTTGCCGATATTCAAAAAGAACGCAAAAGGCGAAGAAACTACAACTGTGGAAAAACCTTTGGAGGCAGGCAGTTCGCGGCGTGAGGCATTAAAAAACCTGGCCACCATCCCGGCACTGGGTATCATGGGTTGGGGTGCTTTTCGTGAAGCCAGCCAGTTTGGGGTTGATACACTTTCGGGAGCGACCATTCAGGTTGGCGGTGCCGATATCAAACAACTCAAAGGAACTCTGCCAAAAGGAAAACTGGGAGAACACGAAATCAGCCGGTTGGTAATGGGCGGTAACCTCATCGGAGGTTGGGCGCATTCACGTGACCTGATGTATGTTCCGGCGCTTTTCAGGGCATATAACACTGAAAAGAAGATTTTTGAAACGCTGATGCTTGGGGAAAAAGCCGGAATCAATGCCATCAATATTGGTTTTCCGACCATGGACACCATCAACAAGTACAAAAAAATGACAGGCAGCCAGCTAAAAGTGATTGTTCAGGTGGCACCCGATAATGATTTGAAAGATATTTATGTGAATATCAATAAAGCCGTGGATGCGGGAATGGACATTATCCAGGTGCAGGGTAACTGGTGCGACTGGCTGGTGCGAGATAAAAAATACGATGTTATCCACAAGATGCTCGAAAAAATCCGCAGCAACAAAATTACCGCAGGACTTGGTGCGCACACCATCGATTCTTTTATCGAAACCGAAGCACAGGGAATCATACCCGATTACTACATGAAAACCATGCACCACGACCAGTATTGGAGTGCGCACCCACGCGAAAACCGCTTTCCGTTTGAGGTGGATGGCAAAAAGCACCTTGATCATAATCGTTTTCACGACAATCTTTTCTGTTTATATCCCGACCGTACCGTTGAATTTGTGAACCGGGTAAAAGTGCCGGTGATGGGTTTCAAAGTGCTGGCTGCCGGGGCCATTACGCCCGAAGATGGTTTTAACTGGGCCTTTCAGAATGGGGCCGATTTTATCTGTGTGGGAATGTTCGATTTCCAGATTGTAAACGATGTAAATATCACCATTGATACACTGAACAAGCTTAAAGGCCGCACCCGCGAATGGTATGCCTGATAAAATAAACTTTATGTGAAACAAATGACGGGGTTTCGCAGTTGAATAGAATATTATATAAAACAATTTAAGATGCAGAAAGATTATCGAAACATACTTGTCCCCGTTGATTTTAACGAACCTTCATTGAATGCTGCCCATTATGCAGCTCAACTTGCAAACGCGGATAACTGTGAAGTGGTTTTGCTCTATGTAGTTGAAACACCGGGGATGTTTTTAGACTTTTTTATATCGAGTGATGAATTGGTAAAAATCATCAACCTGGCAAAAGATAAGTTGACCGAAGTTGTTGCTCCATTACAGGGAAAATGGCCGGGAGTAAAATTCAACACACTTGTTGAGCGGGGAAAACCATATGCGAAAATTCTGGAAGTAGCAGAAAAGGAGCCGATTAAGTTGATTGTGCTGGGAGAGAATCACGACAACAATGAGATTAGCGCTGAACTGGGAACAACCGTATATCATATCACGCTGAAATCGCCTGTACCGGTATTAACGATAAAAGGAAATCCTTCAAAAATTAACAATAAAATTGTACTGCCGCTTGATTTAACACGCAATATCGAAAAACAACTGAAAGCAACCGTTCTGTACGGTAGTAATCATGATGCCGAAGTGCATCTTGTTTCGGCATTAATAGGTGGAATAAAAGTAAGGGAGAGCCGGATTTTTAAAAAGCTGAAAGAAGCTGAAAAAGTGCTGAAGGAAAACAATATAAAAACAAAAGTAAAGCTGTTTGAAGTTTCAAAAGTACCTCCGTTCATGCGGATTCTTCAGTATTCTGAAGAGGTGGGTGCCGATATGATTATCGTTTTGACGCACCAGGAAGGATATACTTATGACAATTATATTGGTGCTTTCGCCCATCACATTATCAATCTTTCGAAAATTCCGGTGCTGAGTCTGACAGCTACCGCGGTGAATATTTATTTTGAAAATTATTTCAAAATGTTGGTTGATCCTTTTGATCTGACAAAAAAATAGGCAGTTGCATTCCGACTGCCTTTTACAACCCCGGAATTCACTGGCTGCTATTACTAAAACTAATCTTTATAACCATGAAAAAATCGATTTTAAACATTTGTTTTTATTTGATTGCCATAAACCTTTTTGCCCAAACTGAAGATATAAAACTGTTAATCCGTGCCGACGATATCGGGTCGTTTCACGCGGCCAACGTGGCTTGTATCGAATCGTACAAAAACGGCATTGCCCGCTCGGTGGAACTAATGGTTCCGTGTGCATGGTATCCCGAAGCCGTAAAAATGCTCAACGAAAATCCGGGTTTTGATGTGGGTATCCACCTGGTTTTAACCAGCGAATGGAGCAATGTAAAGTGGCGGCCACTCACCAATTGCCCCAGTTTAGTTGACAAAGACGGCTACTTTTTCCCGATGGTTTGGAAGAACGACAATTTCTCTCCCGGCAACTCCATTTCAGAAGCCAGATGGAAAATCGAAGAAGTGGAAAGGGAACTCAGGGCACAGATTGAACTGGCGCTCCGGCAGGTTCCGCAGGTATCGCACCTCAGCAACCACATGGGTTTTACCGGTCTCGACCCAAAATTGAAGGAACTGGTTGAAAACCTGGCCAAAGAATACAAACTGGGCACCGAAACGAATAATCTGAAGTATTTCCAGGGTTGGGGCCGCGATGTAAAACCCGAAGAACGGATTGACAAATTCTGTGAAAACCTTGTAAAACTGGAACCAGGAAGTTACCTTTTTGTGGAGCACCCCGCTCACGACACTGATGAAATGAAAACAGTCGGACACAAAGGCTACGAAAATGTGGCCACCGACCGCGAATGGGTGACTCGTGTTTTCACCAGCGAAAAAGTAAAGGAAACCATTAAAAAGAAAGGGATTGAGCTGATTAGTTATGCGGATTTGAGGAAGTAGATTAAGATTTTTATTCTGTTAACACCATGAAAAACGAAATTGTATTGTATCAGTCTGATGAACTTGCTTCGCGGATAGAAGTAAGAATTGAAGCTGACACCGTTTGGCTGAATCGTCAGCAAATTGCTGCGCTGTTTGGCAGAGACATTAAAACAATCGGTAAACATATCGGTAATGTTTTTTCAGAAGGCGAACTCAATAAGAATGCAACTGTCGCAAATTTTGCGACAGTTCAGAACGAAGGTGGCAGAATCTGCAGTCGCAATTTGCGACCGCAATGAGTAGTATTGTTTCTTTGAAATTTGTAAGTAAGAACTCGGTTGAAAGTATTTTGAAATCTGTTTCGGATTTGGCTTGAAATGGAACCAGTTGCTTTTTAAGCTTATGTTACTTAATTTTAAACCGAAACCAAAAACAAAGACCACATTGAATATCAAGCCAGATAAATTAACATCCGATTTTTTTAAAGCACAACAAAGGAGTTTAAGCCATCAACGATTTCAATTGTACAAAATGAACCCCGTTTTAATGAAGTTTTACTTTGTGTTTTGCGTTATAATGACTGTTTTTGGTTTGGCAGGTTTGGTTTCGGAACTGGTGTTTAATTACATGATTTTCAATCTGCAAACCTCTTTTTTTGTGTTACTGACATTTAACGGGGCTTTTGGCGTGTACATTGCCAGGAAAAATTTCGACAGCATCAAATACTTTGCTTCTTGGGACGAAAATGAACTCAATTACCTTCTGCCAAACATGAAAGAGCCTGAAAATCTCCGCTTATCCGAAATCAGTAAAATTGAGCGGGAAACGCAGAAAATCAGAATTGAACTGAAAACCGGCGAGGTAAAATACTTCGGGTTTACTTACTTTTATTTCCCGGTGCGAACCACAATTCTTGATTTTTTTGAAGGGGTGAGAGTGAGGGTTGAGGAAGAAAAAATAGGAGTAGGAACTATTTAGAAAAAGTAATAAAGCGAGGCATTGTATTGATAAGAATTGATCTTCAAGTTCAATCTTTGGAAAAAATTGCAATATTTAAGAACTAAAATACCAATCAATGAAACCTGTTTTTTCAGTAATTCTTGTTTTTCTGGTGTTGTTTGCCGCCGCCCAGGACCCGGCCCGGTTTAAAACCGATGTTGAAGAGCTGGCCAAAAAGGAGTACAATTTCAGTAACGATAAAAAACTGGTGGTTTTTGCCGGCAGTTCGAGTATCAGAATGTGGAAAGATGTACAAAGCTATTTTCCGGAATACAACGTGATTAACAACGGTTTTGGTGGTTCACATTTCAGTGATTTGCTGTTTTGTTACGATGAACTGATTTTAAGCAGAAAGCCTGATATTCTGTTTATTTACGAAGGCGATAACGACATTGCCGATGCAAAAATGCCCCGCGAAGTGATGAAACAGGCAAAGGAACTGGTTACAAAAATCAGGAAAGACCTGCCTGAAACACGTATTCTTTTTATTTCGCCAAAACCCAGCCTGGCAAGGGAAAAATTAAAAGAGAAATACCTCACTTTTAACAATAAATTAGAACGGTATTGTAACCGGAAAAAGCAGGTTGAATTTGTAAATGTGTGGACTCCGATGTGCGACAAAAGCGGAAATATTTTGCCTGGTCTTTTTGTTGAAGACGGCCTGCACATGAATAAAAAAGGTTATGCTATCTGGGTCGAAGCCATCGGAAATTACCTCGAATAGCGGATAACGTTCAGACCGAAGCTGAAAATCAGTTTTTACACAGGCAAACAAGGAATCAGAGCCAATTGATTTTGAACAATTCGACGATTCGTTTTTTATTATTACAAAATCAGAAACCTGATAGAATTACTAATATGAAAAAGAGCTTTGTCAATACCAAATCAGTTTTTTCACTGCTAATTGTTTTGTATCTCAGTTTGAGTGCCTGTTCACAACCCGATGGGGCAGCTTTGTACCAGCAATATTGTGCAACTTGCCATGGCGCCGATTTAAAGGGTGGAAACAGTGGCAGTTTGGTTGATGGAATCTGGCAGTATGGAGCAGCAGATAATTATAAGTTCAGAAATGTAAAATTCGGGATTCCGCATCTCGGAATGCCATCGTTCGGGGAAATGTTAAAAGATGAGGAAATCAAGGCGATAATGAAGTATGTCAGCGATGCAGAGAAAAATGTTGGCGTGATAAAACCCGCTCTTGTAAAAGAACTTGAAGCGCTTGATTATAAATTGAATGTGGAAGTTTTTGCAGAAGGGCTTGATGTTCCGTGGGCAATTGATTTTCTGGATGCCACAACAGCTTTGATTACAGAAAAGCCCGGTAGGCTAAGAGTGGTTTCGAAAGGAAAATTACTGACTGAACCGGTTAAAAATATTCCCAAGGTTTTAAACGAAGGTCAGGGAGGTTTAATGGATGTGGCCGTTGACCCGAATTACAGTGAAAATGGATGGATTTATCTTGCTTTCAGTCATGTGCTTGACAAACCCAAAAAAGGTGAAGACCGACCCGGGGCAATGACAAAAATTGTACGCGGAAAAATTGTGAACAATACCTGGACCGATGAGCAGGTGCTTTTTGAAGCGTCACATGAAATGTATAAAACTACCCGTCATCATTACGGCTGCCGGATTGTTTTCGACAAAAAAGGGTATTTGTATTTTGCCATTGGCGAACGGGGAATTAAGGAGGATGCTCAGAATATTTCATTGCCAAATGGCAAAATGCACAGAATTAACAAAGATGGTTCGATTCCGGATGATAACCCATTTATTAATGATCCGAAAGCAATTAAATCAATATATTCATTCGGGAACCGGAATATTCAGGGAATTGCCATACATCCTGAAACAGATGAAGTATGGGCTACCGAACACGGCCCGATGGGTGGCGACGAACTTAATTTGATAAAATCAGGGAAGAACTATGGCTGGCCGGTAATTTCGTATGGCATTAACTACGACGGATCAATTATTACCGAACTCACTCATCAGCAGGGGATGGAACAGCCCAACCTGTATTGGCGCCCTTCGATTGCGGTTTGTGGTCTCGATTTTTATACCGGTGACTTGTTTAAAAAATGGAAAAACAAATTGCTTGTAGGCGCATTGAAATATGAAGAAGTAAGATTGCTGGATATTGAAGGTGATAAAGTAACACATGAAGAAGTGATTCTGAAAGGGCAGGGACGTGTGCGCGATGTTCAAACGGGTCCTGATGGTGCTATTTACGTGGTTTTAAACGACCCGGGAACCGTGCTGAAACTGATGCCGAAAATCTGAAGAACAGCAGAAAAGTGCTCAACCATTTTATCTCAATGGAGATTGAATTGGATTGCAATTTTGCCAGAAAATCATCATTAAAATGGATTAATAAACAATGAATCCTTTTTAACCTCTTCTGAATTCACCGAAATATTTGTAGCAGAAATAGGTTTCAATACAACACTTGGGACGATTGGTACAATTTTTTAAAATAATTTAGGCCATCGAAACAATCAAAATTTATCCGGAATGAAACCAAAAACTTTTTCTCTCAAAGGAATAAGCTTTTTATTCTTCAGTGCTATTCTGCTAAGTTTTTTATCCTGTAAACAAAAACCTGAAATCATTCAACCCGAACTGGGAGTGCGTTCAGCAAGCATTTTGAAAGAGGATGGTTATCAGTTTAAAGATTTAAATAAAAACGGCCAGCTCGACAAATACGAAGACTGGCGGCTTTCGGCAAATGAACGAAGCCTGGATTTGCTTTCAAAAATGTCGGTTGAAGAAAAGGCCGGTTTTATGCTGATAAATTCGCTGAACATGGTTGGAACAAGAGCAGCCGAAAATTCAGAAGGAAAACTCAATGCAAGCGACCTTTCAGAAGACGGTGGTGGCGGCGCTGGTTTTGGACAAAACAGACCGGTAAATGCAGAACCCGGTCGTCAGGGAAACCGCGGTGGTGCACGTGAGGGCGCGCAAAATCCCGAAGGTGCGTTTATTGCAAATATGGGACGCCCTGCGGGAACAACAAAAATGGTGAAGGAATTTCACAACCGGCATTTTATTCTCAGGGCAAACGAAAGTGCAAAAGTTACTGCTGAATGGGCTAATAAATTACAGGAACTTTGCGAAAGCGAACCGCTTGGAATTCCGGCAATTGTTGCATCGAACCCGCGAAATCATATTACCACAAATGCTTCGCTGGGAACCAGCGTGGGTGTTACAGTTTTTACTGCATGGCCCGGCGAGCTTGGGTTATCTGCCATGCGCGACCTTCCGCTGGTACGCGAATTTGCTGATTATTCGCGCCAGGAATGGGCCGCCGTGGGTTTACGAAAAGGCTACATGTACATGGCCGACCTTGCAACCGAACCCCGCTGGTCGAGGGTAAACGGAACGCTGGGAGAAAATTCGGAATGGGTGGCAAAAATGATGCGTGAAATTGTCCTTGGTTTTCAGGGTGAGAAATTACATTCAAAATCTGTTGCCCTCACCACCAAACATTTTCCGGGTGGCGGTGCAGGAAAAGATGGTCAGGACTCGCACTTTGAGTGGGGAAAAGCTGCCATTTATCCGGGCGGAATGTTCGAAAATAACCTGATTCCGTATCAAGCGGCAATTGATGCGGGTACATCAGCAATAATGCCTTACTATTCGTTACCTGAAGGCACTGAATTTGAAGAGGTTGGTTTTGCCTACAATAAAGCAATTGTGAATGATTTGCTACGGAAAAGGATGGGATTTAAAGGGATTGTTAATTCCGATACCGGCATTCTTACTCGCATGGCATGGGGTGTTGAAACCCTTTCAAAACAGGAACGCTACAAAAAAGCCATTGAAGCCGGCACCAACCTTTTTTCTGGAGAGTCCGACCCCGAAATACTGATAGAAGTGATTAAATGCGGCGCTGTGGATTTGGCTTTAATTGACACTTCGGTTGTACGTTTGTTAAAAGAAAAGTTTGAATTGGGGTTATTTGAAAATCCGTATGTAAATGCAGACGAGGCTGAAAAAATAGTAAGCAACGAAAAGTTCAGGGAAAGAGCTGCGCTGGCGATGCGAAAATCGATTGTTTTGCTGCGAAACGAAAATAATGCGTTGCCTGTAAAACCAAAAACCAAAGTTTATTTCGAATCATTACCTAAAAGTTCGGGAGGCAGAAACAGCAGCCAAACACAAACTGATGGCCCGAATATTTTTGCTGAAAACAACAATCAATATGAAATTGAATTTGTGAAAACGCCGGAAGAAGCAGAACTAGTGTTACTTTGGTTACAACCCGGCGGCAATTCATTGTTCCGCTCAACTGGTGAACCCATTTCAGTTTCGCTTTCGAAATGCGGGGTTGATGTTGATTATGTGAATCGGATTTCTGCAAAAAAACCAACGGTTTTAATTGTTAATTACACCAATCCGTGGGTAATAAATGAGGTTTACAGCAACGACACAAAAAATGTAGTTGGGGTTTTGGCAACTTTCGGAACAACTCCCGATGCCCTGCTCGATGTAATTACCGGGAAGTTTAATCCAACCGGGAAAATGCCTTTTTCCACTCCGGTTTCTGATGAAGCAGTTGAAAATAATAAGGAAGATGTACCCGGTTATCTCGAAGGAGATGGTTATGCATTATTCAATTACGATGAAGGGATAAGTTATTAATAAGCAGATACTAAACTTCATATCATGAAAAAATACAAAATCTGCTAACTTTTAATATTCAGTTTTTTACTGGAGACGACTCGGTTGAATGGACCGTGGAATAAACGCATAAAAACAAAAAGAAATTACATTCCGGTAATCATGTTCACAAGGTTTTCGTCGTGTTCGAGGTTCATTTTTTTGCGAAGCCTGTACCGGTGATTTTCAACCCCTCGAACAGAGATACCAAGCAAAGGAGCAATTTCTTTTGACGAAAGGTTCATATGAAGATAAGCACATAAACGTAAATCGCCGGGAGTAAGGTCGGGATAGTTTGATTTCATTTTTGTAAAAAATTGTTCGTGGGCCCTTTCGAAATTGTTCTCAAAGATTTGCCAGTCATCCTGGTTCGAGATGTTTTCGTCAATCTTTTTATTCAGGTAATTGTAATATTTATCGGGATAACGGCTGCCCAGTTCGTTTTTGTGCTTTTCAATAATAGTTTTTAATTCCATCAGAAATTCGTTCTTTTTGATAAACGACATGGTGGAACTGGCCAGTTCCCTGCTTTTATGTTCCACCTCATTGGCCAGCTTTTCGTTGCGCAGCTTTATCAATTCCTTTTCACGCGCATCGTGTTGTTCTTTTTCTTTTCTGCGTGTTTGCCTGATTCCCCAGTTTCTGAATAGCAGAAGAACAATAACAAATAAAACCGTATAGATAATTACGGCTGGTTTTGAAGAATACCAGGGAGGCAAAATCTCAAAAGAATAGGTACAAACCTGGCTTTCGTTTTTCCATAAATCAACTGCTTTTATTTCAAGCATATATTTCCCGGGAGGTACACGCTCAAAACTGAATTCAGGGTTAAAGGAGTTATCTGACCAGTCTTTAGAAAGGTCTTTAATATAATACCTGAAACTCACAGGTTGTCCGTTCAAAAGTGGAAATGAAACCCGAAACCTGATATTGTTAAAGCTAAATTTCAGGGGTTCAATCGGTGTATTTAGCGGGAGATGTATGACTTTATCACGATTATTATAAACCCGAATTTCACGGATTTCAGGCATATACTTTTCAAAAACGGCAAGGGTATCATTAATGTTAGCATCAAGCCAGGCAATTCCATTCAATAAACTCAAAATGGCAGTTTTTTCTCCGGTAGGCAAAATATTTTCATATCCATCCAAAAGCGGTGGATCTGAAAAAACAGAAGTTGGGTATTCTTTCACAAGATTCATTTTATTGGCCGAAGCTGAAAACAACCCGATAAAATCGTTGCTGATCAGCCAATAGTGATGATCGGGTGCCGAAATAACCCGGTGCGAGCGGGCATATTTTCCGAGTTGATTATTAATTTCATCATAAGGAACAATCGTGTCATTCAAATCATCATAAGTGAAAAGTTTATTATAAGTTGTAAAAACTATTCGGTCTTCTATTTTGAAAACATTTACCGAATGGTTACTGCCAAAAATTTCGTTGCCAAAATATTCTGAATTGATAAGCTTTTCTCGTTTATCATCCGTCCTTATTCTGTAAACACCCTGGTACATATGGCTGGCCCAGATATTTCCCCTGTGGTCGATTTCCACAAAACGTGTCAGATCACGGAATCCTTCAATGCTGTTTCTGAGTTTTATTGAATTTCCGGTTTCCACGAATACCATAAGATTTGTATAGGTTCCCTGAATCAACAAATTTGGATTTTTGGTATCGCGGGTTATTGACAAGCCACCTGAAAAATCTGCAATTTTTTGTGCAGCAGAACCTTTAACAAGATAAGTTCCACTATTGTGGTTAACAAATAACTGATCGCCAATTACCTGGCAATCCCATATTTGTCCTTGAGTTTCCGGAACAAAGTCAAATTTTTCACCCTTATCATTTTCAGGTTTTACAAACAATCCCTGGTTGGTGGCCAGGTAAAGCAAATTGTTAAGTTTTGCAATTGAATATATAGCCCCGATTCCGGGCAGTGGCTCAATTTTATAGCTTTTTTCCTGATGTTCAGAAATAAATCCGATACCATCATCGAGAGCTGTCCAGATATTACCCCAACTATCCGTTTCAATCCCCAAAACCGTATTATTGCCAAGTCCACCCTCTGCATTATACCTGCGGATTTCACCCGTTTTTTCATCAAAAATCAAAATCCCGTCTTTTATCGATCCTAAAATCAGTTGATTATTGGCAAACAATCCACGGTTTAACTCATTATCCACAAAATATTTTGTCCATTCCTGATGCCATGGTAGTATGTTTTTCCCATCATATTCAAAAATTCCGTGAGTTGATGTACCGATCAGTAACTTTTGATTTTTGGTAGCGAGAAGAAAACGGATTTGTTTTGATCTGAAAAATTCACCGGTCAGATATGGTATGGCTTTGTGATCTTTAATTTCAAAAATACCAACATCACCAACAGCAACAAGAATTTTGTCACCTACTTTGTTCATGACACCCGGATTGCCAATAAGATCAACAGCATAAATTGAGTCATTTGTATATTCAAGAATTACCGGATTAAAAGATCGGAAAAAAACAGAGCTTTCATTTACGGCAATATTCCAGAATTCGATGTTTCGGGTAAAATGAGGATTGGCTTTCGATAACAATGAATGGTAATTCAGATTTCCGAATTTATCACGTGTCCAGTATCCGAGTTCCATGTAGCCACTTGTAAAAATAAGTGAATCTGAAATTGCTTTTACCGCCCTGATAACAGGTTGATTAGGAAGTTTATATAGTTTCCAGCTTGTACCATCGAACTCAACTAACCCGTGATGATTGGCAAAATAGATACGCCCGTTCTCCGAAGTACTCACACTCCAGTTTTGATTGGCGCCTTTATAATCCGATTTCTGAAAATGTATGATTTCTCCGAAAACATTTCCGGTGGTCATGATCAAGTAAAATTGAAGCAGGACCAAAACTGTTTTTTTTATGTTTAAAATTCTGTATCTCATTCCACCCAGCACATAAATAAACGAAGATTAAAATAGCAATTTTTTAACGGGTATTCAAAGGACATGTCTTTTCTTGCCAAAAACAAACGAAATTATGAATTATTATTTTATAAACCAGAGTAGTTTCAATATGTTTTAAAATAAATTAAATCAATTGTTTATGGATAAAGTATTTTTAGGTAGATGAGGTACTGATGAGGTTATAAAAGCTATTCACTTCATATGAAGAATCAGAAGTGTAGGGATTTTATTTCTATTGGCTTTAAACTGCTCTACCTTTCGGTCTGAAACTAATTTCAAATAAAAAGCATTATGAGAAAACTATGTCTATTCTTTTTTCTGCTTTTGTCGGTGCTTTTTGCGGTTGCACAGCAAAAAACGGCCATCAGTGGTAAAGTAACCGACAATACAGGAGCGGGATTACCGGGAGTTTCAATCCTGGTGAAAGGAACAACAATCGGAACAGTTACCAGAATCGATGGGGGTTATAACCTCGAAGTTACAAGCGGATCAACGCTTGTTTATAGTTTTATTGGGTTTGTTACCCAGGAAGTTCTGGTTCAGAACCAGGGTACAATCGATATTGTGATGGAAGAATCGGTGGTTGGACTTGATGAGGTGATTGTGGTAGGTTATGGTAAAATGACTGTAAAAGACCTGACTTCTTCTATTGCAACCGTAAAATCTGACGAACTTGTTA